>NZ_DATCVM010000184.1:0-28589 GCF_036566845.1 Williamsia sp.
CCAGTGCTCGATTGACCCGAAACATCCGTGCACCGCCGACATCGTGACTGTTCCCGCGGGGCAGGTGATCTCGGGTGTGGATGTGAAGATCGTTCTGCATGTGATCACCGATCAGGCGACGCTCGATGGGACTGCTGACAATCCCGGCTTCATCGACGGCCATGGTGTCATCTCCGCGGCTCATGCTCGCGATATCGCGGGCCGTCCCGAGACCGTGCAGCGTCCGTTGGGTAACAAGGTCACGCCGGCGGAACCAATACCGGCACAACAAGAACCTGCTCCTGCGCAGTCAGAATCGGAGAAGCCGGAGCCGGAGCCTCCTGGCAAGCGCACCGTGCATATGCGTGCGCCGGAGAATCCGCCGGTCGGGGGGTTCGCGGATACGACCGCAGCTGCCGATCCGCCGTTCCCACGGGTGGTTGCGCTGCCTTCGACGCAACCCGGTGACCAGTACCGGCCGTCGGTGGTGTTGGACAGCTACATCCGGATCCGCGATTGCTATTGCATGTGGCCCGGGTGTGAGAAGAAGCGTGGGGCGGCGATCTTGACCACACTTGTGAGTACAACCACGAGGATCCCGAGGGGTGGTTGTACGCATCCGTCAGAGATGAAGACGCTGTGTCGTTTTCACCACCTGGTGAAAACGCATTCAGAATGGCTCGATGATCAGTACCCCGATCGGTGGACCGGGCGAACGAGGCTGGTCTTCACCACGCCGGAAGGCCGGAGCTATGGCGGTCCGGCGTGGACCGGTGATGATCTGTTCCCGACGTTGAGGTCGATCGTCTTCGATGACCAACGCGGATCACCGAACCGGCCTCCATCCACGCCGGGCACACAAGACAAGAACCGGCATCACAAGGACCGACGTCAATCGCGGACCGCTGCCAAACACGCACGCCGCCAACAAGAACGGCGACACAATCGCAGACTCCGGGAGGAACAGGAAAGGAACACCCCACCAGCACCGTTCTAGCAAGCGCACATCCACGCCGTCAGGTCAGTCACGCGGTACCCACGTGCGCATCGCACGGAGATACCGTGCCGTGATCGCGCGTTGGCCCAAGCGGCCCACCTGACCCGCAATCCGAGCCAAGCGGGTGTGCGGCCGCGAGAAGGCGGTGACCACAAATACGACAGTGTTGTTGTCCCGCAACTCAACACAGAACAGTTCCTCACCCGACTCGGGGTGGCCGACGAGTGTTCCGTACGCAAAGCCGCGGCGATCGGCCTCGTCGACGACGTACACAACCCGGACCGGAGCCTTGAGGCGCAGCGGACCCACACCGACCGCAACCCGGGCGACCGTGCCTGCCGCGATGGTCTCCGACGATGCGTAGACCCGGAGACCGGCACCGAGCTGCACCTGCCACGTCTCGATCGCGCCGGCGATCTCGTCGAATCGCCGGCGGCCGGATCCGACAACAACTTCCCGGTGCACGTGGTGATATCCGTCCGGAGGCTTCGCCCGGGTCTCGCCGATCTCCGGATAGCTGAACGCCACACCACGCAACCGGGTAGCGATGTGCGACTTCAGCGGCCTGGCACGTCGACGGGTCATCACCGAAGAGTACCCAGCCGATAATCCATAGACGGCGACAACAACTGGTGACTACCGTTGCCGGGGCCGTCAACCGATGGCCGTACCGACGATCAAGGAACCACCATGAACACCCGCTATCCCGTACCCCTGTCCGGCGCAGTCGCCTCAACCCTCCTGTGGGTTGACGAAGCGTCCGTCGAGGATGAGGCGCGCGAGCAGCTACGTCGGGTGTCGACCCTGCCCTGGGTTCATGGCGTTCGGGTGATGCCCGATGTCCACGTCGGCAAGGGCGCGACGGTCGGTTCGGTGATCGCCATGCGTGATGCAGTCTGTCCCGCCGCGGTAGGTGTCGATATCGGATGTGGGATGTCCGCTGTCCGAACAGATCTGGTTGCCTCAGATCTTCCCGACGACCTTTCGGCTCTGCGATCGGCCATCGAGGCGAGGGTCCCGGTCGGTTTTCATGCCCACAAACGGCCGGTGAATCTGCGTGGAATGGAGGTCGGCGGCGGCTGGGGTGATTTCTGGGCTCGGTTCGCCGATCTCGACCGGGGTGTGAGCAATCTCGACACCAGGGCTCACAAGCAACTCGGGACCCTGGGCGGCGGCAACCACTTCATCGAGGTCTGCGTCGCAGAAGGCGATGCGTCGGTGTGGGTGATGCTTCATTCCGGTTCCCGGAACATCGGGAAGTCGCTTGCCGATCAGCATATGCAGGTCGCTGCCGGCCTCCCCCACAACGCCGATCTGCCTGACCGTGATCTTGCGGTGTTCCTCGCCGGAACGCCGGAGATGGATGCCTACCGTCGCGATCTGACCTGGGCACAGGAGTACGCGGCCAGAAATCGCCGGGTCATGCTCGAACTCGTGTGTTCAGCTGTGCGGGAGTCCTTTCCGAGCAGAGCAGTCCAGTTCGAAGATCCGATTTCGTGTCACCACAACTACGTCGCGACCGAGGTGATCGACGGTCTCGAACTGCTGGTGACCAGGAAGGGCGCCATCCGCGCCGGTTCGGGCGACATGGGTTTGATCCCCGGATCCATGGGCACAGGCTCCTACGTGGTGCGCGGCCTGGGGTCGGAGGCATCCTTCTACTCCGCCTCCCACGGCGCGGGCCGGAGGATGAGCAGGTCCAAGGCGCGCCGGACGTTCACCACCGAGGATCTGGTGGCCCAGACCGAAGGTGTCGAGTCCAGGAAGGATGCCGGGGTGGTCGATGAGATCCCGGCCGCCTACAAGGACATCGATTCGGTCATCGCCGCCCAAACCGACCTGGTCGAGGTGGTCGCACACCTGAAACAGGTCGTGTGCGTGAAGGGCTGAGCAAAGGGACCGGTTGAGGGAGCCCGCTGCAGAACGTTTCATCGAATGGTCCGCAGCGGGCGACCTCGGCGCCACCCGGTCACCACAGGTCAGGTCCGCTCAGCCGACAGCCCTGTCGCTCTCACTCCAATACTGTGCGCGCAGCGCCTTTTTGTCCGGCTTGCCCAGAGCAGTGAGCGGTAGCGCATCGGCAACGACGACACGCTTCGGCGATTGCACCGCGCCCTTCCGATCCTTCACGGCATCCTGGATCTCCGCGATCATCGTCTCGATCGAGGCGTCATCGATCGCCGCATCCGCACGCAGCACCACGATCGCGGTCACCGCCTCACCCCACTTCTCGTCCGGGACACCGATGACACCCACCTGCGCAACCGAAGGATGCTCGGCCACAACGTCTTCGACCTCTCTGGGGAAGACGTTGAAACCACCGGTGACGATCATGTCCTTGGTGCGATCGACAATGAACCAGAAACCGTCCTCGTCCTCGCGGGCGACGTCGCCGGTCCGAAGCCAGCCGTCGCGGAAGGCCTCCGCGGTCGCCTCGGGCAGGCCCCAGTAGCCGCCGGCGAGGAGTGGACCGGCGACGCAGATCTCGCCCGGCTCCCCCACCGGTACGGGTTTGCCGTCGTCACCGAGTAGCGCCGTCCGCAGGAACGCCGACGGCCGTCCACAACTCGACAGTCGTTTCTCGTCGTGCGCACCCTTGGGCAGGTAGCTGATCACCATCGGCGCCTCGGACTGGCCGTAGTACTGGGCGAAGATCGGACCGAAGCGCTCGATTGCCTCCGCGAGGCGCACCGGGTTGATCGCCGAGGCCCCGTAGTAGACGGTCTGCAGCGAGGACAGATCGCGGGTGCGGGAGTCGGGGTGATCCATCAGTGCGTACAACATCGAGGGGACCAACATGGTGGCCGTGATCTTCTGTTCCTCGATCGTCCGGAGCACCTCCGCGGGATCGAACTTGGCCAGCACCACCATCGATCCGCCCTTCATCAGGGTCGGTACGAAGAACGCCGCCCCCGCATGCGACAACGGCGTGCACATGAGAAAGCGCGGATGCTCCGGCCATTCCCATTCGGCCAGCTGGATCTGCGTCATCGTCGCCATGGCCGACGCAGTTCCGATGACACCCTTGGGTTTTCCGGTTGTCCCGCCGGTATAGGTGATCGAGACGATGTGGTCAGGAGCCAGATCCGCGGCAACCAGGGGCCGGGCCTCGAAGCGCTTGGCCTCCGCGGTCACATCACGCGCGACCTCGGCGAGCTCCGGTGGCACCGGGCCGAGGGTCAGGACCTGTTTGAGGCTGTCGACGCGCTGAAGCAGCGCCGCGGCGCGCTCGACGAACATCGGCACCGGGTCGATGACGAGCGTGGCGATCTGCGCGTCGCCCAGGACGTAGGCGTGGTCGTCGAGCGATCCGAGTGGGTGTAATGCGGTCCGGCGCCAACCCTGCGTCTGCCCCGCGCCGATCACATAGAGAACCTCCGGCCTGTTGAGCGCCAACAGCCCCACCGCAGTACCCGACCCCGCGCCCAGGGATTCGAAGGCCTGGACGTAGGTGCTGACCTGGGCCTCCATCTGCCCACCGGTCAGCGTGGTATCCCCCACAAATAGAACAGGTTCATCGCGATGTCGTTTGAGTGCCGCGACCATCAGATGGCCGAGGTGGGTGCCGCCGCGCAGGTGATCGATTTCGGTGGTCGCATCCGGAGAAACAGTCATGCCGACCACACTAGAACGTGTTACAGATTCGCGGAAGTACTCCGGTCGCACGCGTTGCCCACCCACCCGGCATCATTTCTGCCATGAGTACCAGTGCCGAACCGACGCCGAAGCACCTGACCGTCTCCGCCGTCTGCTTCCACAACGCGGCGTCGCAGGTACTGACCGTTCGAAAGTCCGGCACCGCGGCCTTCATGCTCCCCGGCGGAAAGCTCGAACCCGGGGAGAGCCCGGCCCAAGCCGCAGTTCGGGAAGTGCTCGAGGAGATCGGCATCAAGATCACGCCCCGCGACCTGACCGAACTCGGCACATTCACCGCTGCTGCCGCCAACGAACCCGACACCTCGGTGCGCGGGCACATCTTCTGCGCGGAACTCACCGGCACACCCGAACCGGCAGGAGAGATCGCGGAACTGCGCTGGTACGACCGATCAGACAGGTCACAGCAGCTCGCGCCACTGCTGCGCGACCACATCTTCCCCGCGCTGGAGGCCGAGAACATACACATGGAGGATTGACCTGCGCGGGCTCGGCGCGGACAGTGAATGCATGCGGTTTCGGCGTACCGAGCGCGATGATCTTGTCCTGATCAAGAACTGGCTGAGCACTCCCCATGTCTCGCGCTTCTGGAATCACGACACATCCGACGACGCCGTCGAGCGCGACTTCGGGGGCAGCATCGACGGGACCGAACCATGCGAGGACTTCATCGTCCTCTATGACGATCAGCCCATCGGATTGATACAGCGGTACCGACTGGCGGACTATCCCGAAGACCTGGCCGAGCTCGAATCGCTGCTCAAGATTCCCGATTTCGCAATGTCCATTGATTACTTCATCGGTGAGGTCGAGATGATCGGCCGCGGTCACGGAACCCTGATGATCCGGCGGATGGTCGAGAGTTGCTGGGTTGATCACCCGAAAACCGACACGATCATCGTTCCGGTTGCCGTCGCCAACCCGGCGTCGTGGCGGGCGCTGTTGTCCGCCGGCTTCACCCAGGTCGCCACCGGGTATCTCAAACCGGACAATCCGATCGACGACGGTCAGCATCACCTCTTCCGTATCGATCGGCCATCTGGTCGCTGACCTCTCGAAACAGGCTGAACTCGCGAAACGGACATCCAAGGACCGGGCGCGCAATCAATGCGTAACACCCGGTCAACTCTGATTTGCATCGTCACTGGGATGCAACGAGTCCGTTACCGATCGTTCGTAGAGTTCGCAGGTCAGGGCTTTCAGCACCAGTGAGACCCGCGAGAAGGGTAATGAACGAATGAGCGGAAACAACATCCGGCTTGCCGCCATCACTGCAGTCGAGGCATATACACCGCCTCCGGTCAGTTTCGATATCACCGAGGCGCCGGGAGACATCTTCGGCGCAAACGTGTTCAACAAGTCCGTCATGATGAAACGGCTGCCCAAGAACGTCTACAAGTCGGTCATCGCCACCATCGAAAAGGGCAGCAAACTCGATCCTGCCGTCGCCGACGCAGTCGCGTCCGCGATGAAGGACTGGGCGCTAGAGAAGGGCGCCACCCACTACGCACACGTCTTCTATCCGCTCACCGGGCTCACCGCAGAAAAGCACGACAGCTTCCTCGAACCCTCGGGAGACGGATCCACACTCGCCGAGTTCCAGGGCAAGACCCTCATCCAGGGCGAGCCGGACGCCTCCAGCTTCCCGAACGGTGGACTCCGCAACACATTCGAGGCCCGCGGCTACACCGGCTGGGACGTGACCAGTCCGGCGTACGTGCTCGAGAACCCCAACGGCAACACCCTGTGTATCCCCACCGTGTTCGTGTCGATGACCGGTGAGGCACTCGACCACAAGACCCCGATGCTGCGTTCGCAACAGGCGATGGGTAAGCACGCGGAACGTGTGCTGAAGCTGTTCGGGCACAGCAATCCCGGCAATGTCGTGGCCTTCTGTGGACCCGAGCAGGAGTACTTCCTGGTCGATCGCCACTTCTTCTTGGCGCGCCCCGACCTGCTGAACGCCGGGCGCACACTGTTCGGCACCAAACCACCGAAGGGTCAGGAGTTCGACGACCACTATTTCGGCGCTGTGCCCGAACGTGTCCTGGGCTTCATGATGGATACCGAACGCGAGCTCTTCAAACTCGGGATCCCCGCCAAGACCCGTCACAATGAGGTCGCGCCCGGCCAGTTCGAGATCGCGCCGATGTTCGAACGCGGCAACATCGCGGCCGACCACCAGCAACTCCTGATGACGACGTTCAAGACCGTCGCGAAAAAGCACGGGATGGAGTGTCTCTTCCACGAGAAGCCGTTCGACGGCGTCAACGGATCCGGTAAGCACGTCAACTTCTCGTTCGGCAACGACAAGTTCGGCAGCCTCCTGGTGCCCGGGGACACCCCTCACGAGAACGCACAGTTCCTGGTGTTCTGCGCGGCCGTGATCCGGGCGGTACATCTGCACGCCGGGCTCCTTCGCGTGTCCGTGGCGTCGGCGACAAACGATCATCGCCTCGGCGCCAACGAAGCACCCCCGGCCATCGTGTCGATCTTCCTCGGCGAGCAGCTGGCCGACGTCTTCGAGCAGATCGCGAAGGGTGCCGCAACGTCTTCAAAGGGCAAGGGCACCATGCTCATCGGTGTCGATACCCTGCCGGCGCTGCCGACCGACCCCGGCGACCGCAACCGCACCAGTTCGTTCGCCTTCACCGGCAACCGCTTCGAGTTCCGTGCTCCCGGCTCGATGCAGACCGTGAGTGAGCCGATGGTGGTACTCAACACCATCTTGGCCGATTCCCTCGACTTCTGTGCCACCACCCTCGAGAAGGCCCTCGCCGACGGAACCGAGTTCGATTCCGCCGTGCAGACACTCCTCACCGACATCATCACCGAACACGGAGCTGTGGTGTTCAACGGTGACGGCTACTCCGACAACTGGCCCATCGAAGCCGAGTCGCGTGGCCTGCCGAACCTGAAGACCACGGTCGACGCGCTTCCCGAGTTGATCTCGGAGTCGTCGATCGAATTGTTCTCCAAGTACGGGGTTTTCAACGATCGAGAGATGTACAGCCGCTACGAGATCGGCCTGGAACAGTACATCCTGACCATCGCTGTCGAGGCCAAGCTGACACTGGAGATCGGTTCGACGCTGGTCATGCCGGCCGCCGTCCGCTACCAGACCGAGATCGCCACGAACGTCACGGCGCTCCGAGCAGCCGGGATCGAACCAGACATCACGCTGCTGAAGATGGTCAGCGAGCCGATGGCCGAGCTGACCACCGCATTGGCGACCCTGAAGTCGGCACTCGGCGTCCACGTCGAGGGCAGCATGGAGGAAGCCAAGTACGCGCGCGACACCCTGCTGCCCGCGATGGCTTCGGTTCGGATCGCAGCCGACACCCTCGAAAGTGTTGTCGCGGATGATCTCTGGCCGCTTCCGACGTACCAGGAAATGCTCTACATCTTGTGACACAACGGATCAGGATCGCGTGACAGGTGAGCCGCCGCACCCAGCGTGGATGCGGCGGCTCACTTGTGCGGACTGCCCGCGTCGTCCGCAACCCGAGTTTGCTCAGGCGGCGTCTTGCGCGCGTAGTCGGTAGGCCTCGAGCAATCGAACTCCGGTGGTCGCGTCGTCGACCACCACGATCTGACGGGCGCCATCGGTTCTGACGACGAGGATCCCCTCGCCCGACCGGAGCACAAAGCCTTTGGCACCCTTGAGTTCACCACGAAATCCGAGTCGGTATCCATATCCGCCGAAGTCCTTGATGGCGCTGACCTGCACCGCGTGAACTGTCGCGATCTCCGAGGCCGGGATGACAACCCGAGGCCACCCGACGATGCTCGTGATCGACAATCCCCGCGGATCCACGGTGACCCGGATCCCGTACATCACGACGGCCACCGCAGCCAGAGCCGCAGCCACCCCGAACAGGACCCACAGTCCGGTCGCCACCGCAAGCACCAGGCACGTCACAACACCCACCACCATCAGCACCAAGGCCACTCCGGCACTGAGCACCGATCTCGTCCATACCACCACCTCCGCCGATCCGATGGGCATCTGCGGACCCGATTCCGATCCCGCGGGAACGGCAGGTGTCGACCACGGCGGCACCATTCGGTACACCAGCGCCGCCGCGGAGCCGCCGGCCGCAAAGCCGACGGCAAGCACCCACCATGGCAGCTCTGCCGCGGACGCATCGGTCGATCCCAATTGAGTACCGGTCACCGCCAGCGTCAGACCGCAGACGAATGCCGCCATCCCGGCAACACCGCTGATCAGTTGTGCGCACAGTCGCCGGTCCGCACATACCGCGGCAATGATCAGGGCCACAACCCCCAGGACGATCCCGCCGACCACGAGCACGCCCAGGACACCTGTCACCGACGTGAAACCGTCGGGCTCACCACCGGCACCCCAATGTGTCGCGACCTTGTCCGGCAGATCATCGCGCCAGGCGAACAGCAGTACCGCCGACACCAACGAGCACATGAGCGGAATCGTCAGTGCCACAACCGCCAATCGCACCAGCGGTCGTTTCGTATCGCCTGTCGGCGCACCCATGTCAGTATCCTTCCCGAATCATCAGAGCGAGGTCGTCGCCGCCGAGGCCCAGTCGTCGGGCGGCGGCATGCACCGCGTCGATCGCGCGTCGCAGGTCGGCTTGTTCCGGGACCGCGGCGTGAGTTACCACTGCCCCACGGCCACGGCGCAACTCGACCAATCCCTGATCACGTAATTCTTGGTAGCCGCGCAGGACGGTGTGCACATTCACCCCGAGTGATTCGGCCAGGTCGCGCGCACCCGGAAGCCTTTCGCCGGCAACCACTTCCCCGCGAATGATCGATCCACGAACTGCGGCGGCAAGCTGCTCGTAGAGCGCCTGCGACGCCGTCGGATCCACACGTATGAGCACTCCATGATCGTATAGTTCTACTTGGACTAGAACAAGTTGATCACGCTCACCAACCGTTCTCGCCCACGAATTCGCGCAATGGGCGGCCGGTTGCCCAGCCGTCGATCTCCAGAACCGGACGTTCCGGAAATGCGGGAACGGGACCGAGGCACAACACCGCCACCGCTTCGGACCCGTCCGGCAGCGAGAGGAGCTCGGCAAGCACATCCGGTTCGAACAACGAGACCCAGCCCAGGCCGAGCCCCTCCGATCGCGCCGCGAGCCAGAGGTTCTGGATTGCGCAGGACACCGACGCGAGATCCATCTGCGGCATGGTCCGACGGCCGAACACATGCCGTTCACGACCGTCTCTCAGCGCCACGACCAAGAGTTCGGCGCAATTGAGTATGCCCTCGACCTTGAGCGCCATGAACTCGTCAGACCGTTCGCCGAGTGCGTGTGCCGTTCGACGCCGCTCGCCGTCCACGTGGCAGTGAATCTGCTTCCGCAGCAGCTGATCCGTGATCCTGATGAAGCGCCAGGGTTGCATCAGGCCAACATTGGGTGCCGCATGTGCCGCTTGCAACAACCGTTCGAGGACGCCGACGGGAACGGTCGCGCCCGCCACAAACGTCCGCATGTCACGGCGTTCGGCGATGGCCCGGTACACCGCCGCACGTTCGGCATCGGTGAACGCGTGGTTGTCCGTCACAGGTCGAACGCTTCGCGCAGCAGCGGGATGAACGTGTCCACCGCGGGACTCGCCGGCGTCGACCACACCGCGGACAGTTGGGCTGCGACGTCGACAGCTTCGATCGGAATCACCTTCAACCGTCCGAGATGGTCCGACCCCATCGACGCGCTCAGGATCCCGATTCCCAACCCGCGCGCGGCGCACTCCAGGACGGCATCACCGGCGCTTGCCTCGACGACAACGCGAGGCGATAAATCAGCTGCGGCACAGGCGGTATCGAGGACCGCGCGGATTCCTGTTCCCGGCGGCATCGCAACAATGGCCTCGCCGGCCAGATCAGAGACCGTGACACATGCGCGTTCCGCCAGGTGATGCCCCGGAGGAACAAGCGCCACGAGACCTTCACTGACGATGACCGACGCGCGCAATCCGTCGCCAGCCGGTCCGGCCGTACCCACGATGGCAACATCCAGACGGCCACCGAGCACATCATCGGCGAGTTGATCCGAATTCGCCTCCTGCACAGCGATTTCGATACCGGGATAGGACGTGTGGAACTTCGCGATTGCCACAAACAGCGGCATGATCGTGCAGCCGATGACCATCCCGATCGACAGCCGACCCCGGACCAGCCCGCCCAGATCGTCCACTGCCTGACCAACCGTCCCGACCGCCGCCAGCGCGTTGCGCGCCGGGCCGATCGCGGCCCGTCCCGCAGGGGTGAGCCGAGCGATCCGGCTCGAGCGATCGAACAATTCCGCGCCGAGTTCGCGTTCGAGTTGCCGTATCTGAGCACTGACGCCGGATTGGCTGATCCGCACACGTTCGGCCGCGCGGGTGAAGTTGGCCTCTTCCGCCACCGCGATGAAGTACTCCAGCTGCCTCAGTTCCATGACCACAGATTCTAGTATCTGACAGAACAATCTATTGGACTTCTGATGAATGTCGGGCGAGGCTGGCAACCACACCCAACGAAAGGACAGACGATGTCACGCCGCGAGAGCGCCCAGACACCCGAAGACCTGACCCGACTCTTTGTGGAGCGATCCAACGCCGGCGATGCCGAAGGCGTCGCGCTCCTCTACGAAGTGGATGCCGTTCTTGCGTACCCGCCCGGACAGCAGACCGTGGGACGCGCGGCCATCGAGGCACTGTGGGCCGAAATACTCTCCCACAAGCCATATTTCGAGGCCGAGCAGCCCCTGCCGACCTTGGTCGTCGGCGATATCGCCCTCACCTCGACCCCACCACGGGACGGCGCCGGTGCTCGCGCCCAGGTGGTACGCAGACAACCCGACGGCAGCTGGTTGCGACTACTCGACCAACCCGAGTTCGTCAGCCCGGACTGACGGCCGACGAGGTGCTGACCCGTCGAAACCGCTGCGGGGGTCCCCGGTAGCGTTGTGTTCATGTTGAGCACCACCATCGAGATCGAGGCCGGACACGGCGTCGCGGAAGCCTACGTGACCCGACCAGATGAGAGTGCTCATCCCGGCGTCCTGCTGTACATAGACGCCTTCGGCCTCCGCCCCCGCATCTACGAGATGGCCGACCGGATCGCCGGCTGGGGCTTTGTCGTGATGGCCCCCAACGCGTTCTACCGGCACGGCACCGTCGAAGACCTCGCGGCGCAGGGTGATCTCGGCGATCCCGCCTACCGTGACGAGTTCATCGCCGGCGCCATGGGCCGGGTTCGTTCCCTGGGTTCCGGGCTGGCCACCGCGGACGTGGGCGAGTACGTGGACCGCCTGCTCGAACTCCCCGAGGTCAGCGGCGACGGAGTCGGCGTGACCGGATACTGCACGGGGTCGGCCCTGGCGCTGCGCACCGCAGGTGCTCGCCCGGATCAGGTCAAGGCCGCTGCCGGGTTCCACGGCGGCAACCTGGTGACCGACGCCCCCGACAGCCCGCACCTCGTGGCCAAGAACGCGCGGGCGCGCCTGTATCTGGGACATGCCGACAACGATCGGTCGATGCCGATCGAGAAGATCGAGATCCTGGAGAAGGCGTTCGACGCGGCCGGTCTGCTGTACACGTCCGAGGTGTATCCGGATGCGCCGCACGGCTACACGATGTCGGACATGGCGTCCTACCGGGCCGACGCCGACCAGCGCCACTTCGACACCCTGGAGAGCCTCCTGCGGGAGAACCTCACCCCCTAGCACCCTCTCCACCCTCTCCACCGCCCCCGGCGACGTGTCGGGGAGCGTGTTAAATGAGTTGATGCCCAACCTGTTGCACATCGATTCATCCGCCAACCCGAAGACGTCGGCGTCGCGCGAGCTGACCCGGCTGTTCGCCACCACCTGGCTCGAGGCCGGCGACGACCGTGCCGTGAGCTACCGGGATCTGCACGCTGATCCAGTACCGCACATCTCCGACGCCGGACTGCATTACGCACCGCGACTCCGAGTTGATGCCGAGAACCCGGATCCCGCGGCGGAAGCACTACAGGCAGAGCTGATCGCCGAGGTGGCCACCGCGGACGCAGTGGTCATAGGAGCACCGATGTACAACTGGTCGATCCCGTCGTCACTCAAGGCCTGGATCGATCACATCCACGTGCTCGGGACCACTGCACCGTATGACACTCCGGACCAGCCGTTCGCGGGAATCCCGGTGGTGGTCGTCTCGTCGCGCGGCCTGACGTACGGGGCCGGGTCGAAAGACGAGGGTCTCGACCACACCATTCCACCGCTCGTTCATGTCCTCGGCACAGCTCTGGGCATGAAGGTTGATGTGGTGACCTCTGATCTGACCCTCGTCGGGCGCATCGCGGCACTCGATCCACTCACCGAGCAGTCCACAGCGTCAGCCTCTGACGCCCGCAACAAGGTGATCGAACTCGCACGTCAAATCTGACGGGCCGGTCCTGCGCCGGGCAACAGGGAACGGACCGCATCGATGGAATCGGCCTGCGCCGCAGTCTTGTCGGGCCGGTACCGCAGCACCCTGGCGAATCTGAGTGCCACCCCACCGGGATACCGAGAACTGACCTGCACACCGTCGAGTTCGATCTCGACGACCAGACCGGGCATCAGATAGACGGTGTGATCGTCGCGGTCGCGTTCGTGCTTCGGGAATTCTTCTGTCTGCCAACGCAGTAGCTCGTCGGTCAGACCTTTGAACGTCTTGCCGACCATGACGGGGTCGCCACCGTCCGGATCCCGTGCGCCCAGATGCAAATTCGACAGGAATCCCGTACGCCGGCCGTAACCCCATTCTGCGCCGAGGACCACCAGGTCGAGAGTGTGCTCCGGTTTGACCTTCTGCCAGGTCTTTCCGCGTCGGCCGGCCGCATACACCGAGTCGAGCGACTTGATCATGATCCCCTCATGCCCGGCGGACAGGGCGGCTTCGAGGTGCAACTCGGTTGCTTCGAGATCTGGTGCGACCAACGACGGGATGCGGTGCCCTGACGCAACCCGATCGAGCGCCTCCAGGCGCCCGGACAACGGTTCGTCGAGGAGGTCGGCACCATCGAGGTGCAGGCAGTCGAAGAAGTAGGGCTGCAGTAGGAGTTCACGCTTGGACGTCGCACCGAATCGGCTCATCGTCTCCTGGAACGGACGCGGACGTCCGGAGTCGTTCAGCGCCAGGGTTTCCCCGTCGAGAACCACTGATTCGCAGGGCAATTCGCGAATCAGGTCGACCAGCTCCGGGACGCGGTCGGTGATGTTGTTGAGTGTGCGGGTGTAGATCGCAACGTCGTCACCCTTGCGGTGCACCTGGATCCGGGCGCCATCGAGTTTGTACTCGACGCTCACCGCACCTCCGAGCGCTGCGTGGGCCTCGGCAAGAGAGGTTGCGGGAGACGCCAGCATGGGCCGGACCGGACGTCCCACCTGCAACGCGAACGCTTGCAGCTCCGTCACCCCACCACTGACCGCAGCGACCGCCGTCACCGGCAACGCCCCGGACAGCATGAAGGCCCGCCGCACCACATCGGCGGGCAGGCCCGCGGCGACCGCGATGGCGTCGGTCATCACACCTTCACCGGCGCCCTGCCTCATGTCGCCGGTGAGCAGACGGATGAGGAATGTCTGCTCGTCTTCGGTGGCGCCTGCCATCAGTCGCGTCAGCAACTCTTTGCGGCGGGCCACCGATCCCGGCCCGGAGGTCGCGGCGAGGTCGGACAGGAGCTGATTCACCTCGGCGACGGTGGCCGAGGCGATGACAGAGGGTTGTGTCCGAGCATCAGCCAGCGTCCGCCACCCGATGCCCAGACGACCCTGCGGCACCTCCCCCGACAACCACGCGACCACGATCGGGACGTCGTCGGGCACACACGCCCTGATCAACCCGGCGAGTGCCGCGGACTTGGATTTCCGCGATCGAGTGCCGGCCACCGCCGCGCTCGTGGACACCACCTCTGCGAACAACACCTACCCACCGTAGCGACCGGCACCGACACCCGGTCGGGTGTCGGATGAGCTCATCAACCCTGTTGGCATCATGTACTGGTGAGCATTCGCCTGGTGGCAACCGACCTCGACGGAACCCTTCTCAACTCCGACAGGGCGGTGAGTTCGAGGACCGCGGCAGCGATGGCCGCCGCATCGGAGGTGGGCATTGTCGTGGTGTGGGCGACCGCCCGGGCCCAGCATTCCGTCCACACACTCGCCGCATCCTGCGGCTTCCGGGGTTTCGCCGTGGCCGCCAACGGCGCGGTCCTTCTCGACCTAGCCGATGGCACCCCGAAAGTCATTGACGTACAACCCCTTCCGACACACATCGCGCACGAGACCATGTCGCGGGTGCGTGCCCTGGTACCGGGAACGGTGTTTGCCGCCGTCGGCCCCACGAGGTTCGTCGCCGATCCGGACTACGCCGCGCTGTGCGAGTTCACCGACCACCACCGCGATCCGGCAACCATGGAACTGTCGGATTCGTCGGTGCTCGACACCGAACCGATCGTGAAAATCGTGGCCCGGCATCCCGATGTGACCAGCGAGAATCTGTTCCGGACGGTCGCAGCCGCGGGTATGCCTCAAGTGACGCCGACCCATTCGGGAGCCCCCTATCTGGAGATGGCAGCCGATGGGGTCACAAAGGCGAGCGGGCTGTCCCGGCTGTGCGCACAGTGGGGTATCGACCCCTCCGAGGTCGCGGCCTGCGGCGACGCGATCAACGACCTGCCCATGCTGCTGTGGGCCGGGCTCGCGTTGTGTCCGGCCAACGCCGCCGCCGACACCCTGGCGGTCGCCGACACGATCCTGCCCAGCAACGACGACCACGGTGTCGCCACCTACCTCGAATCTCTCGTCACACTCGTCTGAACGCCGCCGAAATTCGCTCCGCTCGCCTGCGTGCGCTCCTGTTGCAACCGGCTCAAACGCAGGTACGCGGCGCGAATTCCTGCGGTCCGAGTGCGACCGCCAGATCTGTCGCTGTCGCCAGATCGACGTCCACGACGTGGTAGGCCTTGTCCCCGGAAGCAGTGGTGGCAATGACCGACGCGAGCCCGAGTCGACGCTGAAAGACGGTCTGATGCACCGCGACGCCGCTGATGCCGCGCAGTTGCACGGCGTCGTACCTCCGGAGGAAGAAGCCACGGCGGCTGAAGAGATAGCCATCCTCGATCCGGTGACCCAGCCCGCGGTAGTGACCGACCGAGGACGGAACGAGGATCGCTGTGGCCGCCGCCGGAATGATGAACAGCCAGAGGGGCCACGACCACAGAACGGTGGCTGCTGCCAGCAGTGCCGTACCGAGGACGACGGGCGTGAGATAGCGGAACACGATGCGCCGCTGGGCTGCTGCGGGATGGTGGTGCAGCCAGCCGGGTCCCAGCCGTTCGTCGCTCAGCACCGGTTCCGACAGCAATGCGTTCGCCAGCGCGATCGGCACGTCGCGCGTGGTGGCCGGGACAAGGACTCCCGATTTTGTGTTCTGCTGATCCGCGCTCACACCGGTGAGGATGGGAATGAGGCGAGCTCCGCCGAGCAGTCTGGTCGTCAGTGCCTCCGCCACGGTTACGCCACGCAGCCGGGATTGATCAACGGTGAAGGAGCGGGTGGTGAGAAAGCCCCGGGTCGCCACAAACCTTCCGTGCTGCTCACGTCTTCCGTGCTGCTCATGGACCAGCACGTAGTTCCACCAGGCTTCGGCGAAGACCGCGGCCGCCCCTGCCGCTGCGACGAGCACAAATACCCCGACGGTAGTCACCAGCCACCGCGTCAACGACACCTCCTCGAGGTAGTCCGAAAAGTACCAGCCCACAATGGTATCGGGGTCACGGCCCAGGAACTGGAGTCCCTGGTATGCGAATCCGAACATGGCAGCGGGCGCAACCAGCGACCACACACTCACCACGGCGTAGACCATCCACACCCACCGCAGGCGAAGGATTTCGGGCACCGGGGACGTCGACTCACCGGAACCCGCGAGCGACGACGCGGATGCGCGCATGCCGGCCGCCGCCAGCAACTCGTCCCGCAGATCAGCGGCCACGGTGGTACTGACGGCGTCGAGTTTCAACGCCGTGTTGCGTCCGGTGACCTGCTCCCCCGTTCCGATGGTCACGATCGCCAACGACAGCAGGCGCAGGACCGGCGGCGCGATGATGTCGACGGTGCGGATGCGATGCAGCGGGACCCTATGCGTCCGGCGGACGACCAGCCCGGACGAGATCTGGAGTTCGGTGGCGGTCAATCGATATCGAAACCTGAAGAACTGCAGTATGTAATACGCCGGCACCAGGACGGCCATCACGGTCAGCACGATCAGCGTGCCCGAAACCGAACGATCTCGCTGTCCCAGAAACGCCCACCCGAACGCCACCGGTCCGATGAGCAACATCATCCGTATCAATGCCGCGCCGATCATCCTGCTGTCGAGACGCTTCCACGGACCAGGAGCCGGAACCTCCTGTGCGGGAGCCTCACTCACGTGGCATCTCCCACGGTTCCCTCGGTGGCCACCGTCAGCTCGGCGACCAGATCATCGGCAACGACCTTGTCGAGCCCCTGGATGACGATGTCGCCGTGGGCTGACGCCGTTGTCACCGAAACCTGCGACAGCCCGAGCAACTGGTGAAGCGGATTTCGTTTGGCCTCCACCGACTGGATCCGCGACAGCGGCGCGACCTTCCACTCCCGCGACAGCCACCCTGTTCTCGCGTACACGGCGGTGCCGGTCGACTCCCACCGATGTACCCGGTACCGCAACAACGGCATCGTCGACGTCCAGCCGACGAGCAACGTCCCCACAACGGCGAAGGCGATCAGTAAGCCAGGTCGCACCTGCGCCCAGATCAGCGCCGGTACCAGCAGGACGACCACACTCGACACCAGCCAGAGACCGCACTCGATCAGCCAGTACAAACGGGCCCGCGGATCGATGCGATTGCGAGGCGCTCGGGGTGCGCGGTCCATGCCGCACAGCATAGGTGCCGGTCGCTACCGAAAGTTCAGGACGTCGTCGCCCCAGGCGTCGCGCAGTTCTTTGTCGAGGTCGTCCACAACCCGATCCTGGCGATCGATCACCAGCGTCGAACGGTTGCCGATCTCGTACGGTGCCCATTCGGGATCGCCAGGCAGTCCCTCGGGATGTCCGTCGACGGCAAACGAGACCCAGCGGTTCTGCATGCGGGCCGAGAGTGCCTTGCCCACTTTCATTCCACCGAGTTTGAACGTGATGTCTTTGCTGCCGACCACCAGATTGCCCCACACGTAGGGCAATTCGGTCGCGTGCGTGGCGCCGACCCGCAGTGCCCGCAACATCGGTGTCGCCCAGTCGAATCGATACAGGTACACCGGCGCGACCGCGCTGTGGCCGTCGGCCAACCACAACGTCGGCATCCGGAAGCCGATATCTCGCGCCACGGCGAGACCGACAGCCTTGAGTTTCATGCCGGTGTACGCCGAGCCGATCTCGGCCTCACTCGGCAGGTTCAACTCTGGCTGCTCGCCGGCGATCTCGGCGAACATCGACCGGATCGCGTCCGGTGTGATCGGCATGAGCGGCGACTTCATCCACTTGAACAGGGACGCTTCGTCTTTGTTGGTGCCGATGATCAGCGGCACCGGGTGCGACTTCCCCGCCCGGTAGGCCTCCAGCGGATAGTCCGGCAGCAGATCACGATCGACCGTCGGCGCGAAGGCCAGGGTGCCGGGCGACGTGGCCGGTACATCGCTGAACAATGCCTGACCGGCGGCGACGATCTCGTCCACCCCGAGATCGGTCAGCGTCGCCGCGTCCGCGGTGGCGATCCCGACCTTCTCCAGGAACATCTTCGCGACCCGGGCCCCGCGGGCACTGTCATAGACCGACGTCGCCGGTGAGCTCTGGGCGATCGCCCTCGCGAAGAGCCCACGTGCCGACGGAATGGTGAGCATCGTCGTGACCAGCGAGCCACCCGCAGATTCACCGAACAGCGTCACCCGATCGGGGTCGCCGCCGAACGCGCCGATGTTGTCACGCACCCACTCCAGCGCCAGGATGATGTCCCGCAGAGCCAGATTCGAGTCGAACGTGCGCTGGTCGGTACTGCACGATGTGAGGTCCAGAAAACCCAATGCGCCGAGCCGGTAGTTGACCGTCACCAGCACCACGTCGCCGTCGGAGACCAGTGCCCGGCCGTCGTAGAGCGGCTGGCTTGACGAACCGAACACATAGGCTCCGCCGTGGAGCCACACCATCACCGGTTTCCGGTCGGCGGGCTCGACGGTCGACGCCGACCAGACATTGAGACTCAGGCAGTCCTCGTTCTGGATGACGTCGGGCCCGAGCCGGATCACCGGGTTACCCGGCTGTGGTGCCACCGCGCCGAAGACCGTCGCGTCGGCAACCTCCGTCCACGGTTGTGGTGGGACCGGTGCACGCCACCGCAGTTCCCTCACCGGTGGTGCGGCGTAACGGATTCCGCGCCACGATGTGGTCATCCCGTCGTCGAGTCCGCGAACCGGGCCATTCGTGGTCTGCACCACTGTGCGATCATCGGTCATCTCTTGAATACTCCGCCCGGCGTTGGGATGCGCGCTCTGGCCACAGTAGGCGATTTCGGAGGGGACAGTCGGTGCGCACCGGCGTCCTGGCGCACAATGTCCCTCATGCCCAGCGACAACCAGGAGACCACGGCACTACCTGTTGGTCCGGGTCCGACCACCCGCCTGCGGTCATCGAGGCGTCCGATCTCTCCCCGCACCCTGCAGTTCCTCTCCAAGGAGTCGGGCAGCGCGGGTCTTCTGCTCGCCGCCACCGTCTTCGCGCTGGTGTGGGCGAACGTGCCCGGCGACAGCTATTTCTCGTTCTGGCACACTGAAGTGGTCCTGCAGGTCGGCAGCTGGTCCACCGAATTGGATCTACAGCACATCATCAACGACGCCGCCATGGCGATCTTCTTTCTGGTCGTCGGCTTGGAGATCAGCCGCGAGGTGACCGTCGGTGATCTCCGAGATCGCAGCACCGTCATCATCCCGGTGCTCGGAGCACTCGGGGGGCTGATCCTGCCCGCACTCATCTACCTCGCCTTCCAGCCCACAGGTCCGGCGGCGGCCGGGTGGGGCATCCCGATCTCCACCGACACCGCCTTCCTGCTCGGCATACTCGCGTTGTTCGGTCCGCGCTGTCCCGACCAGATCAGGCTCTTCCTCCTCACGCTGGCGATCGTCGACGACATCGGTGCCATCACGGTCCTGGCGGTGTTCTACACCGACGACGTCTCCTTCGTGGCGTTGGCCGTGGTGGTTGTCGCGGTCGCGGCGCTGGCCGTGATGCGATGGGCCGGAGTGTGGATGCTGCGCCCGTACATCCTGGTCGGTCTCGTGCTGTGGGCGGCCGTGTACGAGTCCGGGCTTCATCCCACACTGGCCGGCGTGCTGTTGGGTGTACTCATCCCGACCGCGGCCGTCGAACCCGAACAGCAGGTCCGGGTGAAGGTCTATGGACGACTGGCGATGCAACGGGCCGATGCCCGCCGAGCCAGGCTGGCCGCGACGGCCCTGCGTGCCACTGTCCCGGCGAATGAACGGCTGCAAGACGCGCTGCACCCGGTGAGCGCTCTGGTTGTCGTGCCGTTGTTCGGTTTGGCGAATGCGGGTGTGCTGCTCAACGCCGACGCACTGTCCGCGGCTGCGTCGTCGTCGGTGACGATCGGCATCATCGTGGCGCTGGTGGTAGGCAATGGTGTCGGCATCTCGGTGGCGGCCGGGATCGCGTTGAAGTTCGGATTGGGACGCCTACCCGGCCAGGTGCGCTATGGACATCTGATCGGCGGCGCGGTCCTGGCCGGAATCGGGTTCACGATCTCGCTGTTCATCACCGATCTCGCCTTCACCGACCCCGGGCTCCGGCAGGACGCGAAGATCGGCGTGCTGGCCGGCTCGGCCATTGCCGCCATCCTCGGCTCGCTCCTACTCCGCTATCTCGGAGAGCGCCTTCCGCTGTGCAGCGTCGACGACGTCGACAATCCACCGGGTCTCCCCGACGGCCCGTGGCTCGATCCCACCGCGCGCTGACCACCCGGAGTCGGGTCAGCGATCGGCTGTCGCCGCACGCAGAGCCTTGAGATCGAACGTCCCCTCGTACCGGGAACCGTTGATGAACAGGCCGGGTGTCGCACGGACGCCTTCGTCGATCCCACGCGTGTAGTCGGCGGAGACACCGCCCTTGTATGGCTGCGCCTGTAGTCCGGTCACCGCACCCTCGACGCCCGCTCGACGGGCGCATTCGGCGAGCGCGTCGTCGTCGAGGTTGTTCTGGTGCGCGAAGAGCTGATCGTGCATCTCCCAGAACCGCGTCCCGGAGGCCTCTGCGGCAAGCGCTGCCGTGAGCGCGAAGGGATGCACCTCGAACACCGGAAAATGCCGGAACACAAGCTGAATTCGGCCGCCGGATTCGTCGACCACCTGTTTGAGCACGGGGGCCAGCATCTTGCAGCCGGGGCACTGGAAGTCGCCGTATTCGACGATGCGGACCGGGGCGGCGGCGTCTCCGTAGCGGTGCCGGTCGGGGTGGAAGTCAGTCACCAGATCATTCTCACAAAGAATCTTCCGGCCGACCTCCTTTGTCGACGACAACGGCCGCAACGGAGAATGGATGCCGGCAGCACCAATCCCGGAGGAGCAGAGCATGACTGACCCGAACCTCGCCACCACCGCGCAGGGACAGATCGACGCCGTGACGCGGACCGTCGTCAGAAGCGACAAAGACATCACCGACGCCGGATCGACGATCAGGACGGTTGCGGCGTTGCGCCAGGACTACGCCACCGGCATCGACGATCTGTGGGACGCCTGCACCGCTCCCGGGCGACTGGTGCGGTGGTTCGCGCCGGTCAACGGTGACCTGCGGCTCGCCGGCACCTATCAGGTCGAGGGCAACGCGGGCGGCACCATCAAGCGCTGTGACGCACCGACCGGGTTCGATGTCACCTGGGAGTTCGGTGGCGAGGTCAGTGAACTGTCCGTCCGCCTCGAATCGCTGGGCGCGGGGCACTCACGACTGGTCCTCGAGCACAGCGCCGACGTCGACCTCGGACGTTGGCAGGCGTTCGGCCCGGGCGCCGTCGGCATCGGATGGGATCTCGGCCTCCTCGGCCTGGCTCATCACCTCGCCAACAGCGGCGCCGCACCCGCTCAGGACACCGACTGGGCGCAGACCGAACAGGCCCAGAGGTTCATGTCCGACAGCAGCCGCCGCTGGGCCGACGCCTCGATCGACGCGGGAACTCCGGAGGAACTCGCGCGGGAATCCGAGATGCGAACCACTGCCTTCTATCTCGGAACCGGAGCCCCCGAGGCCTAGCTGAAACACCCAGCGCCACCCGGGAGGGGGCCGCTGCCACATCTGTTCCGCTATCGGAGCGCGGGGACGACTTCCTTCTCGAAGAGCTCGATCCCCGACAGGTCGTAGGCAGCTTCAGGGAAGTAACAGATCCCGTACGCCAAGCCCTGATCCTTGAGAGCACCGAGCTTCTCGATGATCTGTTCCGGCGTGCCCACACCCGGCATGTCCTTGAACGCACCGAGCGTTGCCTCGGCCTTCTCACGGCCGATGTACGGGGTCTGACGCTCCACCAGCGTCTCCAGCCGCTCCTGCACCTCGGCCTCGGTCTTGCCGATTGCGATGTTGTAGTTGGACGAACGAACGATGGCGTCGAAGTCCGTGCCGACGGTGTCGCAGTGTTTCCGGAGAATGGCCGACTTCTGCGCGAACCCCTCGGGTGTACCGTCGAAGTTGGTGTACTGCGCGTATTTGGCCGCGATCTTCAGTGTCACCTTCTCACCGCCACCGGCGATCCACAGTGGTATGCCGCCGTCTTGCAACGGAAGTGGCCGGCAGATGGCGCCGTCGACCTGATAGTGCTTGCCGTCCAGTGTGGAAGATCCGGTGGTCCAGGCCTGCCGCATGATCTGGACACCCTCATCGAGGCGGCCCAAACGATCTCCGGCAGAAGGGAATCCATAACCGTAGGCGCGCCATTCGTGCTCGTACCAACCGCCGCCGATACCCATTTCGACCCGGCCTCCGGAGATGAGGTCGGTGGTGGCCGCCACCTTGGCGAGATACGCCGGGTTGCGGTAACTCATGGCGGTGCACATCTGGCCGAGCCGGATCCTGGAGGTCGAGGCGGCCAGAGCCGCCATCAGCGTCCATGCCTCGTGGGTCGCCTCGTCGGTGGGTGCCGGAACGGTGTGGAAGTGGTCGTAGACCCACAGAGACTCCCAGTCGCCTTCGTCGGCACGCACGGCGAGATCGCGCATCACCGCCCATTGCTCTGCCGGGTCTATACCGACCAGATCCAGCCGCCAACCTTGGGGAACAAACAATCCGAATCGCATTCCCCGATCCTAGCCAGCCAACACCGGCCGGCGGGAGCCATGAAGCTCTGACCGGGGTGACAGGTGCTCGCAGACGATTGCATCCACAATGGTCAGATGCCGAAGAACCACGAACACTCCGCCCATCGATCAATCATCGTGATCGATGCTGCAAATGTGGTGGGTTCCCGCCCTGACGGCTGGTGGCGCGACCGCAAAGGTGCCACCGAGCGACTCCGCGACAGCCTTGCGCATCTCTCCGATCCCAGTGCTGATGACGGAACCAGTGCTGATGACGGAACCAGTGCTGATGACGGTCTCTTCGACGATGAGCCGACCCACGTCATCCTCGTGGTCGAAGGACAAGCCCGCGGCGTCGAGTCGTCCCCCACCGTCGAGGTGGTGAACGCGCCCGGTTCCGGCGACGATCAGATCGTCGAAATCGTTGCCGCCCAGATAGATTGCTCCTGCACCGTGGTCACCGCTGACCGCGAACTGCGACATCGGGTGGAAGCGCTCGGCGCACGCGTCGCGGGTCCGCGCAGTGTCCTCGACTGAAGCGCTACATTTTGGACGCGAGATCTCCGAAGCCACGCCGCGTCGCCGACGTGTCCTCCGGTGTCGTCATCTACCGAAAACTTCCGGGCCGGCCGTATCTTCTTGCCGGAGCAGATGATCCGACCGCGGTCACACACAGCCTAGGAAGACTCCTCCGCACCCTGCACGGGCTGTCCGGCGACGTGGACCTCCCGCGCGACCACCAACGGATCGAAGAGTGGCTGGCCGACGCCACGGCCACCGCAGCCCGGATCGACCCACCCCTTCCGGCCGACAGGCGCACCGTGATCCGGCAGTTCCTGGCCGCGCCACCACCGGCGGACGCGGCGCATAACACCCTGTGCCACAACGACCTCGGGGCCGAACACCTGCTGATCGACGAGAGATCGGGAGTCCTGAGCGGCGTCATCGACTGGACCGACGCAGCGTTCACCGACCCAGCCCGCGACATCGCGTTGATCTGCCGCGACCTCGGACCCGATGCCGCGGCCGCCGTCGCGGGCATCGCCGGAATCGCCGAACCAGAACTTCTCGGGCGCGCCACATTCCTGGCACGTGCAAGTGGATCGAAGACTTCGCCTACGCCATCGCGGACGCACCGGCCCGGGAGCCGTACCTGCACAACGCGAATCGAACCTTCCGGCACACGTTCATCGAGTGAACAGGTCAGCTGACCAACACTCTGCTGACCAAACGTCAGCTGATCCAACGTCAGCTGATCCAACGTCAGTCCCCGCGCTCGACGAGTTCGGCAAGCTGCCGGGCGACTGTTCCCCAGCCCTCCTGAAAACCCATCGTGTTGTGCATATCCCGGTCGGCGCCGTCCTTGTGCATCGCGGTGGCGGTGTATTCGGTGCCTTCCGGATGATCGGCGAAGGTGATGATCGCGGTGAGGAACGGGTCGCGCGCCGGACGCCACCCGGCGACGAGGGAGGTGGTGAACACGATGCGTTCGAGATGGTCGACGGCGAGAAAACACCCGGTGATGTGTGGACCGAAATCGCCGCCGTCCTCACTCATCTCGGTCTCGAAGGCACCTCCGGGGCGAAGGTCCATGCGCGCAACCTTGCAGGTTGCCGGTGCCGGCAACCACCATTGCTCGAACTTCGAGGGGTCGGTCCAGGCAGACCAGACGACTTCTCGCGGCGCCTTGATGATTCGGGACACGGACAAGTCGAGGTCTGGATCGGTGCTGGTCATGATGCGGTCTCCTTGTTGTCGAACGGGACGTTCGGGTTGGATGTCAGGTCCTGATCGGACATGACAAAGTCCTCAAGCCGGTCGGTGCGGCCTTCCCAGACCGCGCGTTGCTCCGCCAGCCAGCTTTCGGCCACCGCGAACTGCTTTTTCTCGATTACGCAGGTTCGCACTCGCCCGGCCTTGTGTGTGCGAATCCATCCGCTCGCTTCGAGTAGACGAATGTGCTTCATGAACGACGGCAACGCCATGTCGAACGGCTCGGCCAGTTCGGTGATACCTGCCGGCCCCTGGCCCAGTCGACCAAGCACGGCCCGACGGGTCGGGTCGGCCAGGGCTTGGAAAATGCTGTTCAAATCCCGCTGATACTGAGCCATAAGGAAAAGTATCAAACAATCAACACTTAGCGCAAGGGCTTAGTATTGGTTTACCGGCGAGAGGGTTCGCCGGTTCCGGTAACCGTGGTCAGGATGAAGACCGAGTCCTCGATCGCGGTGACGCTGTGTCGATGATGAGGCAGCCCCCGGAACTCCCCCGACTTCAGCACCACATCCGCGCCCTCTGCCACCACGGTGACCGAACCGCGAAGCACCAGCAGGCTGGCCGCTGGCGGCGAGTTGTGTTCCCGGAGTTCAGAACCCGACACCATCGCGACGAGGGTCTGCCTCAGTGGCCCGTCCCGCACGAGCATCTCGGCGCTTCGCCCATGTGCGTCGTCGTGCGCAAGGGCCAGATGCTTGTCCGCGAGCACTTCCAAGGTGGAGGTAGTGATGTCCATCCTTGACCCTCTTTCACGTCGTGGCGTTGGAGTCCCGGATTTCACGCTAGCCGACTGCGACCGTTGGCGGGATGCGATCGATCGGGCACACAGTCGCCAACGCGATTGCGGCCATCGCCGGATACCCGCGATTCGAGGTGTCCGCGAGGCCACGAGAGTAAATTTCAGTGCAGTCCGCCATCTGCCGTCGACTCATCTGGGGGCCGGACAATGCATCCGACAACTCGAGCCACCACACGTCTGACCGCTGCACTTGCAACCATCGGCGCCATCGCCCTCGGAACCATCACCCACGGCGGCCTGGCGGCGCCCGACGCCCACCGATCCCCGACCTCGGTATCGCAGGAGGTCCGGCCCGCCGCGCTGATCACCGGCGAGATACCGGCAACAATCATTCGCAATCAGTTCCTGTACTGCAGCATCATCTGCCCGTACCTCGTCCAGGGTGTGACCACCGTTCCACTCGCCGCCATACAATCACCCGGGGTCTTCGTCTCGGCGTACAGCGCGACTGGTTCAGCGCCGAGATCAGTTGGTATCGCGGCCCATTCGGTGACCCATCCCGCACATGCGGCCATGACGGGAATCATCGTCAACGACCTGGCCCTGGTGCTTCCCCGCGCACAGAATGCGCTCGCGGTCGCCGTGGTCGAAGCAATGAAGACCGCCGGCGGACAAGACATCGACATCGGTCGCACCAGGATTCTCGATGCCCTCAATCAGCCGGTGACACCAAACCCGCCATCGACCGCCATCACCACGACCGAGTCCCAGGTGGCCGCGGTGGACGGGATCAACACGGCCTCGGCGGTGCTGTTCCAAGCACCCGAACTCCTGCTCCTGGGCGGAACCGAGACCGCCGAGGCGGCTGCCACAGAACTCGCGACCACCGGCGATGTCGAGGCCGCACGCGCCGTCGGCGACGCCCATGCGACCTACTGGGTCGACCAAGCCGCATCGGTAATCACCCAGGCAACCGGTTGATCCGGCACGAGTCGATATCGAAGCGACAGTGTGATGCACATCATGACACTCAACTGACAAGCAACCAGTCCCGCGGGAATTGATAGTGCCACGCTCATGTTAAGTGAGTCGTATGCACTCAACTCTCTACGGGAGGCTTCGCCAATGGCAGCATTCTTCGGGCCGGAAGGCCCGCGCCGCATCGACATCAGCCGTTTGATGAGCAAATCCACCCAGGCCCTCGTTGCTGACGCGGCCAAGCTCGCTGCCGGTCGCGGCGACGCCGAGCTCGACGCCCTGCACATCCTCCGAGTCATGGCCGACCAGGAACCGACCCGAAGCTTCATGGACCGCGCGGGCGCGGCACACGCGAGCGTCATCACCGCCGTCGAGCAGGCTCTGCCCGACCACGGCCCGACCACCGGACTCGGCACCACAACGCTGAGCGCGGCGGTTCGCACCGCCATGTTCGAAGCCCATCAGCTCGCTCAGGCGCTGGGCTCCACCTACATCGACCCCGAACACCTGTTCCTGGCCTTGGCCGCGGACCAGGATCGTGCCGCCGGACGACTTCTGGCGAACACCGGCGTCACACCACAGGGTCTGCAGACCGCCGTCCAGGGCGGCTCGGCCGCCTCTGCGCCTGCCGACAGCGGCACCCCGAATCTCGACAAATACGGATTCGACCTGACCGAACGGGCACGTTCCGGCGGTGTTGACCCCGTGATCGGCCGAGCCGACGAGATCCAGCAGACCATCGAGATCCTGTCCCGCCGCACCAAGAACAATCCGGTGCTGGTCGGCGAGGCGGGTGTCGGCAAAACCGCCATCGTCGAAGGGCTCGCTCAGCGCATCGTCGACGGTGCGGTTCCCGACCGGCTGCTCGGCAAACGGATCGTCCAACTCGATCTGTCGAGCCTGGTCTCGGGGACCCGCTACCGCGGTGACTTCGAGGAACGCCTCAACGGCGTCATCGACGAAATCGTCGCGCACACCGGCGAACTCATCGTCTTCATCGACGAAGTCCACACCATCGCCGGTGCCGGGGCCGGAGCCGACGGATCGATGGATGCCGGAAACATCCTCAAGCCCAAGCTGGCTCGCGGTGAACTGCACATCGTCGGTGCGACCACACTCGACGAGTACCGGAAGAACATCGAGAAGGATCCAGCGCTCGAACGCCGGTTCCAGCCGGTGACGGTCCCCGAGCCCAGCATCGCCGATGCGATCGACATCCTCACCGGTCTGCGTGGCCGGTACGAAGAGCATCACGGTGTGCGGTACACCGACGATGCGATCACGGCAGCAGTCGAATTGTCTGCCCGCTACATCGGTGACCGGTTCCTGCCCGACAAGGCGATCGACCTGATCGACCAGGCCGGTGCACGGATGCAGTTGACCGCTCCGGGTACCGACGGTGAAGCGCTGCGGGGACAACTCGCTGCTCTCGAATCGGCCAAGGAAGCAGCGGTGGCCGCAGAGGACTACGAAAAGGCCTCGGAGCTGCGTGACGAGACGGCGCGGGTCCAGGCCCTGCTCGACGGTGGCACCGATGCACCGGCCGTGGTGTTCGACGTGACCGCCGAGCACATCGCCGACGTGGTGTCCCGGGCGACCGGCATCCCGGCCAGCCAGATGACCCAACAGGAGAAGGAACGGCTACGCCGGCTCGAGGACGACCTGCACCGGCGGGTCGTCGGTCAGGACGACGCCGTCAAGGCGATCGCCCGGGCGGTGCGCCGAAGCCGCACCGGGATGAGTGATCCCGACCGTCCGGTGGGCAGTTTCCTGTTCCTCGGTCCGACCGGCGTCGGCAAGACGGAACTCGCAAAGGCGCTGTCCGCGTCTCTGTTCGGTGACGAATCGAAGATGCTGCGTCTGGACATGAGCGAGTTCGGCGAGCGTCACACCGTCAGCCGACTGATCGGCGCCCCTCCGGGATACGTCGGATACGGCGAGGCCGGACAGCTGACAGAACAGGTGCGCCGCAACCCGTACTCGGTGATCCTGCTCGACGAGATCGAAAAGGCACACCCGGACGTGTTCAACACCTTGCTCCAGGTGCTCGACGATGGGCGTCTGACCGACGGCCAGGGTCGAACGGTGGACTTCCATGGGTAAGGAGAACCGGGGCTTTTCGGGGTCAGGCCCTACGGACGGC
>NZ_DATCVM010000185.1:0-2382 GCF_036566845.1 Williamsia sp.
CCGCCCTTCGCACCGGCGCCGACCGGCGGCCCTGCGCCCACTGCCCAGTACGGAACGAATCCCCAGTACGGCACGAGCTCGCAATACGGCGCCGGTTCGCAGTACGGGACCGATCCGCAGTCGACCTACGCCTCGGCCTATGGCGCATCTCCCCAGCCGCCGGGTCCGAACCCGAATCGCAAGCGCAATCTCACGATCGGCGCGATCGCCGCGGTGGTTGTGGTGCTGGTTGCCGCGATCCTCGGTGTTGCCCTCGTCAGTTCGAGCGGCGACGATGATCCCAAAGCCGGGCCGGTGAGTTCCTCGACCACGTCGCCGTCGACAACGACATCCACCTCGAAGTCTGCGACCACCACGAAACCCGCCGAGCCCACGACCGACGTCTCGACAACACCGGGCACGCTGGACGCGGACGATCAGGGCCTCGTCGACGCCAATCCGGACCTGTTCGACACCGAGACCTGCCAGGCCGTCGACCGCCCCGACTACGCCGTTGCCGCGATCATCTGCGCGCCGGCCGAGTCGGTACTGACCGAGGGAACCACCGGCGCACCGCCGAGTGCCATCGCACTGTTCGACGCCGGCACCTCCGACATCAAGGCGATCGCCGACGCCGAGTACGCCGAGAGCAACACCTCCGAGATGTTCACCCAGACCTTCGAGGGCGAACCGGTGTACGCCTACTTCGACACCTTCGACGACAACACGGTGGCGTACATCATCTACTCGGAGAAGAACGGCACCATCACCTGGTGGGTCACCGACAGCACCGACCAGGAAGCGTTCGCCTCATGGTTGCGGTCGGCCCAGATCTGCCTCTGCTGAACCCTGGTCCGCCGTCCGGGGTGGAACTTCTCAGTCCACCCGGACGATGGCGGGCACCTCGTACTCGCGGCTCAGGACCGCCGGGTCCGGCTCGTACATCCGCAACACCGGCCGAAACTCCCCGGGAGGGGCGGGCAACCAGTTGGCCGTATTCTCCGGCGCGGTGTTGCTGATGACGATCGTCAGTGATCCGTCGTCGGCGTGGTCCAGTCCCGGGGTCCGATCACCGATCGAATACCGGTTGATCGGATTGTCCACCAGATAGAAGTCCGGAATGTCGTACATCGTCAGCGACCAGAAGGCATTCACCGGCGGCACGGGGTTCAAAGTGAGTGTGTACGTGCTGCTTCCGACAAGTTGATCGCCTCGATCGTCCACGTAGGTCATGATGTACGCGGCCTCGTAGGCATGATTGCCCCACAGCCCGCCCTTGGCCGCAGCGGCCCGCTCGACGATTCGGAGGGTGGGGTCGGATATCTTGTACTCATCACCGTCGAGAGTGCCGATCTCGAAGAAGTCGAGGTTGTAGTCGAAGGCGTGGAAGGTCAGCTTCCAGCCGTTCACCTCAGGACTCGACCCCGAGGTCAGGGCGGTCTCCAAGGTGCGTTCGCCGGCTGCGGCACCGGCTTCCAACTCCGCGACCCAGCCTGCCTCTGCACCAACGTAAGGTGAATCATCTCCCGGCACATCGATTTTCAGCGGCGACAAAGTCTCCTGTAGTGCCTTGTCGCGCTCGGCCGGCGGATACGCCTGCGACCACAACCGGAGCTTCTCGAAAAACAGCAGTCCGGCCGACACTCCGTCGACCGGTTCCGGAAGTCCGACCGGCAGCGCCGCCGGGTCTAGTTGGGTGAGAGAGGTAGCGTCCTGCAAGGCGTGAACGGCCGCGAGGTCGTCATCGCCGTCGCACGCCCACCTGCCGACGATCGAGGCGACGGCTGTCGGACATGTGATCACCGTGATCCCATCCTCGACCTCGCCGCTGTAGCCGGGTGGGACGAGAAGGAAACGACCGTGACCGGTTCCCGTCGCGCGATGACCGATATAGGCAAAGTTGTTCGTCCACGCATCGACGAACTGAAAAACGTAATAGCGCCCAGCGGTATCAGGAACCTCGAGCACGACCGGGCCCACTGAGAGATCCAACGACGCCATCGAATACAGGGTGTCGTTGTTGATCGTGACAAACGTATCTGCAGGTCCCGCCAGAGTTCTACCGTGGCCAAACGTGTTGTACGGCGCGGCCGGGACGGCACCCACGCCCTCCTGGACAAACCGATTGACCTGATCGAGGTTGAACACCAAGGGAAATCCGTACAAGTAAGCTCTCGCGGCCAACTCCGAGCCGGTATCTTGCCGAACGCCTGTCACTTGAGTCCTCCTGAGAGAATGGGGTACAAGCAGATCGTTTCACAAACGGGGCGCCAAGATAATCCGACATCACCGCGTCGGGGACAGTTCGGTGATGTCGGGCCATGAGTTCACCTATGGGACAGATGAACACTGCTAGGTTTGCGAGAATGCTACGAGCTACAAGAACCCCGCATCCTCAAATCA
>NZ_DATCVM010000186.1:0-135425 GCF_036566845.1 Williamsia sp.
GACTTGCCGGCGCCGTTCTCGCCGAGAATGCAATGCACCGATCCGCGCTCCACGACCAGACTGACCTCGTCGAGTGCCCGAACATTGCCGTAGGACTTACCGATTCGCTCGAGCGTCAACAACGGGGTGGTTGCTGTTGTCATGGCCGGGATCCGTTCAGTACGCCGTGGCAGTGCCGGATGTCAGCGCCGCCTTGGCGTCGGCCAGCGCAGTGGTGACCGCGGGTTCGCCCGGGCACAGGATGAAGTCACTGCCGCCTTTGTCGGTGGTCAGCCCGAAGGGCACCTGCGCTGCGGTCCAGGTGTCATCGAGGGTCGAGGTCACCGCGTATTCGATCTCCGTGCCGATGTCGGTACGGACGTATCCGACGTACACCGGATTTGCGCAGTCACCGGGAATCGGTCCGCCGACCATACGATTCCCCGATTCTCGGGCAGCCTGTTCGATGCCCTGCTTGCCGAGGTTGACGATCTGCCCTAGGACATTCGCACCGCCGGCGTAGCCGGTTCCGGCGGCCTGCTTGGCTTTTGCCGGATCGTTGAAGTCACCGACATATTGCGGATTGAGAACCCTGACGTCGGGACGGGCGAACCGGGCTCCGTTGGAAAACGCTGTCGCGGCATTGACGATCGCCGGCAGCTCCACACCTCCGACGAAACCGACAGCCCCCGTTGACGATGCAGCGGCCACCGCACCCGACAGGAATTCGGCTTCTGCCTGTTGTGGGTCGTAGTACGCGAGGTTGCCCATCGGTTCGGCGTCAGAAGGTCCACCGATCTCGACGAACTTCACATCCGGGAACTGCGGCGCGACCTTTCGGACGTCGGCATCGGTCTGTCCACCTACCGAGATGACCAGTTCGTTTTCAGAAGCGAAGCGCTGCAATGCTTGCTGATAGTCCGCGGGCGCAACCTGCTCGACATAGCTGAGGTCGACCCGGTCGCCCATCGACTGCTCGATGCGTTGATAGCCGAGGTATCCCGACTCCATGAACCCGGTGTCGGTGATCGATCCCGGGAAGAAGACACCGACCGACAGTCGTCCGTCGCTCGAGTCGGCACCGGACGTGCCGCAGCCGGTCATCGACACGGCGACGGTTCCTGCCGCCAGCAATGCCATGGACATCCGGAGTGTGGTGGGCCGAATATTCATCAATTCTCCTTGTCGTCGGTCCGCGACTAGCGGTATACCGTTAAAGAGAACTGTGCGCGCTGAGTGTTTCCATCCGATTACAGTCCCGTTAGTTATCGGTATACCGCTAACTCGGTTGCGGTTAGACTGGCCTGACCGATCGCAACTCCTGGGAGGAAACCGCACTCATGCCCGTGGCCAAAGAGCCGCCGCGCTCCATATCCGATCGAAAACCGCTGCGCCAGCATGCATATGAGTCGATCCGGGAACAGATCGTCGACCTGCGCCTGGCACCGGGATCACGATTGGTCGAGCGAGACCTCGCCGCCGAGCTGGAGGTCTCGCGTATTCCGCTGCGGGAGGCGCTCCAATTGCTGCAGCAGGATGGACTGGTCGTTGTAGTCCCCCGACAGGGGGCCATCGTGTCGCCGTTCAATGAAAACGATGTTCGCGACCTCTTCGACGTACGAGAGAGCCTGGAAGTGCTCGCCGCCCGGCTCGCCGCCGAACGAGCCGAGAAGGCCGGCCTGAAAAGACTGTCCGAACAACTCGACGCTGCCCGGGCAGCGACTCGGCAGCGGGACCGTCCCGCGATCGCCGCGGCGAACGCCAAGTTCCACCAGATGATCGTCGACCTGGCGGTCAACCCTCTCCTCGAATCACTCCTCCGGCCCCTCGAAGCCCGGACGCAGTGGCTCTTTCACCTCACCAAGGACCGAGATCCGGGCCTCCAATGCCAGGAGCATGAGGAGATACTCGCCGCCATCGCCGCGAACGATCCCGATAGGGCCGCGGAATCGGCGTTCCACCATGTTCATTCAGGCCGAGAGGCCAGTCTGGCGATGGCCGCCAAGTGGTCGGTTGCGAGTATCGATCCGGTGGAGGCAACCAGGGGCCGCCGCCGGACAAAGGCGACCTGACGACGTCCGCACAGCCACACCGGGTCAGACCTGGCGCCTGCGAGTGATCAGGTCGAGGGGCCGAACTTCTGCGAGTACAACGCTTTCATCTCTGCCTCGAACTCGGCAGCGGGACCATCGACCAGCAGCTCCGGTGCGACGGTGTTGATGGACAGGCCGGCCACCGGCGACGGCGGAGCACCCCACTCGTGCAACCAGGACGAGAACTGGGCCGACGACACCACATAGACGATCCGCCCGAGTCCCACCCAGGCATGCGCGGCCGCACACATCGGACAGTGTTCTCCGGAGGTGTAAACGATTGCGGCGGCGCGCTCGTCGGGGTCCAGGTTGTCGACGGCCCACAACGCGATCGCCAATTCGGGATGCCGAGTGTTGTTGCCGCCTTGGACCCGATTGCGATCCTCGAAGAGCGATCGCCCTTCGCTGTTGACGAGCACCGAACCGAACGGCTCGTCACCGTCGGTCAACGCCTCCCGCGCCAACTCGACGCACCGCCGCAGATACCTCCGGTCATCGTCAGAAACTCCCACGTCGGCAACCCTACGACACGGGAGTCGGGTGGCCATGCCGACGGCGGTCCCGCGCATCTGAACCGGCTGACGCCATCTGCAAACATTGCTAAAGTTACGATTGCTGTCAGATCAGCACATTGCTGCTGGAAGGCGCCTGCATGCGAAGGGTCAGAATTCGGCTCGCGACCGCGGCCGCAGCATTGTGCTGCGTGGCCGGTGGAGTGTCGGTCGTGGCACCGAGCACCACCGCTTCCACCGTGTATCTCAGTCCGGTGTACGGCAACCGCGTGCTGATCGTCGAACTGACCCATTTCGAGACCGTCCTCGCTGCTCAACTCGGCGCGGGCCACGTCATCAACGGCGTGATGGGCAACGATCGTTGGGGCCCGATCCTCGACAACGACTCGGCCTACCGAGGAGCCAATCCTCCCCGCCCGTTCCGGGCGCGCGCCTGGAACACCGTCACCGGTCAGCAAGTCATCGCCGAGGCCGCCTCTCACCCCGGAGGCCGTGTTGTATTCGGTGTGTTCCCGGACAACCCCGACGTGCCCCTTTGGGTGATGCAGGACTGGTGACCATGTCAACCCGCCAACGCCGACCGGGCCCCTACTCCCGTCGACCGGGCCCTTCTGTTCATCGAATGGGCCTCTGCCCCAGAAACTTTGATGACAACGGCCCGCTCGGGGCGAATAAGGGCCCGATGGACGGAGGTACCCCGGGCCGCCCCTACTTCTTCGCGGCGGCCAGATCCAGCGCGATGTCGGTGATCAAGTCTTCCTGTCCCCCGACGAGTCCGCGCTCGCCCACCGCCAGCAAGATGGAACGAGTGTCGAGTCCGTACTGTTCGGCTGCGGTTTCGGCATGTCGCAGGAAGCTCGAATAGACGCCCGCGAATCCGAGGGTCAAGGTCTCGCGATCGACCTGGACGGGCCGATCTTGCAGAGGCCGAACGATGTCGTCGGCCGCATCTTGAAGACCGAAGAGGTCGCACCCGTGTTTCCAGCCCTCGATATCGGCAACTGCGATGAACGGTTCGATCGGGCAGTTACCGGCGCCGGCGCCGTGTCCGGCGAGTGAGGCATCGACGCGGGTCACACCTTCTTCCACTGCAACCACCGAATTCGCCACCGACAGAGACAGATTCTGGTGTGCGTGGATACCGATCTGGGTGTCGGCATCGAGAATGTCCCGGTACGCGCGCACCCGCTGACGGACACCGTCCATCGTCAATCTGCCACCCGAATCGGTGACGTATACACAATGTGCGCCATAGGATTCCATCAGCTTCGCCTGCTCGGCCAGCGCTGCCGGCTCGGCCAGATGCGACATCATCAGGAAGCCGGAGACATCCATCCCGAGCTCACGGGCCTTGGCGATGTGCTGGGCGGACACATCGGCCTCCGTGCAGTGAGTTGCGACCCGAACCGAGGTCACACCCATCTTGAAGGCGCGTTCGAGTTCCTTGACGGTGCCGACACCCGGAAGCAGCAGCGAGGTGAGTTTGGCACGATGGACAACCGAGGCTGCCGCCTCGATCCATTCCCAGTCGGTGTTGCTGCCGGGTCCGTAAGTGAGACTGTGTCCGGCGAGGCCGTCGCCATGGGTGACCTCGATCGCGTCGACTCCGGCCCGGTCGAGCGCACCCGCGATGAGGGCGACGTTTTCCGGTGTGATGCGGTGCCGGGTGGCGTGCATGCCGTCACGCAGCGTGACGTCCTGAATGTAGAGGGGCGCACCGTCGATGGCGGACGCTCGGTTGTTCTCGGTCATCGGGCCATCTCCACTGTTGAGTCGGTGAGGTTCGTTTCGGCGATACGCTCTGCCACCTGCAGAGCGGCCGAGGTCATGACGTCCAGGTTTCCTGCGTATGCCGGCAAGTAGTGGGCGGCCCCCTCCACTTCGAGGAAGACCGACACCTTCCACAGCCCCGGACCGACATCGACACCACCGGTCAGGGTCGCCACCGACTCCGCATCGTCGAGCCGGGTGAACTGGACGTCCTGCTTGAGGCGATATCCCGGAACATACGTCGCCACCTTCGCGACCATGTCGACAACCGATCGCCGGATCGCATCCTGATCGGGATCGGTCACCAGCGCAAGTACGGTGTCCCGCATGATCAGTGGCGGATCAGCCGGATTCAGCACGATGATCGCCTTGCCGTGCGCGGCGCCGCCCACCGCCACAATCGCCTCGGATGTTGTTTCGGTGAACTCGTCGATGTTCGCGCGGGTTCCGGGCCCGGCCGACTTCGACGCGATCGACGCCACGATCTCGGCGTAATGGACCGTGGTCACCGACGAAATCGCCGACACGATCGGGATGGTCGCCTGCCCGCCGCAGGTCACCATGTTCACATCCGGTGCAGCCAGATGTTCTTCGAGATTGACCGCCGGAACAACGTAGGGACCGATCGCGGCCGGGGTGAGGTCGATGAGCCGTTTTCCATACGGCCGCAGCGCTTCTTCGTTGGCGACATGTGCTTTGGCCGACGTCGAGTCGAAGATGATCCCGATGTCGGCGAAATCGGGGTGATCGATCAGACCCTGGACACCGCAGTCCACGGTGCTGATACCCATCCGCTTGGCACGCGCGAGCCCGTCAGAGTTCGGGTCGATGCCGACCAGGACGGCGATCTCGACATTCTTGGCCACTCGCTTGAGTTTGATGACCAGGTCGGTTCCGATATTGCCCGATCCTATGATCGCGGCCTTGATTTTGCTCATGAGTCCTGCTTTCGGAATGAGTCGGATGGGACGGTATGGTCAGGCACTGAACACCGCGGTCGCTGAGCCGATACCGGAAATTGTTGTGACATAGGTGAAGCCGGGGGTCACCGCCACCATCGGCCCGAGCGCTCCGGTCAGGACGACTTCCCCCGCGTGGAGGACTGATCCGTACTCGAGGGTGATGTTGGCCAGCCACACGAAGGCCTTCCACGGACTGCCCAGGCAATCCGAGCCTTTGCCCTGCGATACCTGGACCCCGTTTTCGGTCATGGTCATCTCGACGCCGGTGAGGTCGGGAACGTCCTCACGATCACGCCGGTCGCCCAGTACGAACAGTCCGGACGACGCATTGTCCGCAACCGTGTCGGCCAGGCTGATGTCCCAGTTGGCAATTCGGCTGTCGACGATCTCGAATGAGGCATAGACGTCGGATACGTACTGCGGCGCGTCGGCCTCGGTGATCGGCTCCGTGATGTCGCGGGAGAGGACAAACGCGATCTCGGCCTCGATTTTCGGTTGCAGCAGACGGCTGGAATCCACCATTGCGTCACCGGAACAGTCCATGTCGTCGAGCAGTACACCGAAGTCCGGCTGGTCGACGCCGAGTTGCCTCTGCACCGCCGGGGAGGTCAGGCCAGTCTTGCGGCCGACGATGCGACGGCCCGATGCGACCAACGCATCGACGTTGAGGCGTTGAACGCGGTAGGCCGCATCGACGTCGGCCCGGCCGATCAGGTCTCGCACCGGCTCGCACGGTGTGCCTGTCTGGGTTGCCGTAGCGAGCCGATCCGCCGCAGCCCCGATCACGTGTTCTTCCGTTGTCATGACAAGGAAGATAGGACCCATCCGAACCGCTGACTAGGATTCATCCCATGAGACGGGACGGAAATATGTCGCAGCTCGAGAAGTCGGCGCTATTGCTCGGTTCTTTCCCCGGTGGGACCGCACTGACCCTCGCCGAGGTGTGCACCCGGACCGGGCTGCCCCGGTCGACCACTCACCGCCTACTGGTCGAACTGAGTGAACTCGGCTGGATCCAGCGCACCGGAAACAAGTTCGAACTGGGCATGACGCTGTTCGAGCTCGGCGAGCGGGTCTCGGTGAAGCACCGGCTCCGCGTAGCCGCGATGCCGTTCATGCAGGATCTCTACGCCGTCACCGAACAGACAATTCACCTCGCTGTCCGCGACCAGTACGACGTGGTCTACATCGAAAAGCTCCACGGGCACACCTCGCAGCCCTTGCCTTCGCAAGTCGGTGGCCGACTCCCCCTCACCTGCACTGCGGTGGGAAAAGCGCTCCTGGCGTTCGAATCCGCCGACTTTCAGTCGGACGTACTGTCACGCCCACTGCGGCGCTACACCGAGAACTCGATCACCGACCCGAGGACATTGGACCGAGAACTCGCCCAGATCCGCGACCGGGGCGTCGCGACCGAACGTGAGGAGTCAGCACCAGGGAGCTGCTGCCTCGCCGCCGCTGTGATGAAGGGGGGCAAACCCATCGCCTCACTGTCGGTATCCGTGCCGAAAGATCGGTTCAGACCCGAACTGCTGGCTCCTGCCGTGCGGACAGCGTCACTGGCACTGGGACGAATCCTCTCCCGCGACGGCTCGGACCGTTCGGTCCCGGACCGATAGCCCACGCGGCCGAAGCCGACATCCACTCCGGCTACGTGACCGACGCCGTGGTGTGGTGCCGGTCCAGATACGTTGCACGCAACGTTCGTTTGACGAGTTTTCCGGTGGCATTTCTCGGCAACGGCCCGGCGTCGAAGATGATCTCTGCCGGAATCTTGTACCCGGGGAGCGATTCGCGCGCCAGATCGCGGATGTCGTCCTCGGTGGCCGACTGACCGTCTCGGAGCGTGACCACCGCGACCAGTCGCTCACCGAGTCGGTCGTCCGGAACACCGAATGCGGCGACTTCCACGAACCAGTCACTCGCGATGAGCACATTCTCGACCTCCACGCAGGAGATGTTCTCGCCCGCTGAGATGACGATGTCTTTGGCCCGGTCGACTATGTAGACGAGACCGAATTCGTCGATGTACCCCAGATCGCCTGTGCGGAACCAGCGGCCGGGTGTTTCAACAGCTGTTCCGTCCGGCCCCGCGTAGCCGGCCATGACAAGTCCGCCGCGGAGCTCGAGCTCACCAACACTGCCGGGCGGGACCTCGTGGCCGTCGGCGTCCATGACCCGCGCATCCATCGTCGGACTCAGCGGGCCCAGCGTTTCCGGGAAGGATCCCAGTAGCGCACCGTTCGCCGTACACACACTGCCGCCGGTTTCCGTCATCCCCCACCCCGAACTCCGCTGCGCATTCGGCAACGTGGTGGCAATCTTGCTCTTGACGTTGGACGGCGTGACCTGCCCTCCCGGAACCACATTCATGAGCGAGCCGAGCCGTTCCGGAGCCGACGGCTGCATCAGCAACTCGTCGACCACCATCGGCGGGCCCGCCATCAACGTGAGCTTGTGCTCTTCCACGAGTCCCGCGGCCAGTTCCGGATCCCAACCCTCCATGGTCGCGACCAGGCCACCCGATTCCATCGTCACCATCAGCGCCGCAAAACCCGAGACATGGAACAGCGGGAAGATCAGCAACGACGACATCTGTGGCATGAATGCGCGTATCTCGTCCACCGAGATCCCGTACTGTCTCGCCGCAAATCTGAGGTTGCACTCGAGTACGTATCGCATGTTGAGCACAACGTTTCCGAGATTGCGATGAGTCAGCAGAACACCTTTCGCCCGGCCTGACGTGCCGGAGGTGAACAGGATCATGCAGACCGATTCCGGAGCGACCCGGCACCGGGCACCGTCCTTCCCGGCGCCCTCGATCAGTTCCGGGAGTGTCGCGATGTCGGCGCCGTCGATCGGTTCGGTCGAGATCAACACCGAATCAGACGCCGATTGATCGATCAGCGCGATGCGCTTGGGGTCGGCGATGATCACAGAACTGCGCACATCGCTTGTGGCCACGCTGATCTCAGCTCTGCTCGAACGACTGTTGTAGAGAACCGCGACCGCACCGATTCGGGTGATCGCGAACAACGACACCAGGTAGTACGGCTGATTGGCCATCATGATCCCCACCCGATCGCCGGGCCCGATGCCGTGAATCTCCGAGAGCGCCCCGGCCAACCGACGTGCGCGCGAGAACACCTCGCCGTAGGTCCAGGCTTGCTGCCTCACCGTGAGTATGTTGTCGGCATACCGCTCTTCAATGGCCTCGACAACATCGTAGAAGTTCTCCGCCACCTGCTTGTAACTGCGGACGGTTCCTCCCGACTCCGAGACCTCCACGGTTTCGAACGGGGCCCCCACAGCCGTCAACTCGCGTTCGATCTCGCGGTAGGTTGCAACCACCAGTTCGGCTTCTGCCACACCGTCGTCCGTCACTCAACTTCTCCTAATCAGCGTGCAGGCGGCCGTCGCCGCCGGTTTGCCCGAGATACGCTTTCTCGATCCTGCTCACGTCGTTCGACAGCACCGTCGCATCGTCTTCGAGACTCACCTGACCGTGCACCAGGACAACAGCTCGATCTGCGATTCCGAGTGCCAGTCGCACGTGTTGTTCCACCAGCATCACCGCCGTCCGCTCGGAGGACGCAACATTGCGCAAGACGGTCAGGATCGACTCGACGACAACCGGCGCCAGGCCCATACTCAGCTCATCGATGAGGAGCACTTTGGGTCGCTGCACCAGGGCCCGGCCGATGGCAAGCATCTGCTGCTCCCCGCCGGAGAGCTGACCGGCGGCGAGATTCAGACGGGCTTCGAGCGCCGGAAAATACTGCAGCACTTCATCGATCGCGGAACGGGCCGCGGGTCCACGCCCTCTGATGGCAAGACGGAGGTTCTGAGTGACCGACAACTTCTTGAACAATGCACGATCGTCGGGAACCAAGACCATTCCCCCGCGCACCGCTGCACGAGGATTACCGGACCCGAGCTGCTCTCCGGCCAGCGACACCGAACCACCAAGCCGGGGAAGCAATCCGGCCAGCGTCATCAGCAAGGTCGTCTTGCCCGCGCCGTTCGGTCCGAGGAGCGCGACGATCTCACCCTCGGAGAGAGTGAGATCGAGGCCGCGCACGCACGGACTCCTCCGAATATGGCCGGCATCCAGGTTGTCACAGGACAGCACACTCATGTCGAAACCTCGTCCGTAGCGACAGAGCCCGCGGTCTCCGTCATGTTGTCGCCTTGTCCGGTGGGCGAACCGAGGTAGGCGCGGATCACCGCGTCGTCGGTTCTGACCTCATCGGGTGTACCGCTGGCGATCACACCACCCAGGTCGAGCACGATGACACGATCACAGATGCTGAGCACCAGTTCCATGTCGTGATCGACGAGCAGCATGGTCGACCCCATTGCGCGAGCCACTTGCAGTCGCTCACCCAGCCATCTGCTCTCGGTGCTGTCGAGCCCCGCCCCGGGCTCGTCGAGCAACACGACGACGGGCCGCCCGGCCAGGACTCGGGCCACCGAGACCAATTGCCGCTGTCCCTGCGAAAGGTCCCCTGCAGCAACATGAGCCAGATGTTCGATCTCCAACAGGCGAAGGACCGCGCTGACTGTCTCGGAGGTATCGCCGCCACCGCGGACCGCCCCGACCGTGACATTCTCCGCAACCGACAGCTCGTCGTAGAGCTCCAGATCCTGGAAGGTACGGCCGAGTCCGAATCGGCTGCGGCGGTGCGGTGGCAGTTTCTCGATCTCGTTGCCATTGACCGTCACTGCGCCGACGGCATCGGCAAAGCCGCCGATTGCGTCGATGAGCGTGGTCTTACCCGCACCGTTGGGACCGATCAGTCCGACGATCTCGCCGCGTCGCAGATCGAAACTGACGTCGTCGACCGCGCACACGGGACCGTAACGGACGCTGATGTTCCGGACCGACAGGACCACATCATCGCCGGTGCGACCCTCGGGCGCGAGAGGGATCTCCTTGTCGACCGCGGGCGCTTCATGCGCACCGGGCCGGAACGCGCCACGGGCGAATCCGGGGATCCGAATCCGATGCAGATAACCGGCGAGTCCGTCGGGGCTGGTGACCACGACGACCACCAGCAGGATGCCACTCGACAACATGTAGTACTCGCCGAAGTGCAGATAGCTGTCGCTCAAGTAGAACATGAGGCCACCAGGTGCCAGGACTCCGGCGAGCAATCCGCCGGACACGGAGGTCACTCCCGCGACGTAGATGACGGCGAACAGGGCAATGCCGGCGAACACACCAAAACTCCCTGCGGTGGCCAGAGTCTGCTGATAACCCAGCAACGCGCCACCCAGACCTGCCACGAAGGACGCGATGGCAAACGCGGCGAGTTTGGTCATCCCGACGTTGATCCCGGCCGCAGCCGCCGATCGCTCATTGGCCCGGACCGCCAGCATCGAGGCACCGAAACCGCTGCGCCGCAAGCTCGCAACCCCGAATGCGACGAGGACCAGGAAGACGAGACACACAATCCCGAATGCCAGTTTCGGGTAGCCTTCACCGGCGCCGATACCGACGTCGATCCCGAACAGTGTCGGCGGTTCGATAGGCGCACCTTGCAGACCGCCGTTGAGAGTGGGGTTGCGGAACCAGAAGGCCTCCAGGAACACCGCCAGTGACAGCGTCGCCACCATCAGTGGCAGTCCACGAACACGCAGTGCCGGCAATCCGACCGCGACTCCGATGGCCATCGCGGCCACTGCCGCCAGGATCGGCGCGATGGGAAATGGAACCCCCAGATCTGTGGTGAGCCTGGTCAGGCTGTACGCGCCGACGCCGGCGAGAGTGAGCTGGGCCAGGGAAACCTGACCGGCATAGCCCGTGATCACCACCTGAGAGAGCGCGATGATGCCGTAGATCATCGAACAGACAACCGCGAGCCTCAGGCTCCCCGACGTCGAGAACAGGGCGACCAACCCGACCGCCAGGCCAACCGCCGTCCCCAGCACCAATCGCTGCGGCCGGGGCGACCGGCCGAGATCTTGACGTGTGACAGCACCTCGTCCCGGTAGCGGCTGTCCCCGAACCAGGAGGAAGACGAGGATGAGAAGCAACGGAACAGCTTCGGCGACGCCTGCCTGCGGAAACCAGTCGACCGTCGACTGCAGATTGGTGGCCTCGGACTGCAACATACCGATCATCAGCCCGGCGCCGACCGTCAGCGCCACACTGGTGAAGTTGCCGACCAGTGCGGCCGCGAGTGCCGGCACGATGAACATCGAGTACGCGACCGGGTTGAGCGGGACGATCGGCGCGATCACCACACCACCGACGGCGGCGGTCGCCGAGGACAGAGCCCAGTTGCTCACCGCGATCCGGTCTGGCGACAGGCCCGTGACCAACGCGCCCTTCTCGGACTCGGCCGCCGCTTCTGTCTGGAGCCCAAAGCGGGTGTAACGCAAGACAAGCCCGCAACACACGGCCAGACCGACAACCACCACCGCCAGCCACAACCGATCGGTGGGGACCACGGTGTCGCCGATCGAGAGCGTGTCGAGTTCGAAGATGGGACCAACGGTCGGCGTGTCGACACCCACCCGCAGCGCGATGATCGCCTGGATCACCAACATCAAGCCGATGGACGCGACCGCCTTCGCCAAGGCCGGCGCCGTGCGCATCTGCCGAAACACCAACAGGTAGAGGATGACTCCCAATAACGCGGAGATGACAACCGACAACGCCATCGCCGGGATCACGTCCCACTCCCTACCGAGGTCGATTCTCGCCGGCAGGCCCGGTATCGGGTTGAGGAGTTCGCCATGTCGCAGGAACGCGTAGGTGTACACCGCGTAGAGGGCGACTGCACCGGTCGCGAAGTTCACCACCCCGGAACTCTTGAATGTCATCACGAGGGCGAGACCGAGAGCGGCGAAAACGGCCCCGTTGCCCAAACCCAGGAGAAGAAAGGAGAAATGCTGTGTCATCTGGTTGCCCTCGACCGGGGGCCGCAGCGACGTGCGGCCCCCGCCCCGGTAGATCTAGCCGTTGTTGACTGCGACAATGTTTTCGAGTGTTCCGTCAGCGGTGACGTCACTCGCGAGAATTGCCTTGCTGCACAGCGCACGAAGCGGCGGGAAGGCCTTTCCGTCACATGTGAAGGTCAATCCCGGTGCCGCGGGGAACTGAAGATCCTTTGCCGACTCCAACGCCGCGGTGAACAGCTCCGCGGTCACCGGACCGGTGAGCGACTTTCCGACCTCGCCCATCGACATGACCACCTGGTATCCGGTGTAGGCGATGCCCGCCGGATCGGTGTCGGGTGCGTACTTCCCCATGACGTCCTTGTAGAGCTGGACCGAGGGATCATCCGAGTCGAGGACGACTGTGGTGAATGCCTTGGAACCGGCGATCGACTGCTGGCCAACGCTTTCCGTCACCTTCTCGTCGAGGCAGGTGGAGATCAGATACTTCTTCATCGTCGGCGCCGCGGTCTGCAACGCCTTGATCGACGAGATGCACTGCGACGTGTCACCGAGGATCGTGACGGCATCGGGCTTGTCCGCCAGTCCGGCGGTGATCTGCGGGGTGGGATCGGCGGTCCCGGTCGGGATGGTGACCACGTTCAGTTCGATTCCGGCCCGGCCGAACAGCGGTTCTCCGAGTGCCTTCACCGACGCGGCAGCGTCGCCGCTGTCCCCGACGAAAACGGTGAACTTCTTGACGCCGTCCTGAGCGGCGATCGTTGCCTGCCCGGTCATCACGGCAATGATGCCGCCCGACAGCATGAACGAACCAGGCGTGACCATCTCCACCTGGGAGACCGGGGCCTGACCGACGTATGGGATACCCGCGCCGGTGACGATCGGCACCATCACAGCGCCCTGCGCGCCCAACGGCGTAACCGTTGCGACGACATTCTGCTCGACCATCTCGTTCGCACACTTGGTCGCCGAGGCCGGCTCTTCTTGCTGCTGGCAGACAACGAGGTCGACCTTGTGCCCTCCGATGCCGCCGCCGTTGTTGTTCAGATACTCGACCGCGGCCTCTGCACCCTCGCGAACCATGGGCAGGTTCACGGCTCCGCCCTCCGGGGCGATCAGACCGAGTTTGATCGGATCCCCCTCCGGCGCATTCGCGGGCAACGAGATGCTGGCGGCAGCCGAGTCGTCCGAGTTGGATGACGAATCGCCACAGGCCGCAACCGCGCCCAGCACCAATAGCGAGGCCGCTCCGATCGCGGCGGCATTGCGGGCGCCGCGGCGCAGTGAAAGTGTTGTTTTCAAGTGGGTCCCTTCAGAGTGTGGAACGCGACTGACCAGGGCAATCTGCAGTCAGAGAGAAATCGAACGGCCAATGATAGGGGCGCCCATACGAGGTCTCGGCAAGACTGTAACGCGTTACAGAACGGGGAAATCAGGAATCGGCGAAACCGGACGAACTCCGTTCGCCGTGCCTGTCCGACACCCCGTTTCCAGGCCCGTCGGGTGTACCGTTTGGACGTCGCGAGGCGTCGTCAACACGCACTCGCGCCGCCGGACAGATGCCGGTGTCCGATGGCATCCCCGCCCGGGACAGATCTGGCACTTTCTGCGAACAGCGCGCGAACGAGGAGAAGATGGCAACCGCGAACTCGAGAAAGGCGGCAGGGATCCGCCGGCCACGCGGGTCGATCTCGGCCGAGGAAATCGTCACCGGGGCATTCGAGGTCGCGAACAAGACGTCGCTCAGTCAGCTGAGCATGGCTTCGCTCGCCAAACATCTCGATGTGGGCGTCGCGAGCATGTATTGGTACTTCCGCAAGAAGGAAGATCTCCTCGACGCGATGACCGAACTCGCGAGCGAGGAGTACCACGCAGCGACGCCTTCGGTCACGGCAGACAACTGGCAGGATGCCCTGCGCAAGCACTTCCGGAAGATGCACCTGACATTCCAGGACCAACCGGTACTGCTCGAATTGTTCCTTCTCCGCGGCAGAACAGGACAATTGAGTCCGACATCGATCCGCGCCACCGCAAACAAACTCAATTCGCTCATCACCGAGATGGTCCGGGCCGGATTCACCTCATCGGATGCCCTCGAGGTGTATCTGTCCCTGTTGGCACATGTGTGCGGCGCAGCAATGATCGAACATCACGGAGTGTTCTCGGGCGACGGCGGCGGTGGGCCCCGCAGCGACACGAACAGCGCTCTGACCGCTCCGCTGTTCCAGGAACTCTCGGAAAAGGGCAGGCGCATCGACGATGTCGAGGAGACGGTCTTCGATTTCACATTCGAGGCGATCCTCGCCCATGCCCAGAAGATGATCTCGAACTGAGCCCGGCGATGAAGCGATCCACACCTCCCGACCGGCTGAGTCGATTGGTTCGCGACAACGGCAAGCCGGTCGATGAGCATGCGCCTCAGGACACCGATCCCCGTTCCCGGGCGGACGATCCGCATGCTCCCTGGCCGGTGCGCCGCGGCCGGCGCTCCGCCCTTGCATTCAAATTCGCTCCGCATGCCTGCGCGTGCTCCTGTTGCAACCGGCGCGTACGCAGGCGAGCGGAGCGAATTCTTGGGCGGCGGGATTTTCGGGTACTCCTCTGTTGGCTCCACAAACGGGGGCCGCGGTCAGGAGGATCCGATGAGCAGCAGGATGGATGCACCCACGTTCGGTGTCGAGGAGGAATTGCTGCTGGTCAACCCCGACACCGGAGCCCCACTCATGGAGGGCAGCGCGGTGAGCCACGTCGCGAAACTGCTGGGTCTGGATCTCCAGTTGGAACTCACGCCCTGCCAGATCGAGACCGCAACACCCGTACTGAACACATCCGCCGAACTACGGCGACACCTCCTGAGCAGTCGGCGGACCGCGGAATCCGCGGCCCGTGAGGTGGATGGACGCGTACTGGCCTGCGGGCTACCACCGATGTCCGGTGATATCCGGCCGGTCTCCAGAACCGACCGGTACGAGCGCCTGGCGGGCAACTTCGGCCTGCTCGCACGCGAGCAGGGGGTTTCCGGATGCCACGTCCACGTGGCGGTCCCGGACCGCGCACGCGGCATCGCTGTGATCAATGCTTCCCGGCGCTGGCTACCGGTTCTGCTGGCGCTGACCGCAAATTCCGCCCTGCACAACGCAACCGACACCGGGTACAGCAGCTGGCGGATGGTGCTGTGGTCGAGGTGGCCGACCGCCGACACTCCGCCGCACTTCGAATCCGAGAACGACTACGACCGGGCCGTCGCCAGGATGCTCGAGGTCGGAGCGGCGCTCGACGAAGGCATGATCTATTGGGACGTCCGGTATTCCGGAAAGTTCCAGACCGTGGAGTTCCGGGTCTCCGATGTGCCGGCCACCGCCGACGAAACCGTCTTGTACGCAGCACTTGTCCGCGCACTGGTGATGACCGAACTCGCCGACATCGAACAGGGCAAAAGTGCAGCGCCGGTGATCGACACAACCTGGCTGCGGCTCGCCAAATGGCGTGCCGCCCGCGACGGCATCACCGGGATGTGCCCAGACCCGTTGAGCGGCAACATGGTCGAGACCCGCGTGGCCGTCGATCACCTGGTGCGGTTTGTGTCGCACGCACTCGATTGCCTCGGTGACCACACGATGGTCACCGACACCATCGACAAGGTGTTCACCTCCGGCAACGGCGCCGTGCACCAGCGCCGAGTCTTCAACCGGGCCGGGATCAATGCCGTCCTCGATCATGTCGCGGCGCGTACGATCGCAGACACGCTGTGACGCGGGCGGTCGGATCAATCGAGCCGGAGGTGAACGGATGCGTGCATGGCGAGTGAGGAATCCTGGTCCTGTCGAGGGCTCCCCGATCGAGTTGGTGGTCGAATCTCGACCGGTCCCGGCCACCGATGAACTGCTTCTCGCCGTCGAGGCGTGCGGGGTGTGCCGGACCGACCTCCATGTCACCGAGGGGGACCTCCCCGTGCACCGGCCGGGAGTTGTCCCCGGCCACGAGATCGTCGGCCGCATCGTCGAGATCGCCGACGGCACAACAACGGACTTCCAGGTCGGTGAACTCGTCGGAGTCCCGTGGCTGCGCCACACCTGTGGCACCTGCGCCTACTGCCTACGGGGTTCGGAAAACCTCTGCCTGAGTTCGCTGTACACCGGATGGGACCACGACGGAGGGTATGCCGATCACGTCGTGGCACCGGCCGACTACGTGCTGGCACTGCCCTCCGGTTACATGCCCACCCAGCTGGCTCCGCTGCTGTGCGCCGGAATCATCGGATACCGCGCACTGAAACGAGCCGAACTCCCACCAGGCGGCCGGCTGGGCCTGTACGGCTTCGGTGGCAGCGCCCATCTGGTGGCTCAGGTCGCGATCCACCAGGGCGCGAGGGTGCACGTGATGACGCGCGACCGGAAGGCGCGAGATCTCGCGCTCGAACTCGGCGCCGCCTCGGCCCAGGACACCTACGATTCCCCGCCGGAGCCCTTGGACTCGGCCGTCGTCTTCGCTCCCGTCGGCGACATCGTGCCCACGGCACTGGAAGCACTCGACCGCGGCGGGACGCTGTCCCTGGCAGGCATCCACATGAGCGATACCCCACCACTCGACTATCAGCGGCATCTGTTCCACGAGAAGAAGATCCACAGTGTCGAGGCGAACACACGGTCAGACGCCCGCGAGTTCCTCCAGTTCGCCGCCCAGCACCTCCTCCACATCGAGACGACCGAGTATCCCCTGACCGAGGCACATACCGCGCTCCGTGACCTCAAGGCCGGCCACTTCGCCGGCGCGGCCGTCCTTCGGCCCGATCTGGATTGAGACCGCTCCGGTCGGGGCACAGGGCGACCGGGTCCGATCACCGGGCGGTGGGCACGATCATCACCGGAGTCTGCACCGTGTGGAGCACGGCCTGACTGGTGGAACCGAACAGCATCGTCGGTCGCACGCCACCGCCGCGGCTTCCCATCACGATCAACTGCGCTTGATCGGCCGCGCGCACCAGATGCCGCACCGGCCGATCGCGGACCGTCTGCCGGCGGATACGAACATCCGGGAACTGTTCTTGCCACCCGGCCAGACTCTCTGCGAGCACCACGTCGTCATCGGCGCCGGACGGAACGTTCGGCTCACCGAGTCCACCCGACGCGGAGTGCCCGGGATCGAAATCGATCAGGGCATGAACCGCAACCAGTTCGACGCCCCGGATCGACGCCTCGGTCAGGGCATGACTCAAGGCCGGTTCGCTGTGTTCGGTGCCATCGAGACCGACCACCACCGGCAGTTCGGCTGCTGCTGTGTGGTTGTCCGCTTTCACCACGGTGATGGGACACCGGGCGTGGGTGACGATGCTGGTACTGACCGATCCGACGAGACCGCCTCTGAACTCCCCCAGCCCACGGGAGCCGAGCACGAGCATCGCCGACTCCTCCCCCAACGTCGGTATGACGTCGGCAGCCGAACCCGACTCGATCAAGGTGCTGATCGCGAGGTCTCGCGGACCGGCCACCTCAAGGGCAACCTCGGATGCCTCTGCCAAAGTGTGTTCAGCCTGGCGGCGGACGATCTTGGATCGATCCGAACGCAGATTGATCGCGTCTGCCAGGCTGGGCAATCGATCCCTCAGCGCCGTGACGATTGTCAGAGGCACCGCCCGAAGAACTGCGTCGCGGGCCGCCCATCGCACCGCGGCGAGAGAATGTGCCGATCCGTCGACACCGACGATGATCCGCTGAACATGTGACATGGCAGCACCTTTCAGGCGAGCACAACGTAGGACTCGAGCGTGGTTACCGTATCCGGCCCCTCCAGTGTCTGCGGTCGGGGCCGCAATGCCAAGGGTCGTTGTCCCCGAGTCTTCGATTCATCGACCCGGCGCCGGGCAAACCACTCGGCACCGGCGACGGCTACCGTCGTCACACAGGCTCTGACCGGTGCCTCGGGCCCGCTTGTTGTCACAGGCGAGATCAGGATGTCGGATACCGTCGTTCACATCGGACCTGTGCTCGCGGTCGCTGTGGTCCTGCCGGCGATCGTCGCCGTGCTCGTCGCCTACGTGGGCCGCACCGGGAGGGAATGCGCAATCGCCCGCGCGTCGGTTCGCGCGACCATCCAGTTGGGATTACTGGCACTCGTTCTGGGGGTCCTGGTGCGCAACTTCTGGGCATCGGCCGGATTCATCCTCCGTGATGTCGGTGATCGCGGCCTGGACCGCAGCCGGCCGGGTCACCGGTCATCGGTCATCGGTCATCGGCCCACCCTTCAGCAGATCTGGCGAACCCGGCTTCCGGTGGCAGCGATGACAATCGTGGTTGTCGCCACGCTGGTACCGGTGGGAGTTCTCCCGGCGTCCGGGCTGGCCGTGATCCCCGCTGCGGGCATCATGATCGGCGGTGCGATGAACACGACGTCGTTGACCGGGCGCCGGGCGTCCGACGAATTGAAAGCCCGTCACGGCGAAGCCGAGGCGGCTCTGTCTCTGGGGTTCTCGAAATATGATGCCAGGATGGAGATTTGCCGCGCCGCGGCGTAAACCGCTCTGGTGCCGTCCATCGACCAGACCTGAACCGTAGGCCTCGTGACGATTTCCGGCGCGTTTGTCGGCATGGCGCTCGGCGGGGCATCGCCGGCCGACGCCTCGGTCATGCAGTTGTTCATCCTGATCTCGCTACTCGCGGTGTGCGCGCCCGCGCTGGTCCTGACAACCGAACTGGTCGCTCACGGCAAACTCTCCGACGTCCACTCTCACCTCACCGCACCGCACTGAGCGCGGCTCCGGAGTTGTCACAGGCGCCTGGCTGAGTCCCCCGAAAGATTCTGCGATGCAACCGAACCAGTGCGTGACCGAATTGCCACCCCGGGATGTGCAACGATGGTTCGATGGCGGATCGAGAAGTGTTGACCTGGGACCTGTTCGGGCAGGCGAGCCGCGAACTCTCGCAGACGATCGCAGATTCCGGGTACGTTCCCGACGTGGTCCTGGGGATCGCACGCGGCGGACTGCTGCCGGCCGGAGCCGTCGCCTACAACCTCGATTGCAAAGCGCTGTTCACGATGAACGTCGAGTTCTACACGGGTTTGGGAACCACTCTGGACGACCCCGTGATCCTGCCTCCGCTCCTCGATCCGACCGAACTCGACGGGCGCAGCGTGCTCGTGGTCGACGACGTCGCCGACAGCGGGCGAACACTCGAGTTGGTCCACACCTTCTGCAACGATCACGCCTCCGAGGTACGCACCGCGGTGGTGTACGAGAAGCCGACGTCGGTCATCCGGGCCGACTACACCTGGCGCCACACCGAGAAGTGGATCAATTTCCCGTGGTCGACGCTCCCGCCCATCACGACGCGACGATAGCTCTGGAGCCACCGGCTCAGGCGAGCGCCGCCACCGCGTCGAGGTCGAGTTCGTCGACCCCACCGATCACCAGAGCGGCCGCCTCCAGAGCATCAGGCGCCGGCGGGTATTCGGGGCGCGGCGCGGCAATCAGCACCAGCCCGGCCGCGGTTGCCGAGCGCATACCGTTCGACGAGTCCTCGATGGCGGCACAAGCCGAGGGTTCGGCACCGAGCGCCGTAACCGCGTGCAGATACACATCCGGAGCGGGTTTACCCCGTTCGAGTTCCTCGGTCGACACCGTCACCTCGAACAGGTCTGTCCATCCTGCGCTGTGCAGGACCGCGTCGATCAGCCTGCGCGGTGACGAACTCGCAAGCCCCAGCCGCCACCAGTCCGCACACCTTCGGACGGCGTCATCAGCGCCCGGCAGCACCGGCAGATGCTCCTCATAGCGCGCGACCATGTGATCTATGACGATCTGCGCCACCTCCGCCGGCGGTCTGCCGACGCCGAGGTCGGCACTGAGATACGCCGCCCATTCCGGCGTGCTCATACCCATCAACGCCGTTTGGGCTTCGGGAAGCCATCGACCGCCGTGCTCGGCAACCACCTCCCGGCGAACCTGCTCCCAGATCGGTTCGGAGTCGATCAGTACACCGTCCATGTCAAACACCACTGCTCGGATCACTCGCCCATCATCTCCCGATCACCTCCGGATGCGCCCGGCGGGCCGCACGATCCGAGGTCGAGATCACCCGAGGTCGATCACCGCGGGGCCCGGCGAGTCGGCGTAGAGGTCGCCGATCGTGTCGGCGTATTTGGTCGCAATCGGTTTGCGCCGCAACTTCATCGTCGGGGTGAGTTCCTCGCCGCCGGGGTCCCACGCGGTCGGGATTATTACAAATCGTTTGACCTGCTCGACGCGCGACAGTTTGGCGTTGCCGGCCCGCACTGCCTCCGCGACTTCCTTGACGATCTCCTCACGGCCGACAAGATCGGCTATCTGCGCTGAGGGTTCGCCCAGAGCTTTGGCGCGCAATGCACAGATGTCGGGATCGAGCGCCACCAACGCCGTGACATACGGCTTGTTGTCTCCGATCGCCACCACCTGGCTCACCAGCGACGAGAAAGCCTTCACCGCGTTCTCGATGTTGCTGGGCGCCATGTTCTTACCCGACTCGTTGATGATCAGCTCTTTTTTGCGATCAACGATGGTGAGGTTGCCGTCGGCGTCGATGGTGCCCACATCGCCGGTTGCGAACCAGCCGTCGGCATCAATCGCTTCCGCGGTTTTCTCCGGCTTGTTGCGATAGCCGCGCATCACGATCGGCGCGCGCACCAGGACTTCCCCGTCCTCGGCGATCTTGAGTTCCACGCCCCCGACCGGCTTGCCCACGGTTCCGACCCGCAGGTCGTCGGCCGACGTCTTGGTGGCCGCGCCGGTGGTCTCACTCAATCCCCAGACCTCGATGATCGGTATACCCAGTCCGACAAAGAACCCGATCACTTCGACGGGAATCGACGCGGCGCCGGACATCGCCATCTTGAGCTGATCGAGGCCGAGTGCCGCCCGCACCTTGGACAGCACCAGCTTGTCGGCGACCTGATACTGGACGTCCAACACCTTGCCCCGCGGCCGGCCGGCCAGGTCGGCCTTGGCCGAGCGCGCCGCGACGTCCAGCGCCCACCCCGCCAGTTTCGACTTCACCGGGCTGGTCTCCTCGGCGAGTTTCATCTCGATGCCGGCCTTGATCTTCTGCCAGACACGCGGCACCCCGAAGAACACCGTAGGCCGGACGTCCGGCAACGCGGCCGCGAACTCCCGTGGGTCGGCAACTGACGTTATCTGTATGCCACGCAACTGATTTGCGCCATGCGACGACACCCGATCTGCGATGTGCGCGGCGGGGAGATACGAGATGATCCGATCATCGAACCCGGCATCGAGTTCGGCCGACACAGACTCCGCGGCAGCGATCACGTTCCGGTGGGTGATCTCCACACCTTTCGGCGGACCGGTGGTACCCGAGGTGTAGATCAGCGTGACCAGGTCATCGGATTCGATTGCACGCCAGGCGGCCTGAAAGTCGAACTCGTCGTCGGGTCGCGCTTCGACGTCCTTCAGTTCGAGTGCACCCTCCGCCGGGCCGTCGACCACGATGATGTGCGCCAGATCGGCGCCGGACCGCTTCACCACCGGGATGAACGCCTGCTCCGTGACCACAATTCGGGTGGCGGCGTCGGTGAACAGGTACTGCAGCTGCTCCGGGGCGCTCGTGTTGTACACCGAGAACGGAACCGCGCCCAGGTGAGCGATCGCGGTGTCGACCAGGTGGAACTCCGGACGGTTCGACAGCATCAACCCAACAGTGTCGCCGCTCCGAACGCCCAGCGTCACCAGCCCCAGCGCGATGGCCTCGACCCGATGGGCGTACTCCCGCCACGTGATCTCCTGGATTCCGCCCGGGGTACGCAGGGCCACCCGGTCGGGATGCATTTTCGATGTGAGCTGAAAAGCCTCGACAGTGGTGTGAACAGCGACCCCCGACGCATGGTGGAAGACGGTGTCTGTGGTGTTCTCACTCATCTGAACTCCTGACGGTCCGGCCGACCGGACGGCTGACCTGCACCGCACACGGCGACGCGATATCGGACATGCCTGTACCGAGAACTTAGCCCCGGCGTCGCCTCCGCGGTGCCGCTTTCGTCTGATCGGACGTCCGACTCCGGGCGACGTTCCCGGTGCTCTCACGCTCGCGTTCCCGGCCTCGGTTCAACCAGGGCCGGACTCGGACCTGGCCCCGGCCCGGGCCGCGCGAGTGCCGTCGATGTCCGCCCCGACCGTCCCCCGGATCAATCGCGATGCCATCACCTCGAAACGGTGGATCTCGCCGTAGGGGCGGGTGGTGAGCATCGCGCCCTCGAGCCCGCCGATGATCGTCTGTGCGGCCTCCTGCGCCGATCCGGAGAACGCCAGCTCGCCGCGGTCCCGACCGCTTTCGAGAACCCCTGCCAACCACCGCTCGTTCTCGTCGAAGAAGTCGACCACCGCCACGCGCATCGGCTCGGGGAGCACATCGTAGTCGGCGGCGAGCATGCCGCACAGGCACATTCGGCCGTCCCGCAGGACCGACTCATGGATCAGCACGAATTCGGCCAACGACTCGGCCGCCGGTGCGCCGGCCGCCGAGATCTGCTCGACGGTGGACCGGAACCGCGTGCGGTATCGGTTGATCAACGCCAGACCCAGGTCGGCTTTACCTGCGAAGTGGTAGTGCAGACTGGCCTTGGAGATGCCCATTTCGTCGGCGATCTGGGCGTAGGTGAACCCGGCGAAACCACGGACCTGCACCAGTCTTTCTGCCACATCGAGTGTGCGCGCACTCGTCACCGCACCCGTACTCCCCGCAATTCTCGCCACACGCCGCTCCACGTACATCAATGTGATTCTTGTCACTAATCTACCAGAAGGTTAAGATTGTCGAACGACCGCGGCATCCCGGTCGCGGCACCTACCTAGGAGTAGATCGTGACCGCAACGGAAGCACATCCCGTCGATGACGGGCGCCTCGAGCAAGTCCTCGGCCAAGTGGTGACCGACATGGGCGCGGCCGTCAATGCCGTCCTGGTGATGATCGGCGATGAACTCGGCCTCTGGACCGCCATGCGCGATGCCGGACCGATGACCGTCGCCGACCTGTCCAAGACCACCAGCGTCAACGAGAAATACCTGCACGAATGGCTCGCGGCCCAGGCCGCCAGCTCCTATCTCGAATACGACGCGAACGCCGAGACCTTCACCCTGTCGCCGGAGCAAGCACTGGCCTTCGCAGACAAAGACAGCCCGGTCTATCTCATGGGCGGCTACCACATCCTGAGCTCGGCCTTCCATGATCGGGACAAGATCACCGAGGCATTCCGTGAAGGACGCGGATTCGGTTGGCACGAACACGATCCCGAACTCTTCCTGGGTACCGAACAGTTCTTCCGTCCCGGCTACCGCACGCACTTGATCTCCGAGTGGCTGCCCGCCATCGACGGCATGGCCGAAAAGCTGGATCGCGGGGCCGTCGTCGCCGACATCGGTTGCGGCCATGGGGTTTCCACCGCGGTGATGGCAAAGGCGTATCCCAATTCCACGTTCCGCGGATTCGACTATCACGCGGCTTCCATCGACCGTGCGAAAGAGCTCGCGGGCGAATCCGGACTGAACGGCAACACCACCTTCGACAAGGCCTCGGCGAAGGACTTCCCCGGCGAGAACTACGACTTGATCTGCTTCTTCGATTGCCTGCACGACATGGGCGATCCGGTCGGCGCGCTCAAACACAGCCGCGACGCACTCGCGCCCGACGGCGCGATCATGCTCGTCGAGCCCTTTGCCAATGATCGGCTCTCGGACAATCTCAATCCCGTCGGCCGGATGTACTACGCGGCATCGACGTTGATCTGCACACCGTCATCACTCGATCAAGAAGTCGGTGCCGGCCTCGGCGCCCAGGCCGGCGAGCACCGGCTTGCGCAGATCGCCGCCGACGCCGGACTGACGCAATTCCGCCGGGCCACCGAAACACCGTTCAACCTCGTGCTCGAGGCCAAACGCTGACAGCTCGCCCAGGTCCGGACCGGGGTTTCGACCATCGCGTGGCACCACGACATTACCCGTGGGTAACATAGGTGGCCGAAGGCTTTGCGCCGCCACTTTCAGGCCACTGACCACTGTGTCCACGCGGCGCAGACCCGAATCGACCCCTGAAGGAGAACGTCATGTCCACTCCCGACACCACGTCCGGACCGGTACCGTTGACCATCGCAGCCGACCCCGCCACAAATCCCGCCGCGGACGGTTCGGTCACCTACCGGGTTGAGCAGACCTCGTTCGGCCCGATCGCGCACGTCCAGCTGAACCGGCCCGACAAACACAACGGCCTGACGTTGCCCCTGCTGGCCGGCCTCAGCAACGCCGCCAAACTCGCCGCCCGGGACAAAACCTTGCGAGCGGTGATCATCAGCGGTGCCGGCAAGTCCTTCAGCGCCGGCCTCGACTTCGCCAGCCTCGCCGGTAAGGAAAAGAGCATCTACCGGACCTTCATCCCCAATCTACTGTTGGGGGACAATGGTTTTCAGAATCCCGCTTGGCAATGGCGGCGGGTCCCGGTGCCGGTGATCGCCGTGGTGCACGGTCACTGCTACGGCGGCGGACTGCAGATCGCGCTGGGTGCCGACTTCCGTTTCGCCGCACCCGACGCCGACTTCTCGGTCCTCGAAGCCAAGTGGGGCCTGATCCCCGACATGTCGGCGTCGGCATCGCTGTCGCAGCTCACGGGCATCGACATCGCCAAGCGCCTCACCATGACCGGCGAGATGCTCTCCGCTGCCGAGGCCAAGGAGATCGGACTGGTCACCGGTGTGGCCGACGATCCCCTCGCCGCCGCCATGGAACTCATCGAGAAGATCGCGGCCCGCTCGCCCGATTCGGTGGCTTCGACAAAGCGACTGTTCGAGAAGACCTGGTCTCGGTCCCCGCGCTTCTCATTCCCCGTGGAGCAGGTGCTGCAGTTGCGTCTGCTGCGCGGTGTGAATCACGCGATCGCTCGCAAGGCGGGCATGAAGCGGGAGACGCCGGTGTTCAAGGTCCGTCAGGTCTGACCGACCCCCGACCTCACCCACCGACATCAGGGGGCGATGTCGATACCGCGTTCGAGGGCACCTCGCGACGTCTCGTACCGGAACATGTCACCGATCTCCACGACGTAGCGGTCGCGGTCGTCGGGGATGCCGGACACCGAGAACTCGAGCCGGCATTCGTCCGTCGACAACTGTGGTGCGGCCAACGTCGACTGTTCGAGAACAGCCAGGTCGACATCGAGGATCCGGACTCTGGTGCCCGCCCTGATCTCTTCGAATTCGCCTGTGCCACCGCATACGTCGTCGGCCGACACCTGGTACTGGCCGGCGGTGAGCACCACGGAACCCTGCGCGGTGAAGTCCCGCGTCTGTGAGCCGATCGTGATGGCACCGATCCCGAGGACCGCGAAGATCACACCCGCGATCGTGCTGATGACGATGACCGGTCTGCGGGTACGCCGCTGCCAGCTGCGCGGCTCCAGATCATGCCCCGGTTCCAGCCAATACGGGGGTGTCGATTGCACAGGCTGCATGGGGACAAGTCTGCCTCATGCAGCCCGGTCAACGCCTCCGATGTCGATCACGAATCGCGCGGCGGGAAGTACTTGATGAGCGCTTCCTGCACCACCGTGGTGGCCAGCACGCCTTCGCGGGTGAAGAAGCGGCCCGTGCCGAGCCCCCGCGATCCGGCCGCAACCGGCGACTCGCTGGCGTACAGCAGCCAGTCGTCGAAGCGGAACTCACGGTGGAACCACATCGAGTGGTTCACGGTGGCGGCGAACAATCTGTCGATCCCCCACGACAATCCATGCGTGGTGATGATGGAATCCAGCAGCGTGGTGTCGGATGCGTAACACATGGCCGCGACATGGAGCAGCGGATCGTCGGGCATGTGGCCGTCGGTGCGCATCCACACCCGGTTGTGTTCGAGGCGTTCCCCGGTTTCGCGGGCCTTCCAGGTCGGGTCGTTCGCGAAGCGGATGTCGATGGGATGCATCGCGTTCACAAACGTCGCAATCCGGTCTTCGTAGCCCTTGAAGTGCTCACCGAGGGTCGGTAGGTCCTCGGGGTACGGCACCTCGGGTATCTGCACCGAATGTTCGAGTCCAGCCTTGTTGTCCTGGAACGCGACCAGCATCGAGAAGATCTCGTCGCCTTCTTGTGTGACCGTCACCAGGCGATTGGCAAAAGGCTTGCCGTCGCGCAGGCGGGTCACGTGGTACTCGAGCGGCTTGGTCACATCACCACCGCGGATGAAGTGCGCGTGGATCGCGTGGACCGGCGTGGGTCGCGGCACGCTTCTGCCGGCCGCGACCACACCCTGGCTCAGGAGCTGACCACCGAAGGTCCGGGCACCCACCTGCGTCGGATGCACTCCGATGAACAGATCCGGCTCGGGCTCCTCCAGATCGAACAGGGAGAGCAGTTTGGACAGGTCCGACGGCGTACCCGGGGTATCACTCACAGGCACAAACAGTAGAGGATGCCTCCGGGCGCCACCGGGCTCAGTGGTCCTCTTCTCCGATGCGGTGCACGTGGATCAGGTTGGTGCTGCCGACCGTGCCGGGAGGGGCACCGGCCACGATGACCACCTGATCTCCGACCTTCAGACGTCCGATCTCCAGGAGCGCCTGGTCGACCTGCTTGATCATCGCGTCTGTCGACTCGACCTTGGGAACGATGAAAGTCTCAGTGCCCCAACTCATCGCGAGTTGACTGCGAACCTCCGGCAGCGGGGTGAACGCCAGCAACGGCAGACGCGTGTGCAACCGGGCCAACCGGCGGACCGTGTCACCGGACTGTGTGAAGGCCACCAGCGCCTTGGCGTCGAGACGCTCACCGATGTCGCGGGCGGCATAGGAGATGATGCCGCGCTTGGTGCGCGGGACGTGCGACAGCGGCGGAACCGTACGCGGACTGTTCTCGACGGCCTGCACGATGCGCGCCATGGTCTGCACCGTCTCCATGACGTATGCGCCCACCGAGGTCTCCCCCGACAGCATCACCGCGTCTGCACCGTCGAGCACGGCGTTGGCGACGTCGGAGGCCTCGGCGCGGGTCGGCCGAGAGTTCTCGATCATCGATTCGAGCATCTGGGTGGCAACGATCACCGGCTTGGCGTTCTCACGTGCCATCTGGATGGCCCGCTTCTGCACCAGCGGGACCTCTTCGAGTGGGAGTTCGACACCGAGGTCACCGCGGGCGACCATCACCGCGTCGAAGGCCAGCACAACTGCCTCGAGGTTGTCGATGGCCTCGGGCTTCTCCAGCTTCGCGATGACCGGGACGCGACGCCCGACCCGGTCCATGATCGCGTGCACCAGTTCGATGTCGGCCGGTGACCGCACGAACGACAGCGCGACGATGTCGACGCCGAGTGCCAGCGCGAACTCCAGGTCGGCCTCGTCCTTGTCGGACATGGCCGGCACCGACACGTTCATCCCTGGCAGGGAGACACCCTTGTTGTTGCTGACCGGGCCACCCTCGGTGACGGTGCAGATGACGTCGTTGCCCTCGACATCGACCACGGTCAGGCCGACCTTGCCGTCGTCGACCAGCAGCCGGTCACCCGGCTGCGCGTCCGCGGCCAGTTGCTTGTAGGTGGTCGACACGCGCTCGGCGGTGCCGGCGCAGTTCTCGACGGTGATCCGGACCTCTTTGCCCGCCGGCCATTGGACCGGTCCGTCGGCGAACGTGCCGAGCCGGATCTTGGGCCCTTGGAGGTCCGCGAGGATGCCCACCGCCCGCCCGGTGGCGTCGGAGGCCTTGCGTACCCGGTCGTACATCTCCCGGTGATCTTCATGCTTGCCGTGACTGAAGTTCAGTCGCGCGACATCCATGCCGCTTTCGACCAACTCCTGAACACGTTCATCAGTTGCGGTTGCAGGTCCGAGGGTGCATACGATTTTGGTACGACGATTCACTCCTACAAGCCTAGTCCGCACTGTCGGCCCTCTCTACGGGAGCCACCAGAACGTCACGAGTTGTTTTCTGCATCAGAACGGCGGTCCCGGGAAAAACCCCGCTATCCGGCAAGATCACCCGCGACGTTCACTGATCGGTCCACCCACCGGACAACAGGCCGAAAGACCGGCAGCATCAACGGACCGACAAGGGCAGTGCCGCGGGATGCACCGGTGACGGCAGATCGGACGCACCCATCAGGAACTCGTCGACCCCACGGGCGGCCGCACGACCCTCTGCGATCGCCCACACCACCAGCGAGGCGCCGCGATGTGCGTCGCCGCACACGAAAACCCCGGGCGCGTCGGTCTGCCAATCGCTGCCACACCCCAGTGCGCCACGGCGATTCGTCGCGAGCTCCAGATCCGTCAGGAGTTCCATGTCCTCGACACCTTCGAACCCGATCGCGAAAAGCGCCAGTTCGCACGGCAATTCGAACTCGTCCCCGATCGGGACGATCGTGCGGCGACCGTCGTCATCACGCTCGACGGTGACCTCGGCGAGGACCATCGCGGCCACATTGCCCTTCTCGTCGCCGATGAACCGTTGCACCGCCACCTGATATTTGCGTTCGCCGCCTTCGACGTGGGCCGATGAACTACGCAGGATCAACGGCCACGTCGGCCACGGCGACCGGTCGTCGTCGCGCTCTTCGGGCAGCTCCGGGTTGTAGTCGAGCTGCGTCACCGACGCCGCGCCCTGACGGTGCGCCGTTCCGAGACAGTCGGCCCCGGTGTCACCGCCACCGATGATCACAACATGTTTGCCGTGAGCGGAGATCGGGGTGGGACCGTCGCCCTCGCATTCCTTGTTGGCGGGCACCAGGTGTTCCATCGCCAGATGCACCCCGCGAAGGCCCCGTCCGGGCACCGCTGTGTTGTCTCGTGCCTTCAGTGCGCCCAGCGCCAGCACCACGGCATCGAAGCGCTCCCTGAGCTCGGGGACCGTCAGATCGACGCCGACATTGCAGCCGGTGACGAATTCGGTGCCCTCCTCGCGCATCTGGGCCAGCCGCCGATCGACGTCGGACTTCTGCAGCTTGTATTCGGGGATGCCGTACCGCAGCAGGCCACCGAGTCGGTCGTCGCGTTCGAAGACCGTCACCGCGTGTCCGGCCCTGGTGAGCTGCTGTGCGGCAGCCAGACCCGCCGGGCCCGAGCCGACCACGGCGACCGATTTGCCGGAGGTGGTCTTCGAGGTCTGCGGCCGGACGTATCCCTCGCGCCAGGCGTCCTCCGCGATCGTCTTCTCGATGCGCTTGATGGTCACGCTGCCACCGGTGGTCGCCTGCGAGATGGACAGCACGCACGCGGATTCACAGGGTGCCGGACAGATCTTCCCGGTGAACTCCGGAAAATTGTTGGTGGCGTGCAAGCGATCACTCGCCACGTCCCACCGACCCCGGCGCACCAGATCGTTCCACTCCGGGATCAGGTTGCCCAGCGGACATCCGGCGGTTCCCGAGTGGCAGAACGGAATCCCGCAGTCCATGCAACGGCGCGCCTGCTCGGAGACGTTCTGGTCCTCTTTCAGTGGGTCGCTGTCGGCGTAGACGTCGAGCCAGTCGTTGACCCGCTCGTAGACCGGGCGAGGTACCGCCTCGGCCTTGTCGACTTCCAGGAATCCGTGCGGGTCAGCCACGAGCTGCCTCCATGATCGCCGAATCCACGTCTCTGCCTTCGGCTTCCGCCATCCGGGCCGCGTCGAGGACTCGTTGGTAGTCGGTGGGCATCACCTTGGTGAACTTGCGGCTTCGCCGCGGCCAGTCGGCGAGCATCGATGCTCCCACGGCCGACCCGGTGAGTTCGACATGCGCGACGATGCGTTCATGCAAGAACAACAGGTCGTCGGGGTCGGGACTCTCGAGGTCGACCATCGCCGTGTTCACCTTGGACGAATCCAGTTGGTAGACATAGGCGATACCGCCCGACATCCCTGCCGCAAGATTGCGCCCCGTCGGTCCGATGATCACCACACGGCCGCCGGTCATGTACTCGCAGGCGTGGTCGCCCACGCCTTCGACGACCGCGAGCGCACCCGAATTACGCACCGAGAATCGCTCACCGACACGACCACGCAGGTAGACCTCACCGCTGGTGGCGCCGTAGAGGATGGTGTTGCCCGCGATCACCTGATCCTCGGCGATGAACAGGGCATCCGGATCGGGGCGGACGACGATCTTGCCGCCGCACAAACCCTTTCCGACGTAGTCGTTCGCATCGCCCGTCAGGGAGAGCGTCACACCCGGCGGAAGGAACGCGCCGAACGACTGGCCCGCCGAACCCGACAGGGCCACCGTGATGGTGTCCTCGGCCAGTCCGGCCGCGCCGTATCGCCGGGTGACCTCCGACCCGAGCAGTGTGCCCACGGTGCGGTTGACGTTGCGGACCGGCAGTTCGAGGGTCACCGGATGTGCATCCTCGAGGGCGCCTTCGGCCAACTGGATGAGGGTCTGATCGAGCGCCTTGTCCAGCGCGTGATCCTGACCCCGCAACCGCCGCTTCGGCGATGTGGTCTCCGGTGTGCTGAAGATCGGCGAGAGGTCGAGCCCCTTCGACTTCCAGTGCGCCACACCGGGTGCGGTGTGCAACGCCTCGGCATGGCCGATCGCCTCGTCGAGGGTCCGGAATCCGAGCATCGCCAGGTGTTCCCGGACGTCTTGCGCCACGAACTTGAAGAAGTTGATGATGTGCTCGGCCTGACCGGTGAATCGGGCCCGCAGTTTCGGGTTCTGGGTGGCCACTCCCACCGGGCAGGTGTCGAGGTGGCAGACCCGCATCATGATGCAGCCCGCGACGATCAGTGGCGCGGTGGAGAATCCGTACTCCTCGGCGCCGAGCAGCGCGGCGACCATGACGTCACGTCCGGTCCGCAACGCACCGTCGCACTGCACGGTGATGCGGTCGCGCAACCCGTTGAGCATGAGGGTCTGCTGGGCGTCGGCCAGACCGATCTCCCACGGGGTGCCGGCGTGTTTGAGCGACGTCAGCGGTGATGCACCGGTACCACCGTCGTGGCCCGAGATGAGCACCACGTCGGCATGCGCCTTCGAGACGCCGGTGGCCACCGTGCCGACCCCCATCGCGCTGACCAGCTTGACGTGGATACGCGCCTGCGAATTGGCGTTCTTCAGGTCATGGATCAGCTGGGCCAGATCCTCGATCGAATAGATGTCGTGATGCGGCGGCGGCGAGATCAATGCGACGCCCGGTGTGGAATGCCGGGTCTTGGCAATCCAAGGGTACACCTTGTACGCCGGAAGCTGGCCGCCCTCACCGGGTTTGGCTCCCTGCGCCATCTTGATCTGGATGTCGGTCGCGTTGATCAGGTAGTCACTGGTCACACCGAACCGGCCCGAGGCGACCTGCTTCACCGCGCTGCGGCGCATCGGGTCGTACAGCCGATCGGTGTCCTCGCCGCCCTCACCCGAATTCGAGCGCCCTCCGATGGTGTTCATGGCGATCGCGATGGTCTCGTGCGCTTCGGCCGAGATCGAGCCGTAGCTCATCGCACCGGTGTTGAACCGCTTCATGATCTCTTCGATCGGCTCCACCTCGTCGAGCGGGACCGACTCACGGTCGGAGGAAAACTCGAACAGACCGCGCAGGGTGCCGCCTTCCCGGGACAGCCGGTTCACCTCGTCGGTGTACTTGCGGTAGACCTCGGCCTTGCCGGACTTGGCCGCATGCTGCAGCAGGAACACCGTTTCAGGGCTGAACAGGTGGAGTTCACCCTCGCGCCGGTACTGGTACTCACCGCCGACCTCGAGTCGGCGATACGCCTGCTGAGTGGCGTTCGGCGGATAGGCCCGGTGATGGCGGATCCGGACCTCCTCGGCGATCTCGTCGAGCCCGATTCCACCGATCCGGGTCTTCGTCCGGGTGAAGTACTCCTGCACCAGATCTGGAGCCAGCCCCACTGCCTCGAAACACTGTGCGGCGGTGTAGGACCCGACCGTGGAGATACCCATCTTGCTCATCACCTTGAGCACACCCTTGCCCAGGCCCTGCTGATAATTGCGTACCGCCTGCGACGGGGTGACACCGGTCAGTTCGCCTTCTGCGACGAGGTCTTCGATCGTCTCGAACGCCAGATAGGGGTTCACTGCGGCGGCACCGAAGCCGATCAGCAGAGCCATGTGATGGACCTCGCGGGCATCACCGGTCTCCACGACCAACGCCACCCGGGTCCGTTCCTTGGTCCGGACCAGGTGGTGATGGACGGCAGAGGTCGCCAGCAGCGACGGGATCGGCGCGTTATCACGGGTGGTCTCGCGGTCGCTGATCACCAGCGTCGAGAATCCGGCGGCAATCGCCTCGCTGGCCCGCGCCCGAAGATCCGCCAGCGCCCGTTCGAGGCCGGGACCTCCCTCACCCACCGGATAGTGCGCGCGCAGCACCTTCGCCGACAGGCCACGGTGATTGCCCTCGTCGTTGATGTGCACGATCTTGGCGAGTTCGTCGTTGTTGAGGACCGGCCACGGCAGCAGGATCTGCCGGCACGAGGCTGCCGACGGATCGAGCACGTTCTGTTCCGGTCCCATCACGCGGGCCATCGACGTGACGATCTCCTCGCGGATGGCATCGAGTGGCGGATTTGTCACCTGCGCAAACAATTCCACAAAATAGTCGTAGAGCAGCCGGGACCGCTGCGAGAGCACCGCGATCGGCGTATCGGTGCCCATCGATCCGAGCGCCTCGTATCCCGACGCCGCCATCGGCGTGATCAGCACCCGGAGCTCTTCCTCGGTGTAGCCGAACGTCACCTGGCGCCGGACCACCGATTCGTGGCTGGGAACAAACCGCGGGCGCTCGGGCAGGCGCGCCAATTCCAGCAGACCGGCGTGCAGCCATTCCTCGTACGGCTTCTCATCGATCAGCCGCCCCTTGACCTCGGAGTCCGGAACACGCCGGCCGGCCTCGGTATCGATCAGGAACATCTTGCCGGGCTCGAGCCGGCCCTTGGCGACAACTTCCTCGCTCGGGATGTCGAGCACACCGGCCTCCGATGCGAGGACCACCTTGCCGCCCGCGGTCTGCCACCAGCGACCGGGGCGCAATCCGTTGCGGTCGAGGACCGCGCCCACCAGGGTGCCGTCGGTGAACGTCACACACGCCGGACCGTCCCAGGCCTCCATCAGCGACGCGTGGAACTGGAGGAACGCGCGACGCCGGGGGTCCATGTCGGGGACGTTCTCCCAGGCCTCCGGGACCATCATCATGACGCAGTGCGGAACACTGCGCCCGCCCAGATGAAGGAGTTCGAGCACCTCGTCGAGCGACGCCGAATCCGACGCGTCCGGGCTGCAGATCGGGAACACGCGGGCGAGGTCGCCGGGGATCAGATCCGTGGCAACCATGGCCTCACGGGCGCGCATCCTGTTGCGGTTGCCGCGCACGGTGTTGATCTCACCGTTGTGGGCGACAAAACGGAACGGGTGGGCCAACGGCCACGACGGGAAGGTGTTGGTCGAAAACCGGGAGTGCACGATGGCGATCGCGCTGCGGGTGCGTTCGTCACGCAGGTCCGGATAGAACGCCGGCAGTTGCTTGGTGGTCAGCATGCCCTTGTAGACGATGGTCCGGCTCGACAGCGACGCGAAGTAGAGCCCACTGGCGTCGGCCTCGGTCTCCGGTGTCACCCGCTCGGCACGCTTACGCAACGGGTAGACCAGACGATCGAGATCCAGTCCCGCCGGCGCGGTGCCGTCGGCCCGCAGGGGTGCGGCGACAAAGAGCTGACTCATGAACGGCATGCAAGCCCGGGCGGTGGCGCCGATGTCGGCCGCGTCCACCTCGACGGGCAGTTCCCGCCAGCCGAGGATGGTGATGTTCTCTTCCTCGGCGATCGTCTCGACCCGCGCCACCGCGCGGGCGCGGGCCTCCGGTTCGGCGGGTAGGAAGCAGTTTCCGACGGCGAAGGTGTTCCCCGAGACCGGGTCGGCCGGGGGCAGGACGAAGTCGACGACCTCACGCAGGAATCCGTGGGGAACCTGCATCAGGATCCCGGCACCGTCCCCGCTGTTGGTCTCGGCTCCGGCCGCACCGCGATGATCGAGGTTCTCCAGCGCCAGCAATCCGTCCGCAACGATCTCGTGCGTTCGCCGGCCATGAATATCGGCGACCATGGCAACACCGCACGAGTCGACTTCTGAGTCAGGGTCATAGAGACCCTGGGCTTTGGGGACCTGAGAGAACAGCAAATCCGACCTCCACGCCTAGCCCCCGGACATCCGAGGGAACCAGCAGACAATCCTCAGGACGTCACTGGCCCGTGGTGTGAACACGCACCTGAGAACTCATGTTGGTGCGACTGCCAATGCTAGCAGTTGAGCCGAAGGTCGGCTGAATCGAATATCCGTCAGACCTGGCGCTCGCCGGTCTCGCTTTCGGTGTCCGGCTTGGATTTACGCCGCTCGCCCGCCGAGTCCGAATCGTTGCCCGAATCCGAGTCGGCCGCGGCCGAGACCGGTGTGTCATGTTCGACCTCCGGATCGTCCTCCACATAGCCGTCAACCGGATGTTCACTCGGCTCGTGCTCTGCATCCGGCGCGGCGCCAGGATGATAGATCTCCTCCGGGGTCTCCCGCCCCTTGGGTGCGATCACCACATAGATGGCGGCGCAGGCGAACACCAGCGCGGCGGTGAACACGTTGACCCGCACCCCCCAGATGAGCGAGGCCGCATCGGTGCGCATCGTCTCGATGACAAACCGTCCCAGGCAGTATCCGGCGACGTACAGCGCGAACAGTCGGCCGTGCCCGATCCGGAACCGCCGGTCGATCACGACGAGCGCGATCACGATCAGGACGTTCCACAGGATCTCGTAGAGGAACGTCGGCTGGACGATGGCGTAGACCACGCCAGTGGACTTGCCGTCGATCAGACCGGGGCTGCTGTAGCCCGACGAATCAACTCGTTCGTAGATCTTCAGACCCCACGGCAGGTCGGTCTCGTCGCCGTAGAGCTCCTGGTTGAAGTAGTTGCCGAGGCGACCGATGGCCTGTGCCAGCAGGATCGGTGCGGCGATCGCATCACCGAAGGGCGGCAACCTGATCCCGGCCCGTCTGGCCCCGATCCAGGCGCCCAGCGCACCGAAGGCGACCGCGCCCCAGATACCCAGGCCACCGTCCCAGATCTTGAGGGCATCGACGGGGTCTTTGGGTCCGTCGCCGAAGTACGTCTTCCAGTCGGTGGCGACGTGGTAGATCCGGCCACCGATGAGGCCGAAGGGCACGGCCCAGATCGCCACGTCGAGGACTTCTCCGTCGCGACCACCGCGCGCGATCCAGCGCTTGTTGCCCCAATAGATCGCGACGATGATGCCGACGATGATGCAGAGCGCGTATGCGCGGATCGGGAAGGGCCCCAGATCCCAGACACCCTGCGACGGGCTGGGGATGTAGGCCAGCGTTCCGCTGTTCACGAACGGACCCCGGAACCCGCCCGCACGCCCTCGGCCAGTTCGGCCGTCAGTCCCCGGAGAGCGGCATCGCTGTCCGCGGCAGCCGAGACCAGAGCCGATCCGACGATGACACCGTCTGCGTATTCGGCGATCTCCGCGGCCTGGGCCCTGTTGCGGACACCGAGTCCGACACCGATCGGGATGTCCGAGTGCGCACGGATCCGGGCACACAATTCCGGTGCCATCGACGACACGTTGTCGCGGGCGCCGGTGACGCCCATGGTCGAGGCCGCGTAGATGAATCCGCTGCTCGCCTCCAGTGTCATCGCGAGGCGCTCTTCCGTCGAGGACGGGGCGACCAGGAAGATCCGGTCCAGCTTGTGCTCGGCGGAGGCCGCCATCCAGTCGTCGGCCTCGTCGGGAATGAGGTTCGGCGTGATCAGGCCCAATCCGCCGGCGCCGGCCAGATCACGGGAGAATCGATCGATCCCATACTGCAGCACGGGATTCCAATACGTCATCACCACGGGGCTGCCACCGGCATCGGCGATGGCCTCGACTGCGGTGAACACGTCGCGCACCCGGATACCACCACGCAATGCCTGTTCGGCAGCTGCCTGGATGGTCGGACCGTCCATGACCGGGTCGGAGTACGGGACCCCGACTTCGATGATGTCGCAACCGGCTTCGACCATCGACCGCATCGAGGCCAGCGAACCGGGCAGGTCGGGATATCCGACCGGCAGGTAACCGATCAGTGCACTGCGCCCTTCGGCGCGGCAGCGGTTGAACAGCGGTCCGAGCCGAGATTCGACGTCAGTCATTGTCTGCATCCTCGTCTAGGAGTCCGAACCATTTGGCCGCGGTGTCAACATCTTTGTCGCCACGCCCGGACAGGTTGACAACGATGATCGCCCCTTCCCCCAACTCGACACCGAGCTTGAGTGCACCGGCGACGGCGTGCGCCGACTCGATGGCCGGGATGATGCCCTCTTTCCGGCTGAGCAGCGCGAGCGCATCCATCGCTTCGCTGTCGGTCGCCGGTCGATATTCGGCGCGGCCGATGTCCTTGAGATAGGCGTGTTCGGGCCCGACACCGGGATAGTCGAGACCGGCTGAGATGGAATGGGATTCGATGGTCTGGCCATCTTCGTCCTGCAACAGGTAGGAGTAGGCACCCTGGAACGCGCCGGGGGTTCCACCGGTGAAGGTGGCGGCGTGACGTCCGGTCTCGACACCGTCGCCGGCGGCTTCGTAGCCGATCAGGCGCACGTCTTTGTCATCGATGAAGGGATGGAAGATACCGATCGCGTTCGATCCGCCACCTACGCACGCGACCACAGCGTCGGGCAGACGGCCGGCCGAGCGGAGGATCTGCTCGCGGGCCTCGAGACCGACCACCCGCTGCAGATCGCGGACCATGACCGGGAACGGGTGCGGTCCGGCAGCGGTCCCGAAGCAGTAATAAGTGTTGTGCGCGTTGGTGACCCAATCACGCATGGCCTCGTTGATCGCGTCCTTCAACGTCGCCGAACCGGTGTCGACGGAAACCACAGAGGCACCGAGGAGACGCATCCGTGCGACATTGAGCGCTTGGCGTTCAGTGTCGACGCGACCCATGTAGACGATGCATTCGAGACCGAACATGGCGCACGCGGTGGCGGTCGCCACGCCGTGCTGGCCGGCTCCGGTTTCGGCGATGATGCGGTTCTTGCCCATCTTCTTGGCAAGCAAAGCCTGACCGAGCACATTGTTGATCTTGTGAGATCCGGTGTGGTTCAGGTCTTCTCGCTTGAGAAAGATCCGTGCGCCACCGGCGTGCTCCGATAGTCGCTTCGCCTCGTACAGCGGCGACGGACGCCCGCTGTAGTCACGCTGGAGACGATCGAGTTCGTGCAGGAACTCGTCGTCGGTACGGACCTTCTCCCAGTTCACCGTGACCTCGTCGATCACGGCCATCAGGGCTTCGGGTACGTGCCGGCCACCGTAGACACCGAAGTGTCCACCCCGATCGGGTTCGACCGATGTTCTGGTGACCAGACCGGCACTGGCCGGAGGGAGTTCGGAAGAGGAAGAAGCTGAAGCAGAAGACGGCGAGGTCATGGTGGAGGCAGGGGCCTAACGGACTGGTTTGGGGCAGGACGGGTGGGTTCCGGCGGTGACCAGTTCCGAGACGGCCGCACGAGGGTCACCAGCGGTGACCAAGCCCTCTCCGACCAGGACCGCATCGGCGCCGGCGCCGGCGTACGCCAGCAGGTCGGCAGTTCCGCGGACTCCGGATTCGGCGATCCGGATCACCTTGGAAGGCAATCCGGGGGCGATCCGGGCAAAGCTGTCGCGGTCGACTTCGAGGGTCTTGAGGTTGCGGGCGTTGACACCGACCACCGAGGCACCGGCCTGCAGTGCGCGATCGGCCTCTTCCTCCGTGTGGACCTCCACGAGCGCGGTCATCCCGAGGGACTCCGTGCGGTCGAGCAGAGCGCTGAGCACGTTCTGCTCGAGTGCGGCGACGATCAGAAGGATGACGTCGGCACCGTGGGCACGCGCCTCGTGGATCTGATACGGGCCGACGATGAAATCCTTTCGCAGGACCGGGATCTTCACGACGGCGCGGACGGCGTCGAGGTCATCGAGCGAACCGCGGAATCGCCGTTCCTCGGTGAGCACGCTGATGATGCGGGCGCCACCGGCCTCATAGGCCTGTGCCAGCGCGGCCGGATCGATGATGTCGGCCAGGTCGCCTTTCGACGGGCTGGCGCGCTTCACCTCGGCGATGACGCCGATTCCCGGCTCCCGCAGTGCGGCGGTTGCGTCGATCGGGTCCGGTGCTGCCGCTGAGGCGGCTTTGATGGCGGCGAAGTCGATCACAGATTCGCGTGCTGCCACATCGGCCTTCACTCCGGCCAGAATCGAATCAAGGACGGTTTGCTTGCTCATGATCAACCCCTTTCTCGCGCCACTGACGAGGATGCAGCCAGTTGCGTGAGACCACAGCAGCTCGTGTTTTCGGTACCCAAAGGGTAGCTGCGACCCACTTCACGCCAGATTTCGGGTCCGCCAAACAAAGTGAAACCCGTCACCTCTCGCGATCCGTCGGATCCATCGTCGGATCGTCACCGGTGTCGAGGGCATCCCAGAGCAACCGTTCGTTGCCGTCTCCCGGCGCCACAGTGCTGTCGTTGCCGGTCACGGCCTCCGCTTGGTCCGGGCCGCTGACGGACTCCCGACGCTCGGCGTCGCGCTTGGCGAACACCTCTTTTTCGAGCTCTGCGCGGCGTGCCCCGGGCGATTTGTACTTCGACGACATCGGCGCATCCCGCGACGCGGTCTGCAGCATCACCGCAGCGCCGACCACCGCGGCCAGCGCGCCCGCGATCACGATCAGACCCGGCAGGATCTTGGTCTCGACCTGCAACGCCTGGTAGCGGACGGGCAGCTCGATCACCTTCGCCGCGTAGCTGACATCGTCGTCACCGGTGAGAAGGGTCAACGCAGGCACGATCCCGACGATCGCCACCGCTGCGACGACAAACGCGGTGATCCGCAGGGCCCAGCCACGCAGCGAGGCCGCGGCCGCGATCCCGGCCAGCAACACGATCGCCAGCGGGGTCAGCAACGGCGTCCAGTCCGAACCCTTGACGGTGAAGGTGCGGGGCGGCGTCATACCGTCTGCGCCGATCAGCTCGGCCCACGTCATCCGGGACGCGGCCCAGAAAGCCAGGGCACCGAGTCCGAGCAGAACGGCGATGATCCCCAGCCGACGGCCGCGACTGCTCGCGGACTTGCGGGCTTCGGTGCTGTTCTCACTCATCGCCGCCGCCTGCGATCGGCGTCATCGTCTCGGCCGCCGCGATCGCCTTGAGGACCGCGCGTGCCTTGTTGCTCGCCTCGTTGTACTCGTAGTCGGCCTCGCTGTCGGCCACCACGCCACCACCGGCCTGCACGTACGCGCGCCCCTCTTTGAGGACCGCGGTGCGGATGGCGATGGCGGTATCGGCGTCGCCCGCGAAGTCGAGGTAGCCGACGATCCCGCCGTACAACCCGCGCCTGGTCTTCTCGTGTTCGTCGATCAGTTCCATCGCCCGCACCTTGGGCGCGCCGGTCAGGGTCCCGGCCGGGAAGCAGGCGTTGACCGCGTCGAGCGCGGTTCGTCCGGCCTGCAACTCACCCGACACCGTCGACACCAGGTGCATGACGTGGCTGTAGCGCTCGATGTGCCGATAGTCCGACACCTTCACCGTGCCCGGCTCACACACCCGACCGAGGTCGTTGCGGCCGAGATCCACCAGCATGAGGTGCTCGGAGTTCTCTTTCTCGTCGGCCAGCAGGTCTTTTTCGAGCAACAGGTCGTCGGACTCGGTGGCCCCACGCCAGCGGGTGCCCGCGATCGGATGTGTGGTTGCCACCGAATCCTTCACGGTGACAAGAGCTTCCGGGCTCGATCCGACGATCGTGAAGTCCGGTCCGCCGTTGCCCGGGACCCGCAACAGGTACATGTACGGGCTCGGATTGGTGGTGCGCAGCACGCGGTAGACATCGATGGGGTCGGCGTCGGTCTGCATCTCGAAACGCATCGACGGCACCACCTGGAACGCCTCGCCGGCCTCGATCTCCGAGACCAGACTGGTGACGATCGTCCCGTACTCCTCGCGAGTCCGCTGAGCGACGAACTCCGGCTCGGCGGGGTGATAGGTCGACACCGTGGACGGGGCCGGCGCTGCCAGCGCTGCGGTCATCGTGTCGAGGCGGGCCACCGCGTCGGCATAGGCCTCGTCGGCCCGCTCGGCGCTGCCATCCCAGTTCACCGCGTTGGCGATCAGGGTGATGGTGCCCTCGTGATGGTCGACCGCCGCGATGTCCGTCGCGAGCAGCATCAGCATCTCCGGTAGCTGGAGATCGTTCACCGTGGTGTCGGGCAGGCGTTCGAGGCGCCGGACGGCGTCATACGCCAGGAAGCCCACGAACCCTCCGGTCAGCGGCGGCAGGTCCGGGAACCGGTCGGTGGCCAGGATCCGCAGCGACTCCGCGAGAGCAACGAGTGGGTCGCCTCCGGCCGGGGCTCCGGCGGGCCGGGTGCCCCACCACTGCGCTTCGCCGTCGACCGAGGTCAGCGCGGCGGGAGAGCCTGCGCCGATGAACGACCATCGCGACCACGAGCGGCCGTTCTCCGCCGATTCGAGCAGGAATGTCCCGGGTCGGTCACCGGCGAGCTTTCGGTACGCACCCAGGGGTGTCTCCGAATCGGCCAGGACCTTTCGGGTCACCGGCACAACTCGATGATCAGCTGCCAGCTCGAGGAACTGGGCCAGCGTTGTGGTGTCTGTGAAGCCGCCCGCAGTACCTGCGGCGGTGGTCTTGTTTGCCATCGTTTCCGATTGTCCCAGCCCCGCGTTACTGACCGAGCGGCTCCCCACCCACACCCCAGTGAGATCGCGGGACCTCGGTGATCGTGACCCAGACGGAATCGGGGCTCTTGCCGGTCGCACGCGCGTACGCCTCGGTGACGGCGGCGATGGTTTCACGCTTGACGCGATCGCTGAGACCGGGCGTCTGGGAGATCTGAATGAGTGGCATGGAAAAACTGTGCCACACGCTGCCAACCCGGAGAGGTCGGACGACCGTTGGTGAAATGACGCATTTCGCACCCCGTGATCGGCGCCGCCGTCACACTTGACCCCACACATGCGGCCGCTGGAGAGGGAGCTGGTTGTGATCGATTGGGATGGCGACCGATACGCCGATGTCAGTGCGCTTCAGCGGATGGTGGCGGAGGTCTCGATCGGTGATCTCGAACTCGCGGGACATGAGCGTCTTCTCGACGTCGGCTGCGGCGACGGGTTCATCACCATGCAACTCGCGCAGCGCTTACCGTCAGGTTCTGTCGTGGGCGTGGATGCCTCCCGACGCATGATCGAGAAGGCACTCACCCTGGTACCGGCCGGTCCATCCCGGGTACCGGCCGATCTGCTCCGCGTGCAATTCCACGTCGATGACGCGTTGGCACTGCCTTTCGAGCGCGATTTCGACATCGCGGTGTCGTTCAACGCGCTGCACTGGATCCACGACCAGCCCACTGCACTCCAAGGTATCGCCCGCAGTCTGGACGATGGCGGCCGGGCCGTCATTCAAATCGTTTGCGCTACAGACCGTCCGAGCATCGAAGACGTGGCAATGGAGATCGCGGCGACCTCGACGTGGAGCCGGTACTTCGCCGACTTCGAACCTCCGTACTTCCACGTCGAACCCGATCGGTTTCGTGAGTTCGCCGAGAAGGCCGGCTTCACCGTCTCCGATCTCGCAGTACAGGATCTGCGATGGCAGTTCGACTCCACCGACGCTTTTGCACAGTGGTTTTCGGTGGGTGCCACGGACTGGACACACCGACTTCCCGCGTCCGACGTCGATCAGTTCGTCGGAGACCTGATCGACCGTTACCAGCAGGTGACCGGCGAACCCGCAGTGCTGCGATTCAGTCAGTTGCGGGCATCGTTGGCGCTTGCCGAGCGGTGATCGTGACCGGAAACCTCAACTGACGTTGATGCTCACGCGGCACGATACGAGGCGCGTTTCCACCCGAAGTCGACCTTGAACACCACTGGTTCGGCAGGCTTGTTCTCGAACACTTCTCGGGCACGTGCCTGGAACCACTCGGCATCGGCCCTGCTGTCGGGGTTCCACATTTCCGGGTTGGTGAAGTACTTCTCCGGGAAATGAGTGTTGTTGGGTCGCGGCCGATCCAGAGTTCCGCATTGACGCCACCCGATCCGGCCCTGCCAACCCGGTGGGCCGGTGTCGGCGTTGATGATCTCGGCGATCCACCCGGTCTCAGCATCATGGATCTGGGCGTGGTCGGGATCGCACACCAACGTCAGGACAGTGATGTCGGTCCGGCCGCCCTTGGGCCACTCCCGCATGTGATGCACCGCCACCTCTGTCGCCGGAGCATCACAGTAGGGCCGCGAGCAACCCCGCTCGGCAGCGATCAACGCCATCCGCTGATCGGCGGTGGCCAGACGTCGTTCCCGACCCAGAAACAGCGGTCGGTGCTTGTCGTCAAGCAACGCCAAAAACTTACGACTCACACCCGCGAGCTTCAACACATCCTGGACCGACACCACCCCACCCGAGGCGGTGGTGGCCACACCCCGTTTCTTGTTCGAGTTGCTCCAACGTCATGGTTGCGTTGTCCCGGCGTGCGATGATCGCGTGCGGCTGCCGCGCGCACAGTGTCCTTGTCGGCTTTATCCGCCGGCCCCGACGGTGAGTCCGGATCGTTGGGATTGTTCATCCCCGCGGCAGCCCATTTGGCGGCAACGACATCCCAGAGCGCTTTGGTCACCGGATCGAGCGTGCCGGTGATCGCGGCCATCTTGTCCGCACCTTGCTTGGACACCGACAGTTCGCGTTTGTGTTGCCGATCACTGTCATCGAACTCGCCGTCAGGGTCGAGGTGATCGCGCAGATACAGGCCGACCCGTTTGAGTTCATCGGGGTCCATCGTGCGGGCGGCCTCGGCCATCAACTGCTCACCCTGAGCCCACACTTCGAGGTTGCCGCGGATCGTGCCGGGCAGATTCCTCAACGTGGCGTCGATGACGTTGTAATGCGCCACCCCGATCGCACCGTCGCGCAGCGCCAGCCAGGTATGCGGATAGACCGAAGCGGTGACCTCACCCGGTGGGGGTGTGCCATTGGCCTACGCGTTCGGCTCTTTTCGACCGGGCACTGGCCTGAGCCGCCGAAATCCGCACCTTCACCGCTTCATCACGACGGGTCCGGGTCTCCACCGCCTGCGCAAGATCTACGGTTTCGGCGTCGGACAGGTTCGCCAGCGACACCTCAACGAGCCTGCGCGACAACACCTCACGGACAGCAACGACCTCTTCCGCATCAAGAACCATGCCCTCGATACGGTTGATGAGATCTGCCACCCCCGTGCTCATACAACAGTTCAATCGGCACCCACCGACAAGTCTCTGACCCCAGATCCTCGCCGCGACTATGGCCAGTTGTTGCGCGCCCAGTGCAGAAGGTTCGTCAGCGCATTGCCGCCGGCGGCGACGTTCTGACGCGGCTCCCCCACATTGTTCTCGCCACCGGAATGGGTTCCGACGATGTAGGGGGATCCGCTGAACCATGCGAAGACCGGCGCACCACTTTGACCGCCCTCGGTGTCGGCCTGATATTCCAATTCAACCCCGGCGCCGTCGTTGTCGTCGTCGATGATCGGGAAGTTCAGGTGCAGCCACGGGCGATTGCCGGAATCCTTGTCCCACGGATAGCCCGGCAGAGTCCACACGCTCTGGTCCTCCCACGCGGAGTTGTAGGTCTTGAAACCGAAAGTGCCCAGGCTGCTTCCGAGCGGAGTCGCCAGCCGCATCACCGCCATGTCGTCGCCCTGGGCGTGACTGCTGTAGCCCTGGGCGTTTGTGATCCACGACGACGCCCACGAACCATGGATCGACGCACCGTCGTAGTACGCCGGCACGAACAGCGCTTTCCAGTTCCCGGACCCCCACGGCACGACGTGGCTGGCCGTCAGGATCGACCGGGCACCGACCAATGACGCCGTGCCCCACCAAGACCAGTTCGGGTCGGCCGCGTTCTGCCAGACGAATATCCGTCCGACGATGGAGAACGGGTACGTGTTCGGATAGTACGCAGAGCGCGCATCCGGCGAGATGACCCACTCGGGCTTGACTCTGCTTCCGTTGCGGCGCAACAGGTATGGCGGGTCCTGTGTGGGAGCCAGCGAGGGCGCGGCCGATACCGCGGTCCAGTCCGGGATGTACGGCTCATCCCCCGGCGAGTCATCGCTCTGCCTAGCGGAGGCGACCTGTCGTGCGATCTGTTCGTGTGTGGTCGGTTGTACCTCTCCGACGACCACCCCGAGGACGGTGTCGGGGTCGCTGATCGCGAGCAGGCCATCGGCACCCTCGGCGATGACCGTGGCGGATTCGGCGAGTTCGGGCGCAGAAGCCGGACGATCGAAGACGAGATAATTCTGAGGGTCGTTGAGTTCGGGCGGCACATCACCTTGTTGCGGGCGCGACTGCGCAATGATGTTGTCAATCGATTCGGGCTGATCGTTCGGTCCTGGTGTTGCCATTTTCGGCCTCCTACAAGGGATTTGACACACCGAACGTACTGCGGATCACCTGACGATCGAACCCACTTACGGCTGCCTGATAGGGCAGACATTTCCCGGTATTCGGTAACGACAAATAAGCCTCTTGATCAATTGCGTCAGTGAACGACCAAAACCGAACCCAACAATGATCAAGAACGGGGCTCATATCGAAGCGCGACCGCCCCGGATGCATACTCCTGCCGATCCACGAGCTTCAGGTCGACATGCTTCGACAACCCCGCGAATACGGTCGGGCCGCGTCCCGCCAGCCGGGGATGCACAACGAACTCGTACTCGTCGATCAATCCCAACTCGGCCAACGCCAACGGCAGCATCATGCCGCCCGTGAGCAGGCCTTTACCCGGCTCCTGCTTCAACTGCGTCACGGCGGTGCCCAGATCCCCGCGCAGGAGTTCGGCGTTCCAGTCGACCCGGTCCAGGGTGCTCGACACGACGTACTTCTTCGCCGCGTCGATCGTCACCGCAAACGGATCTGTCTGGTCAACAATCTCATCGGTCTGCGCAGAGGGACGCCAGGCCGATTCCATCATCTGGTAGATCACTCGCCCGAAAAGGAGACCATCGGCCCGCGCGAGGGTTTCCGCCGCGCGCCGGTGCATTTCTTCGCTCCCCTCCATGGCACGATGATCGCAGCATCCGTCCAACGTGACGTTGATGGAGTATCGCAGGGGTCGCATCGGGTACCGCCGATCAACGTCGTAGTGGAGCTCTCAGGAACCGGGTCCCGATCAATTCTCCGCGCCGAGCCGTCAACTCGGATCTGAACCCCGGAAATCGGCCAGGACGTTCGCGTCGAAGCAGGTGTGGTCGCCGGTGTGGCAGGCCGCGCCGGTCTGTTCCACGGTCATCAGAACGGTGTCTCCGTCGCAATCCAGACGCACCTCGGTGACTTTCTGGGTGTGTCCGCTGGTCTCACCTTTGATCCACTGCTTGCCGCGGGACCGCGAGAAGTATGTGGCCTGACCGGTTTCGAGGGTGCGGGCCAGAGCGTCGTCGTCCATCCAGGCAACCATCAGTACCTGCCCGGTGCCGGCCTCCTGCACCACGGCGCAGACCAACCCGTCGGCATTGCGTTTGAGCTGCTGCGCGATCCCGGCGTCCAGCGTCATCGTCATCACTCCCGAGTATGAAAAATGTTGGTGCAGCGCCCGATTCAGCGCGTGCCCGGTTCAGCGGACGGGGATGTCCTCGGCCCGCATCGCATCTTTGACCTGCCCGATGGTCAGCTCGCCGAAGTGGAAGACCGAGGCCGCCAGCACCGCGTCTGCTCCGCAACGCACCGCGGGTGAGAAATGTTCCACCGCGCCCGCGCCGCCACTGGCGATCACCGGCACCCGCACCGCGGCGCGCACCGCGGTGATCATCGCGAGATCGAAGCCGTTCTTGGTGCCATCGGCATCCATCGAGTTGAGCAGGATCTCCCCCACCCCGAGGTCCTGGCCGCGACGGGCCCACTCCACGGCGTCGATGCCGGTGCCCTCACGGCCACCGTGGGTGGTGACCTCCCAGCCCGATGGCGTCTGCGGCCGGCCCTCCGGCACGGTGCGCGCGTCAACCGACAGCACGATGCACTGCGATCCGAAGTGACGGCTCATCTCGCCGAGCACGTCCGGATTGGCGATGGCCGCGGTGTTGACGCTGACCTTGTCGGCGCCGGCGCGGAGCAGACGATCGACGTCGGCCACGGTCCGGATACCGCCACCTACGGTCAGCGGGATGAACACCTGATCGGCGGTGCGCTTGACGACGTCGACCATCGTGCCGCGGTTGCCACTCGACGCAGTCACATCGAGGAAGGTGAGCTCGTCCGCGCCGGCCTTGTCGTAGGCCGCGGCGAGTTCGACGGGATCACCGGCATCGCGCAGATTCTGGAAGTTGACGCCCTTGACCACTCGGCCGGCGTCGACGTCCAGGCAGGGTATGACCCGAACCGCGACCGTCATGTGTATTTCTCCTTCGGAGGTTCGAACGCGCCCGGATCGCCCAGGCGGCCGATCAATTCGATCAGCTCGTCGTGGACTCCCGGACTCGCCGCCACGATCGACGGCGATGTGACCGACCAGGGCCGGCCTTCGATGTCGCTGATCTGACCACCGGCGGCCAGGACCAGCGCGGCACCACCGGCGTTGTCCCAGGCGTGGTGGCCAAAGGTGACGGAACCGTCGAGCTGTCCACCGGCGGTGAGTGCGAGGTCGAAGCCGGTGCTGCCGAAAAGCCGCAGACGCGAGGTACGCCGGCTCAGCTCACCGAGCATCTCCACCCGGTACGCACCGGGGTAACGCCCCCGGCTCGCGATGTTGAACGCGCCGAAAGCCAGCATCGCCTCGCTGAGCTTGCGCGGCGCGAGCTGCGGCATCGGCTTGCCGTTGCAGACCAGTCCGCCGCCAACGAATCCCTGATAGTTCAGGCCCGACAACGGTAACCAGGTCAGCCCGAGGACAGGCCGGCCGTCGTGCACGAGCGCCAGCAACATCCCGGCGATCGGCAGACCGGCCGAGTAGTTGTAGGTGCCGTCGATCGGATCGACCACCCACACCGTGCCCTCGGTGAGGTCCGGACCACCGAACTCCTCACCGTGCACGGCGATCTGGGTACGCTGCGCCAGCTCCGCGGAGATGGTCCGTTCGAGCTCGAAGTCGAACTCGGTCGCAAAGTCGTTGTGACCCTTCGTAACCGCACTGGGTGCACCGACACCCGACATGAACCGTTCAGTGGCCTGATCGAGGATCGCCGCGGCGTCGGCCAGCAACTGCTGCGGATCCAGATCGAGTGGAAGGGTCCCTCCGAGCACCGAACTCATGATGCCGACGCGACCGCCGCAAGCGCTTCGACAAGGGTGAAACGTCCGGCGTAGAGCGCCTTTCCGACGATCGCACCCTCCACACCCGTGCTGACCAACCCGGCGATCGCAACGAGATCCTCGATCGCCGACACCCCGCCCGAGGCGACCACCGGCGCATTCGTCTTGGTGGTGACCTCACGCAGGAGTTCCAGGTTCGGCCCGGTGAGGGTGCCGTCCTTGGTCACGTCGGTCACGACGTACCGGCTGCAGCCGTCGCGTTCGAGTCGCTCGAGGACATCCCAGAGGTCGCCGCCGTCGGACACCCAGCCGCGGCCGCGCAGGCGGTATGACCCGTCGACCAGCTGGACGTCGAGGCCCACCGCGATCCGGTCACCGTGTTCGGCGATGGCGCGCGAGCACCACTCGGGGTCTTCCAGCGCGGCAGTACCGAGATTGACTCGGGCACAACCGGTGGCCAGCGCCGCCTTCAGGGAATCGTCGCCGCGGATGCCGCCCGACAGTTCGACCTTCACGTCGAGCTCACCGATCACCTCGGCCAGCAGTTCACGGTTGCTGCCGCGACCGAACGCGGCATCGAGATCGACCAGATGCACCCACTCCGCGCCGTCACGCTGCCAGGTCAGGGCTGCCTCACGGGGCGAACCGTAGGAGGTCTCGCTACCGGCGGCACCCTGCACCAGCCGTACTGCCTGGCCGTCTGCGACGTCGACCGCCGGGAGCAGTTCAAGTCGTGCATTCATGCTGAGGATCAATCTCCTTCGATATCGGTTCGGTCTGACTCTTCGCGCATCGCCTGCGCCACGCGGTCGACCATCCGGTTGGCAACAATACCCATCACGACAATCGTCAGGATCAGCGCCAGAACCGCGACGATCAACGCGGCCAGCGGTGACACCTGCGCCAGTCCGATGACGATCACGGTCGAGATGGCGAGCACCGCAACCCCGGCGCCCACGGTGAACAGGGCCAGCCGGGCAAACGAGAACTGCGGCGTGCTCATCACGGACGGACCGGGTTGGTGATGGTCACGTGAGCGATCCGACCCAGTTGCTCAGCAGTCTGGCTCCGGCGTCTCCGGACTTTTCCGGATGGAACTGGGTTGCACACAGCGGACCGTTCTCCACCGCCGCGAGGAACCGGCCGCCGTGGGTGGCCCAGGTCAGCTTCGGCGCCTTGAACAGCACGTCCGGCGGCAACTCCCACGTCTGCGCCGCATACGAATGCACGAAGTAGTAGCGCTCGCCGTCGGGCATACCGGCGAACAGCATCGAATCCGGCTGCGCCTCAACGGTGTTCCAGCCCATGTGCGGCAGGACTTCGGCTTGCAATTGGCTGACCGTCCCCGGCCACTGACCACAGCCTTCGGCCTCGACACCGAACTCGACCCCGCGGTCGAACAGGATCTGCATCCCGACGCAGATGCCCAGGACCGGGCGTCCCCCGGCAAGCCGGTCGTCGATGATGCGGTCGCCCTTGACCGCTCGCAGACCCTCCATGCACGTCGCGAACGCACCGACACCGGGAACCACCAGACCGTCGGCATCGAGTGCGACCGTCGGATCAGATGTCACGGTCACCTGGGCGCCGGTCCGTTCCAGCGCCCGCTGCGCCGACCGCAGGTTGCCCGATCCGTAGTCGAGGATCGCGACCGTACGGTCGCCGAAGCTGCCGGTCACGCTGTTGCCGGTGGTCACTCCCACATCTCCGGTCACAGGGCGCCCTTTGTCGAGGGCACACCCGACACCCGGGGGTCGGACTCGGTGGCGGCCCGCAATGCGCGTGCCACGGCCTTGAACTGCGCCTCGGTGATGTGGTGCGGATCCCGGCCGTAGATCGTGCGGACATGCAACGCGATCTGCGCGTTCATGGCCAGGGTCTCGAAGACGTGCTTGTTGATGACCGTGTGGTACGGCACACCCGGGTTGCCACCGATGGTGGTGGTCAACAGGTGCTCGGGCTCGCCGGTGAACACGCAATACGGGCGCCCCGAGACGTCGACGATGGCCTGGGCCAGGGTCTCGTCCATCGGGATCCAGGCGTCACCGAAGCGACGGATGCCCTTCTTGTCGCCGAGCGCCTTGGCAATGGCCTGGCCGAGCACGATCGCGGTGTCCTCGACGGTGTGGTGGGCCTCGATCTCGACGTCACCCGTTGCCGCGACCGTGAGGTCGAAGCTGCCGTGGGCACCGAATGCGGTCAGCATGTGGTCGTAGAAGGCCACGCCGGTGGAGATGTCGGTGCGCCCGGTGCCGTCGAGGTTGATCTCCACGGTGATCGAGGACTCCCGGGTGGTCCGCTCGATGCGGGCCACACGCGGTTGTTCGGTCATTTCTGCTCTCCGATCAGGTCTGTCTGAGCCAATTCGGCGCTGCGGGCCAGCAGCGCGTCGTTCTCGGCCGGCAATCCGATGGTGGCACGCAGGTGCCCCTCGATGTGCATGTCACGGATCAACACGCCTCCGTCGAGGTAGTTCTGCCAGGTCGCGGTCGCGTCGGCAAACGGGCCGAAGAGGATGAAATTGGCGTCCGAATCGACCACCGAATAGCCCAGGCGGGTCAGTTCCGCGGTCACCCGCCGTCGTTCATCGACGATCGCGGCGACACCGGCGAGGGTGTCGTCGGCGTGCCGCAATGCCGCCCGCGCAGCCGCCTGCGTCACCACGGACAGGTGGTACGGCAACCGCACCAGCAACAGTGCATCGATCACGGCCGGGTCGGCGGCCAGATAACCAAGCCGTCCACCGGCGAAGGCGAATGCCTTGCTCATCGTCCGGCTGACGACGATCTTGGCGGGGAACTCCTCGATCAGCGCCACCGCGCTCGGTTCCGCGGAGAACTCCCCGTAGGCCTCGTCGATGATGACGATCCCCGGTGCGGCAGCGGCCACGGCCCGCATGTCGTCCAGCGGGATGGAACCACCGGTCGGATTGTTCGGTGACGTCAGGAACACCACGTCGGGCGCCAGTTCCGCGATGGCCGAGAGTGCGCCGTCGGTGTCGAACGAGAAGTCGGCGTTGCGTTTCCCGTCGATCCAGGTGGTGTCGGTGCCCGTGGAGATGATCGGGTGCATCGAGTACGACGGGACAAATCCGAGCGCGCTACGGCCCGGGCCACCGAAGGCCTGCAGCAGCTGCTGCAGGATCTCATTGGATCCGTTTGCCGCCCAGAGGTTTTCAGCGGTCAGCGCCACGCCTGTCGCCGCACTGAGGTAGGCGGCGAGGTCGGTCCGCAGGGCAACCGCATCGCGGTCGGGGTAGCGGTGCAGTTCTGCTGCCGCCTCCCGCACCGACGCGGCGACGTCGTCGATCAACGCCTGCGACGGCGGATGCGGGTTCTCGTTGGTGTTCAGCCGGAACGGGACATCGAGCTGCGGGGCACCGTAGGGCGACTGCCCCTTGAGTGATTCACGCAGCGGCAGGTCGTCGAGGCCGATACGAAGTGGAGGAGCAGTGGGAGTGTGAGAGGTACGGGTCTGGGACGTCGGGGTCTGTGGCGTCACCGCAGATCCTCCGAGCCGGCGAACCGCAGCCGGACCGCTTCGCCGTGCGCAGGCAGGTCCTCGGCCTTCGACAGGTTCAGCACGTGGCCGGAGACCTCCTTGAGAGCTGCCTCGTCGTAGTCGATGACGTGCACTCCGCGCAGGAACGTCTGCACCGACAGACCGGAGGCATAGCGAGCCGAACCCGAGGTGGGCAGAACGTGATTGGAGCCGGCGCAGTAGTCGCCCAGGCTTACCGGAGAGTAATCGCCGACGAAGATCGCACCGGCGCTGCGCACCCGCGCGGCCACTGCGGCAGCGTCGCGGGTCTGGATCTCGAGGTGTTCGGCCGCATAGGCGTTCACCACCTGCAGACCCTGATCGATGTTGTCCACCAGGATGATTCCCGACTGCGGGCCGGCGAGCGCTTCCCGAACCCGTTCCACGTGCTTGGTCCGCCGGATCTGGAGCTCGAGTGCAACGTCCACGGCGTCGGCCAGTTCAACGCTGTCGGTGACGAGGACCGACGCAGCCATCACGTCGTGTTCGGCCTGGCTGATCATGTCGGCGGCCACGTTGACCGGGCTGGCGGAACTATCGGCCAAGATCGCGATCTCGGTGGGGCCGGCTTCGGAGTCGATGCCGACCACACTGCGACACAGCCGTTTTGCGGCAGTCACGTAAATGTTGCCCGGACCGGTGATCAGGTCGACCGGTTCGAGGTCGCTGCCGTCGGTATCCGTGCCGCCGTACGTCAGCAGGGCCACCGCCTGTGCGCCGCCCACCGCCCAGACCTCGGTGACACCCAGCAGGGCGCAGGCCGCGAGGATCGTCGGGTGCGGCAGGCCGTCGAACTGGGCCTGCGGCGGCGACGAGACGACCAGCGAATCGACACCGGCCGCCTGGGCCGGCACCACGTTCATGACGACGCTCGACGGGTAGACCGCATTGCCACCCGGCACGTACAGGCCGACCCGAGCGATCGGGATCCACCGCTCGGTGACGGTTCCGCCGGGCGAGACCTCAGTGGTCACATCAGTGCGACGCTGATCGGCATGGACCTTGCGGGCCCGGTCGATCGCCTCGACCAGCGCGGCCCGGACATCCGGATCGATCTCGGTCAGCGCCTTCTCGATCTGCTCGCCGGGGACCCGCACGGTCTCCGGCGCCACACCGTCGAACTTCTTGCCGTAGTCGAGTGCCGCCGCGGCACCATGCTCCCGGATCGCGTCGATCACGGGTTTGACCTGGCCCAAGACCGTGTCGACGTCGGTGGCGCCGCGCGGAAGGGTGCGGCGCAGCGCAGCAGTGGTGGCGTTGACACCGCGAAGGTCGGTGCGGGCAAGCATGAGCTGAGAACTCCTGACGAATTGTTGGCGATCCACAGTTGCCATAGATTGCGGCTGCGGACTTCCCCCCAAGGATATGCGCTTCGGCCAGCAGTTTTACCAGCGGCCCCAGTGTCGCGAGTCGAAAGTCTCTTGCGAGTAACCGGTGGATTCGAACGCCGGAGACTGCACAAGGAATTTCGACTCGGGGCACTAGGATTTGAGCATGGTCTTCGCTGCTCGCCTGCTCATCAACGCCGTCGCCATCTGGATTGCCGCGGCCATCATGGACGGAATCTCGATCGCAACAGACGGTCGGGACACCGGCGCCCAGATCCTGGTCGTGCTGTTCATCGCACTGGTGTTCACCATCGTCAACACCGCGATCAAGCCGTTTGTACAGCTGTTGTCGCTGCCGTTGCTGATCCTCACCCTCGGGTTGTTCACCCTGGTCATCAACGCGCTGATGTTGTTGCTGACGGCCTGGGTGACCGAGACCACCGACTTCGGCCTCAGTGTCAGCGGCTTCTGGACCGCCGTCGGTGGGTCGATCATCATCTCGGTGGTCAACTTCCTGCTCGGGGCACTGGTGCCCGATCGGCAAGATCGCTGACCGAAGAGGATTACCGACCGGCCGGACCGGTCAGTCGCCGATCCAGTCGAACCCGATGTCGAGGGCGGTCACCGAGTGGGTGAGGCCACCGACCGCGAGGTAATCGACGCCGGTGCGGGCGTAATCGCCGGCCACATCGACCGTCAGCCCACCGGAACTCTCGAGCTTGGTCGATGGCGACGTCGAGTTGCGACGCTGCACGGCCATCTGCGTCTGCCAGAGCGGAAAGTTGTCCAGCAGAACCAGTTCGGCATTCAGCGCCAGCGCCTCGTCCAACTGTTCGAGGCTGTCGACCTCGACCTCACAGGCGATGTCGGGCGCGGCGGCACGCACGGCGTTCAGGGCCGCTGTCACCGATCCGGCGGCCGCGACGTGGTTGTCCTTGATGAGCGCCTCGTCGCCGAGCCCCATCCGGTGGTTCTGGCCGCCACCGCATCGCACGGCGTACTTTTGCAGAGACCGCATGCCCGGCAAGGTCTTTCGCGAGTCCCGCACCTTGGCGTGGGTGCCCTCGACCTCGGAGACCCACACTGCGGTGGCACTGGCGATGCCGGAGAGGTGACACAGCAGATTCAGCGCGGTTCGTTCGGCGACGAGCAGCCCGGCAACCGGACCACGCAGTGTTGCGATCGCCGATCCGGGTTCCAGTTCCGCACCGTCGGTCAGCCGGTCGAGCACCTGGTAGTCACCGGCACCGATCACCTCGTCGAACACACCGAGCGCCACGTCGAGCCCGGCGAGCACACCGTACTGACGACTCGAGAGCACCGCGGTGGCCACAGCACCCTCGGGAACCGTTGCCGCCGTGGTGACATCGGGGCCGTAGCGCAGATCCTCGTCGAGTGCGAGAGTGATCAGCGCCTTGACCTCGGCAGTTCCGGCCGGGTCGGCTGTCACTCCCCCGACCCCGGGTTGCCGATCTCGATCATCCGCTGGACGCTGCGACGTGCCTTTTCGGCGACGTCCGCAGCCACGTGGACTTCGTCTTTGCCCTCCCGCAGGCAGCGCAGCAGCGCGGCCGGGGTGATCATCTTCATATATGGGCAGGACGCACGGTCGTTGACGGCCTGGAAGTCGACATCCGGTGCGGCCTTGCGCAACTGGTGAAGCATTCCGACCTCGGTGGCGACCAGGACCTGCTTGGCTCCAGTCTCTCGGGCGGCGTCGAGCATGCCTCCGGTGGAGAGGATCTTGACCTTGTCGGCGGGCACGAAGCCCTCGCCGGCCAGATAGAGCGCCGAAGTGGCGCAACCACATTCGGGGTGCACGAACAGCTCGGCATCGGGATGCGACCGCGACTTGGCGGTGAGCTCCTCACCGTTGATGCCGGCGTGGACGTGGCATTCGCCGGCCCAGATCTGCATGTTGGTGCGACCGGTGACCCGCTTGACGTGGGCGCCGAGGAACTGGTCCGGGAGGAACAGGACGTCCTTGTCGGGATCGATCGAGGCCACGACGTCCACCGCGTTGGACGAGGTGCAGCAGATGTCGGTCAGGCCCTTCACCTCGGCGGTGGTGTTGACGTACGAGACGACCACGGCATCGGGGTTGTCGGCCTTCCAGTCGCGCAGATCGTCGGCGGTGATCGAGTCGGCCAGCGAGCAACCGGCCCGCTCGTCCGGGATCAGCACACGCTTGTCCGGGCTCAGGATCTTGGCGGTCTCGGCCATGAAGTGAACGCCACAGAAGATGATCTCGTCGGTTTCGGCCTCGGCCGCGATGCGCGACAACGCGAGCGAATCCCCCACGTGATCTGCGACGTCCTGGATGGCCGGCAGCTGATAGTTGTGCGCGAGCAGGGTGGCGTTCCGCTTTTTGGCGAGACTCTTGATCTCGGCGAACCACTCCGGGGTCGGCTCGACACCGGTGTAGAGGGGCTCGGTTGCTCCGAGGTTGAGTGACGTGGTCGTCATGACAACCACCTCCTGTTCATGGCGCCGGTCTTCGGTGGCCGGCCTGGGCTATGGGCCGGGGTTTTCGACTGTAGATCGAAAACCTCGACCAATCCTATCACCCCGCCCTGTGCGCACTCTCACACTCAGCGCCCGGACAGCGGGTTCGCGCCTGGTCGGGCACCGGCCGCGCCACCTATTACACTCGCAGCCATGCCGTCGCCGAGTGTCTTCCACGAAGTCCTCTGTGCCGTGTTCCAGGTTCGCGATCACCTACCAGGAGAGCCGCCCGTTCTGTCGGTTTTGTTGTGGCAGAGGGCTTTTGATCCACAGGCGGGTTCGTGGTCGCTTCCCGGTGGCAGCCTGCAGGCAGACGAGGACCTCCGGTCGTCGGCGCTGCGTCAGCTCGCGGAAAAGGTCGATCTACGCCAAGTCGCCCACCTCGAACAACTGTCCGTGTTCTCCGAACCGGACCGGGTTCCCGGCCCCCGGGTGATCGCGTCGTCATACCTCGGCATGGTGCCATCGGATTCGCAACCGAACCTGCCCCCGGACACCCGCTGGCACCCCGTCTCGATGCTGCCGGAGATCAGTTTCGATCATCGGCAGATCGTCGAACGCGCGCGACGACGACTGGCCGCGAAACTCTCGTACACCAACATCGCGTTCGCGCTGGCGCCGGCGGAATTCTCGATGTCCGCCCTCAGCGACATCTACTGCGCCGCCCTGGGCTATCCGGTGGACTCGACCAACCTGCTGCGCATCCTTTCGCGGCGCGGCGTCATCACGGCAACCGGAACCGTCGGACGGACCGGCCCGTCCGGCGGACGTCCACCCGCGCTCTACCGATTCGCCGACAAACAACTGCGGATCACCGACGAGTTCGCCACCCTGCGCCCTCCCCTCTGACCCCACCCCCCCCGGACCCCACCCCCCAAATTCGCTCCACCTGCTTGCGTTCGCTCCTGTTGCACGTGGAGCACACGCAGGCAGGCGGAGCGAATTTTGGGGGGGGGTGCGGGGCGAACTTGGGGGGGGTGAGGGGCCGGGCATCAGTTGCGGCGAGGTGACCGCTCCGCCATCTTCGCAACAAGCTGTGCCAGCGTTGACAATTCATCGTCGGTCAACACGTCGAAGGCGGCGGGCGCGGGATCCGCGATGGCCGCAACCAGGTCGAGCATCTCCCGCCCGGACTCCGTCAGGGAGACGATCTTGGTCCGCCGGTTCGCCGGATTCGTCTGTCGGTTGACAAGACCTCTCAGTTCGAGTTCGGTCACCGCGACGGTGGCGGCGGGCGCGTCGACGGTGGCCGCCGCAGCAAGTTGTTTGACCGTCATAGGACCGGTCCCCAGCCGGGTGAGTATCCGAATCCTGCTGAACGGCAATCCGGTTCGGCCGATGACCGCCCGCCGCCAGGAGTCGCGGTTGTTGTGGACGAGTGAGCTCATCCCCTGCCAGACGGCGTCCCGCGATTCAGGCATCTCCGCCACCGCCGGACGTCCGGGATCGTCCCGCCACCGTGGGCTGAACGATCGGTGTCTCATCCGATTCCGCAAAGAGGGCGGCGACCTTGTCGGTGGTCGCAGCCGATTTCGCGGTGGTCGAATAGATCCCGAGCGCCGCGATGACCAACGCCAGCCCGAACGCCACCCACCAGAGCGGTGCCATCGCGGAGAGCGACGCAGTCGACCCAGGGGTGGCCTCGATCACCGAACCGGCGATCGTCCCCGACAATGCGACACCGATGCTGACGCCGACCTGACGGCTGGTCGAGGCGACCGCGGATGCCGCTCCGGCGCGGTCTCGGGGCATCCCGCTGACCGCGGCGGTGGTGATGGGCGCGTTGACGGCACCGAATCCGACACCGAACATCCCGAAGATCACCAGCAGCTGCCAGTTGGGTGTATCCGTACCGAGTTGGGCCAGCAACGCCGAGGCCACGGCGAGCAGCAATCCGGACGCCACGAGCGACGGTCTGGTCCCGTAGCGCCCGACCAGACGCCCGGACAGTGGCGAGACGATCAGGGTGCCGACCGCGATGGGCAGGAACAACAATCCGGTCTCGACCGGAGTGAATCCGCGGATGCTCTGCAGGTAGATCGACATCATGAACAGGAACGCGCCGTAGGCCGCGAATGCACAGACTCCGGTGACCGTGGCCGTCGAGAACGGCACACTCCGGAAGAAGCGCAATTCGATGAACGGGTCAGACCGGTGGAGTTCGTATTTGCAAAAGGCGACAAACGCCACTGCGGCGACGACGAATATGCCGATCGTCGTCGGATCCGTCCAACCCAGTCCCGGGCCCTCGATCAGACCGACGATCAGACCGACCATGAACACGATCGCCAGGGCCTGCCCGATCGGATCGAGCGAGCGCACCCGCTTCGATTTGGACTCGGGAACCACCAGAGCCGTGGCGACGAAGGCGATGAGGCAGATGGGCAGGTTGATCAAGAAGACGAACTCCCAGCTCAGGAGATCGATGAGCACACCGCCGACCATGGGACCTAGCGCCATCGAGATCCCGACAACCGCGCCCCACACGCCGACCGCCCGAGCGCGTTCGACCCTCCCCGAGAAGGTGTTGGTGATGATCGACATCGCCACCGGATTGAGCATCGATCCGCCCACCGCCTGAAGGAAGCGAGCCGCGATCAGGACGCCGATGCTGGGCGCGAGAGAACACAGCAGGGATCCGAGAGCGAAGGTGGCCAGTCCGATCTGGAAGACCCGGCGGCGCCCGAAGCGGTCGGCGGTCGTCCCGGACAGCATCAGCAGACTGGCCAGGACCAGGGTGTAGACGTCGATGACCCATTGCAGTTGCGACGGCGACGCGCCGAAATCCGCTCGGATGGACGGGATGGCGACGTTCACGATGGTGGCGTCCATCGACACGATCAGCAGGCTCAGGCAACACGTCGCCAGGATCGCCGCCTTGCGGTGGGGGCTGAGGACGTCAGGTACTGAGCTCATCAAACAATTGTGAAACTACAACTGTTCGATGGCAAGGGGCTCAGTGGTGTGACACGTCACTGCCGGCCAAGACCGGCGGTGGTGGTGGTTCGGACGGATACCCGAGATCGCCGCTCCGGTTCATGACGATCAGCACCACGTACGTCAGCAACGCGGTCAGGGGCGCCACGGCCAGCAGCGCCCACGAGAACCCGATCCCTCCCCCGATGTCGAGGAACGCATCCGGCATCCGCAAACTCGGCGCCTGCGTGAAGTTCCCGTCGATGGGGACACCGTCTCGGCCGGGGAAACGCACGCGTGCCACCGCGTCACCGACCCAGACCGCGATGATCCCGGCGGCGATCGCACCGAACGCCAACCCGGCGACACCGGCCGGACCGCGCAATCGCGGCGGCATCCAGAAGACCACGGCCAGGATCACCCCGGCGATCAGCGCCACGGTGAAGTAGACACCGATCGCCACGAAGGCGTCGGATGTGTCGCCGGTGGCGACCGCACTGTCGGCGGTGACCATGCGACCTTCGATACCGGGGGTCAGCAGACCCCAGATCAGTCCCCACAGCGCACCGACCAGGACCACACCTGCCGACACAAAAATCAAGGACCGGCCGCGCCCGGTCAACGTTGGTACAGCTCCACGGAGTCGACGGTACCGTGCCGCGAGCAGCGGGCCGACCAGCCGTCAGGACGAACCTGCACAACCATCCGTCGACCACACTGTCCGCAGTAGCGCGGCGGTTCGAGCCCGAGCTGCGCCGCCCGGGGAATCGAATCCGGGTCCTGCACATCCAGCTTCACCCCGGTGTAGACGCCGTAGACCATCGGGAGTGCCAGCGGCGTCGGGATGTCATTCATCGTCTGATCGGTGATCAAATCGAGTCGTTGAGTGCCTTGATCGGCATCTGCAGCTCGTTGAGCAGATCCAGATCGGTTTCGGCCGGACGGCCCAGCGTGGTCAGGTAGTTGCCCACGATCACCGCATTGATCCCACCCAGGATGCCCTGCTTGGCACCCAGATCACCCAGGGTGATCTCACGCCCACCGGCAAACCGCAAAATCGTGCGCGGCAATGCCAACCGGAACGCCGCAATCGACTTCAACGCCTCCGACGCCGGAAGCACCTCCAGATCACCGAACGGGGTACCCGGACGCGGATTCAAGAAGTTCAACGGCACCTCATCAGGATCGAGCGAGGCCAGATCGGCAGCGAACTCGGCGCGCTGCTCGAGCGACTCACCCATACCCAGGATGCCGCCGCAGCACACCTCCATCCCGGCCTCGCGGATCATCTTCAGCGTGCCCCAGCGCTCTTCCCAGCTGTGCGTGGTCACCACGTTCGGGAAATGCGACCGCGCGGTCTCCAGGTTGTGGTTGTAGCGGTGCACACCCATCGCCTTGAGCTCGTCGACCTGCTCCTGCGACAACATGCCCAGGCTGCACGCGATCTGGATGTCGACCTCGGCACGAATGGCCTCGATACCCGCAGCCACCTGAGCCATCAGACGCTTGTCCGGTCCGCGGACCGCGGCGACGATGCAGAACTCGGTCGCACCCGACTTCGCGGTCTGCTTGGCCGCCTCCACCAGCGCGGGGATGTCGATCCAGGCCGAACGCACCGGAGAGGCGAACAAACCCGACTGCGAACAGAAATGGCAATCCTCAGGACAGCCGCCGGTCTTGAGGGAGATGATGCCTTCCACCTCGACCTCAGGACCACAATGCTTCATCCGCACCTCATGAGCGAGTTGCAGCAGGTCGGTCAACCGATCGTCGGACAGCTGCAGGACCTGCAGCGTCTGCTCCTGGTTGAGCCCCTCCCCGCGTTCCAACACCTGCTCACGTGCGACGTCGAGTATGTCGGTGCGTACTGGCGCCTGGGTCACGTGGCATCCCTTTCGTCATGAACGTTTGAGCCCTCAGTGTGCATCATCACGCACATCGGGCATGTGGCAGAGGGTCACAGTCCCGCCAGCCAATCCGGATCAAACCATCCGGACGCCTGCGAAGTAAAACTACTCCGGAGTAGGCTCCCGGCCTCTGCCGGGATACGGCCGATCACCGGGACCCCGGTGAGCTCCGGCAGGTCGTCGAGATTACATTCTTCGGCCAGCCCCGGCTCCGACGGCCAGGAACCGATGACGATGCCCGCGCATTCCAATCCGGCGGCCTTGATCGCCGAGGTGGTGAGTTCGGTGTGGTTGAGCGTGCCGAGCCCGGCCCCCGCGACAACCAGCAACGGCGCCCCGAGTCCGGCCGCGACGTCGAGCATGGTGATGTCGGGCGCCAGCCGGACCAGCACGCCTCCGGCACCTTCCACCAACGTCAGCTCGTGATCGTCGAGGGCACGGACTCCGTTGAGGACCGTCTGCAGATCCACCGGCGCCGCACCCTCACGCACGGCCGCCCGGGCCGGTGCGAGCGGGTCCCGGAAGCGATACAGCTCGGATGTCGTGGTGACACCCGAGAGCCGGATCACCTCATCGACGTCACCGCTGTCGTCCGGTCCGACCCCGGTCTGCGCCGGTTTGCACACGGCGACTGTCGCCCCGGAAGCCATCGCAGCGGCCGCGATCGCCGCGGTGACCACGGTCTTGCCGACCTCGGTGGAGGTGCCCGTGATCACGAGTCTCACTGTGCGACCTCAGATCTCGGCGAGAACCGCGGTGACGACGTCGGCCACCTGCGTGATGTCGTTGTCGGTGAGATCGGCGCGGACGGTCAGACGCAGCCGCGATGTGCCCGGCGGAACCGACGGTGGGCGGAAACACCCGACCAGCACTCCGCGTTCGCGGCAACGCTGCGCTGCGGCGAACGCCTGACCCGGATCACCGATGATGATCGAGACGACCGCCGCCTCCGACTCCGTACCGCCGCACAACGTCGCGAGCCGGGAGGCATTGGCGCGCACCCGGGTTGCGAGCTCTGGCTGCGCCCTGAGCACTCGCAGCGCGGCCTGGGCGGCACCGGCCGCGGCGGGCGCGAGACCGGTGTCGAAGATGAAGGTGCGGGCGCGATCGATCAGGTGGTCCCGGACCATTGCCGACCCGAGGACCACACCGCCTTGTGAGCCAAGCGATTTCGAGAGCACAGCCGTGGTGACGAGATCCGGCGCCCCGGACAGACCCACTTCGTTCAGAACGCCGCGCCCACCGGTGCCGCGGACACCGAACGCATGGGCCTCGTCAACCAACAGCACGGCACCGGTGGCGCGGGCAGCGGCGTACAGCTCGGCAACCGGGGCGATCGCGCCGTCGATCGAGTACACCGAGTCGGTCACCACCATCGCCCGTTGTTCGCTTCGGGTCTCCAGCTCCCGACGCACGGCGGCATGGTCACCGCGGTCCACGACCACGACGCGGGCCCGCGACAGCCGGCAGCCGTCGATCAACGATGCGTGCGAGCCGCCGTCGGAGACGATCAGATCGCCGCGGCCCATCAGCGCCGACACGGCAGCGATGTTGCCGACATACCCCGAGGAGAACACCAGCGCGGATTCATAGCCGAGGAATTCGGCGAGGTCGTTCTCGAGGGATTCGTGGATCTGTGTCGTTCCGGTGACCAGCCGGGACGATGTCGATCCGGCGCCCCACAGGTCCAGTGCTTCGTGTGCGGCCGCGAGAACGTCGGGATGGCGCGACAACCCGAGGTAGTCGTTGGAGGCCAGGATCAGCAATCGGTCATCGGCGGTGCGCGGAACCAGCGTGCGATGCAGCCCCTCGGCAGCACGGACCTCGGCGGCCTCTTGGAGCCAGTCGAGCGCGGTATCGGTGTCAGCATCTGCGGCAGTGTTCGGCGGCAACGGTTTCATTGTGAGAAGCCTCTCATAGTCCGGTAGGCGTGGCGCCATCCGCCACCGAGGCGCGAACGGCCGCGCTCACCCCACCGACCAGGATGTCGATGTCCGTTTCGGAACAGATATAGGGAGGCATCGTATAGACGAGGTCGCGGAACGGCCGTAGCCAGACGCCGGCGTCCACCGCCGCGTCCGTGGACGCGGCCATGTCGACCGGATTGTCGAGTTGAACCACGCCGATGGCGCCGCGCACCCGCACCTCGCGCACCCCCGGGAGGGCGGCCAGCGGTGCCAGTCCTTTGGTCAGCGACTCCGAGATGCGTGTGACCCGCTGCCGCCACGGCGACTCGAGCAACAGCTCGGTCGATGCGACCGCCACCGCCGACGCCAGTGGATTCGCCATGAACGTGGGGCCGTGCGCGAGAACGCCGACGGCCGAGCCGGAGATGGTGTCGGCGATCTCGCGGGTGCACAGCGTTGCCGCCATCGACAGGTAGCCGCCGGTCAGCGCTTTCCCGACGCACATGATGTCGGGCGAGACACCCGCGTGATCGGCCGCGAACAGCTCGCCGGTGCGACCGAACCCGGTGGCGATCTCGTCGAAGATCAGCAGGACACCCTGCTCATCGCAGATTCGGCGTAGCTCGGTCAGGTAGCGGGAATCGTGGAACCGCATTCCCCCGGCACCCTGCACCACGGGCTCCACGATCACCGCGGCCAGTTCATCCCGATGTGCGCTGACCAGCTCTTCGAACTCGCCGACATAGTCGAATTCGAAGTCGACGGGCGGGGCCGGCGCAAAGACCTGCCGGGTCATGACATCAGTCCACAGCGAATGCATGCCCCCTTCGGGATCGCAGACACTCATGGGGGTGAACGTGTCGCCGTGATATCCGCCGCGCCAGGTCAGGAGCCGGTTTCGGCCGGTCTCACCGAGCGCCCGCCAGTACTGCAGCGCCATCTTCACCGCGACCTCGACCGATACCGACCCCGAATCGGAGAAGAACACGGTGCGCAGTGGCGCCGGCGTGATGTCGACCAGCAATTCGGCCAATCGGACCGCGGGCTCGTGGGTCAGCCCACCGAACATGACGTGGGCCATCGAGTCGAGTTGCGTCCGCGCCGCGTCGTCGAGCACCGGATTGCGGTAACCGTGGATGGCCGCCCACCACGAGCTCATCCCATCGACGACGGTGGTGCCGTCGGCAAACGTCAGCCGGACCCCCTCGGCGGAGCGCACCACGCGAGGGACCGGATCGGGATGCGGCATCGTGCCGTACGGGTGCCAGATCAACTCGGAATCGAGCTTGCTGATCTCCGCTGCGGAGCGCGCGGCCGGTCGATTCGATGTGTCGGAAAACATGGGCACGGATCCACACTAGTGGCGGCTCACAGCGGATCAGACCCGGGGATTCCCAGCCGAGGCAGGTACATTACGTGGCTGGACTGCCCACCGATTGCTGCGATGAGACGATTGCGCAGCAGACCCTCCGAGCAAACGAGACACCAGAACATTGACTGCCACGCCCACTGTTGACAAGCGGAACGCGTCTGTTCCTGCCGACTCGGTGCCCACCTATCGCACCGACCTCGACGGACTCCGCGGACTTGCGATCGTCCTGGTGGCCTGCTTTCACATCTGGTTCGGCCGGGTCTCCGGTGGCGTCGATGTCTTCTTGACGCTGTCGGGCTATTTCTTTGTGGGGTCATTGCTCCGGCACACGATCGTCAGTCAGGGCGACCGCGCCACCCTGTGGACGACCGTCAACCCGGTCAAGCGTCTGACGCGCCTGGCCCGGCGGCTGCTGCCCGCGCTTGTGGCGATCCTGATCGTCATCAGCCTCGGGACCCTGCTGATCTTCCCGCAAACCCGGTGGCTGGCCACCGGACGCGAGGTCATCGCCAGCCTGTTCTACTACCAGAACTGGTTCCTGGCCTTCAATTCTCAGGACTACACCGCCGCGAGTTCGGCCAACAGCCCGTTGCAGCACCTGTGGTCGATGTCGGTGCAGGGTCAGTTCTTCGTGGTCACCATGCTCACGGCGCTCGCCTTCGCCGGAGCCATCAAGCTGCTCGTGCAGGCCGGATTCAAGAAGCTGGCCGACCCGACGGTGATCCGGATCCTCGTGGGTGGGGCGATCCTCGGTGTCGCCGCGGTGTCGTTCTACTGGGCGCACATGCGGATGGGCGTGAACCAGCAGTTCAACTACTACGACACCATCTCGCGGGCGTGGGAGCCGCTGGCCGGCGGGCTGTTGGCCGTGTGGATGCCGAAGTGGCGCGTGCCCAACGCGATTCGCAACCTGGTGGCCGTCGCCGCACTCACCCTGATCATCACCTGCGGCTGGTGGATCGTCGGTGTCGAGGAGTACCCGGGGCCGTGGGCCCTGGTCCCGGTGCTCTCCACCGTGGCGATCATCTGGGCCGGTGGTACCGCGCACCAGGTCGGGTCCACCGTGGAGCGGCCGGCCGTCAACAATGCCCTCGCCAGTCGTCAGATGGTCTGGCTGGGATCGATCTCCTACGCCCTGTACCTGTGGCACTGGCCGCTGCTCATCTTCTACTTGACCTGGGCCGACAAGAACCACACGTCCATCGTCGAGGGCACCGTCCTGATCACGGTCTCGATCGCGTTGGCGTGGCTGACGAAGCGGTACATCGAAGAACCGCTGCGGGCACCGCGTTCGGTGTCCATCCACAAGGACAATCCACCGCACAAGGGCACCCCGACCAGGCACCACGCGCCGACCCACGCCGCGGCCGTCAGCCCGTGGCGAGCCCGCCTCCTCAACTACTCGACGGTGGTCGGCAGCCTCCTGCTCGTCGGTGCCATCGTGATGACGGGTGGTTTCAAGGCCTGGGAGTACCACGCCACGCATATGAGGGTCGACACCACCAATCTCGATCCCCGCGTCTACCCCGGCGCCCGGGCGTTCCTCGACGGTGTCCCGGTGCCGCATGTGGACCCGCAGCCCACACCGCTGGCCGTCGTCATGGATTTGCCTGCCACCTCGTTCAACGGCCACATCAGCGACTTCGAGGACGGCGACGTCCACATCGGCGAGTACGGCGATCTGTTGGCCACCAAGACGATTGCGTTGGCCGGCGGCTCCCACGCGGAGATGTGGATCACCGCACTCGACATCCTCGGCAAGCAGAACCACTTCAAGGTGCGGACCTATCTGAAGATGGGCTGCCCGCTGACCGCCGAAGCAGAACCCAAACAGTCCGGAGTTCCCTACCCGCAGTGCCGCGAGTGGGTGGACATGGTGATGCCCATGATCATCGCCGACAAACCCGATGCGGTGTTCACCAACACGACCCGGCCCCGCGACAACGAACCGGGCGACTGGGTCCCCGACGACTACCTGCCGATCTTCGCCCAGTTCGCGCAGGCCGGTATCCCCGTGCTCGGGATGCGCGACAGCCCGTGGCCGCACAACGGCTCGGGTGCCATCAACACCCCGGACTGCCTGTCGAAGAGCTCCAATGAGGAATGCAGCACCACGCGCGAGTGGGCGCTGGAACCCACCGATCCGACGCTCGGCATCGTGCAAGAGTTCCCGAACGTACATCCGATCGACGTCTCCGACGGGATCTGCGACCCGACGATGTGCCCGGCCGTTGTGGGAAACATCATCGTCTACAAGGACTGGCACCATCTCAGCGCGACATTCATCCGCAGTCTGATCCCGGAACTGCAGCGTCAGATGCAGGCCGCGCTCCCCTGGACGTAACCAGCACATTGCGACTCCTGTGATGGACTCCGCTCCGAATGCCCACCGGCCCCCGTCCCAGTAGGGTCGTGGACATGAACAATCGAGGGTGCAGATGACGACGCCTGACGGTGGTGCGCTCACGGATGACAGCCGCAGCGCGGTGCCCACCGACGCGAGTACACCGCAATCGGACACACCGGCAGCCGCCGCACCGGTCAACGGTGGTGCGGCCTTGCACGAGGAGATCGAAGACCTGATGGTCTGGCCGGGTATGGCCTACCCGCTCGGTGCCACGTTCGACGGCACGGGGACCAATTTCTCGCTGTTCTCCGAAGTCGCGACCAAGGTCGAGCTCTGCCTGATCAGCAAAGACGGCACAGAAACACGCATTGAACTCGAAGAGGTCGATGGCTACGTCTGGCACGCCTATCTGCCCACGATCTCCCCAGGGCAGCGGTACGGCTACCGTATCCACGGTCCCTACGACCCCCGCCAGGGCCTGCGGTGTGATCCGTCGAAACTGCTGGTCGATCCCTACGGCAAATCGTTTCACGGTGACTTCGACGGCGACGCCTCCCTGTACTCGTATCCGATCGCCCTCGATCCCCCAGCGCCCGAGCCGGATACAGACCAATCCGAGGACGAGGAACAGATCTCGGTCGAAACCGCCTCGGCAACAGATGAATTCGTCATCGAGTCCGCAGCCGATACCGACGTCCCCGTCGCCGGCACCGTGGCCGAACTGCTGACCGACGACGAGGCCGAGGTCGAGGTGACGGCCGCCCCCGACGACGAGAGCGACGCCGACTCCGCGGATGAACCGGAACCCGAGGACAAGCCGGAATCCGACCCGGTGGACCCGCTGTTCGGTGAACCGCCACGCCTGGATTCGTTGGGGCACACCATGACGTCGGTTGTGATCAACCCGTTCTTCGACTGGCAGCACGACCGGGCACCCAACCGCCCGTACTACGAAACGGTGATCTACGAGGCCCATGTCAAAGGCATGACGGCCACCCACCCCGAGGTCCCGGAACAGCTCCGCGGCACCTATGCGGGTCTGGCGCATCCGGCGATCATCGACCACCTGACCAACCTGGGTGTGACCGCCATCGAACTGATGCCGGTGCACCAGTTCCTGCAGGACCAGACCCTGCTCGATCAGGGACTGCGAAACTACTGGGGTTACAACAGCTTCGGATTCCTGGCACCCCACGCCGACTACGCGTCGAACAAGCGGGCCGGTGCCGCGGTCCCCGAGTTCAAGGCCATGGTCCGGGCATTTCACGACGCCGGTATCGAGGTCATCCTCGACGTGGTCTACAACCACACCGCAGAAGGCAATCACATGGGACCGACCATCGCCTTCCGCGGCATCGACAACGCCGCCTACTACCGGATCGTCGACGACGAACCCTGGGCCTACATGGATTACACCGGAACCGGCAACAGTCTCAACGTCCGGCACCCGCACACCCTGCAGCTGATCATGGATTCGCTGCGGTACTGGGTCCTTGAAATGCATGTCGACGGATTCCGCTTCGACCTCGCCTCCACCCTGGCCCGGGAACTGCACGACGTGGATCGTCTGTCTGCGTTTTTCGATCTCGTGCAACAGGATCCGGTGGTCAGCCAGGTCAAATTGATCGCCGAGCCGTGGGATGTCGGCGAAGGCGGCTATCAGGTGGGCAATTTCCCCGGCCTGTGGACCGAATGGAACGGCAAATACCGCGACACCGTGCGCGACTACTGGCGGGGCGAACCGGCCACTCTGGGCGAGTTCGCGTCCCGGCTCACCGGTTCATCCGACCTCTACGAGGCCACCGGCCGCCGGCCCAGTGCGAGCATCAACTTCGTCACCGCACACGACGGATTCACGTTGCGGGATCTGGTGTCGTACAACGACAAACACAACGAGGCAAACGGCGAGGGCAATCGCGACGGCGAGAGTCACAACCGGTCGTGGAACTGTGGGGTCGAAGGCCCCACCGATGATCCCGTGATCGAGACCCTGCGGGCCCGTCAGCAACGCAACGTCCTGGCCACCCTGATGTTCAGCCAGGGCACACCGATGATCGCCCACGGTGACGAGATCGGCAGGACGCAACACGGCAACAACAACGTCTACTGCCAGGACAGTCCGATCGCGTGGATGGATTGGACTCTGGCAGAGGAGAATTCCGAACTCCTGGAGTTCACCAGCCGGGTCATCAACCTCCGCAAGTCGCACCCGGTGTTCCGGCGGCGTCGGTTCTTCGCCGGCAGGCCGGTTCGCTCCGGCGACGAACCCCGCGACATCGCCTGGCTGACGCCGTCGGGTCAGGAGATGACGGGTGAGGACTGGGACAGCGGATTCGGCAAGTCGCTGGCGGTGTTCCTGAACGGATCGGCCATCGGCGAGAAGGACATTCGCGGGCGGGTGGTCCAGGACAACGACTTCTTGCTGTGCTTCAACGCGCACTACGAGCCGATCGCGTTCCACCTGCCGACCACCTTCTATGCCGAGGAATGGGCGGGTGAACTCGACACCGCACATCCCCTCGGTGACAGTGCCGTCGTCGCCAAGGCCGGAACCCCGGTGTTGGTCACGGGCAGGTCGCTGCTGATCCTGCGCAAGGTGAGCTGATCACCCCACAACAACGCACCGGAGGTCGCCGATGATCTTGCCGCTCAGTGCCACGTACCGACTCCAGCTGAACAGCGGTTTCACGTTCGCGGACGCGGTCGACAACCTCGATCACTATGCCGCCCTGGGTATCAGCCACCTGTACCTGTCGCCGATTCAGACCGCCCAGGAGGGCTCCGAGCACGGGTACGACTGGGTGCCGCCGCCGGCGGTGTCCCCCATCCTCGGTGGCATCGACGGACTGCGGACGCTACGAGCCGCCGCTGCCGACCGTGGCATCGGACTGATCATCGACATCGTGCCGAACCACACCGGAGTGGAAGACCCGCGACAGAATCCCTGGTGGTGGGACGTGTTGCGGTTGGGCGCGGCGTCGGACCACGCGAGCTACTTCGACATCGACTGGTCACCGGAAAACGGCGCCGACGGCAAAATCGCTCTGCCCGTGCTGGGTTCGCCCGACGACCTGGACGCGCTGGAGATCGACACGTCCGGAGCGCAGCCCGAACTCGCCTTCTACGACCACCGTTTTCCCCTCGCGCCCGGCACCCACACCCCGGGCGACACGGCTGCGGCGGTGCACAAACGGCAGTCGTATCGTCTGGCGCCCTGGAACATCGGCGTCATCGGGTACCGCCGGTTCTTCTCGGTGAACGGTCTCGCCGGTCTGCGGCAGGAAGATCCGGCGGTCTACGCGGCGACGCACACCCTGGTCCGGCAGCTGGTCGACGAGGACCTGATCGACGGTATCCGGGTCGATCATCCCGATGGCCTGGCCGATCCGCAAGGGTATCTACGCAACCTGCGTGAGGACATCGGTCCGGACCGCATCCTGCTCGTCGAGAAGATCCTCGCCAGGGGTGAGCCACTCGATCCGTCACTCCCCGTGGACGGCACAACCGGATACGAGATGGCGCGTGTCATCGGCGCCCTCCTCGTCGACCCGAACGGCGAAGAGCCACTGGGTGATCTACATCAGCGGTACGCCGGCGACCGCGGCGATCACCGGTGGCTCGAGGCCACCGAACGTCACCTGAAATTGTCGATCCTGTCCGACACGTTCCCCGCCGAACGGTCACGTCTGCGGCGCACTCTGCTGGCGTCCGCCACCGATGGCGCCGCACCATCGGCTGCCGACCTGGACTCCGCGATCGGTGCGGTCATCGCTTCCCTCGGCGTGTATCGCAGCGACTATCCGGTGCTCGCCGGCACGCTGGAGTCGGTGCTGGCCGCGGAGAAGCAGCGCTTGCCCGCGCTGAGTCCGGCCTTCGACCTCATCGCCGAGGCCGTCGCCGGCGATGCCGAGGCCCGGGCCCGCCTGGCGCAGGTCTGCGGCGCGGTGACCGCGAAAAGTGTCGAAGACTGCCTCTTCTACCGAACTGCCCGGCTGGTGAGTCTGCAGGAGGTCGGCGGAGATCCGGGTACGTTCACCGACTCTCTCGACGACTTCCACCGCATCAACATCGAACGAGCCGGCGCCTGGCCCCGGGCCATGACGACCCTGTCCACCCACGACACCAAACGCAGCGAAGATGTGCGAGCCCGCATCGGTGTCCTGTCCCAGGTCCCCGAGCGTTGGGCCCGGCTGGTGGATCGATCACAGGCCCGCAACCCCGCGCCCGGCGGTGTCACCGGATTGTTCCTGCGGCAGAACCTGTTCGGCGTCTGGCCGGCGGATGGCGTCATCACCGGCGACCTGCGGGGCCGGTTCCACGACTACGCCACGAAAGCGATCCGGGAAGGGGCGGTCGGCACCACCTGGACCGACGTCGACACCGCCTTCGAAGCGGCAGTCCATACGTGGATCGACAACGTCTTCGACGGACCCTGCTCAGAGGACCTGACCGACCTGCTCCGCGAGGTGCGGTCCCATGTCGAGTCCGACGCGCTGCTGCAGAAGGCGCTCGGCATGCTCGTCCCGGGTTTCCCAGACGTCTATCAGGGCACCGAATGGTTCGACGATTCACTGGTCGACCCGGACAATCGCCGCCAGATCGACTACACCCGGTCCGTCGATCATCGCAAGGTCGCGATCGTGCGAACCGCTGCGGCGCTCCGCCGCCGACGTCCAGAGGTGTTCGTCACCGGCGACTACCACCCGCTCTCGGCCGACGGCCCCGCGGCCGACCATGTCATCGCCTTCGGACGCGGACAACCCGGAGCCGGTATCTCGGTGATCGTGACCGGGTGCCGACTGACCGCGCGTCTGGATCAGGACCGATGGGAACAAACAACATTGGAGCTCCCGCCCGGCACCTGGCGAGACCTGCTGACCGGAAGCGATATGACCGGTACCGTGGCAGCGGCACGATTCGGTGAGTCGGTGGCGATACTCGAACGCATCCGCGACTGACCGGTCGACGGAGGCAGCGGGCTCGACACCGACTCCCTGTCAGCCGCCGGGTGCGGGTGCGGGTGCAGGCTCTGTGGTGGGGGCGGGAGCGGGAGCGGCCGGATCTGCACCGGAGCTCGACGGACCCGGATCCATCTGGGAGACCAGCCATTTGCCGTCGTGCTTCTCCAGGGTCAGCTCGAACATCCCCAAGTTGGTCACCGGGCTGGTCGCAACACTGCTGGTTCCGGTGATCTCCGCGACCACCAGGGTGGTGGCCGAGTCCTTGGTATTGGACACCACACCCGACGACCAGATCTCCGGTGTGATCTGGAGTTGCATCGACGCGATGTCGGTCTGCGTCTTCTCCCGCTCGTTGAGCAGGTTGTCCCGGAAGGCACCGGTGGTCAGCGGCGACATCCGGTTGACGTACTCACCGGCCGTCGTGGTGTTCATCGAATCGAGCAATTGGGTGACGAAGTAGTCGGAGGCGGCCTTCGCATCCGCGGCCGCGTCGAGTTCGGCCCGATCCGACTTCCAGTTCACGCCGAAGAAGATCACGGCGCCGATCAGTGCGATGACCACCACGCCCGCGAGCGCCTTGCCGACGCCGGCGACGCTGATGATGATCTGCTTGCCGCTCCTCGTGTTCGAGTCACTCTCGACCCGTCCCGGAACCGGAGCTGCCGCGGCCGATGCGTCGGCGGCCGACGCATCGATGACTGGCGCAGCCGATTTGCGTCGCGCCTTACCGCTCGGCTTCTTTGCCGTCGAAACGCACTCGGCGGGCACACCTTCGGATTCGGGATTGTCGTTCTCGGCCATACGGCGTTTCTACCTCATCACAATCATCGGACGGCGGAGCGTGCTGCTCTCGCACCTCAGCCCAGCGGGGCGGTACGTGCATTCGGATCGAAGTTCGGGGGTGGCCCGGCGGTGTCATCGCCGGGCGGACGTGGGGCGTTGGCAGCCCCGCGAATCTGCTGTGTCTCGTCCTCCGTCACGCAGTACAGGTTGACCGGAACCGAGGACTCCAGGATCTCGGTCGGCGGTTCCGGCAACACCGGATACTCGCAATACGGACGTGGATAGATCGAACCGTAGGCCCACCAGGCACCGTCATGGAACATCGACTGCGCCGTGATCGAACCGTCGCGGATCGCCGGGAACAAATTCACCAGTGCCGGCGCCCGCAGCGCTCCCTGTTCCGCGATGTCGAGGAACTGGGTCAGCACACCGGTCAGCGGATCGGTCAGCTGATTCAGCGATCCACTCAGGGTTGTCAGCTGTGCCGGCGCCTGACCGAGGAACGTGCGCAGCTCCTGATCAGAGGCGACAAGCGCATCGATCAAGCCGGACACGCCACCGGTGAGGGTTCCCAGATCAGGCTGGACGTCAGCTGTCGTCTCCAGGATCGTGCCGGTGTTCTGGATCAACTTGACCGTCTCCGGGAGCACCCGGTAGAGGTCGGTGAAGATCACGCCGCCGGCATTGAACAACGCGCGCAACTGATTCTTGCCACTGCTGTCGAGCGCGATGTCGAGCTCGTCGATGGTGATGCCGAGTTTCTCCGGATCGATCTGCCGAACCACGTCGAGAGACGACTCGAGCAACTTCGGAAACGCCACCGTCGACGACGTCTGCGTCATCGACACCGTGTCGCCGTTCGAGAAGTACGGGCCCTCACCGGTGCTCGGCTGAAAGTCGACGTACTGCTCACCCACCGCGGACAACCCGAGCGCCGCTATGTGCGAATCCTTGCTGATCTTGTACTCGGAGTCGATCACGACGGTCACCTCGACCGCGGTCGGGGTGGTGCGGATCTGCTCGACCGTACCGATCGGGGCGCCACGCAAGGTGACATCCGATGTGTCTTGCACACCACCGGAATTCGCGAACTCGATGGTCAGTTTGTAGTGGTCGTCGAGCGGCCGCCATCCCAGCACACCGAGACTGAGATAGCCGACGCCGACGAACATCACGAGCACCAGGGCGAGGTTCGAGAGCAAGATCTTGTGTTTGAGCAACCAGGCTGTCATCGCGTCCCCTCACCCACAACATCCGCGAGTGCCGGTCAGACGAGCCAGCACCCTGGTCAGGGTCTGTTCCAGGCTGTTGACACCATTGGTGAGATCCTCCATCTCGGGAAGCCTGCTGCGGGAATCGAATCCGAATCCGGGTGACAGATACCAGACCCGCGCCGACACGGTCGCGGCACTGCCCGGGGTCGCATCGACCCACTTCGGGGTCAGGACCTTGAGCTGGTCGGCCAACGGACCGAGCTCGCCGGCCGCGCGACCGAACGCCTCGACATCCACCGCGAGGTTGTTGGCCAACTGCACCGTGTTCCCGCTCTGACTGTCCAGGAAATCGTTCAGCGCGTCGGTGACCGCCTTGGTCTTGTTCATCGTGGTGACGATCGACGGAATCTGACCATTGACCACTGCCAGCGCCGGACCCACCGTGTCGATCGACGCCACCAGCTCGGTACGGCCGTTGGCCAGATCGGTGGTCACCCCGTTCAGCGACTCCAGCGCGGTGTCGATCTCCTCGGTGTTCATCGCCAGGCGGCTGACACCGGTGGTCAGGCCCTCGATCACACCGGTCAATTCCGGCGACTTGCCTCCGATCGCATCGGAGAGCTCGTTGATGATCTCGGTCAGGTTCTTGATCGCCCCGCCGTCGACGAACGCGGTTGCGGTCACCAGCAGGTCCTCCACCGTCGCGGCCTCGGACATGTCACCGGTCAGCGTGTCGCCCGACTGCATCACCGCCGCCGAGGTGGCCTCGTCCGGTGGCAGCAACGCAACAAACACATCGCCGAGCGGAGTTGCCTGACGGAGCTGTGCGCCGGTGCCGACCGGCAGCTCGATGTCCTTGCGCACGAGCATGGTGACATCTGCCTTGTAGTTGTTGGCGCTGATCGACTCGACCAGGCCGACGTCGTTGCCGTTCAGTTTCACCTTCGCGCGCGAGGGCAGGTTGAGGGCATTGCCGAACGAACCCTTGATCTCGTAGCCGTCGCCCACACCCCCCGGTGCGGGCATCGGTAGCTGCTCGATGGTCAATCCGGGAATCGCGCCACACCCCGACAACAACATCGTTGCCGCGAGCGCGGCGATCAAGGTCGCCCGCAGTCGCGCTGCCGTCCACTTCTGTCCGGTCCGCCGCTGTCCGGTTCGCCTCTGTCCGGTCCGCTTCACGTTCCTCATTTGTTCAGCTCCACCAGCGCCGAGAACACACCGAGGTCCGGTCCGAAGTCCTTCAACTTGCCCGTGCGACAACCGTCGGCATGCAGGTTGATCGCTTCACAGAAGGTCGAGAGCAACTCGTTGTCGAGCAGCGACTTGTCCACCAGAAGCTGTGCGCGCCAAGCCCCTTGCTCGGTCGACACGGAATTGGCCAGGTTGTCGAACGCCAGCGGTGCGACATCGATCGTGTCCACCAACTGCCGCGAGTAGTCGCTCAGGTTGCTGATCAGCCCGGCCAGCCGGCCCATCGCGCCACTGAGCGTCGAGGTGTTCGTCTCCAGGAATGTGGCGGTGTTGTTGAGGGTCTGGTTGAGTGCCTCGAGTGTTGCCTGCAGACCGGGTGACTGCTCCCCCAACATCTGCGACACCTCGGTGAGCGACGCGGAGAACGCGGTCATCTTCGGATAGTTGTCCACAAGCTCGGTGGTCAATGCTGACATGTTCTTGATCACCTCGACCAGGGCGTCTCCGTTGTCGACACCGACCTGCGCGAACTTGCTCAGCTCCTCGATCGCAGTTTTCATCCGCTGACCGTTGTCGCCGAAGATGCCGGCCGAAATCGTCAGCATGTCGCCCAGCGGCCCGTTGCCGTCCGGATCGGATTGGAACTCCTGGACCAGGTTGTCGACCGAGTCGAACAGCGTGCCGATCTCGACCGGCGCCTTCGCCTTCGCCACGGTGTCACCGTCTTTGAGCTTCGCCCCCTCGGCGTACGTGGGCGACAACTCGATGTGCCGGGTGGTCACCAGCGAGGTGTTGATGATCGCTGCGGTGGCATCGGCGGGAATCGGGACGTCCGTGTCGACGGTGAACTCGACCTTGACGTGTTCACCCTGCGGGGTGATGGACAAGACCCGGCCCACCGGCATCCCGAGCACCGACACGTCGTTGTCGACGTACAGGCCGGCGACGCTGTCGAAGTAGGCCGTCAGTTTGATCGATTGTCCCGCAGCGTGTTTCCAGCCCTCGGGGATCAGCGAGCAGCCCGAACCCACCAGAGCGGTGGTGAGGAGGACCGCAACAACGATGATCGTCCGGCGCAGTTCTGACTTCGTTCGGTTCAGCATCCGGGCACCACATTTGCTGCGCAGAGCCAGTTGTCCGGGAACAGGCCCCATGGGAGATAGCCCATCGCGTAGGGACCCGAGCCGGTGGTGTTCGCGATCGTACGGACCGTCAGCGGCAGCACCTCGAGGAGGTGACGCAGGTTGTCCCTGTTCTTCTCCATGCCCTCCGAGATCGTGTTGAGGTTCATGACCAGCGGGGCGAACTCGTTGTTGTTCTCGACCGCCAGCGCCTCCATCTCATTGGACAGCTGGGCGACGCCGTCGAGCAGACGGACCACCATCTCCTGCCGGGTGGCGATCTTCTGGGCCAGCAACTGTCCCTGCCCGACGATCACCGACAGCTGGTACTGACTGCTGTTGATCACGTCGGTCACGGTCTCTGTGTCCTGGACCAGCAGGTTGATCTGATCGGTGCGGTCGGTGATCACCTGCGACATCTGGGTCAGCGCATCCAGTGTCTGCCGGGTGACACCTGGCGCATCGGCCAGCTGCTTGTTCAGCGCGTCGACGCTGTCGGCGAGGTCGCCGGCGTTGATGTCGGCCAGGATCGGCGTGCCACGCTCGATGGTCTTCTGCAGGTCGTACGGCACCTGGGTGTTGGGGATTCGGGGGCCCCCGAGTTCCTCGGTCGAGTCACCAACCTTGAGGTCGATGAACCGCTGGCCGAGCAACGTGGATAGTTTGATCTCCGCCGAACCGTCGACCATCACCTCGACGTCGTTGTTGACCTCCATGTCGATCTTGACGTGATCGCCGGCCAGCTCGGTGGACGAGACCTCACCGACATCGATACCCGCGACCCGGACCTTGTCCCCCGCCCGGATGCCGCCGGCCTGGGCGAAGTCACCGGTGTACTCACGTTTGCCGATGCCCGCGTCCGACAGCATGAAAGTCGCAAAAACGATGACCAGCAACACCACCGCGCCGATCACACCGAGCCAGGTGTACCGGTTCTTGTGCCAGCTCGCGCGTGCGCGATCTGAATTCAATGCGCTCATCGGCACACCGCCGAGTGTTCGCTGCCACCGATCTGACTGATCAACCCCGGCGGGAACAGAACCCCGCCGATGGACACGTCCAGGTCGCAGGCATAGATGTTCAGGTACGTGCCCTGCCCCAACGCCATCGGGAAGTGCACGAGGAACAGTGGGAGGTCGATGGCCATCTGATCGAGCTTGGAGCCGACTCCGATCAATTCGCTGGTGGTGGTTCTCAGATCGGTTCCGATGGTTTCGACATCCGGACGGATCTGACCGATGAGTCCGCCTAGACGGTCGGTAGCGCTGCCGATGCTGTCCACCGCCGCGCCCAGCGCGGGTGAGTTGGAATTGAGGCCCTCGATCAGTCCTGCCAGATTGTTCACGAGCTCCTGCATCTGTTCGCCCTGCTTGCTCAGATCCCCCATCACCGCACTGAGGTTCGTGATGACGGCCGCGATCACCTGGTCGCGGTTGGCGAAGTCGGCCGCGACCTCGCCGACCTGCGCGATCGTGTAGCTCAGGGACACTTGATTGCCCTGGAAGGTCTGGACCAGACTCTCGGAGAGCTGATTGACCTGCTCGGGCTCGAGGGTGTCGAACACCGGCTGGAACCCGGCCAGCAGCGCTGACACATCGAAGGAGTCCTGCGACGGTTCCTGCAGAGTCGATCCCGCCTCCATCGGCTGCTGCTCGGCGGCATCCTCGACGAGTTCGAGTCCGAGATAGCGCTGCCCGATGAGGTTCTGATACTTCACCGATGCCCGGGTGTTGGTGAAGATCGATTGATCGTCCTGGACCTCGAACTTCACCTCGGCGCGGTTGCGGTCGAGCTCGATCGACGCCACCCGACCCACGCGGACTCCGGCCATCCGGACGTCGTCACCTTCGTGCAGACCGGACACGTCGTTGAAGTAGGCGGTGTACTTGGCCGTCTCACCCGGGACCGATCGCTCGAGCGTCGACCAGATGGTCCAGGTCAGCACGAGCGCGAGAACGGCAAAGAGGCAGAATCCGATCAACGGCTTGCGGTAGCTCATCCCTCACCTCGCTGAACCTGGACGGACTGCACCAGTGGACCGAGCATCAGCGTGTCGGCAGCGGACGGCTCGCGTTCGAGCGCAGCCTCCAAGGTCTTGTTGTCGCTGGCGGTGGTGACCACACCGGGCTGACCTGTGGATCCACCGTTCGTGTCGGTGGTCGCACTGGCCGGGGTGATCGCCAGCGGTCCCGAGTTGGTGGGGCCGGTGCCGGTGCCGGGTCCGGTGCAACCCGGCCCGCGGGTGATGCCGTATTCACCGCCGTTGTACACCGGGCAGTTCTGATGCTTGTACATCTGGAACGGGCTGAAGCTGACACCGATGTTGAGCAGGGGCTTTCCGTTGGTTCCGGTGAACACCGTCAAGACCTTGCCGGCGAGTACGTTGAGCGCGCGCAGCCCCTGGGGCAGTGCGTCGGCGTCCACGGCGATCGCTCCGGTCATGATGTTGAGGTCGTTGACGATGCGGATTCCACCGTCACCGTTGCGGGCGAACAGCGTCTGGAGCCCGTCGATCATGCCCTGCGCGGCGGTCAGGGTGCTCACGAGTTCACGCTGACGCTCGATGATCGTCAGGGAGGGCACGACCGCTCGTCCCATCGCGTCGAGCAGTTCCGGTGTGGACTGCTCGATACCGCGCATCGAGGAGTTGAAGTTGTCGAATCCCGGCGGCGCGCCGTCTGGGAACTGTGCGTTGATCTGGTCCCAGTACTGGTCGAGTGTCCCGACGAATGCGCTGAACACATTGCCGCCGCCACGTAGCGCCTCGGCGATGGTCGCCAGGACGCGACCGATCTGTTCCGGTGGCACCGCGGTGAACAGTTCGCGGAGTTCGTTCTGCACCGACTGCAGGGCGATCGTCTCCTTGGACTCATCCGCGGCGATCTTGCTCCCGGTCGAGAGGTGACCGGTGGGTTCGGTAGGTTGGATCAGCTCCACCGAATTCACACCGAACAGGTTGCTCGGAACCGTGCGGGCGGTCACGTTGGCGGGGATGCCCGGCGCCTGCTCCGGGATGATATTGATGTTCACGTCCGACGCCGTGGTCTCGGTGGCGTCGATCGACGTGACCACGCCGACGATGAGCCCGTTGTAACGCACATCGGCCTGACTGACCAGACCGTCCCCGATGTCCTCGAGACTTGCGGTCACCTCGACCTTCTCGTCGAACGCACCCTGGTATCGCAATGCCAGTACCGCCAGTATCAGCACCAGAACGATGACGAAGGCGACGCCGCGCAGAAGGTACTGCGTCGCCGATGGATTACGCCCGGTTGTGTCTACCTGCATGTCGTCACCCCGAGATCCTGATACCGGGCGACAGACCCCAGAAGACCAGCGTCAAGAGAAGATTCGCGAAGACCAGGACGATGATCGACAATCGGATCGCGTGTCCGGCGGCAACCCCGACACCCTCGGGACCTCCCGAGGCGAAGAAGCCGTAGTAGCACTGGATGAAGGTGGTCAACATGACGAAGATGACGACCTTGATGACCGAATAGACCATGTCGCGGGACAGGATGAACTGCGAGAAGTACGACAGATACACACCGCTGCCCTGGCCGCTCTGCACCTGGAACATCACTTGGCAGGCAATGTAATTCGCGGCGAGCGAGACCGAGTACAGCGGGATGATGCAGATGACGGCGGCAATCATCCGGGTGGTGACGAGGTACGGCATCGGACGGATCGCGATCGATTCGAGTGCGTCGATCTCCTCGCTGATGCGCATGGATCCCAACTGTGCGGTGAACCGGCAACCGGATTGCGCGGTGAATGCCACCGCAGCGAGCAGCGGTCCGAGTTCGCGGGTGGTGGCGAACGCCGACACGGCACCGGTCACCGGCGACATACCGAGCAGGTTCAGCGCCGTGTAGCCCTCGATACCGACCGTCGCGCCACCCATGATGCCGAGCAGGATGATCACACCAATCGTGCCTCCGCCGACCACGATCGCGCCGTTGCCCCAGGTGACATCGGACAGCAGACGCCAGATCTCTTTGCTGTAGTGCTTGAACGCGATCGGGACCGCCCCGACAGAGCGAACCAGGAACGTGACCTGGTGGCCCATCAGAACCAGGACGTCACGGGGTCCGGAGTAGACCTTCTTGCCCATTTCGATCGGCTTGAGGATCGGGGGCGTGTACTTGGACGCAACCATCAGACCACCCTCGTCGGGACGATCACGGCGAAGATCTGGGTCAGGATGACGTTGACGGTGAACAACAGGATGACCGAATTGACCACCGCGGCGTTCACCGAGTTCGCCACACCGGAGGGCCCGCCTTTCGTGTTGAGGCCGCGATCGCACGAAACAACGGCGACGATGGCCCCGAATATCACCGCTTTGAGAATTGCGAATGCGAGGTCCGCCGGACTGGCGAATGACGCAAATGTGCCGGTATAGCTACCCGGCGTACCACCCTGCGCATAGACGTTGAACACGTACCCGGTGACGAAGCCGATGAAGCAGACGAAGCCGCAGAGAAGGAAACTGACCACCATCGTTGCCAGCAGCCTCGGAGAGATGAGCCGCTGCGTCGGGTTGACACCCATCACCCTCATGGCGTCGATCTCGTCCCGGATGGTCCGGGAGCCGAGGTCGGCGGCGATGGCAGAGCCGACTGCGCCGGCCAGCAACAACGAGGTCACCAGCGGAGCACCCTGCCGGATCACGCCGAGACCGGTGGCCGCACCCGAAAACGATGTGGCACCAATCTGATTGGCGATGTTGCCGACCTGGATCGAGACGATCACACCGACCGGGATCGCCACCAGCAAGGTGGGGATCACGGAAGTGTTCGCCATGAACGCACATTGGCGGATGAACTCGCCGAACGGGAACCGCCGCTTGACGATGTCGACGAAGAGCACCTTGAAGACTTCGAGGAACAGCGTCATCTGCCGGCCGAAGGTTTCGAACGAGGCAACGATGTGCTCGCGAAACCACCGACTCAGCGGTGCCGTTCTATTGCGCGTCGCGGCAGCGCCCCCTGAGCTTGCCGTCACGATTTGTGTAGTCACACCCTGCCTTCGTTGTCCCCGCCACACGTACCCGCATCATGTGAGTTCGCTCATACTGCCACATCGATATCAAACCAACCAACGAACACGCTTTCCTCTCAGGAAAGCCGCACGCGTAATGCAAGTTATGCAATACGCGCCTCCGGCGACCTCCCCGAAAATTGCAAGTGCGCGTAGTCACACTAGTCCAAACCTTCGACCGGATCGTCAGTTGGTGCGATTCCCCGTTAACTTAGCGCATCGGCCCAATCCGAAGCCAGCAATCGGCCGAACAGCGATCTGCGCTTCGAGGACATACGGTTTGGGAGTGACACTTCTCCCGGTGTGGGCCCCCGCCGCACAGCAGATGCACGTGCTGATCGACGGCACCAGACATCAGATGACGCCGCGGCCAGGCGGATGGTGGGTATCACCCGTCGATGCGGCCTCCGGTGCCCGGTACGGCTACCTGATCGACGACGCCACCGAACCGCTCCCCGATCCGAGGTCGCCGAGGCAGCCAGACGGCGTCCACGGACTCAGCCAGGTCCACGAGGTCGCGCCCGAGATCTGGACCGACACAGACTGGGCCGGCCGGCGCGTTGCCGGGTCGGTGATCTACGAACTGCATGTCGGCACGTTCACCCCTGGCGGGACCCTCGATTCGGCGATCGACAAACTCGACCACCTCGTGCGTCTCGGAGTGGAGTTCGTCGAACTCATGCCGGTCAACGCGGTCAACGGCATCCACAACTGGGGCTACGACGGCGTCGGCTGGTACGCGGTCCACGAACCCTACGGCGGTCCGGACGCGTTGGCGCGGTTCGTCAACGCCGCGCACCTGCGTGGACTCGGCGTCATCGTCGACGCCGTCTACAACCACCTGGGCCCGTCGGGGAACTACCTGCCGAACTTCGGCCCGTACCTGACCTCCGGCGCCAACTCCTGGGGGCAGTCGGTGAATCTGGACGAAGCCGACTCCGACGAGGTCCGGGAGTTCATCATCGGCTCTGCGCTGCGTTGGTTGGACGTCTTCGGAGTCGACGGTCTGCGCCTGGACGCCGTGCATGCCCTCGTCGACCGGACCGCCCTGCATCTGCTCGACGAAATGCAGATCCGCACCGACGAACTCTCGGCCCGGGTGGGCCGGCCGCTGTCCCTGATCGCCGAGAGCGACCTCAACGACCCCACGCTGATCGCCCCGCGTGAGTTCGGCGGATACGGACTGGCGGCGCAATGGAGTGACGACGTCCATCACGCGATCCACACGGCGGTCTCCGGTGAGCGCCAGGGCTACTACGCCGACTTCGGAAGCCTCGAGAGTCTGTCAAAGGTGCTGCGGGAAGGCTTCTTCCACGCCGGTACGTACTCGTCGTTCCGGCGCCGGCGACACGGCGCGGCGATCGATCCGGCGAAGATCGCGACCACCTCGCTGGTCGCCTATACCTGCAACCACGATCAGATCGGCAACCGCGCGATCGGTGACCGGCCCGGCGAGTACCTGAGTTCAGGGCAGCTGGCGGTGAAGGCGGCGCTGGTCTTCACCTCGGCGTTCACCCCCATGCTGTTCATGGGTGAGGAGTGGGCGGCAAGTTCGCCTTTCCAGTTCTTCACCTCCCATCCCGAGCCCGAACTCGGTGAGGCCACCGCCAGGGGTCGCAAAGCGGAGTTCGCCGAACACGGCTGGGATGCCGCCGAGGTCCCCGATCCCCAGGATCCGGAGACCTTCGAGAGGTCCAAGCTGCGGTGGGAGGAGATCGACATGGGCGAGCACGCCCAGGTCCTCGACTTCTACCGGGAGCTGATCGCCCTGCGGGCACGCGAACCCGAGCTCACCGCGGACACCTTCGATTCGGTGGGCACCGACTGGGCCGCCGACGGGACGTGGTTTGCGATGCACCGCGGCACGATCACCACTGTTGTGACGCTGACCGAGACACCGATAGCGCTTCCGTTCACCGGCACCGTCCTGCTGGCATGGCAGCCCCCGGCCCCAGACAACACGATGTCCGGGCACAACACCGTCATCATCCGCCGCGACTGACCGCCACCCCGCAGCCGCAAACGCTCCAGATTTACGAAGACGCTCCACCTATTTGTGGAGCGTCTTCGTAAATCTGGAGCGTTTGGGGTCGGGTGGTCAGGTGAGGTAGCGGTACGCCGGCGAACCCGGTTTGAGGCGCTCGCAGGTCAGCCGCGATTTGTCGATGCGGTCGAGCAGCGGCCCGAGACCGTCCGGCGATCCGAGTTCGATGCCCACCAGCGCCGCGCCGGTCTCCCGGTTGTTGCGCTTCATGTACTCGAACAGTGTGATGTCGTCGTCGGGGCCCAAAACGTCGTCGAGGAATCGACGCAGCGCACCGGGTTCCTGCGGGAAATCCACGAGGAAGTAGTGCTTGAGCCCACGGTGCACCAGGGACCGCTCGATGACCTCGCCGTACCGCGAGACGTCGTTGTTGCCGCCGGAGAGCAGACAGACCACGTTCCAGCCCGGCTCGATCGGCAAGTCATCGAGGGACGTCGCCGCCAGCGCACCGGCGGGCTCGGCGATGATGCCCTCGTTCTGATAGAGCTCCAACATCGCCGAACAGATCGCGCCCTCGTCGACGTGTGTGATGTGCGAGCCTCCGACCGGCAACCTGTCGATGTCATGGTGGACCGTGCTCGACGGCGGCAGATCCGGATGTGGGGCCACGGTCGCGCCGGCGGCCACCATCACGTCGTAGCCGATCTTGCCGATGCGCCTGACGGCGGCACCATCGACAAACGAATCGATCTGGTCCAAGGTCACCGGCCCGCCGTCGACCAGAGCCGCGCCGAGCGAGATCGCACCGGTCGGTTCCACGCCGACGATGCGCACCTTGCTGCTGTGCGCCCTCAGATAGGTGGTGATCCCGGCCAAGGCACCTCCGCCGCCCACCGGTACGACCACCAGATCCGGCACCACACCGAGCTGGGCGATGATCTCCTTGGCGATGGTGCCCTGGCCGGCAGCGGTACGGGCGTCGTCGAACGCATGAATCCAGGTGGCCCCGGTTGCCGCGACATCGGTCAGCGCCGCGGCGGCCGCCGCATCGTAGGTGTCGCCGATCGCGATCAGTTCGACGAATTTGCCACCGTGCCAGCGAATCCGGTCACGCTTCTGCTTGGGGGTGTTGGTCGGGACATAGATCCGGGCCCGGATTTCCATGGTGCGGGCCGCGTACGCCACACCCTGGGCGTGATTGCCGGCACTGGCCGCGACCACACCGGCGGCGCGTTCGGCGTCGGTGAGCTGCGCCATCACGTTGTAGGCACCACGAATCTTGTACGAGCGCACCAACTGCAGGTCTTCCCGCTTGAGGTAGACCGTTGCGCCGGTGCGCCCCGACAACCGCTCGCAGAGCTGCAGCGGCGTGGCGACGACCACATCACTGATGCGCGACGCCGCTGCGTCGATGGCGGCCGCATCCAGGGGTTGAGCGATGCTGTTGTCGGTCGAAGCTCCACTAGTCACGGGAGCAATCGTCTCACTTCACCCAAACCCCGGTGCCGCCGCCACACCTGCCCGCTATCGTGCGGGTTCGAGCACAAACAATGGGATCTGACGATCGGTTTTCTGCTGGTAGTCGGCGTACGGCGGATACGCCGCCACCGCACGCTCCCACCAGGTCGCCTTTTCGTCGCCGAACACCTCGCGGGCGACCATGTCCTGCACCTTCGGGCCGTCCTGGAGTTCGACCTGCGGATGTGCCACTACGTTGTAGTACCAGACCGGATTCTTCGGGGCGCCGCCCAGCGACGCGACAACCGCGTAGTTGCCTTCGTGTTCCACACGCATCAGCGGGGACTTGCGGAGCTTGCCGGACTTGTTGCCCAGCGTGGTGAGCACCACGACCGGCATGCCGTTCAGCTCGGTTCCCTTGGTGCCGCCAGTCTCGACGATCTGGTCCGCCTGCTTGCGTGCCCAGTCGGTGGGACTCGGTTCGTATTCACCCTGCAATGGCATCGACTGATCCTCTTTCCTGGTTGGTCATACGCGCGGATTCAACTCCGCGGGTACCCCGCACTATTCCCCTCAGACACACCTCAGACACTCAGACACGAGGGTCCCAACAGCGCCTTCAGGTCGCCCATCAGCGCCGACGTCGGATTGACACGGAGCTGATCGTCGAGTTTCAGCGTGGTCTCCTTGGACCCGCTGGTCAACCGGACATGGACGTCGGACGTTCCGGGATGGCGGACGAGCACCTGCTTGAGCGCGCTGACCCGGTCGGCGGTGCACAACCTCGTCGGCATGATCAGCGACACCGGCTTGGCGACGCCGACGTGCGAAAGGTCGGGCACGGCAAGATCATTCGCGGAGATCATCATGCTGTCGTCCCGCAGGTTGACCCGCGCCTTCACCAGCACCACCGCGTCGGCCGCGATGTCCATGCCGAATGCCTGGTAGGCCCTCGGGAAGAAGTAGACCTCGACACCACCGACCATGTCCTCGATCTGGACGACGGCGTACGACTCGCCCTTCTTGTTCACCCGCCGGGTGACCGCCGAGATGATGCCACCGATCACGATCTGAGCACCGTCTTTGGCGTTGCCTTCGAGCAGCGACGAGATCGACGTGTCCGTCTGGGCCGAGATGACGTGCTCGACACCGTTGAGCGGATGCCCGGACACGTAGAGTCCCAACATCTCTCGTTCGAGCGCCAGTTTGTGTTTGGAATCCCACTCCTCGTCGGGCACCTTCACCGCGAATGCGTCGTCGGCAACGCCGCCGCCGCCGTCTCCGCCCGCGTCGCCGAAGAGGTCGAACTGTCCGAGCGCCTCGGCCTTCTTGGTACCGAGCACGGCGTCGACCGCATCGGCATGCACCAGGAACAGACCCTTGCGCGGATGGTCGAGCGAGTCGAAGGCACCGGCCTTGATCAGCGATTCGGTGACCTTCTTGTTGCACGCCGTCACATTGATCTTCGCCAAGTAGTCAGAGAAACTCGTGAACTTCGACTTCTCTTCGCGCGCATCGAGAATCGAGGCGACAACGCCGGTTCCGACGTTACGCACCGCGGCCAGGCCGAAGCGGATGTCCTCACCGACGGCGGCGAAGTTCTGCTGCGACTCGTTCACGTCGGGCGGCAGCACCGTGATCCCGAGACGACGGCAGTCGGCCAGATAGATCGCAGCTTTGTCCTTGTCGTCGGCCACCGAGGTGAGCAGCCCGGCCATGTACTCGGCCGGGTAGTTGGCCTTGAGGTACGCGGTCCAGAACGAGACCAGGCCGTAGCCGGCGGCATGCGACTTGTTGAACGCGTATCCGGCGAACGGAAGAATCGTGTCCCACAGTGCCTTGATCGCGGCGTCTGAGAAGTCGTTGTCCAACATGCCCTGACGGAAGCCGGCGTAGGCCTCCTCCAGCACCGACAACTTCTTCTTACCCATGGCGCGACGCAGGATATCGGCCTGACCGAGCGAATATCCGGCGACCTTCTGCGCGATCTGCATGATCTGCTCTTGGTAGACGATCAGACCGTAGGTGTCGGCCAGGATCTCCTTGAGCGGCTCTTCGAGTTCGGGGTGGATCGGGCTGACCGGCTGCCGATTGTTCTTACGGTCGGCGTAGTCGTTGTGGGCGTTCATGCCCATCGGACCCGGGCGGTAGAGCGCCAGGACAGCGACGATGTCACCGAAGCCGGTGGGCTGCATACGTTTGAGGAGCTCGCGCATGGGCCCGCCGTCGAGCTGGAAGACGCCGAGCGTGTCGCCGCGGGCCACCAGCTCGTAGGTGGCCGGGTCATCGAGCGGCAACGAATCGAGGTCGAGGTCGATGCCGCGATTGAGCTTGATGTTGTCGATCGTGTCGCCGATGACCGTGAGGTTGCGCAACCCCAGGAAGTCCATCTTCAGCAGGCCGATCGCCTCACACGACGGATAGTCCCAGCCGGTGATGATGGCGCCGTCCTGTGCGCGCTTCCACACCGGGATCGCCTCGGTCAGCGGCTCGGACGACATGATCACCGCGCAGGCGTGGACGCCGGCGTTGCGGATCAGGCCCTCGAGTCCGAGTGCGGTGTCGTAGATCTTCTTGACATCCGGATCGGTCTCGATGAGCGCGCGGACCTCGCTGGCCTCCTTGTACCGCTCATGGCTGGTATCGGTGATACCGGCAATCGTGATGTCCTTGGCCATGATCGGCGGCGGCAGCGCCTTGGTGATGCGGTCGGCGATGGCGTAGCCGGGCTGGCCGAACTGGACGCGGGCCGAATCCTTGATCGCGGCCTTCGTCTTGATGGTTCCGAACGTGATGACCTGTGCGACCTTGTCGCTGCCCCACCGCTCGGTGGCATACCGCACCATGTCACCGCGGCGGCGGTCGTCGAAGTCGATGTCGATATCGGGCATCGACACACGCTCGGGATTGAGGAATCGCTCGAACAGCAGGCCGTACGGGATCGGGTCGATGTTGGTGATGCCCAGCGCCCAGGCCACCAGTGATCCGGCCGCCGAACCACGGCCCGGGCCAACGCGAATCCCGACCTCGTTGGCGTGCCGGATGAGGTCGCCGACCACCAGAAAGTAAGCGGGGAAACCCATCTGGATGATCACGTCGAGTTCGTAGCTCGCGCGATCGAGGTATTCCTGGGGTACCTCACGGTTCGGGAACCGGCGGGTCTTCAGCCCGTTCTCGACCTCTTTGCGCAGAAAGCTCGGCTGCGTCTCACCCTCGGGCACCGGGAAGATCGGCATCCGGTCGCGATGTTCGAAGACCTCGGCGTAGCTCTGGACGCGCTCGCCGATGAGCAGTGTGTTGTCGCAGCCGCCGGGAACCTCTTTGTCCCAGAGTTCGCGCATCTCCGCGGCCGATTTGAGGTAGTAGCCGTCGCCGTCGAACTTGAATCGCGTCGGGTCGGACAGGGTCTTGCCGGTCTGCACACAGAGCAGGGCCTCGTGGCTGGCGGCATGACCCTTGGTGACGTAGTGGCAGTCGTTGGTGACCAGGGGCGGAATCCCCAGTTTGCGGCCCACCTCGAGAAGCCCCTCGCGCACCCGGCCCTCGATCTCCAGGCCGTGCTCCATCAACTCCAGGAAGAAGTTCTCTTTGCCGAAGATGTCCTGCCACTTGGCGGCGGCCTCGAGTGCTTCGCGCTCGTGACCGAGCCGCAGACGGGTCTGGACCTCTCCGGACGGACACCCGGTGGTGGCGATGATGCCTTCGGCGTGAGCCGCGATGACCTCGGCGTCCATGCGGGACCACTTGCCCAGCTGACCTTCGATGGAAGCCAGCGACGAGAGCTTGAAGAGGTTGCGCAGGCCGGTCGCGTTCTCGGCAACCATCGTCATGTGCGTGTAGGCACCGCTGCCCGAGACGTCGTCGCCCTTCTGGTCCCGGTTGCCCCACAGGACACGCTTGGTGTTGAAGCGCGACTCGGGTGCGATGTACGCCTCGATACCGATGATGGGCTTGACGCCCATGTCGGTGGCAACGTTGTAGAACTCGCTGCCGCCGAACATGTTTCCGTGGTCGGTCATGCCGATCGCGGACATCTCCAACCGGGCGGCCTCACTGATCATCGGTTTGACCTTGGCCGCCCCGTCGAGCATCGAGTACTCAGTGTGGTTGTGCAGATGGACAAACGAATCCGACACGCGCTACCTCTCAATTCGAACTCTCGAACGCTCCCGGACACCACCGCCGAGAGCGGGCCGCGGGCGCAAGGTCTTCAGTCTAGGCGGGAGTACCGACGAGCTCTGGCAGGCGCGGCGACCGCCTCCGGATGTGGTGACGCATGTGCCTCGAGTGACGCGACGCGACTTCGCACGTCGCCGTCACGCCACCAGGAAGATCGCCACCACGATCGCGATCGCCACCACGATCAACCCGATCAGCACGGCGAGCATCACCGCGTTGGAACCCGACGGGCCCGCGGGCGTGTTCTGCGCCGGCGGCCGCGACTGCGAGTACTGCGCCGAGGCGAGATGCGCCGGCGGCGGTGTCGACTGCTGATACCGCTGCGGATTCGGAGTCTGCCCGGCCGGTGGCTGTCCCATCGGCTGGTGCCCGAAGGACTGCGGACCGCCGTGCTGGGTGGGTGCCGAGATGTGGCGGCCCGGCTGCGGGGTCGCCGGTCCGGCCGAACGGGGATTCATCTGGGGCCTGGCGGCGACCGGAGGCGTGTAGGCGGTCATGCCGCCCTGGTGCAGCGCCGATCGCAGTGCATCGGTGAATTGCCGGCAGTTCGCAAACCTGTCGTCGGCCTCTTTGGCCATGGCCTTGGCGATCACCGAGTCGACGGCGGGCGGCACCGTGGGCACCATCTCCGACAACCGCGGCACCGGCTTGCTCAGATGTCCCGCGATCACGTCGGCCGTGCCGTCGCCCTTGAACGGAACCCGCCCGGCCAGCAGGTGAAAAGTGGTGGCCGCCAAGGAGTACTGATCTGTCCGAGCATCGACCGGCTGGCCTTTGAGCTGCTCGGGTGAGGCATACGACAGCGTTGCCAGCACCGTCCCGACCACCGTCAGCGACTCCGTCTCGTTGGCTGCCTTCGCCACACCGAAGTCGGTCAGCAACACCCGTTGCTCGTCGGCATCGGTGGAGTATCCACGGTCGATCCCGTCGCCGAACTCACTCGACTCGTAGTCGGACAACAGGATGTTCGCCGGTTTGATGTCGCGGTGCAGGAGACCTCGCCGGTGCGCGTAGTCGAGGCCGCGGGCGATCTCCCCCGAGATCCGGACCACCCGTTCCGGCGGCAACCCGGCCTGCGCGCCGGCTTTCTCCTGCGCACGCTGCAGTTCCTGTGCGCAGTCGGTACCGGCGACGTACTGCATCGAGATCCAGAGCATGCCGTCGCTGCTGCCCCGGTTGTAGATGGTCACGATGTTGGGGTGGTCGAGACCGGCGGCGACCTCCGCTTCCCGCAGGAAGCGCTTGCGGAACTGCTCGTCCTCACCGACCTGCTCGCCGAGCACCTTGATGGCGTCGCTGCGGGGCAGTTCGGGATGCTTGGCCAGGTAGACCGCGCCCATACCGCCGCTACCGAGGGCACGCTCCACCCGGTACCCGGCAATCCAGGACCCCGGCTGCAACATGCTGACCCCCTCCGCAACTCACGAATGTCTAGCGCACACCATATAACGCCCTAGACCGCCGGAACGGGTCCGTCATCGGGCAGCGGTTCGACAATCGTGACCATCGACGGCTGCAACGGGACCACCGTGAACAGCCCCGCTTCGGCATCGTCGGGCAACGCTTCGACCGCCCGGACCCCGGGCTCGGCCGCGACCTGACGCAAGACCGACAGCCGATCCCGGACCACCAGTCCGATCAGGCAATCGCACCCCGCCCGCAGTCGCGCGGCGGCCACCTCACCGACCCTCTGTGCCCGCTCGGTTCCGTCCGAACGGCTGATCACCTGCTGCGCGGCGATCTGCTGCGACCAGTGGAACGACTCCTCGGTATTGCCCGTCGCCGGGCGGACCGTGGGCGTCTGTACCCGTTCGATCGGCACGTTGAAGATGTTCTGCGACAGCAACATCGACGGTTGCGTGGTGGTCAGCTCCCAACCGCGGCCGAGCGATTGTACCTGCGTCAGCGAGATCAGCGCCCACCGGACGGTGTCGGGCCCGGACAACGACTGTTCGGCGCGCGCGAGGTAGTCGTCGACGGGTTCACCGTTGTCGGGCCCGAGGACATCCCCGCCCACCGGCGGTGCCGGAACCGGATTGACCACACCGACCACGTACAGCCCGCCCACCAGCACCACCACCGCTGCCAACAGCGTGAGGGCGAACCGGACGGCAGAACTCATGGGCTAACCGGCCCGGAGTACGTCCAGCGCATGCTGCAGATCCGGCGGGTACGGACTGGTGAACTCCACCTGTCGACCGTCAGCCGGATGAGCGAACGACAACGCCCGGGCGTGCAGCCACTGCCGCTCCAGCCCCAGTTTCCCGGCGAGCACCGGATCGGCGCCGTAGGTGAGGTCGCCGCAGCAGGGATGGTGCAGGGCCGAGAAGTGGACGCGGATCTGGTGTGTGCGCCCGGTCTCCAGGTGCACATCGAGAAGACTTGCCGCCCGGAACATCTCGACGGTGTCGTAGTGGGTGATGCTGTGTTTGCCCGACGCCGAGACCGTGAACTTCCAGTCGTTCCCACGGCTGCGACCGATCGGGGCGTCGATCGTCCCGCTGCGAGGATCCGGATGTCCCTGGACCACGGCGTGATAGCGCTTGTCGACGGTCCGCTGTTTGAACGCCCGCTTGAGCAACGTGTACGCGCGTTCGGATGTGGCGACCACCATCACGCCGGAGGTACCCACGTCCAGCCGGTGCACGATGCCCTGGCGTTCATGCGCGCCCGAGGTCGAGATGCGGAACCCGGCCGCCGCCAGACCACCGATGACCGTCGGGCCGGTCCAGCCCACCGATGCGTGCGCGGCGACACCCACCGGCTTGTCGACCACCACGATGTCGTCGTCGGAGTAGATGATCTCCATGCCCTCGACCGGCTTGGCCTCGATCGTCAGGACCCGCGGCGGCTCCGGCAGGATCACTTCGAGCCACTGACCGCCGACGAGCTTGTGGGATTTTCCGACCGGTGCGCCATCGACGCTGATGTCACCATCGTCGGCGAGTGTGGCCGCCACCGTCCGGGACAGACCGAGCATCCTGGCGACCCCGGCATCCACCCGCATGCCGTCGAGGCCGTCCGGGATCGGCATCGACCGTGATTCGCGGGTCATGCGTCGCGGCCGTTGTCTGTCGAGTCGTCTTTGGTCACGTTCTCTGTCACTGCCTTTGTTGTTGTCGGGGTGTCCGCGGGGGCGTCAGCGGTCCCGGTGCCGTCGGGTGTGACGGACTTGTCAGGGGTCACGTCGTCCGCTGCGTCGCGGTGATCGCCGGCACGGGTGCCGTCGAACTCGAACCCGAACAGGGTCAGGCCCACGAGGAGGATCGCGCCGCAGACCACTGCCGAGTCGGCGATGTTGAACACCGGCCACCATCCGACCGACACGAAGTCGACCACGTGTCCACGCAGCACGCCGGGCGAGCGGAAGAGCCGGTCGATCAGGTTGCCGACGGCGCCGCCGAGGACGAGCCCGAGACCGATCGCCCACCAGATCGAGCCGAGCCGGCTGCTGTACCGGACGATCCCGACCACCACCGCGAGGGCGACGATCGTCAGGACCCAGGTGTACCCGGTGGCCATGGAGAATGCCGCGCCGCTGTTGCGGACCAGTTTGAAGGTGATCGTGTCGCCGATGATCTCGATCGGTTCGCCCGGCTTGATCACAGCGACCGCGATGATCTTGGTGACCAGGTCGGCGATGATGATCGCAGCGGCGACCGCAACCAGGGTCACCCAGACCTTGGGCCGGGCCGGTTGCTGAGCTACGTCAGCGGTGGAATCGCCGGCTGAGTGGGGGGTGGGCTCACTTGTCACCTGTCCATCATCCATGAGTGACTCGATACGCTGGCGGCCGTGTCCTCTCCTGCTCCCCTGCGGTCATCGACCCGCGTCCGAATTCTGCCGACAGCCCGACTCCCGCGCCTGGCGCGACCCGTCGGCGCCCTCGCCGCTGCGATGGTCCTGATCCTCGGCCTGGCCGCATGTGGATCCGACGACGACAACACACCGCCACCGACGCCGACCGGATGTGCCACCGACACCACTGCCGGGGACACCAAAGCGGCTCTTCTGCCCGTGCCGCCGGCGAAGGTGACACTGCTGACCGCCGGCGCCGAGCCAGGTGCCGTGGCCTTGAGTGCATTCGACCGGGCCAGCGCCCAGAGCGCCAAGCTGGTGACGACGTCAACCTTCGCCTCTCCGGACGGCGAGGGCGCCACACAGTCGGCAACAACTGTTGACCTGCCGATGACCGCCCGCGTCAACTGCACCGACGCCACCGACATCGATCTGCAGATCGGCACCGCCGGATCCCCGGACACCGCGCTGAACGAAGCCCTCAAGGCCCAGAACGGGTCGCGGGCCGGAATGAGCATCGGTCCAGGTGTGGCGCCCATCTCCCTGCGAATCCTGCCGGGCGAAGATGCGGACGACAACGCACGCCAGGCCGTCGAGGAGTCGCTGGTGTCCACCTTCCAGCGGTCGGTCACCCTGCCCACCGAACCGATCGGCGTCGGGGCCACCTGGGACGCCGTCCGCACGGTCAATGCGGGCGCCAACGTCCGTCAGACGATCAACGCCACCCTGACCGCACGGGAGGGCGACCAACTGACAATCGATTTCACCATCGACGAGTCACCGATCAACTCGGTGTTCCGGCTCCCCGACGGCGGCACCCTGACCATCGACAGCTACTCGATGACCGGCAGCGGCTCGGTTGTCGTCGACCTGACCCGTGGGGTACCCGTCGCCGGCCAGATGAAGATCTCCGGCGGGCGCACGCTCGTCGGCGGCGACGGCACCCAGTTCCAGCAGCTCCTCGGCTTCGAATCGAATTGGGCCTGAGAGGATCTGATCCCCAGATACGACAAATCGGCGCCGATCGCGAACAGTTCGCGGTCGGCGCCGATTCAGGTTCTGGCTCTGATCGACCTCTGGGGTCAGACCGGGCCGGTGCCTAGCTGGTGGCCGGGCACATCGGGCTGGTCTCGTTGGCGGCCGACAAGAGCAGGCAGACCGTGGTCGACGACAGCTTCCACGTGCCGTTGTCGAAGACGATCAACGCCTCGACCTGCTGCTCCGGGGTGTCCGGGAACTTGACCTTGACGTTGGCCTTGGCCTGATCGGTGCCGGCAGGCCGGACCGGGGCGACGATCTCGTACTCGAGATCGGGGTTGGCAGCTGCTGCCTCGACCAGCTTGTCAAAGATCACCGGGTCCTTTTCCGAGTTCTGCACCAGCTCGGTCTTCTCCGAGGCCGGGACGTTCGGGTCCAGCGCGGTCTGCAGCATGGTGTTGAGCTGAGCGGCGGTCGGCGGCTTGCTGGAATCGGTGAGCCCACCCCCGCCACCGCTCGTGGCCGAACTGGTGGCCGCAGAACTGGCCGCCGTGGTGGTCGAGGGGCTGTCGCCGTCGTCAGAGCAGGCAGCGATGGACAGGAAGGCGCATACTGCGACTCCGGCGGTCACGAACTTACGAAGCTTCAAAATCCGTCCTTCTCATTTCACAACCGGTCACCGGAAGTGACAGGTGAATCTGATCGGTGGGGCCATATCGGCCTGGGTCCCGACCCACTATGCCAAAAACCTCAGAACTTGACCCGCAAGCTCAGGCAGTCGAAGCTGACCGGCATGGTGAAACAGCAGGCACTGGTGTCGATTCTCACCACCGGCGGGACCATTGCGAGCCGCCGGTTCGCCGACGGGGCACGGCCCGATGTCGGTGGGGCCGAACTCACCGCGGCCGCCGCGGCCGACGGGGTGCAGCTACGGGTCCGCGAAGTTCTGCAGGTCGATTCCGGGGCACTGCTCCCCGCCGATCAGGATGCGATCCGGTTGGCAGTGGCCTCCGAGCTCGCCGATCCGGCTGTGTCCGGTGTTGTTGTGACACACGGCACCGACACGATGGAAGAGACGGCGATGCTGCTCGACCTCATGTACCACGATCCCAGGCCGGTGGTGATGACCGGGGCGCGCCTGCCCGCCGACTCCCCCGACGCCGACGGACCCGCGAATCTCGACGCGGCCATCGCCCTGGCCGCCGATCCGGCCATGCGCGGGCGCGGTGTCTTCATCGCGATGGGCGGTGAGCTGATCCCGGCCCGCGGAGCCTGCAAATCCGACACGAGTACGGCGATGCCATTTCGCCTGGTTCACCCTGACCTGCCCCAGCGCCTGGTGCCACCGGCGCCGATCGCACATGTCCGGGTTGATCTGGTGGCGCTGTACCCGGGCGTCGATGCCCACATCATCGACTGGGTGGCAGATGCCGGTGCCGCCGCAATCGTGTTGTCGGCGAGTGGTTCCGGAAACACCCATCCCGATGTCGTCGCGGCGGTCGGCCGAGTTGTCGACCGCGGTCTACCGGTTGTCGTGTGTTCGCGGGTGGCACACGGCGAAGTGGTGCCGCTCTACGGCGGCGGCGGAGGCGCGATCGATCTCATCAAACGCGGCGCCATCATCTCGCCGTGGCTTCGCGCGTCGCAGGCCCGCATCGCGGTCCAGGCGATACTCGCCGGCGGTGGCGGCCCCACCGACATCACCGCCTTCTTCGCCCCCGAATAGACGCGCACCACCCTCCCTCCCGAGCACGCCCCACCCCGAGCCCCCCACCCCCTCCGCCGAGCGTGCCGAAAGAACCGTCGACCGTGCCGACGTTGCACGCGCGCCGTCGGTGTCTCGACGACTTCGGCACGCTCAGTTGCGATTTCGGCCCGCTCGGCGGTTCTTTCGGCACGCTCGGCGGATGGGTGGGTGGGCTAATCTTCGTCGGCTGCCGGGCGGAGGTACTCTTCCGGCCAGTCCAGACTGAGAAGCGGATCAGCACTGTCCAGATCTGGATCGTCGAGCGAGAAGGTCCGGGCAAAACCCGGACCGCTGCCGCGGGTTTCGAATCGGATCGACACCCGGCCGTGGCCGCTGCCCTGTACCCATCCGTAGCCGTGTTCGGAATGACGGACGTCGTCGCCGGTGGTCCAGCGCAGCCGGCCGACTTCGGGGGTGCGTCCGCCGGGATAGAACTCCTCGGCCGCGGTCTCACCGTCTTCGGCAGGCTCGGGCCCGGAGAACTCGTCCAGTTCGGGGAACATCGAAAACTGTTGCACCGCACTCAGACCCGAATACCCGACACCGACCAGACGGATCGGGCCGATCTCCTGCGGGTCGAGCACCAGACGTTGGGCCGCCGCAGCCAGGACAGGCAACTCGGTGGTGGCCGCCGGCAAGGTGCTCGACCGGGTGAGCACCGACATGTCGGATTTCTTCAGCTTGACCACCACCGTGCGCGATCCCCGCCCATCGGCCATCAACCGGCGATGCGCTGACGCCGCAGCCCGTTCCACCGCCCCACGTAGCGTGATCAGATCGGTGATGTCCTCGGCAAACGTCGATTCGGCACTGATCTGTTTTGCCGACGCCCGCTCGGCGACGGGCCGGTCGTCGACACCCTGCGCCAGCAGATGCAAGCCCGGACCCACGGTGGCACCGAGCACCGACGAAACCTCCAACGGCGACATGCTCGCCAGATCACCGATGGTGTCGACACCCAAGCGCTGCAACCGTTCTCCGGCAACCGGACCGATCCCCCACAGTTTGCGCACGGGTAGCCGGGCCAGGAATTCCTGCTGCTCGTCGGGCTTCACCACCACCACACCGTCCGGCTTCGCCATCCCGGACGCGATCTTCGCGATCTGCTTACCGGCGCCGAAACCGACGGATGCCGCCAGACCCACCTCGTCGCTGATCCGCTTCCGGAGCCGCTGAGCGAACTCCTCGGCGTCATCGGCCGTGGCGCCCGCCAGTTCGGCGGGTTCCCCGAATGCCTCGTCGAACGAGAGCATCTCGATCACCGGGATCATCTCGCGGATCAGGCCGAACACCCGCCGGCTCACCGCGCCGTACACCGATCCACGCGGAGGCAACACCACCCCGCCGGCGCCGACCAGACGGCGGGCCTGGTGCATCGGCATCGCCGACCGCGCCCCGAACACCCTTGCCTCGTAGCTCGCGCCGGCCACCACCCCGCGGCCCCCGAGACCGCCGACCATCACCGGTCGGCCACGCAATGTCGGCCTGGTGAGCTGTTCCACCGAAGCGAAAAACGCGTCCATGTCGAGATGCATCACCCACCGGGAACTACTGCTCCCGCCACGTTGTTGCACATCGGCAATCGTATGCCCCGGCGGCGGGCGCAGACCATTCGTCAGCGCCCCGGCTCTGGCGTCAGCTCGAAGACCGGGATGATCTCGCCCGCTGCCAGGAGTTCGGCGTCGGTGGAGTCCGCACTGATCTCCACAGGCATCAACGACGCGACTTCCCAGCCCCAGCGCTTCAGATACGGTCGCAGGACCGCGGGCTTGTCAGCAACCGCGACCTCCGACACCGCGTATGTGATCGAGGTCCGCCCACCACGCAGGACGCAACTGCCGGCCGCGCGCACATTGCGTGACCACTGCGTCTGGCCGCGCGCGCCGACCAGGTAGGTGCGGCCGTCGATCTTCAAGGGATTCACCGGAATCCGCTGGATGTTTCCCGAGACCCGGCCGCGCACTTCGAGTGTGCGCGCCCCGGCCAGTGTGATTCCACGGTCCGCCAGCCAGGCGACGATGCCGTTGAAGACGTGCGTGCCCTTGCCGGGCCGGTTGTAGTGGACGGTTGCGGTCATGACCTGCTCCTCTTCGATTTAGAGAGCACTGCTCTCGCTTGATTCGAGTGTGCACCATCGCCGCACCAAAATCAAGAGCACTGCTCTCGTTTGTGGCAGGATGGGGACATGACCGAACAACTGTCACCGCGCGCGCAGGCCCGGATCAGGACCAATCAGCGCATTCTCGCGGTGGGACGCGACCACCTCGCGAAATACGGCGCGGCGGCCCTGTCACTGCGAGCGATCGCCCGCGATCTCGACCTGGTGTCGTCGGCGGTGTACCGATATGTCGCCAGCCGCGATGAACTACTGACCATGCTGGTGGTCGACGCATACACCGAGCTCGCCGATGAGGTGACCGCCGCCCACGATTCCGCGCCCGCGAACGACCACCGGGAACAAATTCGCCGCAGCTGCAATGCCTTTCACGACTGGGCAGTATCCGAGCCGTCACGCTATGCGCTGTTGTACGGCAGCCCCGTGCCCGGATACCAGGCACCGGCCGAGCAGACCACCGAACCCGGCACGCGGGTTGTCGCACTGCTGATGCGCACCATTGCCGACGCCGCTTCGGTCGGCCGGCCGGCCTCGGAGAGTGCAGTCCCCGACACGATCGACGGCCTCGACTTCGATTCCATCAGAACCGAATTCGACCTCGACATCGACGATCAGCACTTCCACTTCGCCATCTCCCTGTGGGCGACCGTGGTCGGTCTGACAAGCCTGGAGGTTTTCGGCCAATTCGGTGCGGAACCGGGTCTCGATCTACAGACACTATTCACCCTGCAGATAGACGGCCTCCTCGACCGGATCGGACCTGGCTCCAAAAATGGTGGGTTTTGGTGAGCCTGACCTGCGGAAATGCTCACCAAAACCCACCAATTTAGGGGTGGAGAGTCTTGGTGACGGTCGCCTGCACACCGTCGCCGAGTTCGACCCACTCACCCGATGCGGGTTCGGCCCGGGCGTCGGTCACTGTCAGGTCCACAGCCAGGATCTCGCCGGCGATGAGGTCGGCATGCCGCTGAGCCCACTCGAGGTATTCGGCCGGTACGGCCAGGACCACCACGATCCGGTCCGAGACGTCCAGTCCGGCGCTTCGGCGCGCTTCCTGCAGTTCGCGGATCCGGTCCTTGGCCCAGCCCTCGGCTTCGAGTTCTTCGGTGACCGCGGTGTCGAGCACCACAAGTCCGGCGCCCGACGGCAGTTCCGCAGTCGATTCCGGCTTCACCGCAACAAGTTTGCGGTTGAACTCACCCTCGAGCAGTTCGATGCCGTCAGCACTGACGACCTCCGCACCGTCACGCTCGGTGATGGTCACGTTCCCCGACTTGACCGCCTTGATGACCCGCTGGACATCCTTGCCCAAACGGGGCCCGGCCACACGGGCATTCACCGACAGTTCAACTCGTCCGTACTGATCCGCGTCCTCGGTCAGGTTCACCGACTTGACGTTCATCTCATCAGCGATGAGGTCGGAGTACGGAGCCAGTCGACTGGCGTCGGGCGACGCGATCGTCAACGCCGGCAAGGGCAGTCGCACGCGCAGCTTGTTCGCCTTGCGCAGACTCGATGCCACCGAACAGACCGCCTGCACGTCATCCATCGCGGCAACCAACTCGGAATCGGCCGGCAATTCGCCGTCGGCGGGCCAATCGGTCAAGTGCACCGACCGCTCGCCGGTCAGTCCCCGCCAGATCGCCTCGGTCGTCAGCGGCAGGAGCGGCGCGGCCAGTCGACAGGCCACCTCCAGCGCGGTGTACAGCGTGTTGAAAGCCTCGGGAGCTTCGTCCTGACCCGCCCAGAACCGCGAACGCGACCGGCGCACATACCAATTGGTCAGGGCTTCACAGAAATTCCGGAACTCGTCGCAAGCACCGGCGACGTCGTAGGTCTCCATCTGCTCGGTCATCGCATCGCGGGTGGCCGCGGCCTTCGCCAGGATGTACCGGTCCAGGACGTTTGTGGACTCGGTACTCCACTGCGCCGGCCGCTCCGCGTACAGCTGCAAGAAGCTGTAGGCATTCCACAACGGCAACAGCGCCTGCCGGACACCTTCGCGGATACCGCGCTCGGTGACCACCAGGTTGCCGCCCCGCAGGATCGGAGAGGCCATCAGGAACCACCGCATGGCGTCACTGCCATCACGGTCGAAGACCTCGTTCACATCCGGGTAGTTGCGCTTGGACTTCGACATCTTCTGGCCGTCGTCGCCCAGCACGATGCCGTGGGCGGCCACCGTCCGGAACGCCGGACGATCGAAGAGTGCCGTCGACAGGACATGCAGGTTGTAGAACCAGCCACGTGACTGTCCGTTGTACTCGACGATGAAATCGCCTGGGCTGTGGCCGGGTTCGGTGTCCGTGCCCTCGAACCAGTCGGTGTTCTCGAACGGGTAGTGCACCTGGGCGAACGGCATGGAACCGGATTCGAACCAGCAGTCGAGGACCTCGGGCACGCGACGCATCGTCGACTTCCCGGTCGGGTCGTCGGGATTGGCGCGCGTGAGGTCGTCGATGAACGGCCGATGCAGGTTGTCCGGGCGCACGCCGAAGTCGCGCTCGAGTTCGTCGAGGCTGCCGTAGACGTCCACGCGTGGATGGTCGGGGTCGTCGGAGATCCACACCGGGATCGGCGCGCCCCAGTAACGGTTGCGGCTGATGTTCCAGTCCCGCGCACCTTCGAGCCACTTGCCGAACTGGCCGTCCCGGATGTGTTCCGGTGACCACTCGATCTGCTTGTTGAGCTCCACCATCCGATCCCGGAAGGTGGTCACGGCAACAAACCACGACGGAACTGCCATGTAGATCAACGGCTTTCCGGACCGCCACGAATGCGGGTAGGAGTGTTCGATCGTGTCGTGACGCACGATCTTGCCCGCTGCCTTGAGGTCCTTGATGATCACCGGGTTGGCGTCGAAGACCATCTGCCCCTCGTAGGGCGGAACCATCGACGTGAAACGGCCACCCGGATCGAGCGGCTGGACCACCTCGATGCCGTAAGCGGTCGCGAGCTCCATGTCCTCTTCACCGAATGCCGGTGCCAGGTGCACGATTCCGGTTCCGCTCTCGGTGGTGACGTAGGTACCCAGCAAGATCCGGTGTGCACCTTCGTGGCCCACGAAGAAGTCGAAAGGCGGTGTGTAGTTCAGGTTCTCCAGCTGCGAACCGGTGTAGGTGCCGAGAACCTCTGCGTCCTCACCCAATTCGCGGGTATAGCTTCCCAGCAGAGCGGTCGCCAGCAGGTACTGCTGCCCGTCCTCACCGCGAACGTGGCTGTATTCGGTGTCGGGATGAACCGCGATCGCCAGGTTCGACGGCAGCGTCCACGGCGTGGTGGTCCAGATCAGCGCATGGGTGCCGTCGAGCTCGGCCGGACCGGCGTCCTTGGTGTTGAGTGTCATCCGCACCGTGAGGGCTGGATCCTGACGCATCCGATAGGCGTCGTCGAGCTTGCTCTCCTGGTTCGACAACGGCGTCTGCTCGTACCAGGAGTACGGCAGCACGCGGTAACCCTGGTACACCAGGCCCTTGTCGAAAAGCGTCTTGAATGCCCACATGACCGACTCCATGAAGTCGATGTCGAGGGTCTTGTAGTCGTTGTCGAAGTCGACCCAGCGCGCCTGGCGGGTGACGTATTCACGCCATTCATCGGTGTACCGGAGCACAGACGAGTGGCAGTAGTCGTTGAACTTGGCGACGCCCATCGTCTCGATCTGGGCTTTGTCGGTGATGCCGAGCTGTCGCTCTGCCTCCAGCTCGGCGGGCAAACCGTGTGTATCCCAACCGAAGCGGCGGTCGACCTTCTTGCCGCGCATGGTCTGGAAGCGCGGGACGAGGTCTTTGACGTAACCGGTCAGCAGGTGACCGTAGTGCGGCAGGCCATTGGCAAACGGAGGACCGTCGTAGAAGACGAACTCCGGTGCGTCGGCGCGGTTCGCGATCGACGCCTTGAAGGTGTCATCGGACTTCCAGTAATCGAGCACGCGCTGCTCGACGTCCGGGAACGAGGGCGCACCGCTCCGGATGCCGCCGGGCAGATCAACGAGCGGGTATACCCGTCCGTCCACCTGCTGCCCCGTCGGTTCCTGCGCTGCCGATTCCTGTGAACTCACTACCGTCTCCTCGTGCTCTGGCGTAACAGCCGGCACGGGGACGAACCGATGGTGTCATCGGCCGCGGTACCACCCCGCTTGCGCCACGATCGGCGCCACTCCATCGATTGACCAACCACTGTGCGTTGGCAATCGCCGAGGCTTTGACGGACCTCATCCGCCCGGTTCTACTGAGGACCTCGCGGTCCCGTTCTTCCGGGTGCTCCCCGGTGATGGCCGGATCGACGCACTTACAAGTCTAACGTGGCTTGTTCAGGAACATTTCCTCGGTCGGCGGATCGTCCCGCCGATCATGTTCCGAGATTCGCGGGATCTCGCCGGTCTCGGCGTCCGCTCCCGCGTCGTACCGGGCTTCCCCGGTATGCGAGTGGTCCTCGGACGAGTCACCGGATACGGGATCTTCCTCGTGTTCCGCCGCAGCGGACCAATCCCGATCCTGCTCCTGATCCGAGGTCCCGACCTCGTCATCACCGGGTCCACCACCGGTCGCGTCATCGCTGCTCGTATCGGATTCGGTTGCGGCAGAAGACCTCCGCCCCAATCCGAGTAGGTCGGCGATCAAGAATCCGACCCCCACGACACAGACGACCACACACGCGATGGCCAACCAGAGAACACCACTCAGCAGGGCCGCCACCAGCAGGACGAATCCCACCAGGGTGGCCGCCAGAGCCAAAACCAACACGAATGCGCCCTAGTTACCCGGCCGCGTCAGTTGCTCGGCTTGGAGAATCCGCCCGTGTTGGTGAAGCCACCGTTGCCCGGATCGGACGAGAAGGCATCACCACCGCGTGCGTTGTCCACCGGTGCCGCACTACCCCGCTGCTGCAACTCTTCGAGCTGCGACTCCAGGTAGGTCTTGAGCCGGGTCCGGTACTCGCGCTCGAAGGTCTTGAGCTGCTCGATCCGGCCTTCCAGCACCGAGCGCTGCTGGTTGATCGTGCCCATGATCTCGGTGTGCTTACGCTCGGCATCTGCCTGCAGGGCAGTTGCCTTTTCCTGAGCCTGGCGCGTCTGCGTCTCGGCGCGGGTCTGCGAATCGGCGAGGATGGCCTCGGATCGCTGACGTGCGTCGCTGAGCATCGCCTCCGACTTCGAGCGGGCGTCGCCGACCAGCGCATCAGCGCGGGCGCGGGCGTCGGCCACCATCGACTCGGACTCGCTGCGAGCATTGTTGGTGAGTCGATCGGCAGTCTCCTGCGCCAGACCCAGCACGCGGGCGGCCCGGACGCTGTGATCGTCGCTCTGCGGTGCCGCGGGTGCGGGCTCCGGAGCGGGAGCCGCCGGTTGCGCCGCGAACGCCTGCGTCGCAGGTTCTGGAGTCGATGCCGGCGCGTTCTTGGCCGAAGTGACCTCGCCCTCGAGCTCTTCAACCCGTTGTTTCAGGTCGGTGTTCTCTTCGATCAAACGCGCCAACTCGGCTTCGACGAAGTCGAGGAACTGATCGACCTCGTCCTCGTTGTAGCCGCGCTTGCCGATCGGCGGTTTGCTGAACGCGACGTTGTGCACATCAGCTGGTGTCAGCCGCATTGGTCGGTCCCCTTATACGTGTGTCGAGCTTCGGTCTACTTACAGGGCAGGTGCAGGTCCTGATGTGTGCACCACAGAGTGAGTGGTGTTCATATTATTCACGATAGACATACAGACTGTAACTGGCGTCCATCCTGTCACACTAGAACCGTTCGTTGCACCCCATGGTTGCTATGTCGAAATCAAACAGCGGTCAAAACGAACCATTTGAAACGGCGCGCCGTGAATCCGTGACCCGTTTGTTATCAACCTACTCGATACTAGTGGGCCATCTTCAGGCGATGTGATCCGGAGGGTCATCGTCCTGCTCACGCGGAGTGTCTCCGAGGCCATCCGGCGCAGATCTAATCGGATCCGCAGTGGTGGCACGCGTGATCGGGCAGGCATCGGGCAGCGCCAGAACTATCCGGCGACCACGGTCATGAGGATCAGCACCAGGATCATGGTGATCATCAGAGACAGGTCCAGGCGGACCGGACCGAGTGGAATCGGCGGGAGGATGCGCCGCAACGTCTTGATCGGCGGATCGGTGGAGGTGAAGACACCTTCGATGACCACCACCGAGGCGCCGGTCGGGCGCCACTCCCGGGCAAATGTTCGGACCAACTCGATCACCAGTCGGCCCAGGAGCAGCAACCAGTAGATGAAGAGGAAGTAGTAAATTATCTCGCGCGCAATCGTCACGCCATAACTCTGCCCGAATTCACCACGGTTTGGGAAAACCGCAGGTCGAACGGCCTGTTGCGAACCCTATTGGTGGTTGTAGAAGCCGGTCTCGGCGATCTTCTTGCGATCCTCGGGCGACACGTCGATGTCCGCGGGGGCCAACAGGAAGACTTTGGTCGCGACCTTGTCGAACGATCCGTGCAGCGCGAAGGCGAGGCCGGCCGCGAAATCGACGAGGCGCTTGGCGTCGGCGTTGCTCATGTCGACGAGGTCCATGATGACCGGGCTCCCATCGCGGAACCGCTCACCGATCGTGCGCGCCTCGGCGTAGCTGCTGGGCCGCAAGGTGGTGATCTTGCCGAGCGGATTGCCCTCTTCGAAAACCCGATCCATTTCGGCCCGGGAATCGAGGGCCAAGGCGCCACGGGTGCTCGCGCCGCCACCGACGGTGGGTGGACGCGAAGCTGCGGGCCGGGCGCTGCTCAGGGGCTCGAGACGGCTGGGGACGCGGGCCACCGGCGCGGGGTAGCGCTCTGCGGATTCGAACTGGGGGCGCCGCCCTCCGGCGTAGGCGTACTCCGGAGCCCGCTCGTACTCGGCGGCGTATTCGGCCTCGCGGTAGTCGCGGTCGTCGACCTCATCGCGGTACGGACGAGCTTCTTCGGCGTAAAACGGCCGGGCCGGCTCCTCATCGCCGTAGAACTGCTCGCCGTCACGGTAGTTGCGTTCGTACCGGCGGGCGCGAGACGGCGCCGGATCCTCGAGGTAGTCGTCCTCGTAGTCTCCGGGCGGAACCATGCCGAAGTACGCCTTGAACTTGTGGATTGTGCTCATCGCAGTTCCTCTTTCAGTCTCAGCCTGTACTCGACAACCTGTTAGCCGTGGTGCTTGTGTTACTCGTGTGACTAACCGTTAGGGCGAGATTACTGGCCGCGGCCCCATGATCGCGGTACCGACACGCACGCACGTCGATCCGTACTTGACAGCGACCTCCAGATCGTCTGACATCCCCGCCGACAATTCGGTTGCCGATGGGTACCGCGCAACAAATCCCTGGTGGATGCGGGCGGCCTGGTCGAGCCACTGCTCCGGCGAACCACCGAGCGGGGCGATCACCATCAGCCCACACAATTCGAGATTGTCCGATGCGGCGATGCTGTCGGCCAGGGCCGGCAGTTCGTCGGCGGGCACACCACCGCGACCCTTGGCTTCGTCGTCGTCCAGACCGATCTGGATGAGTATCTCCAGCGCTCCGGCGCGGGCATCCTCGTCACGTGCGGTACCGACAGCCCGATCGAGAGCCTGGGCGAGCTTGTGACTGTCCACGGAATGAACCCGGTCCGCCCAGCGGGCGACCGTCTTGGCCTTGTTGCGTTGCAATTGCCCGATCATGTGGAACCGGAGATCGCCGCGACCGGTCGTCTCACGAACCTCGGCCGCCTTGTTTCCGGCCTCCGGCTCGCGGGACTCCCCGAACTCGGTGGCACCGGCATCGATGAGCAACCGGACGTCGGAGGCGGGAAAGAACTTGGTGACGGGTAGCAACTGCACATCGGCCGGCGAGCGATTCGCCGCGAGGCAGGCCGCGTCGACACGACCTCGAACACGGGCGAGATTCGCGGCGAGCTCTTCGCCGCGATCGGATGACCGGTCCGAGACGTCACGCACCGCCGCTGTCCATCCAGATGACCGACGCGATCCGTCCCGTCGGCGCGCCGCGTCGATGGCTGAACAGGGTCTGGTCCTCGATCGTGCAGCGAGGATCCTCGGCGACCGCGCTGACCCCCGCCTCGAGCAGCTGACGCCGGATACCGGCTCGCAGATCGAGTCCAGGGGTGCCCGTGAGCGTCTTGGTGGCGCTTCCGGGAAGGTGCGCCTCCACATCGGCCTGCATGTGAGCCGGGACCTCGTACTGACGACCGCTGGCCGCCGGACCCATGAACGCACCGATACGGCTCACCACCGCACCGGCCTTCTCCATCTCGGCCAGCACGCGGGGCACGATCCCGATCCGCGCCCCCACCCGGCCGGCGTGGACTGCGGCGATCACACCGGCGGTCTCATCACTGAGCAGCAACGGAACACAATCGGCCGACAACACCGCGAGCGCAAGATCGGGTGTGGTGGTGACGAGCGCGTCGGTGGCCGGAACCGGCGCGGACACCGGACCGTCGACGGTGACCACGTTGCGACTGTGGATCTGTTCCATCCACACCACCCGCGATGCGCCGACACCGATCTCGTCACCGAGCCGGATCCGATTGCGCGACACCGCCTCCGGATCGTCGCCGACATGGTCACCGAGATTGAAGGAGCTGTAAGGGCCGGTCGAGAACCCACCGGCGCGGGACGTGGTGACCCGCCGGACGCGAAAACCCACCGCGACGCTCAGCGCTTCATGAACGGCGGAACGTCCACCTCGTCGTCGTCGGCCTCATCCATACCGTGTGCGGGACGCGACGACGGCCGTGCCTGACGGTCATCGGCGAACGGGTCGCCGGCGGGCGTCTGCGCGAACAGCGGGTCGCGACGTTCGGTGGCGGCGCCGTTCGACACCGCACCCGCCCGCCCTGCTCCAACAGTGGCGCTGCGAGCCGCGACCGTGGCGGCGGACTCGACCGGCTTGCGTGCCGGAGACCCGCTGTCGAAGCCGGCCGCGATCACCGTGACACGGACCTCGTCACCGAGGTTGTCGTCGATGACGGTGCCGAAGATGATGTTGGCATCGATGTGAGCGGCTTCCTGCACGAGTGTGGCCGCTTCGTTGATCTCGAACAGCCCGAGGTCGCTGCCACCGGCGATCGAGATGAGTACGCCGTGGGCGCCCTCCATCGAGGCCTCGAGGAGCGGCGAGTTGATCGCCGACTCGGCTGCCTTTGTCGCCCGGTTCTCACCGCGCGAGGATCCGATGCCCATCAGCGCACTGCCGGCGTTGCTCATCACGCCTTTGACGTCGGCGAAGTCGACGTTGATCAGGCCTGGGGTGGTGATCAGGTCGGTGATGCCCTGGACACCGTTGAGCAGGACCTCATCTGCACTGCGGAACGCATCCATCAGGCTGACCGCGGCATCGCCCATCTGCAGCAACCGGTCGTTGGGTATGACGATCAGGGTGTCGCACGACTCGCGAAGCGCGGTGATGCCGGTTTCGGCCTGACCGCCGCGACGCTTGCCCTCGAACGAGAACGGACGGGTGACCACACCGACGGTCAACGCACCGAGCTTGCGCGCGATGCTCGCGACGACGGGGGCACCACCGGTGCCCGTGCCGCCGCCCTCGCCCGCGGTGACGAAGACCATGTCGGCGCCCTTGATGAGCTCTTCGATCTCGTCCTTGGCGTCTTCGGCGGCGCGACGGCCGACCTCGGGGTCGGCACCGGCGCCGAGACCGCGGGTCGAATCGCGTCCGACGTCGAGCTTGACGTCGGCATCGCTCATCAGCAATGCCTGGGCATCGGTGTTGATGGCGATGAACTCGACGCCTTTGAGGCCTTGTTCGATCATGCGGTTGACGGCATTTACTCCGCCGCCGCCAATACCGACGACCTTGATCACGGCAAGGTAGTTGTGCGGGGGCGTCATAGCGCTCGCCTTCCTTTTGGTCTGTTTCGAACCAGGTTGGTTCTAGTGCACGGCCACCGTCGCGAAAACCCTCAACCTAAACCATAGGCTTAGAGTTATGTCAAGTAGCTGTGTGCTGATGGAAACGCTAAGCACCTTCGGACACCGGAGCCAGCAAGCGGTGCGGCGTGTCGGAAAGAACTCTGTGAATTGGCACCAGAACGGCTATTTGAACGTCGGATTCGACGGACTGGACACATTGTATTCAGTCCCCTCCTGCGTCAGCACATGGCGCAGGGTTTCCGATTTCTCCGCGTTTCGACTGTCGTCGCCCCACACGACAGTGCGGTTGTCCTTGAGCACCAACACGATATTGACCGGAGAACTGACCTCGATCACGGCGATCTGATCTCGCACATACGGCGGCACGTCGGCCATCACGGTCAGCGCGGCCCGCGTCGACGGGTCACCCGAACCCGGGTTCGGTGTCCGCAACTGGGCCAGTCCGGGAGGTGGATCCTGTTGCGCGAACTCGAATCCCAGCTTGTCCATCAGATACTTCTGCCCGTCACGTTCGGTGAACACGACCGCGATCCGCTCCTCCACGGCGATACTGATGGTCGACGGGTACTCGCGCTTGACCCGCGCCGATGCCACACGCGGGATCAGCGACACCCGCTGTGCCGCTGCCGCAGCATCAACCTGAAGGAGAGGCTCACCCTTGGGAATCGCTGCCGCGGAGGTGATCTCCTCCGCCGTCACCGCCCCGTTCCCCGTCACATCCACCGTGCGGACCGACATCAGTGGCGTGAAGTAGGCGACACCGAACAGCGCCACGACGACAACGATGGTCACGACAGTCCCGATCAGGACGCGCATTCCGCTGATCGCCGGACGGGCCGGCTTTCGACGACCGCGCCGCCGGGCGAACCTTTTTCCTCGGCTCTCGCCTTTGGCCTTCCCGGCGTCGGAGCCGCCGGCGTCTCGCTCATTCTCGCCGAACTCAGGGTTGTCGGACTCTGGGTCGTCGAACTCTGGGTCGTCGAACTCAGGGGTATCCAGCTCGCCGTCGTCGTATTCGCCCTGGTCGAAGTGACGGTCGTCGACCTCGCGGTCGTCCCCGGGTGAGTCGCGGTTGTCGCTCACTTCTCGCCCCGTGGGGTGCGATCGACCTGACTCACCCGACCGAGTTCACGCAGTGCGTCGACGATTTCTCCGGCCTGCATGGTGACATCGCCGGCACCGATGGTCAGGATCACGTCCTGTGGCCGGGCCATCTCGATCACCTGGCGTGGCAGCGCCGAGACATCAGGCTGGAAGGCAACGGGTTTGGTGATCTGTTCGGCGATCGTCACGCCGCTGATCCCCGGTATCGGTTCCTCTCGGGCGCCGTAGACATCGAGGACGATGACCTGATCGGCGAGATCGAGCGCGCCGGCGAACTCGGTCGCAAAGGTCTCGGTGCGTGAGTACAGATGAGGTTGGAAGATCGCCACGACGCGGCCGCCGTCGGCGGTGACCATGTCGCGCGCCGCCGTCAGCACGGCCCGGACCTCGGTGGGATGGTGGGCGTAGTCGTCGAACACCCGGATGCCACCGACATTGCCGCGCAGCTGGAATCTGCGGTGCACGCCCGCAAAACCCTCGACCCCTGCGATCAGGCCGGAGATCTCCGCCCCGGCGGCCACACCCGCGAGCACCGCCGCCATCGCGTTGAGCGCCATGTGTTTTCCGGGGACGGGCAACTTCATCTCGCGATCGGTGACGACACCGCCGCGATCGGTGAACCGCACCTGGGCCAGCCCGCCGCCGGCCCGGCTCTGCCAGGACACCAGCTCGGCGGCCGGTGCGAGGCCCTGCGCCAGGTCGCGGTGCAGGCCCTCGCCGTAGCCCAGAACCGAGATCCCCCGCGCGGTCAGCCGGTCGGCCACCCGGCCGGCGAACGCCGCCGAACCCGGATCATCAAGGCAGACCACCAGGGATCCACCGTCGACGATGCGGTCGGCGAAGTGGTCGAAGACCCGCACGTAGGCCGCTTCGGTTCCGAAGAAATCGAGGTGATCGGATTCGACGTTGGTCACCACGGCCACGTCCGGCGTGTATTCCAGGAGCGATCCGTCGCTCTCGTCGGCCTCGGCCACAAACAGTTCACCCGAGCCGTGGTGTGCGTTGGTGCCGGATTCGTTCAACTGCCCACCGACGGCAAACGACGGGTTCAGACCGCAGTGCTGCAGCGCGACAACGGTCATCGAGGTGGTGGACGTCTTGCCGTGGGTCCCCGCGATCAGGACATTGCGATGGCCCTGCATCAGCGTCGCCAGGACGCCCGGGCGCAGCAGGATCGGGATGCCGCGCTCGCGGGCGGCGACCAGTTCGGGGTTGGTCTTCGGGATGGCGGCCAGGGTGGTGACAACGACCGTCGGGCCGCCGTCGAGCAGGTCGAGCGCAGCACTGTCGTGTCCGATGTGGATCTGGGCACCGCGGGTGCGCAGGTCGACAACGCCGCGCGACTCCTTCGCATCGCTTCCGGAGACCTGGCCTCCCCGCGCCAAGAGGATTCGGGCGAGGCCGGACATACCGGCGCCGCCGATCCCGACCATGTGTACGCGTGAGAGTTGCTGCGGCAATTGCTGTTTCATGCCACTTGCACTCTGCTCGCTCATCGGCCCGCCGCCTTTCGACGAGCCCGCGCGAGTTCGATTCCCGCTGTGGCCACAGCCTGCGCTGCTCCCCTGGCCCCGGATCCGGCGGCGGCCTTCGCCATCGTCGCCAGCCTTTCCGGATCGGTCAGCAGAGGTGGGATGGTCTGTGCCACATAGCCCGGCGTCAGTTCTGCGTCGTCGACCATCAACCCGCCCCCGGCGTCGACCAGCGGTGCGGCGTTGAGGCGCTGCTCGCCGTTGCCGTGTGGAAGCGGGACGTAGACCGCGGGCAGGCCGGTGGCCGAGACCTCGGCCACCGTCATCGCACCCGAGCGGCAGATGGCCAGATCGGCGGCCGCATACGCCAGATCCATCCGCGAGACGTATGGCACACCGACGTACGCCGGGGTCGCATCGAACGGCTCCAGGGAGTTCTTCTTGCCGTAGGCGTGCAGGACACCGATTCCGCTGTCCGACAACGCTTGTGCTGCACCACGGACGGCGGTGTTCAGGCTCTGCGCACCCTGCGATCCGCCAAAGACCAACAACGTCGGTGCGTCGGGATCGAGTCCGAAGAACTCGCGGGCCTCGGCGCGCAACGCGCCGCGATCGAGATCGGAGATGGCCGCGCGCACCGGGATTCCGACAACCTCGGCGTCGAGTCCGGAGCCGGGAACCGCGGCGAGCACACGCTGCGCCAACCGGGCGCCGACCTTGTTGGCCACGCCGGCACGGGCGTTGGCCTCGTGGATGACCACCGGGATTCGGATACTGGAACGCCGACGCAGGCGCGCCGCCAGATAGGCGGGCAGCGCCACGTAGCCGCCGAATCCGATGACGACGTCGGCGTCGACCTCGTCGAGGACCCGGCGGGTGGCCGCCACCGACTTACGCAGCCGCAGAGGAAGTTTCGCGAGGTCGGCATTGGGTTTACGGGGCAACGGCACCGGTGGGATCAGTTCCAGCCGATAACCGCGTTCGGGCACCAGCGTGGTTTCGAGGCCGCGGGCCGTGCCCAACGCGGTCACCTCGATCGTCGGATCGATCTCGGTCAATGCATCCGCAACGGCCATCGCCGGCTCGATGTGTCCGGCAGTGCCGCCGCCGGCCACCACGATCGACAGCGGTCGCGTCGCATCACTCATTGCTCCGTACCCCGTCCGTGTGCGCCCCGTCCGGATTCCCATCGGGCGGGACGGTCACCGACGCGGCCGCTGATCGCGGTATCGGTTGTCCTCGCCGTGGACCGGCCGGGCAGAGGGGTTGCTGCCGCGACGGATATCTCGCGGCTGACGATCGTGGGCATAGCTGTCATTGTTACGCAGTGGCTGCGATCGCCGCTGCGGTGGGCTCGCGGTGCCGCCATATCCCCAATCCTGGGGCCGCGCCGCCCGAACCCGGCGGATGTCCTCGCGCGGTGCGTAACTGCGGGGTGGCTGCCGTTTCTGTGCCGGTGCGCGCGCCGGTTCGGTGGCGGCCGCACGCCGCGCCCGGCCCACCGGACTCGGAGCGCGATGTACCCGCCTCCGGTCCAGGCGATCGCGCAGGACCTCGGCACGTGTCTGTGAATACGGGACCGGGTGAGGGAGCCGGAGCAGCCGACCGAAGCGTCCGTCGCCGCCGGAGGCCAGTGCCGCCACCGCTTCCGGTTCGTGGCGCGCGGCGTTGGCCAACAGCCCGAACATGACCAGTGTGGTCAGCGTCGAGGTGCCACCGGCCGACAGCAACGGCAGCTGGATACCGGTCACCGGCAGCAGTCCGACCACGTAGCTGATGTTGATCAGTGCCTGCGCGGTCACCAGGATGGTGATCGTCGCGGTGAGAAGCCGCAGGAAGGGGTCCACCGATCGGGCCGCAATCCGCAGTCCGACGTAGGCGAACAGGCCGAACAGCAGGAGCACGATGATGCCGCCGACCAGTCCGAGTTCTTCGCCGATGATGGCGAAGATGAAGTCGTTGTGGGCGTTGGGCAGGTAGTTCCACTTGGCACGGCTCTGCCCGAGGCCCTCGCCGAACGGACCGCCGTTGGCGAGCGCGTATCGGGCCTGCCGGGCCTGGTAGCCGGCACCCTGGGGATCATCGACCTGGCCGAAGAAGCTGAGCACACGCTGGCTTCGGTATCCGGCCGTCATCGCGAGCACGGCTGCCAGCGCCACGCCGGTGAGGGTGAAGAATCCGAACACCTTCATCGGCAGACCCGCGAACCAGAGCAACGCCCCGACGATGATCGCGATCGTGACGGTGGTACTCAGGTTCGGTTCGAGCACGATGAGCAGACAGATCAGGAAGCTCACCGGAATCAGTGGGATGAGCAGTTCACGCAGTTGTGCGTTGTCGCGGCGGCGGGAGGCGAGCAGGTGGGCGCCCCAGACGCAGAGAGCCACCTTCGTCAGCTCCGAGGGCTGCACCGAGAAGCCGGCAACGGTGAACCAACGCCGGGCACCCTGGGCCATCGTGCCGATCCCGGGTACGAGGACCAGCATGAGCATGATCGTGGTCACGATGATCGCCGGTGCGGCGAGCCGGCGCATGATCCGCACCGGCATCCGTACGGCGAAATAGAACAGCACCACGCCGAGTGCGGCGAACACCAACTGTGTGGTGAACATGCCGTACGACGAGCCGGTCTTCGAATATCCCTCGACCGACGAGGCCGAGAGCACCATCACCAGTCCGAACGCGGTGAGCATGACGGCGAGGGTCGCGATCAGGTGGAACGACGCCAGCGGACGGCTCAGGACACCCGCGATCCGGGCGAGTATCGATCCGATCCCCTCCCCGAGCGTGATGACCCGACGTTCGGGGACTGGTTTGGTCTTACCGCGGGCGCGGGAGCCCACCGGGTCGGAATCGTCGGCATCGGCGGTGGCCTCGGAGTCATCGTCGATGTCAACGCCCGCAAGGTCGGCGTCGTCCTCGAGGTCGATATCGGATACAGCGTCGGCGGCGTCGTCGGTCTGTTTCCTGCCCATCAGGACGCCCCCGGCACCCGCGCGCCCGGAAGGGCGCGGGCGCTTGCGGCGAAGCTGTCGCCGCGGGCTCCGTAACCGGAGAACATGTCCAGTGACGCGGCGGCCGGCGCCAACACGACTGCGTCAGGGGTGTCTGGGTCGGCAGCGCACAGATCCCAGGCGGCCCGCACCGCGCTGTCCATGACCGCGTCGGCCGAAGCCGGATCTGCAGAAGCCGAAGCGATGTTCACCGACCCATCTTCCCCTGTTACTCGTGTGACTGTTGGGACCAAAGGGGCGTGTCGTGCCATTGCATCTCTGATGATGTCGCGATCGGCTCCGATGATCACCACCCCGGCGAGCCGATCGCGGATGGCGATGATGAGTTCGTCGACCGAGGCGCCCTTCAGCAATCCGCCCGCCACCCAGACGACCCGGCGGTGTCCCAGGATCGAGGCCTGTGCGGCATGGGGGTTGGTCGCCTTCGAGTCGTTGATGAAGGTGGTGGTCCCGACAACCGCAACCGGAGCATTGCGATGCCCACCGACGGTGAACGTCTCGAGGCCCTCGGCCACGGCCTGCGGGCTCGCGCCCACCGCCCGGCACAGGGCGGCGGCAGCCAGCGCATCGAGCACACCGGCAGGCCCCTGCGGCCGCACCCGGTCTGCCTCGAACAGGGGAACGGGGCCCGGCGATTCATCAGGGGCGTCCCAGTCGACCCCATCGACCAGCCGACCGTCGACCACACCGAGCTCATCCGGCCCGGGCGCGTCGAGCCGAAAGCCGATGGTTCGGCCGTCGGGGTCGGATCCGCGCAGGCTCGCGGCCACGGGATCGTCGAGGCCGATCACGGCAACCGCCCCGGACAGTGCGATCGCCTTCGCCTCGACATAGGCATCCATCGAGCCGTGCCAGTCGAGGTGATCTTCGGCGATGTTGAGCACCACGCCCGCCGTGGGACGTACCGACGGTGCCCAGAAGAGTTGGAATGACGACAATTCCACGGCCAGGACGTCGATGCGAGGCTCGGCGATCAGGGCGTCGAGCACCGGCAGACCGATGTTGCCGCAGGCCAGAACCGATACTCCGGCAGCGGTCATGATCGACTCGACCATCCCGGTGGTGGTGGTCTTGCCGTTGGTTCCGGTGACCACCAACCATTGGCGGGGAGCGCCGGTCACGCCGGAGCGATCCACCTGCCAGGCCAGTTCGACCTCGCCCCACACCGGCAGGCCGGCGTCAGCGGCCGCGACCATCAGTGCGTTGTCGGGCCGGAAACCCGGTGATGCGACCACGAGGTCGTAGGCTGCGGTCCACGCGGGTGTGGCCATCAGCGTCTCGGGTGACACCGCCGATGCACCGGCGGCGACAAGCGGTTCGAGCGCCTGGGCGCGGTTGTCGCAGACCGTGACCGCGACACCGTGATCCAGCAGGAATCGGGCCGCCGAGGCACCGGCCACACCGGCACCGGCCACCAGAACCCGCTCACCCCACGGCCATGCCCGATCCGTCATCGGCTGTCCACTCGCCAATTCCCCACTGGCCTATCCTCCACTGGCCTATCCCCCACTGGCGCTGAGGAACTCGCTGTAGAACAGCGACAATCCCAGCGCACAGGCAATGGCGGTGAGCAGCCAGAACCTGATGATCACCGTTGTCTCCGCCCACCCGGACAGTTCGAAGTGGTGATGGAACGGCGCCATCCGGAACACCCGTCGGCCCGTGGTCCGGAAGACCGCGATCTGGATGACCACCGAGATGATCTCCGCGACGAACAGCGCACCGACCACCACGGCGAGCAACTCGGTGCTGGTGGTGATCGACAGCCCGGCGAGCAGTCCGCCGAGGGCCAGCGATCCGGTGTCGCCCATGAATATCTTCGCCGGCGCGGCATTCCACCACAGGAATCCCAGGCAGGCACCGCCACCGGCGACGGCGATCAGCGCCAGGTCGAGTGGATCCCGGACGGTGTAGCAGCCGGGCTCGGCGGCCTTGGGTCCGCCGACGCAGGCGTTGCGGTATTGCCAAAAGGTGATCAGCACATACGAACCGAGCACCATCGCCATCGATCCGGCGGCCAGTCCGTCGAGTCCGTCGGTGAAGTTGACCGCGTTGGACCAGGCCGACACAACGAGCCAGACGAAGATGATGAACACCACCGAACCCATCGCGATGGCGTCGATCTCGCGGACATAGGACAACTGCGAGCTGGCGGGCCGGTAGCCGGCCTCATTGCGGAATTGCAGGACCAGGAAGCCGAACAACAGCGCCGCGATCAGCTGGCCCACCGATTTCGCGGTCTTGTTCAGACCGAGGTTGCGCTGCTTGCGGATCTTGATGAAGTCATCGAGGAAACCGACCAGGGCCAGTGTGGTCGCCAGCGACAGCACCAGGATGCCCGAGGCGGTCGGTCCGCTGCCGTCGGTCATCAGACCGAACAGGTGTGAACCCCAATAGCCGGCCCACAGGGCGGCCACGATCGCCACGCCACCCATCGAGGGGGTGCCGCGCTTGGTCTGATGGCTCGCCGGCCCCTCGACCCTGATCTCCTGACCGAAACCTTGACGCGAAAAGACCTTGATCAGCACCGGCGTCAGCAGGATCGCCACCGCCAGCGAGAGCACGCCCGCAATCAGGATCTGCCTCACCTGAACATCCCTATCTGTCGAGTATCAAAGCAGTGATCGATGGCGCTCACGCAGACTCGGCCCCCGGAGACCGGCGACCGACCCTGCTGTTCAAGAAGTCGGTCAAGCCGAGCTCGCGCCCACCCATCACCAGCACCACATCGTGCTCGCCGAGTTGCGCGTCCAGTATCTCTGCAGCCGCCTGCGGGGTCGGCACCAGGACCGCCTCCGACCCCCATGAGCCCTCCATCACCGCACCTTGGTGCAGTCCGTGAACGGCGCGCGAGGTACCCACACAGATGACCTGCCCGATGTCCAGGCGCACGGCCAGTCTTCCGAGCTCGTCATGGGACACCACCCAGCCCGTCATCGCAGCCCGATCCTCGGCGTCGAGCTCTGCCGGGACGTCCATCTCCCCCAGCACCGCCCAACTGCGGCGCGGCGGCGCGGCGTGCACCGCGTCGGCGAGGTCTCGCAAGGCGGCGCGTACCGCGCGGGTGTCGACGAGGTCGACCCCCTCGACCCTGTCACTATCGGTATTGCTCACTGCGATGACTCCGTGTCGGTTGAATGCTGTTGCGTCCCGAGTTCATCGATCGCCTGCGCCAAGACCACCCGATCGTCGAACGGATGCTTGATGCCGTGGATCTCTTGCCCGGCCTCATGCCCTTTGCCGGCCACCAGCACCACATCACCGGCCCGCGCCCAGCGGACGGCGGCGGCGATGGCCTCGGCTCGGTCGCCGATCTCCTGAACTGTCTCGGCTCCGGCAGGCCGTTCGGCGAGCGGGACCGCGCTCGCGCCGGCAACCACCTGCGCCCGGATGTCGGCCGGTACCTCGGTACGTGGATTGTCGTCTGTGACAACAACGAACTCGGCGCCGCGTGCGGCGGCATCGCCCATCACGGGACGTTTGCCGGTGTCTCGATCACCACCGGCGCCGACAACCACCGCGATCCGGCCCTGTGTCTGGCCGCGAAGCGTGGCGATGACGGCCTCGAGCGCGGCGGGTTTGTGGGCGTAGTCGACCACGGCGAGGAAGGACTGACCGCGAACGACCCGCTCCACCCGCCCCGGTACCGCAACATCACCGACCGAGGCGATCGCCGTCTCGACCGGCACCCCCGCACCGGCCGCGAGGGCAACGGCGGTCAGCGCATTCGCCACGTTGTAGCGGCCCGGCATCGGGACAGTCATCTCGTATGACTGTCCGGTCGGGCCGGTCACGGTGACGTGCTGTGCGCCGTCGTCCGCGATCTCCGACGGTCCGGCATGCCAGTCGACGCCGCCGGATGAACCGGTCGTCGACACGCTGATGGCGCCGGGTCCGGCGATGCCGAACATCTCCTGGCCCCAGGTGTCATCGACACAGACCACCGACGCGGCTGCATGGACCGCCGAATCAGGCTGGAACAGAAGCGCTTTGGTGTTGAAATAGTCACGCATCGTGGGATGGAAATCTAGGTGGTCCTGCGAGAGGTTGGTGAAGGCGCCGAGCGCGAAACTGGTGCCGTCGACACGTCCGAGGTACAGGGCATGGCTCGAGACCTCCATCACCACCGAGTCCACTCCCTGCTCGAGCATCGCCGCCAGCAGGCCTTGCAACTCCGGGGCCTCGGGGGTCGTCAACGCACTGGGCTGGCGGATCCCGGCGATCCGGGTCTCCACCGTGCCGATGAGGCCCACCGAGTGACCGTCGGACATCAGCGCCGCCTCGGTGAGGTAGCTCGTCGTGGTCTTGCCCGACGTCCCGGTGATACCGATCAGCGTCAGGCTACGGGACGGGTGACCGTAGATCTGAGAACTCAGTTCACCCAGCACGGTCCGTGGTTCCGGATGCACCAGCACCGCGCAGTCCGGCGTCGGATCGAGTGCGGCGATGACATCGCGACCGGCCTGATTCGTGAGAACCGCCGACGCACCGGCGGCCAGTGCATCGGCGACGAACTGCGCACCGTGGAACCGGCTACCGGGAAGCGCGGCGAACAGATCTCCGGGCCGCACCTCCTGTGCCCGAAGAGTCACTCCACGGACTTCGGTCTGTGCCGTGGCCGTGCCGAACAGATCTATCCGTGCGTTGCCGGTCGCTGCGAGAGCCTCGACCGAGGTCGGAGTGACCAGGGCAGGACGCAACACCGAGCTATCGGGAGCAGACACGTGCTCAACATACCGCCGTGGTGTCACCCGGCTTGCAACACCAGTGGTGGCGTCGGACTTGACGACAGTGGTACCCGCTCACGCTGCAGCATCCAGGACGCGATGGTCTGGAACAGCGGCGCGGCACTCTGCCCACCGGTGCCGTCGCTGCTCCGCTTCGGGTTGTCCAGCATGATCCCGATCACGTAGCGCGGGTTGTCCGCAGGCGCGATACCGGCGAACGTGATGTTGTACGCCTCGTTGGAGTAGCAACCGCACTTCGGGTTCACCTGCTGCGCCGTGCCCGTCTTACCGCTGATCTGGTACCCCGGCACAGCCGCCTTCGCACCGGTGCCGTTCTGGACGCCCATCGGGTCGTTCTGGATCACCGAACGGAACATGTCACGGACCGTCTTGGCCGCCGCCGGGCTGACCACGCGAACCCCGGCGGGCTGCTCGCTCGCACCGGGCTGACCGTCACCGTTGACCGCCTTGATGATCCGCGGCGGGATACGCACCCCGTCGTTGGCGATCGCCTGATACATGGCAGTCATCTGGAGCAAGGTCATCGTCAGGCCCTGGCCGATCGGGAGGTTGGCGAACGTACCGCCCGACCACTGGCTGAGGGCCGGCACGACCCCGCCGCTCTCGCCCGGCAGACCCACATCGGTGCTCTGCCCGAGACCGAAACGCTTGAGCATGTCCGCAAATCGGTCCTCGCCGACCTTCTCGGCGAGCATCAAGGTGCCGACGTTGGAGGACTTACCGAAGATACCGGTGGTCGTGTAGGGCGCGACATCGTGCGCCCAGGCATCTTTCACGGTGGCATCGGACATGGTGATGGTCCCCGGCACCTGGTGTACTTCATCGGGCGTGGTGACGCCGTATTCGATGGCGGCCGCCGCGGTGACGAGCTTGTTGACAGAGCCGGGCTCGAACGGCGACGTGATGGGCAGGTCACCGAGCTGTGCATCCTGTTGTTCGTCAAGGGGTTTGGCGGGGTTGAACGTACCGTCGTTGGCCATGGCGAGGACCTCACCGGTCTTGACGTCCATGACCACAACCGACGCGTTCGCCGCCCCCGACTTCTCTTTGGCCAGCTGAACCTGGTTCTGGACGTACCACTGGATGTCGGAGTCGATGGTGAGCTCTACGGTGGCACCGTCCACTGCCGGATGCAGGTTGCGTGGACTGCCCGGGATCACCGCGCCGTCCGATCCGCGGTCGTAGGTGCGCGACCCGTCTGTTCCGGAAAGCACTGAATCCATGGACGATTCCAGCCCGATCAGTCCGTTGCCGTCGAAGTCCACATCGCCGACGATGTTCGCCGCCAATTCACCACCGGGATAGAGCCGGACGTCTTGACGTTCCGATCCGACCTCGGGGAATTGCTCGATGAGCTTGTTCGCGGCCTCCGGGCTCACCGCCCGCGCCAGGTACACGAAGGTTTCGTCGCTACTGAGCAATTCACGCAAGGACGACTCATCGAACTCGTTGCCGAGTTCGGCCCGGATCCCGGCCGCGATCTCGTCGATCCGGGTGTCCACATCAGGCAACTCGGGGTTCTTCTGATGCGCCTCGTCGATCGCCTTGCGCACCTTGACCGGCTGGAACGTCAAGGCGCGAGCATCGTCTGTGTAGGCGATCGCCTTGCCGTTGCGGTCCTCGATGGCACCACGTTTCGCGGGCAGCACCTCGGTGACCGCACGCTGGGTCGCCGCTTCCGCGGACAGCGACGGACCGTCGACGATCTGCAGCATCGCCATCTTCACCGTGACCACCAGGACCACCAACACGATCACCACCGACATCACCCGGTGACGGCGCACGAACTGCCGGCCGGTCCGGAGCATGTCATCGGCGCCGCCGTGGGATCCACCGGCAGGAAATCCGCTGCGACCGCCGGCAGGCCGAGGAGCCTTGTCGGGATTGTCGTCGCGATATCCGGCGGGTCCCGATCCCTGGCGTCCGCGTGGACGCCGGGACGGACCAACCCGCTCACGGCCTGTGGCGCGCTGCCGGGTACGGCGGTCGCCCGCGGGTGTCTGCCGCGTCATCGGCAGCACCGGTCGTCAGCTGATCCCTTCGTCGCGATGACCGTCACACATGAGACCTCCATGGTTGTCAATTCTCTACTGCACTAACGCTGTTCGCCCGAATTTGCGACCGGCGCGCCGCCATTCGGTGGAAGAACGTTCGAGTATGCCGGCGGGGTCGCTGTGGCTGTCGGCGCGGCGGGACCGGGCGTCGTCGGTGCCGGAGTCGCGGTGCCGGCGTCCGGGGTCACCGGAGTCGCGGTGCCGGCGTCCGGGGTCAGCGGTGTTCCCTGAACCGGAATACCTTGAACGCCAGGTGTCGTCGGTGTTGCCGGGGCGGCATCGTCGGCCGGTTTGGCAGCGGTCGGCTTCGGTCCGTTGTTCAACGACGGCGCTTTGTCCCCTGCTGCGGGCTTGATCTCCCCCACGACAGTGGCGCGGCCATCGGGGCCCACCACGAGACGGGCCTTGTCGTTGCCGGGGATCATTCCCAGTTCGCTTGCCTTTTCGGACAATTCAGGCGCAGAGTCTCCCTGCTCGTATTCCTTCTTGAGAGCATCACGTCGATCGGACAACTGTTCGTTGTACGCGCGCTCCACCCCGAGTTGGTACGAATCCTGGGCGGACTTGGTCGAAAGCCACAGTGTGAGTGCCAATCCGGCCAACAGCATTCCGGCGACCACGACGGCAAACGGCACCCGGCGCATCACCTCGACCGGCGCGTGCCGCACCCGCGCCAGCAGGGCCGGCTTCACCTCCGGGTCGGCAGGTTTTTCGCTCCGCTGCCAATGACGCGACGTCGACGAGAGAGCCTCGGCACCAAGGCGTTTGCGGCGGCGTTCGAGCGCCTTCTCCGCGGCGGCCGACCGCGGCCTGGACGCACGCACAGTCCCGGCCCCCGGCCCACCGGAATCGCGGCGTCGCCCGGTGGCGAGGTTGTCGTCGGTAAGCGTCACTTCTTCCCTCCCGCTATCCGTTCGATGACCCGCACCCGCACCGATGCGGATCGCGGGTTGTATTCGATCTCGTCCGCCGAGGCCTGCTCTGCTCCCCTGGTCACCAACGCGAAATCCGGTGCGGTTCCGGGCAGGTCGACGGGGAGACCCGGCGGCGTCTTCGACTTGGTCCGTTCGACGAACTCACGCTTGACAATCCGGTCTTCCAGCGACTGGTACGACATGATCGCGAGCCGGCCACCGACGTTCAGCGCCGACAGCGCCGCGGGAAGGGCCGCTTTCAGCGAGGTCAGCTCTCCGTTGACCTCGATCCGAAGGGCCTGGAACGTGCGTTTGGCCGGATGACCGCCGGTGCGTCGGGTGGCTGCCGGAATGGTCCGGTACAACAGTTCCACCAACCTGCCGCTGGTGGTGAACGGTTCGATCTCACGCTCGCGCAGCACCGCCGAGGCGATCTTGCCCGCAAACCGTTCGTCGCCGTATTCCGATAGGACACGGGCCAATTCGCCGTGCCCGTAGGTGTTGAGGATGTCGGCGGCGGTCAGCGGGTCGTCGGCGTTCATCCGCATGTCCAGCGGCGCGTCAACCGCATAGGCGAACCCGCGATCGGGTTGGTCGAGTTGCATCGAGGAGACGCCGAGGTCGTAGAGTGCGGCGTCGAATTTCTTGACACCCGCCTGCTCGAGGGCATCGTCCACCGCGTCGTAGCGCGTGTGGACAAGGGTGATCCGATCGCCGAATGGAGACAGTCGCTCGCGAGCGAGATCCAAGGCGTTGATGTCCCGGTCGATACCGATGATCGCGACACCGGGGAATCTCTGGGCGATGAGTTCGGTGTGGCCACCGGCCCCGAGTGTGCCGTCGACGTAGATTGCGCCCGATCCGTCGGGGTCTCGCCGGGTGATCGCCGGAGTGAGGAGTTCGATCATCCGCTCGGCCATCACCGGGACGTGCCCGAAGGGGCCATCGGCGAGATCCACTGTGCTACCTCTCGTGCGGTCCGGGTGCGCCAATTGGCCGGCAGGTGCGTGGGTGGATCCTGGTCTTTGCCCGATCTCCGCACCTGGCGCTGGGGAAGTGCGTCAGGGGCGGGTTGTCGAACCTGGCGCTGGGGAAGTGCGTCAGGGTCGGATCGGGCAAAGGCCTCGATTCACCCACGTGGGTCTCCTGGTCCCCGGCCTCAGGCCGTGTCCAGGACGTCGAAGCCCACGCTCGAGAAGTTCTCCTCGTGCTCATCCTGGTAATCGCGCCATGTCTGCGCGTCCCAGATCTCCAAGTGGCTCATGTTGCCGATGACCACACATTCTTTGGCCAGGCCCGCATAGCGGCGATGATCGGAGGACAGGGTTATCCGTCCCTGACCATCCGGCCGCTGCTCATCGGTACCCGAACTCAACTGGCGCTGAAAGGCCCGAGCAGCAGGGTCGTTCTTGGGCGAGCTCAACACTCGTTGGGCCAACTCATAGAAGTCGTCGCGCATGTGCACTGCGAGGCTGCGGTCCTGACCTTTTGTGATCATCACCCCTCCTGCAAGTGCGTCTCGGAACTTTGCGGGAAGCGTGAGCCGCCCCTTGTCGTCCAACTTGGGTGTGTAGGTGCCGAAGAACATAGCGCTGGCCATGTGTCGTCACCTCCAACCCCATGGTTATCGGGAAGATCCGGTTCTCTCCCAACAACGAGCACCACTGTACCCCACAATCCACCACTTTCCACCCCAAAAGCCCCCGAGGCGGACTTCAGACACAGAACTGCGCAGGTAGAGCGCACATAGCCATGTGGGGCGAAAATCCTGAACCGGGGTGTCCAGGGGCAGATCGGACGAGCATGTGGGGTCTCAACTGTCACTTCAGCCACGTCTGGGCAATCGAGCCTTGCCAGTGGGAGAAAGTGGGGATGTGGGTGGAAAGTGGGCCACAACCCTGAAAGCACAAAAAAGGCCGTGTATCGCGATGCGATACACGGCCTTCTACGTCACACGTGCGGTGGAGGGTCTACTCCTGCTCGAAGCGGCGGTTGAACCGCTCTTCCATACGCTCGGAAAACTTGCGTCTTTGCTTCTGCTCGCGGCCCGACGACCCGCCTCGTGATGGTCCCGAGGAACCTCCGGGAGTCGGCCCGCTACGTGTACCCCACAAGGCCATCAGGCCGGCACCGAACATCACCAGGAAGCCGATCAGGCTGACAATGGGGAATCCACCGATCTGTACCTCGATGACAACTCCCCCGATGAGGAGGACGAGTCCGACAAGGAACAACACGGCAGCCTGCAATCGACGGCGCGCAGTTGAGCCGCGATAGCGACGCGACCGTACGTTCGACGCAAACTTGGGGTCTTCGGCGTACAGAGCGTTTTCGATCTGTTCGAGCATGCGCTGCTCGTGCTCTGAGAGTGGCACCCGCCCCTCCTTCAGCACCTGGTTTCGGTAGAGCGTCCGGAGGAGACATTCCGGCCACCCGGATCCACTGCGGTGGACCCACCTCTGATGATACGAGGTGTTGGAACTTCCAACCACCATTCCCTGCTACAAGTTGGTCGAATTTGGTCCGATAGCAGTAATTTCAGAGCCTTCAAGCCGCGCCGGCAGGCATATTTGACGGTTTCCCTCGCTCGATCCGCAGGATTTCCATCTCGACCACGTGCAGGAACTCATCCACCTTCGGCCGCAACTCCGCGATCTGCTCATCGGTGACCGACCGAATTCCGGCCTCGGTGTCGGCCCGGAGACGAGAGAGCCCGGCAAAGTACGTGGCCCACCCGGAGAGGTCGGGCATCGCCTGCGGCAGACGCGCCCACGCGCTGCGAGAACCTCGGCGCCGGGTCGGATGTTCGGCGACGGCGAGCACGGCGCCGGCCGCACGCAACGCCGATTGATACAGAGCACTGAACGCCTCGGCCGAGTCGGTGACGATATCCGACTCCCGCAGACGCGATTCCGCGCGGCCCAACAGCTCACGGGAGGCGATGATCTGCGTCGGCTCCGGCAGCCTGGCCACTCGGGTGGCCCTTTCCGTCGAGCCTGCCGCACGGTGTCGGGAGACACCTGTGGGGGTTCGTGACATGGTCGCCATCTCGGTCCTCCTTCGCCGGATCGTCTGTATCTGTGCGGGGTCGGCTCGGTGGCCTACGCTTCCCTCGTCGGCCACCGAGCCGCCCTCACGTCGTAAGCGGGTAAACGATGCGGCTTGCGCCTTTGCGGAGGTTGAAGCCTCGAACACCCGTTCGACAGATTCAATATACCCAACGACACCGACAACCCTCAAGCAAAAAAGGCGGAAACTTCTGTGCCCATCCGGATTGCCGACCTATCGGCGCACGATGCACAGAGCTGGCTGCCCGATGCCTTGAGCGTGTACGTGACGGCAATGAACTACCCGATGGGCACCGAGGTGCAGCGGGCTCCTCTGTGGCACGAACACACCCAGCGACCCGGATGGCAGGCCGTCGGCGCGTACGAATCCCTCGGTCCGGCATCCGGGCGGGAGACCCTGGTGGGGATCGCGTACGGATACAGCGGTGCACACGATCAGTGGTGGAACCAGCAGGTACGCAGCGGTCTGCTCCGCGCAGGCAGCAGCCGCGAGCGGGTCGGGGCAATCACCGACAACTACTTCGAGTTGACCGAACTGCACGTCCATCCGTCCGCCCAGGGCCAGCAGATCGGCGAAGCGATCCTGACGCGCCTACTCGACGGACGTACCGAACCACAGGTCCTGCTCTCGACACCCGAGGTGGATGCCGAGAACAACCGGGCCTGGCGCCTGTATCGCCGTCTCGGATTCGCCGACGTCCTGCGGGGCTTCAGCTTCGCAGGCGACCCCAGGCCCTTTGCGGTCCTCGGGCGGGCCCTCCCACTCAGATAGGTCGTCATGATCGACACCCTTGTCATCGGTTCCGGGCACAACGGACTGGTCGCCGCCTGTTATCTGGCGGCCGCCGGCCAGCGGGTGAAGGTGCTCGAACGTGACAGCGTCGCCGGCGGCGCGGTGTCCACCGTCGAACGGTTCCCGGGCTACCGCGTCGATCGGGGGTCCTCGGCCCACCTCATGATCCGGCACACCCCGATCCTCGAAGAACTCTCCCTGGCCGACCACGGCCTGCGCTACATCGACTGCGATCCGTGGGCGTTCTGCCCCGGAACCGACAGCGCTCCCCCGATCGTCTTCCACCGCGACCTCGCGAAAACCTGCGCGTCGATCGAGGCGGCCTGCGGCGCCAGAGATGCCCGGGCGTACCGCGGATTCGTCGACGTGTGGGCACGCCGGTCGGCCGCGATGATGTCGGCCTTCACCTCCACTCCCTCACCGCTCGCACTCGGCAAGGCCTTCTGGGGACTCCCCGCACGCGTCCCCGGCAAGGGCGCATCGGCCGGCGCCGCGCTCTCCCAGGAGTTCCTGATGTCGGGAAATGCGCTCTTGGACAGCTTGTTCGATTCCGAACACCTCAAGGCGGCACTGGCTTGGTTCGGTGCGCAGTCCGGGCCACCGATGAATGAGCCCGGAACCGCGCCGATGGTCGGCTTCGCCGCGGCGATGCACACCATCCCCCCGGGCCGGGCGGTCGGCGGCAGCGGCGCACTCACCGAGGCCCTGATCCGCAAGCTCCACGGCGACGGCGGTGAACTCGAGTTGTCGGCCACCGCGACAGCCATCGAGAAGCAGGGAGACGGCTGGCTGATCCGGACCGCCGACAGCGGCACGCATCACGCCCGGTCGGTGATCAGTGCCTGCCACGTCCTGACCACGTTGGACCTGTTGGTGGCCGGCGGGTTCGACCGCGCCACGGCAGATCGATGGCGGACGCAGATCCGGATCGGCGGCGGAATCGGCATGGCGGTGCGCCTCGGAGGGACGTCGTTGCCGCAGTATCCCGGGCTCCCCGCGGACACGTCGGTGCACGGCGGGCTGGGCCTGCTGGTGACCGATCGCGGACATCTGGCCCGGGCCTACGCCGACGCCACCGCCGGTGATCTGCCGCGTCGTCCGGCGCTGATCGCGATGAGCTTCTCCGCGATCGACCCGGGCCTGGCACCATCTGGACGTCATCAGACCAGCCTCTGGGCGCAATGGCATCCCTACAAGCTCTCGGGTGGCCGCAGCTGGACCGATCTCGCGGCGACCGCCGGCCAGGAGATCATCAACGAATTGGACCGGCATGCACCAGGATTCGCCGAGACGATCGAGCACACCTACATCCAGACGCCCGCCGATCTGGAATCCGAACTCGGGATGACCGGCGGCAACATCATGCACGTGGAGATGTCGCTGGATCAGATGCTGATGTGGCGTCCCCATCCAGAACTGGCCAGGCATCGGGTGCCCGGCGCCCCCGGTCTCATCCTCGCCGGCGCCTCGACCCATCCCGGCGGCGGTGTCAGTGGTGCCAGCGGTCGCATCGCGGCGAGTGCGGTGCTGTCCGACCGGAGATCCCCGCTGGCGCGGATCACCCGCGGTCGATGGGGATGATGACCACCACACTCACGTCCCGGCGTTCGGCATCACTGTGGACCTCGGCGATCCTGCTGGCCTGTTCGATCGCCGCGCAGATCGTCTATCCCCTGGTCGACGGGGTGGCCCGCGACCGGGCCACGGTGGTCGTCGTCGCCGCCGCGGCCGCCGCGATGGTCGCGCATGCCACGTTCCGGCTCGGAGCACTGCGGGCGGTCGCGGTCTTCGCCGCGACAGCCGGCATCGGATGGACCGCGGAGATCGTCGGCGTCGCCACCGGGTTCCCGTTCGGGGACTACGTCTACGCCACCGACCGGATCGGGCCGTCGGTGGCCGAGGTACCGGTGATCATCGGACTGGCCTGGACCGCCGGCGGCTACAGCATGTGGTGGATCAGCGCACTCATCAGTGACCGTCGTCCGGTCCGGATCGCGCTGGCCACCGCCGGGATGGTCGGCTGGGACCTCTATCTCGACCCACAGATGGTCAGCGCACGATTGTGGTCTTGGTCCACCGTCGACGCCGGGTTGCCCGGCATCGACCAGATCCCGGTCACCAACTACCTCGGGTGGGCCGGTGTCGCGTGTGTCATGTTCGTCCTGCTCTCCGTCATCGACCTGAAACCCGTCGCGGTGACACCGTTGGCGTCGGTGGCCCCGCTGGGTTGGTTCACCTGGACCTGGCTCGGCTCTGCGCTGGCGTTTTTGGTGTTCCTCGATGATTCCGCTCTGCACGCGGCGGTCCCGTACGGGTTGATCGGGATGGGGATCCTGGGAGTTCCTGCCGCGGTGGCGTTGGCCCGCCGGACCCGATCCGGTATCAACTGACCCGATCAGCCCGGCCCTCCTCACCTTCGCGCCCGGCTAATGGCACGATGACTCCGTGCCTGAGATCACCCGACTTACCCGCGGACGCGGCCCGATGAGCCGCCGCGGACGCGGCCCGATGAGCTTGGCGTTGCTGGTGCTGGTCCTGTTCTGTGGACCCGCACTTGCCGCCTGCTCTGATGCACCCGCCCAGTACGGCGACCGGCTGTGGGGTGCAATTGTGCTCGCCGAGAAGGACATCGGCCAGGAAAAGGGTCCGCAGATCACGGTTCCGCAGTCACTCCAGTCGGTGGTCAGCGCCACGGAGTTCAAGCGCGACGGACTCATCGGCACCCGGGCAACGTACACGGAGGCCACCCTCGGCCAGTTCGCTCAGCTCGGTGAGCTCGTCGACAACGCCTACCCCGATGCCCCGGTGACCCTGGATCTCCAGGCACAGCGCCGCGGCGAGGCCGTCACCTTCCGTGGAACCGCCGACCTGCAGGGGTTGGACCCCGACAACGATTACGTCGAGTTCTCCATCCAGTTCGCCGGGCCGATCAGCGCCACCAACGGTCAGCAGGACGGCGAGGACGCGGTCTCCTGGAAGCCGGAGATCGGCAAGGCGACCCCGATGACCGCCGAAGCCCGCTACGCCGAACCGGGATCCGCCGCGTTCACCGGCTGGACCGGGCTGATGGCGGGCATCGCTCTTGCCGTGGCCGTCGTGGTGGTCGCGCTGGCGTGGGTCAGCCGCGATCAGTCACCTCGGCCCGGCGCCCCACACAAGCGATCCCCCGAGTCCCGTTCCCCTGACGCCCCGCGGCAACCGGTCGGCGGAGGGATCTCCCACAGTGGCAGCGGGACCGACGACAGCGGGTCCTCACACTGATCGGATGGCTGCCGCCGGTGCTGTCGGTGACCAACGCGGCACTGACCCTGGCGAACTACCGGCGTTTCCGTTCGCTGCCGGACCGCGAGGGTTCAGTCGACCGCCCCGTGTGGGTTCTCATCCCGGCCCGTGACGAGGCGACCCGCATCGCCGCCGTCATCGCCGATCTGCGTGCCCAGACCGGGGTCACCGACCTTCGGGTCCGGATCTGCGACGACGACTCGGGCGACGGAACGGGCGCTGCGGCTGCGGCCGCGATCGCCGGAGATCCCCGTTTCGAGCTGCTGACCAACCGGCAAACCCCGCCGCCGGGCTGGACCGGTAAAACCCATGTCCTCGACCTCCTCACCGCCGACCTCGACACCGACGAGGACCACACGGTCATGTTCATCGACGCCGACGTCCGGCTCGGGCCTCGGGCCATCGCCGACGCGGCACTGGCGAGTAGCCGGGTGGGCGGCCTTCTCACCGTCTGGCCCGCCCAGATCGCAGGGTCTCCGCTGGAACAACTGGTCCAGCCGCTGCTGTGCTGGTCGTTCATGGGGTCGGTACCGATGCTGGTGTCGGAGAAGCTGCGGCCACGGTCGATGGCCGTCGCCAATGGCCAGTTCCTGGTCAGTTCGGCGGCCGACTACCGCCGCGCCGGCGGACACCGGGCCGTCCGGGCCGACATCACCGAAGACCTCGCTCTCGCACGCCGCTACCGCGACGTCGGGCTGACGTCATCGGTCCGCGGTGGCCCCGACGTTGCGAGTTGCCGGATGTACGAGTGTCCGGCCGACACCTGGCAGGGCTATCGCCGATGGCTGGGCACCGAGTTCGGCGGACCGGCCGGTGCGGTTGTCGTCGCTGCGGTGATGGGGACGGCCTACCTGCTCCCCTGGTGGCACCTGATGACCGGACGTCGCCGCACCCGAGCGGCCGTGGCGATCGCCGCGGCGACCACATCACGACTTGTGGCCCGGCGGGCCGAGACCGGTACGACCGACGTCGTCGATGTGTGGTCGGCGCTGGCCCACCCGGTGGCGGTGTCGGTGGGTATCGCCGCACTCGCCGACTCGCTGCGATCCCGCCGCCGCGGCACCCTCGCCTGGAAGGGCCGCACGCTCACCACGGGTGAGGCCTCCCCACCTCCGCCGATCGGGCCTTAAACGCCACTGAACGGGCCTTTCCCACCGCCGAGCGTGCTCTTTCGTCCGCCCACCGGGCCTTTGAACCCGCCGACCGGGCCGTCCCAGCCGCCCACCGCGCGTCGCCAAGGTAGATAGGGCCCAGTCGACGGGTGTAAGGGCCCGCTCGACGGAATGGGTCAGGCAGCGAGCGAGTTCATCCCGAGTCGCTCGAGGACCTCACTGGTGGCCTTGGCGAAGTTGAGGCTGCAGAAATGCAGGCATGGCGCGCCCTCGTCGATGAGACGCTGTGCCATCTCGGTGGCCAGATCGATGCCCACGGCGCGAACCGATTCCCGGTTCTCGTCCGGGCCGTCGCCGGCTGCGTCGGTCAGTCGCTTCTCCACAGCGGGCGGCAGGACCGAACCCGAGAGCTCGACCATGCGGCGCACGGACGCAAGTGAGGTGATGGGCATGATGCCGGGGATCAGCGGCTTGGCGCCCTGTTCCGGATCCGCCGCGTTGACGCGGTCTCGCAGCCGCAGGTAGTGATCGACGTCGAAGAACATCTGCGAGATCGAATACTGTGCTCCGGCACGCAGTTTCGATACCAGGTACCTGGTGTCGTGTTCGAGGTCGGGCGCCCGGTGATGGCCCTCCGGGAACGAAGCGACACCGATGTTGAAGTCGCCGAGATCCTGCAGGAGACGCACGAGCTGCTCCGCGTACTCCAGACCCTCGGGATGCTTGACCCACTCACCCAGCGGATCGCCCGGGGGGTCGCCACGCAACGCGAGGATGTTGGTGATGCCCTGATCGGCATAGCCGCCGGCCATCGACCGCAGCTCTTCGATGCTGTGCCCGACGGCAGTCAGATGCGCCACCGGCAGCAGCGTGGTCTCGCGAGCCAATTGGCCGGTGATACGCAGCGTGCGATCACGCGTGGTGCCGCCGGCGCCGTAGGTCATGGAGACAAAAGCGGGGTTCATTCGCTCGAAGATCCGCACGGTGCGCCACAGGCGCTGCTCTGCCTGCTCGTCTCGTGGCGGAAAGAACTCGACCGAGAACGGCACCGGACCCGCGTGGGGTTCGGTCAGCCGCTTCACGATCGACGATTGCGTCATCTGCGAACTCACCCGGCAATTATAGGGTGATCACCGACTCGTATACGACGTTGACCGCCGCCGGCGACCGAAATGCGCCGCCGTAGGGTGGGTGACGTGGCAATCCAGTCTCTGACCGACGTTCCCGCCGCGACCACCGACCTCCTGCAGAGCGTTTTTGCAGAACGCGCATCCACGGCTGCCGACATCGGTCCGGGATTCTCCGACGCGGTGAGCGCGATGTCTGCATTTGTCCTCCGCGGCGGCAAACGGGTGCGTCCGACCTTTGCCTGGGCCGGCTACCTGGCCGCCGGACCGACCCGCAGCGATCCCGAACGTCTTCTGACGGTCTGCGCCGCCCTGGAACTGGTGCAGGCCTGCGCATTGATCCATGACGACATCATCGATCGCTCGGACACCCGGCGTGGATTCCCGACGATCCACCGCGAGTTCGAGGCCCGGCATCGTGAGGCGGGCTGGCGCGGTGACGCCGCCGACTACGGCGAAGGTGTTGCGATCCTGCTCGGTGACCTGGCGCTCGCCTGGGCAGATGACCTGGTGACCGAAGCCGGCTTCGACCCCGAGATCCACCGCGCGGTCACGGGGATCTGGCGAAGTATGCGCACCGAGGTCCTCGGCGGGCAGTTCCTCGACATCGCCACCGAGGCCTCCGGCGATGAGGCATCGGTGGCCGCGTACCGCGTGATGCGGTTCAAGACCGCCGCGTACACGGTCGAACGCCCATTGCACCTCGGTGCGGCGGTCGGCGGCGCCGACCCCGACCTGATCGAGTCGTTGCGTTCGTTCGGCACCGACATCGGTATCGCCTTCCAGTTGCGTGACGACCTGCTCGGGGTCTTCGGCGATCCGTCCATCACCGGAAAGCCCGCCGGCGACGACATCATCGCCGGCAAGCGGACCGCCTTGCTGTCGGCGGCATTGGGCACTCTCGACGCCACTGACCGGCGCGCGGCCGAGGTGCTGCGCGGGCGGGTCGGACGTCCGCACACCGCCGGCGAACTCGCGGAAACGCTGGCGATCATCACCGACAGCGGAGCCGTCACCGCAGTCGAGCAGCAGATCAACGATCTGGTGACCACTGCGCTGACCACGTTGAACGCGAGCAGCGCGACCCCCGCCGCCAAACAAGACCTGACCGGCCTGGCGACCGCCATGACCCGCCGGAAGTACTGATGCAGCGCACCACCACCGGGGCCAGCAGTCGGATCGTTGTTGTCGGCGGCGGGTTGTCAGGATTGACCGCAGCGCTGTATCTGCGGGGCGCGGGCCGCGAGGTGACCGTGCTCGAAGCAGCCGCGACGCCCGGCGGGCGCGTTGCCACCGAGACCGTCGGCACCAACCGATTCGACACCGGCGCAACGATTCTCACGATGCCCGAACTCGTTCACGCGCCCATGGCCGCGGTGGGTATCGGCGCCGACGAGGCGGCGCGGCGGCTGGATCTCATCGATGTCGACCCGACCTATCACATGCGGTACGCCGACGGCACCACGCTGAACCTGCACCGCGACACCGACGACCTGGCCGCCGCCATCGCCGACGCCTTCGGCGGCGAGGCATCCCACGGCTACCGGACTCTCACCGACTGGCTGGCCCGACTGTACGACGCCGAGTTCGACCGGTTCATCGACCGGAATTTCGATTCGGCGATATCGATCGCAAAGGATCGGCAGACCCGCACTGCGGCAGCACAATTGGTACGCCTGGGGGCGTTGGGCAGACTGTCGTCGACGGTCGGCCGGCACATCGCCGACGAACGTCTGTTGCGCGCGTTCACCTTCCAGGCCCTGTACGCCGGGGTGCCGCCCGAGCGGGCTCGCGCCGTGTACGCGGTCATCGCGCACATGGACATCAGCATGGGCGTCTTCTACCCGCGCGGCGGTATGGGCCGGGTCGCCGAAGCGATGGTCACCGCACTGACCGAGGCCGGTGGCCGCTGCGAACTGGGGACCGCCGCGGACGGTGTCGAATGGGACGGCAATCGGGTGAGGGCGGTCCGGACCTCCGACGGGCGCCGCCTGCCCTGCGACGCGGTGGTCTTCACCACCGACACACCGGTGACCCGGAGGCTGCTCGGACGTGACCCCACCCGACGAACCCGCAGGATCGTCCACTCACCGAGTGCAGTGGTCGCGCACGGTGTGGTACCCACGTCGGTGACCGCACAGTGGCCGGGCGGGCATCACACGCTCGACTTCGGTGCGGCGTGGTCGCAGACCTTCCGGGAGCTGACCGCCCGAAGCGGCCGCGGCCGACTCATGAGCGACCCGTCGTTGCTCATCAACCGACCCGGACTGTCCGATCCCGACCACTCGATCACCGCAGCCGGGGAGTCGGTCACCGTCCTGGCGCCCTGCCCCAACCTCGACTCGGCGCCCCTGCCGTGGCGCGAGCTGTCGCGGCCGTACGTGAAGGAAGTGCTGGCCGTACTCGAGTCGCGGGGCTACCACGGGATCCGTGAACACTTCGAGATCGCCAAGATCGACGATCCGGGTACGTGGGCGGCCAAGGGCATGGCGGCCGGCACACCCTTCTCCGCCGCCCACACCGTCGGCCAGACCGGCCCCCTGCGCACACCCAACCTGGTCCGCGGCACCGACAACGTGGTGCTCGCTGGCAGCTCGACGGTGCCCGGGGTCGGTATCCCCCCGGTTCTGGTCTCCGGCCGCCTGGCCGCCGCCCGCATCACCGGTGAATAGCGCTGCGACGCCAGTGTCGCGAGTCGAAAGTTTCTTGCGAGTATCCGGTGGAGCGATTGTTGTCTGGCAAGGCGGAGGAGGGAGACATAGCGAGGAGGGAGACATAGCGGAGCTATATCGACCGACGACAACGTGGCCAGGCGGCGATCGAACGCCGGAGACCGCAAAAGGACTTTCGACTCGGGGCACTAGGATCATCGAGATGTCCCCGCCCGCCACCGCACCGCAGCCGGCCACCCCGGAGTCGGTGAACGACGTCGGCTGGTGGCCCGGGTTCTCGATACGGCGGTTGCGGGAGTTCTGTGCCACCGAGGTCGGGCACCATGTGGTGCTCGGATTCATCGGATCACTCCTGATCACCATCGGCAGTTTCGGTGTCGGAGACATCCCCCGCAACAACACGTCGTTGCAGGCCATGAACCTGTCGTGGATGTATTACGGCCACGGAAAGACGTTGAGCACCATCGCTTTCTGGCTCGGTGTCGCATTGATGGTGATCGCCTGGGTCCGTCTCGGACGCAGCCTGAACGCACCGGACACCACACACACGCCGGCGTCGGTCATCGGCTGGGCGTCGATGGCCTGGACCGCACCGATGATGATCGCGATACCGCTCTACAGCCGGGACGTCTACGCCTACCTCGCGCAGGGTGCGTTGCTGCGCGACGGATTCAACCCCTACTCCGACGGCCCCGTGGTCAACCCGGGCCCGCTCCTCGACTCGATGGCACAGGTCTGGACGACCACCACCGCCCCGTACGGACCGGGTTTCATGACCATCACCCGGTTGGTGACGACGGTGACCGGCGACAGCGCGGTGGCCGGCGTCCTGGTGATGCGGCTGGCCCTGCTCCCCGGCCTCGTCCTGACACTCTGGGCTCTGCCGCGCCTCGCCCGCCGCTTCGGTACCGACCCGTCGAAGGCGCTGTGGCTCGTGGCGCTCAACCCCATGGTGCTGATCCATCTCGTCGGCGGCCCGCACGTCGAACTGCTCATGATGGGGGTGCTGATCGCCGGCGTCACCCTGGCCGTCGAAGGGCGTCACGTCGCCGGGACGAGTGTGCTCGCGTTGGCGGCCGCGATCAAGATCACCGCGGGTGTGGCGATTCCGTTTGTCCTGTGGATCTGGCTGGCACACATCCGTGCCGAGCGTCCGGTCCGGACCGGTGATGTGGTCCGGGTGCTGGCCTGGATCGTCGGACTGAGCGCGGTCATCTTCGGTGCGCTGACGCTTGTCGTCGGTCACGGATTCGGCTGGTTGCTCGGATTGACCTGGGCCGACAGGATCATCAACTGGCTGACCATCCCAACAGCGGTGGCTCACCTGATCACCCTTGCCGCATCGCCGTTCACCGCACTGCCGTTGCTGCCGGCGCTCGACGTGGTCCGCACGGTGGGTTCGGTGATCCTGGCTGTGACCCTCGTGGGTCTGTGGCTGTGGTTCCGCAGATCCGAGCGCGATGCGGTCAAGGGGATGGCCTGGGCGATGTTCGCCGTCCTGCTCCTCGAACCGTCCACCCTGCCCTGGTACTACACCTGGGCACTAATTCTGGCCGCCGCCTTTGTACCCGGCCGTCGGGCCACTATGGCGATAATCATGTTCTCGGTGTTCCTGTTGCAGGTGTTCGGTCCCACCGACGAGATCTACATGTACGAACCGGTGGAGGTCCTGCAGGCGCTGGTGTTGTCGGCGTTGGCCGGGTGGTCGTTCGTCAAGGTCGATCCGCTACGTCTTCGCCGTTTGACCCGCGGGAAACCGGCGGCGGACCCCGCCGCCGCCGAAGGCCGATCATGAACGATGCACTCGGGTCGGCCTATGAGCACTGCCGACAACTGACCAGAGTGCATGGACGAACGTATTACGCCGGTACCCAACTGCTTTCGAAGAAGCAGCGACTCGGTGTCTATGCGCTGTACGGCTTCGCCAGGATGGTCGACGACATCGTCGACATCGAGTCCGGCCCGGACCGTCTGAAACGCCTCGATGCCATCGAAGCCGATCTCGCTGCGGCCCTTGCCGATCCGGTGTACCGCTCGACGGTGCCCGAGGTACTGGCGGTCGCCGACACCATCACCACATACTCAATCGACCACCACTACTTCGAGGCCTTTCTGCGCTCGATGCGAATGGACCTGCCCGAGAGCCCACTTCACGTCAACCGCTACCGGACCATGGAGCAACTCCGGGAGTACATGTACGGATCGGCAGGGGTGGTCGGTCTCGAGATGCTCCCGATCCTCGGGACTGCGGTTCCGGTCTCGGAAGCCGCCGGACCGGCGCAGGCACTCGGTGACGCGTTTCAGCTGACGAACTTCATCCGCGACCTCGGCGAAGATCTCGACCGCGACCGGATCTATCTCCCGACCGACGAACTCGCGGCGTTCGGTGTCGACGAATCGATGCTCCGGCGGTGCCGCCGGACCGGACAGGTCCCACCCGAATTGCAGCGAGCGCTGGCACATCTGATCGCGGTGACCCGCGCCGAATACCGGCGCGCCGAGCCGGGTATCGACAACCTGACCCCGGCGAGCCGCCCCGGAATCCGAGCGGCCTTCACCATGTACCGGGCCATACTCGACGAAGTGGAGGACAGCGGCTACCGCGTACTGACCCAGCATGTCCGGGTGCCCCGGCATCGGCGTCTGACCCACGTCGCCGCGGCACTGATACCCCGGCCCTGACGGCCTGTCACCGATGGCGCCGCGAACCAGCAGTCGATCAATCGTGAGGAGTTGGGCAAGATGACATCCGACCGCCCGTCACCACGAAGCCGCCGCGCAGACAACCCGCCCCCGCGCATCGGTTCGTCCGAGAAGGAAGTCCTGGTCGGCTTTCTCGACTATCTGCGGGAGTCCGTCGCCACCAAGCTGTCCGGGGTGTCCGAGGCGGCCGCGCGGAAACCCGCAGTCCAGAGCGGCACGAACCTCATCGGCCTCGTGCGCCATCTGACCAACGTAGAACAAGCGATGTTTCTGGGGAAGAAGGTCACGAACTGGAAAGCCACGTTCACCGCAACGGACTCGGACACAGTAGATTCCATCGTCGATGAGTATCGCGATTCGATCGCACGCGCCAACGCGGTCATCGCGACATACACCGATCTCGCCGAGCCGGCACCCTGTCCGCCGGGCCGCACATCGGCCCCGTCCATGCGTTGGGCACTGACCCACATGATCGAGGAAACCGGCCGCCACGCAGGTCACCTGGACATCATTCGGGAGCAGATCGACGGACGGACCGGACGATGAGAATCGAATGGGCGAACCTCGACGATCCTGCCCTCCAGGAGTTCCTGCAGGCGCACCTCGACGACATCGCCCCCACCGCACCCGACGAAAGCCAGCATGCACTGACAACCGATGCCATGAGGACATCGCCGGGATTTCGGCTCTGGGTTGCCCACCTCGACGACGACGTGGTCGGAACCGTTGGGCTGGGCCCCGTTTCGGCCGGGCACGAGGAACTCAAGAGCATGCGGACCTCACCCCACCGCCGCGGTTCCGGGATCGGCAGAGCGCTTCTCGATCACGCGCTGACCGACGCCGCGACCCGCGGAGTCCGCCGGGTCTCACTGGAAACCGGGAGCATGGAGTTCTTCGCACCTGCACGAGCGCTCTACTCGCGGGCGGGATTTCGCGAGTGTGGCCCGTTCGGGGCCTATCCCACCGACGACCCGAACAGCACTTTCATGACGATGGAGCTCGACCGAAAGACGGTGGAGTGACAGAGATCAACGTGATCACCGGTTGTACGGACCCGGTGCCGGTCGCCGAGTTGAGGTGGGTGTGAGCCCGGGAATCCGATGCCACGGTCCCACCCTGGTCCGGGGATGAATCGTTTGTGGCATCGGTGGCGGAGTAGGATCTGTGCCCCGTTCCGAACCGTCTGGGTCGCCTTCGCTGGAGGTGCAGCGGTCGGGATGGTCTGCATGACCGAATACACCCGCATGCCGAGCCCCCTGGTGTCGGCGGCCGGATCATGGGGATATCTCGGCCACCTGTTCGTACGACCTGAAAGACGTGGACGGCGCATCGGCCACGACCTGGTGTCGCAGGCACTCGATCACGCCGACGGCCGGGGGTACAGCAAGGTTGTGCTCTCGCCGTCGCCTCCGTCGATCCCGCTGTACACACGATGCGGGTTCTCGATCGACAACGACATGATGGTGCGACCGGCACCTGACCGGTGACGGTGCATGACGAGAGGAAAGTGGCCGTGCAACTCGGGTTGGAGCACCTGATCGACTCCGCGCCCCCGGCGCATCTCGACGAGGCTCGCGCGTTCAACGCCGCGAGAGGTCCGA
>NZ_DATCVM010000187.1:0-19445 GCF_036566845.1 Williamsia sp.
CAGTGTTCGCGAGGTCTGTTCGGTCCGATACCGGCGGCGCTGCTCATCGCTGAACGCAGCCAGACCGCGATGGGTGACCTCCACGCCCTTCGGCTTCCCGGTGGTCCCCGAGGTGTAGATGATGTACGCGCAGTTCGACACCCGCACTGCCGCGTGTCGCTCGGCGGCGCGGATCGGCTCACCCGGATGACGGTGGAGTGCCGGATCGTCGATGTCGAGCCAGTTGATCACCTCGGGCAGCCGCAGGGCATCAACCCGGCGCGTGATACCCACCGTCGCCCCCGAATCGGCCAGCATGTGGGACACCCGGTCAGTCGGATAGTTCGGGTCGACGGGCACAAATGCCGCACCGCTTCGAGCGACTGCCCACACCGCCAGCACCGATTCGATGCTGCGGGTGATACCCAGTGCCACCACGTCTTCCGGACCCAGGCCCCGGGCGATGAGTTCCCGGGCCAGGCGGTTGGAACGGTTGTCCAGCTCGCGATAGGTCATGCTCTGGTCACCGCAGATGAGCGCGATGCCGTCCGGGTTCCCGGCAGCCGCGTGATCGAGGAGATCGATCAGCGTCGCCGGCTCGGGTACCGGCCCGCCGCGCACGGGAACCAGTTCGGCGCGCGTCCGATCGTCGAGCAGATCGATCTCGCCGATGGGGACCTCGCTGTCGGCGACCATGCCGTCCAGGATCCGCAGGAGCCGATCGGTCAAGCGCTGCGCCGTCGGCTGATCGAAGATGTCCGTGGCGTACCCGAGGAACCCGGCCAGTCCGGCAGCCGCTCCGTTGTCATCCCACTGCTCGGTGAGTTCGAAAGACAGGTCGAACTTGCTGAACGCGGTGTCGACCGCACCGGGCGTCACCTCGAGCCCTTCGAGCTCGAAGGTGGGGCGGGCGTTGTTGTTCAGCCCGAACACCACCTGGATCAGCGGTGTATGCGCCGTCGAACGGCTCACCGTGAGCGCATCGACGATCTGCTCGAACGGAACGTCACTGTGGTCGAACGCATCCAGATCGCGGGCCCGCACGTCGGACAGGAAGTCCCGGACCGTCCGGTCCAGCGGTACGTCCGTCCGCAGGACCAGTGTGTTGACGAACATGCCGACCACCGGATCGAGTTCCGGGGCGGCGCGTCCGCCGACGGGAGTGCCGAGGGCGACGTCCCGGTCGGCGCCGCTGCGGGCCAACAGAATTGCCACGGCCGCATGCAGCACCATGAAGCTCGACAGACCGCTCGCGCCGGCCAGCGCCACCACCCGCCGATGCAGGTCCGCGGGCACGAAGAACAGGTGACTGCCACCCACGTCGCTGCGGACATTCGCCCGCGGACGGTCGGTGGGTATGCCGATCACCTCGGGCATGCCGGCCAGTTCCTCACGCCAGAAGTCCAGCTGCGCCGCTGCCGCACCACCGGAGGTGTCGCCGGCGCCGAAGTTCTTGTGCTGCCAGATCGCGAAGTCGGTGTACTGCACGGCAAGTGGCGCCCAGTCTGGTACCCGCCCCTGGCGGCGGGCCTCGTACGCGGTCAGCAGATCGGTGGCCATCGGACGCATCGACAGTCCGTCGGAGGCGATGTGGTGGACCACGATCACAAGCAGGTGCTGTTCCCGGGTATCGGCGCCCTCGCCGTGGTCGCCTGCGTCGGTGATGTCCGGGTCGGGCTCGATACGCCACAGGGCGGATCGGAACGGCACCGTGGTGGTGACGTCGAACCCGATGCGGGCAAACGCCTGCAGGCGTTCCCACACCTGATCCCGTGCGATCACATCGATCCGGAACGGGGGCAGTGCATCCATCAGCGGGACCACGACCTGCTCGGGACCGCCGGGGCCCTGCGGGTACACCGTCCTCATCACGTGCTGTCGTTCGACCAGATCGACCAGCGCCGCACCGAGGGCCTCGACATCGAGTTCACCGGTGAGCAGCAGGGTCATCGGGATGTTGTAGGCACCGGACTGCGGGTCATACCGGTTGATGAACCATAGTCGCTGCTGCGCCAGCGAGAGCGGGATCCGCTCGGGGGCAGGACCTTCGGGCTTGGCGAACCGGGCAACCGCTCCGGGAGCCCGACCGGTTCCCTCCGTCCGGCGCCGTTCGACCAGGTCGGCGAGTTCGGCCGGACTCGTCGCGTCGAAGACATCGCGCAGCCCGACGGTGGTCCCGAGGGCATCGGTCAGCCGGTTCGCCAGGCGGGCAGCGCTGAGCGAGTTGCCGCCCTGCTCGAAGAACGAGGCGGTGGCACTGACCCGGTCGACTCCGACGGTGTCGGCGAACACACCGGCGATGATCTCTTCCAGCGGAGTCCGCGGCGCCACGAACGACTCGCCGAGGTCCTGACCGAATTCCGGTGCGCGCAGCGACTTCCGGTCGATCTTCCCGTTCGGATTGAGCGGCAGCACGTCCATGACCACGATCGCTTCGGGAACCATGTAGTCGGGCAGCACCTTCGACAGTTCACCGCGGACCACACCCATGTCGAGGCCGCGATCTGCTGCCACATGGGCCGCGAGTCGCCGGTCCGACGACTCACCGTGTGCCGACACCACGGCCTGGCGAACACCGGGCACAGCGATCAGCGCCGACTCGATCTCACCGAGTTCGATCCGCAGACCGCGGACCTTGACCTGGAAGTCGCTGCGCCCGATGAACAACCCGTCCCCACCGGAGAGGCGGCGCACCAGATCTCCGGTGCGGTACATCCGGGCGCCCGGACCTCCCGCGGGGTCGGCGACAAATCGGCCGGCGGTGACGCCGGGCAGCCGCCCGTAGCCACGGGCGAGAGCCACGCCGCCGATGTAGAGCTCACCCACCACACCGATCGGCACCGGACGAAGTCGCTGATCGAGAATCTTGTGGGTGACGTTCGGGATCGTCTGTCCCAGCGTGATGGGTCCGATGTCGCGCGTCTCGCCCTGTGCATTGGGCTCGTGGTCGGCCAGCGGCACCCACCTGGCAGCGGTTGTTGCCGCGGTCTCGGTGGGCCCGTACATGGAGAGCATCGCGGTCTCGGTGCCGAGCAGGGTGCGATATGCGCGCGGCCCCAGCGCCTCACCACCGGTCGCCACGGTGTCGAGGGTCCTCAGCACGTTCCCGGAATCGAGTTCGGTGAGCAGTTCCAGAGCACTCGGAGCCAGATTCAGGAGCGAGATGTCCTCGGATCCGATGATCCCGAGGATTTCCTCGGGATCGAAACCCTCGGTGACCAGGCGGATCACACCGCCGACCCGGAGGGCGGTCCAGATGTTCTTCTGGGTGAGGTCGAAGCGCGGTGACGACGCGATGAGGACGGCGTCACCATCACCGAACCGGAGCTGATCGCGATACCAGCCCCACATGTTCAGCAACCCGCCGGCGGGCACCAGCGTCGGCTTGGGCCGTCCGGTGGATCCGGACGTGGTGATCACGTACGCCAGGCGCAGCTCGGCACCGGGCTCGGACCAGCGGTCCGGCAGCCCGGAATCGTCGAGCCGCCGCAGCGCATCGTCGGTGCCGGTGTCGCCGAGTTCGATCAATTGCCCACCGGCGCCGATGATCCCGGCGCGGAGGTCGTCGGTGACCACCTCGTGGCTCGCGACCACCACTCTCGCCCCGGCGTCGGCGACCACGGACGCCGCCCGGTCGGCCGGTGCGGTCGGATCCAGCGGGAGATATGCCGCACCCGCCTTCCAGGCGGCCAGCAGCCCGATGATCCAGTTCGCCGATCGCGCCGTGAGCAGCCCTACGACATCGTCGGGTCCGATGCCCCGCGAAACCAGTTCCCTGGCAAGTTGATTGGCGGCGGCGTCGAGCCCGAGCCGGGTGAGCGAGGCTTCCGGGCTGCGGACAGCCTGCGCCCCGGGGTTCTCCCGGACGCGCTGGTCCCACTCGGTGAGCGGGGTGGCGACGCCCGGTACCGCGATCTGAGCCGTGGCGGGAGTGCTGCGGTAGCCGGCGAGGTCGCGGCCGTCGAGCAGGCGGGCGGCATCCGCGATGACGTTGTCCAGTGCGACCGCAAAGCCGTCCGGGATCGCCACCAAGGTGGGAACCAGGCTCGTGAGCACCACCGACGCGATGGCGTCGGCGTCCATCCCCCGCTCACCGAGCGGACCCGCGAGCTGATCGAACCGATCCCTGAAGTCGCGGTAGGTGATCGCCGCGCCGTCGGCATCGAGCGCCACCGCATCGGGGGCGATGTCGACCGCGGCGGCGAGGAGCGCGGCCAGGTCCGCGGCGCTGTATCCGGCGACGGCCGGCACGGGGGCGACTGCGGATTCGCGGTCACCCTCTCCGAACCGGTCCTCGAGATGCTCGGCCTCGGTGAGGATGTCGATGTCCCCGACCACCGCGGCCGGGTTCGTGGCGACCGCACCGGCGAGTGTCTCGAAACGCGCGGCGATGGCGCTCACGGTGCCATGATCGAAAACATCTGTGGCGTACGTGATCCGGCCACCGAGTCGATGCCGCCCGTCGGCGTCGACGGTGTCTTCGATGGTGAAGGTGAGGTCGAACTTGGCTCCCTGGATCATCCCGTCGACGACGCCGACGGTCAGTCCCGGCAGGTCGACCGATGCGGCTTCGTTGTTCTCGAACGACAGCAACACCTGGAACAACGGCGAGTGCGACTGTTGCCGCCGCGACACCAGTGCACCGGCAACACTCTCGAACGGGATGTCGTCGTTGGCAAAAGCCGCGAGATCGGCTTCCCGGACCCGGGTGAACACCTCGTCGAAGGTGTCGGCGAGTCCGATCTCCGACCGCAGGACCACCGTGTTGACGAACATGCCGACCAGGTCGTCGAGCGCGACGTGCTCGCGCCCACCGACCGGCGTCCCCACCGTGATGTCCGACGAACCCGACAGGCGCGCGAGCAACGTCGCGACGATCGTGTGGACGACCATGAACACCGACGCCTGACGGCGCTGCGCGTAGGCGCCCAGCGCGGCCACCACATCGCCCGGAATCGTCACCGGCACCGACGCACCCTGCATCGTCCGGCGCACCGGACGCGGACGGTCCAACGGCAGATCGATGACGTCCGGCACACCCGCCAGCGTGGTACGCCAGAAGTCGAGTTGGCGAGCGGCAAGCGATCCGGCATCGTCCGGTGAACCGAGGACCTCCCGCTGCCACGTCGCATAGTCGACGTATTGCACAGGAAGCGGGGTCCAGGTGGCCCGGGGATCGGTGCCGGTGGTTCGCGCCGCGTACGCGGTCACCAGATCGCGGGCCAGCGGAGCCATCGAGGCCCCGTCGGCGACGATGTGGTGGACAACCACGATCAGCAGGTGCTCGGCACCCGAACGTAGGAGCCGGGCCCGCACCGGGGGCCGGTCGGTGACGTCGAAGCCACCGCGCGCGAATTGCTCTGCGGTGGAGAGCATCTGCTCCTCGTCGGCAACGTCCACCGGATCGAGCTCGAGCTCGACCGCTGCCGCGGGCAGCACCCGCTGGTACGGCCCATGGGCGGTATCGGGGAACACCGACCGCAGCGACTGCTGCCGCTCGAGCACATCGAGGATCGCCGCCTGCAGGGCGTCGACGTCCAACTCGCCGAACAGCCGCAGCGGCAGGACGATGTTGTAGGCGGGAGACTGCGGATCAAGACGGTTGAGCAGCCACATGGCCTGCTGGGCCAATGACAGCGGCGGCCGCTCCCCCGCAGCGCCTGCCACGAGTTCGGGCACGATGTCATCATCCGCCGCGACGTCGAGGCGCCGGGCGAGCGATTCCACGGTCGGGTTCTCGAAGATCTCGCGCACCGCCACCCGGCGCCCGGCCTGGGCACTGATCCGGGCCGCGGCCTTGGTCGCCACCAGAGAGTTGCCGCCGAGGTCGAAGAACGAGTCGCTCACGCCGATCGATGTCAGTCCGAGGACCTCCGTCAGCACGGCGGCGAGCATCCGCTCGGTCTCGGTGGACGGGGCCGCACCGGTCGACACCAATGCCCCCAGGTCCGGTTCCGGCAATGCGGACCGGTCGAGTTTGCCCGCCCGGGTCAGTGGCACCTCGGACAGGAACACGATCACAGCCGGCACCATGTGCGAGGGCAGCCGCTCACCGACAAACTCTCGAACCACGCTGGTGTCCAACGGCTTCGATGCCAGCACGTGGGCCACCAGGGTGGTGACGCCCGAGGGCAATACGGCACCCGAGGTGACCGCGAAGTCGATGTCGGGGTGCGCGGCCAGCGCGGCATCGACCTCACCCAGTTCGATTCGGAAGCCGCGGACCTTGACCTGGAAATCTCTGCGCCCGACGTAGCTCACCTCGAGATCACCGGATCCGCCGCGGACCCAGCGCACCACATCGCCGGTCCGGTACATGCGGGTCCCGGGCGCACCGTGAGGGTTTCCGATGAAACGTTCCGCGGTCAGCGCCGTCCGGTTGTGGTATCCGCGGGCGATCGCCGGACCGCTCAGGAACAACTCACCGTCGACCCCGACCGGGACCGGTTGCAGGCGACGGTCGAGAACGAGTGCGCTCAGACCTCGCACCGGTGAACCGATCGTGACCACACCTGCCGGGTCGATCGGCCCCGCGATGGTCGCGACAACCGTTGTCTCGGTGGGGCCGTACGCATTGAACATCCGACGGCCCGGCGCCCATCGCGCCACCAATTCAGGCGGGCAGGCCTCGCCACCGACGACCACGGTCTCGAGCGAGTCCAGGCCTGTGGGGTCGACGGACGCGAGGGCGGCGGGTGTGACAAACGCGTGTGTGACGCCGTGGTCGGAGAGGAAATCGTGCAGTTCGGCGCCACCATAGATCCCGGTCGGTGCGATCACCATCGTGGCACCGTGTGCGAGGGCCAGCATCAGCTCGAGGACGGACGCGTCGAAGCTCGGCGAGGCGAAGTGCAGGGTGCGCGAATTCCCGGTCAGCGCAAAGTGATCCGACTGCTCGTGCATCAGGTTCGCCAGCCCGCCGTGGGTGACGGTGACGCCCTTCGGCAATCCCGTGGTGCCGGAGGTGTAGATCATGTAGGCCGTATGGGCGGTACGGACCGGGGAGGTTCTCTCGGCGTCGGTGACCGGCGCGTCCGATACCTGCGACATCGCGGCGGCGGCCCCATCGGAATCGAGTTCGAGCCAGTCGAGGGTATCCGGCCGCGCGGATCGCCACAGAGATGTCGAGAGGCCGTAGACCGCACCAGAATCGGTGAGCATGTGTGCGATGCGTTCGGCCGGGTAGTGCATGTCGACGGGCAGGTAGCCGGCGCCGGTCTTCGCCACCGCCCACAGCCCGACCAGGAATTCGATCGAGCGACCCATCCCGAGCGCGACGATCTGGTCGGGACCGACGCCACGCGAGATCATCAACCGGGCAAGGGCATTCGACCTGGCATCGAGTTCGGGGTAGGTGATCGAGCCTTCCGCCGACACGGCGGCGTCCCGATCGGCCCCGGCCGCAACCGCCTCGGCGAGCAGTTCGGGGAGTGTCGCCGCGGCGGTGTCCCCCGACCCGTACCGGCCGAGGAGTTCGGCTCGCTCCGGCGTGGCCAGCACGTCGAGCCGACCGACACGGACCGAAGGGTCTGCGGCGATCTGTCCCAGCACCCGGGCAACCATCTGCAGGATCGACTCTGCCCGGTCGTGGTCGACGACCGATGGCAGGTATTTCGCCGAGAGTCGCAGCCCTGGTTCGTTTGTCGCGATCAGCGTCAGCGGGTAGTGGGCGGCGTCGAGGACATCGGCCCCGGTGACGGCCATCCCGTCGATCGCGGCGGCCGCGGCCAGCGCGCTGCGATCGAGTGGGTACGACTCGTACACCATCATGGTGTCGAACAGGGCTTCGGCGTCGGTGGTCGCGGTGATGTCCGCGAGGCCGACGGTGTGGTGGTCGAGGAGTTCGGTCTGTTCGTGGCCCAGACGTTTGATCAGCTCGCCGAGGTCCGCGTCGTCGTCCAGGCGCACCCGCACCGGCAGTGTGTTGATGAAGAGGCCGAGCATCGACTCGATGCCCGGGACCTGCGGCGGACGGCCCGAGACCGTGGTCCCGAAGATCACGTCGTCGCGACCGGTCAACCGCGCCAGCACGATTCCCCAGGCGGCCTGCAGAACGGTGTTGAGGGTGGTGCCGGAGTTGCGCACGTGCTCCGTCAAGCGCGCCGTGACGTCGTCGGCGATGTCGACGTCGAGCACCTGCGGAACCTGGCCGGCGTCACCGATGGTGGATGCCGCAGCGAGCGAGGTCGGTTCGCTCACACCGGCGAGTGCGGCCGCCCACGCTGACGATGCCGCGTCGGCGGACTGAGAACGCAACCAGCGCAGGTAGTCCCGGTACGGAGCTGGTGGGGTGAGTGTTGTCGCATCCCCGCCGGCGCGGTAGATCGCGAGCAGATCACCCATGAAGATCGGCAGGGACCATCCGTCGAGGAGTATGTGGTGATTGGTCACCACGAATCGATACGACGATTCGTCGCATTTGATCATCATGAACCGGATCAGCGGCGCTTCGTGCATCTCGAACGGAGCGACCCGATCCTGGTGTGTCAGTTCCGCGACCCGTGCTTCCCGGTCATCCTCGTCGACACCGGACAGATCGTGGTCGGTCCAGGGCGCGTCCACACGCGGCACGACCACCGACAGCGGTGTGCCCTCGGCACTGGTGACAAAGGCGGTGCGCAGGTTGGGATGCCGGTCGATCAGGGCCTGCGTGCTGCGCCTCATCCGGTCCGGGTCCACACCTGTCAGGTCGAGCACCATCTGCGCCGCATAGACGTCCAGCCCGCCCGCGGCCAGTTCGGCGTGGAACAGCAATCCCTGTTGCAGGGGCGTCACCGGCCACACGTCGGCGATGAGATCGAACCGTCGCTCGATCTCGTCGATCTCGCTCTGCCGAAGGTCGACCAGTGGCAGGTCGGAGGGGGTCCGCCCGCCCGCCTCTGGCGACACTGCGTGCAGCGCAACCGATTCCAGTGCTCGATGCCAGAGTTCGAGGAACCGGTCCACGGAGTTGTCGTCGAGCAGCGCCGCCGGATACTCGATCGTCGCGGAGAACTGTGGGCCCGCCGCCGATTCGGTCACCATGGCGTTGATGTCCAGTGCGGTCCGGACCGGGACCGCAGTGCCCCTGGTCCCCCGCAGGGCGTTTTCGCCGTCCGGGATCCATGGACCCGACATCCCGGTGCCCGACAGCCGTCCCAGGTAGTTGAAACCGATGACGGGCTCGGCGAACTGCGACAACTCGGAAGCGCCCGCGTCGTTCAGGTACCGAAGCAGTCCGTAACCGACTCCGCGCCGGGGTACGGCCGCGAGCTGTTCTTTGATCGACTTGAGCAGATCGCCCGCCGCGGACCCGCCGGCGAACACGTCGTCGACATCGATGCCCTCCGTGCGAAGAAGGACCGGGTACGCGGTCGTGAACCAGCCGGCGGTTCGTGAGAGATCGGATCCGGCGAGCAACTCTTCCTCGCGGCCATGGCCTTCGAGCGCCACCACAACCGACCGCGCCGACGGTTGGGGTGCACCGTTCCCCGCCCCCGACCGCACGCGCCGCTCGTCCGACCAGGACGTCGCAGCCAGCGCCAGAGCCGCGAGCAACCCGTCGTTCACGCCGCCGTGGAATGCCTGCGGCACCCGCGTCAGCAAGGCATCGGTGATCTCGGCGGGGAGTGTCAACTGCCGGCGCCGCAGTGTACCCACCCGATCCCGTTCGGGATCGATTCGCAGATCCGGCTCGTCGATCGCGGCGAGCACCGAACGCCAGTGGTCGAGCTCGTCGGTGAGTTCCGGCCGCGTGGAGAGCTCGGTCAGATGATGGGCCCAGCGACGCATGGAGGTACCGGTCGGGGCCAGCACAACCGGATCGCCGCCGGCGGCCGCCGCCCACGCGGTTGCCAGATCCGGCAACAGGATTCGCCAGGTGACGCCGTCGACGGCGAGATGGTGGAGCACGATCAGCAGGCGATGACCGACGTCGGACGCCCAGGCCCCGGACACCACCGTGACCGAGATGATCCGCCCGGATGCGGGGTCCAGCGACTCGGTGGCATCGAGGGCAGCGGCGGCGACGGCCTCGTCGAATGCCGCCGCGCCGGGCCCGGAGTCCACGGTGATCTCCGATACCGGAACGGATCTCGCCTCTGCGACGGGGTCGACGATGTGATGGAGCGTTCCGTCCCCATCGGCGACCAGTCGCGATCGCAAAATGTCGTGATGGGCCACCACTGCGGACAGCGTGCGGTCGAGTAGCTCGGTGGAGAAGGGTTCCGGGGCCGGGACCAACACCGACTGCGAGAACGCTCGCACGTTCTCTGGTTCGTCCGCCATCCACCACATGATCGGGGTGAGCGGCAACTCTCCGACGCCGCCGCCCGGCAATTCGTTGACAACCGACGCCGAACCCTCGTCTCTGGCGACCGCGGCGAGGGCGCCGATGGTGTTGTGTTCGAACACCTCTCGGGCGGTGAAGTGCAGTCCCATCGCCCGCGCCCGGGAGACGAGCTGGATGGACATGATGCTGTCGCCGCCGAGCGCGAAGAACGAATCGTCGAGCCCGATCTCCGACTGTCCGAGCAGGTCACCGACCAGGCCGGCCAACGCCCGTTCCCGATCTGTCGTCGGTGGCCGGAATGCGGTGGTCCGGGCCGAGAAATCAGGTGTCGGCAACGCCTTTCGATCGATCTTGCCGCTGGGACCCAGTGGCATCTGCGGGAGCTCGATGATCGCATCGGGCAGCATGTAGTCCGGGACGAGGCCTGCCGCGGTGGTCATCAGGGCAGCGGTGTCGATGGAGTCCTCGGTACCGGCGCCGACGACGTAGACCACGAGGCGCTGACCGTGTTCGCTCTCGTGGACGGTCACCACTGCCTCGCGCACCGCGGTGTCCGAACGCACCGCCGATTCGATCTCACCGAGCTCGATCCGGAGCCCACGGACCTTCACCTGGAAGTCGCTGCGTCCCAGGTACTCCAGGGACCCGTCGGCCGACCAGCGGACCAGATCGCCGGTGCGGTACATCCGCGTTCCCGCGGGTCCGTAGGCCGATGGCACATATCGCTCGGCGGTCAGCTCGGCTCGGCCGAGGTAACCGCGGGTGAGCTGGTCCCCCGACAGGTAGAGCTCGCCGACCGCGCCGACCACACACGGCCGGAGCCGGCGGTCGAGGACCCAGGCCTGGCAGTTCCACACCGGACGGCCGATCGGGACACCTCGTTCGACGTCCGGTCCGGTTGGTGCGAAGGTGGCGTGAACGGTGAACTCGGTGGGGCCGTAGAGATTTTCGACCCGGACGCCGGGAAGATCCCGGGCCGCCTGGCGTGCCAGATGCTCGCCGAACGCCTCACCGGCCACCAGCAGCAGACGCAGCGTGCCCGGGTCGACGGAACCGTTCTCGCCGAGGAAGAGCTGCAGCATAGAGGGTACGAACGACGTGGCGGTGATCTGCTCCGCGGTGATCACGTCGAGCAGGTAGTCCGGGTCCAGATGCCCGTCGGGCCGCGCGATGACCAGGCGCGCCCCCACGGTCGGCGCGAACAGCTCCCACACCGAGACGTCGAAGGTCGTGGGAGTCTTCTGCAGCACGACGTCGTCGTGGCCGATCCCGTAATGCCCGGCCAGCCAAGCCATCTGGTTGGCCACGGCGCGGTGTGGAACCGCCACGCCCTTGGGCTTTCCCGTCGAACCTGAGGTGAAGAGAACGTAGGCCAGACCGTCCGGGCGCAGCCTGCGTTCATCGTCGGTCAACGGTCCGTCCGCGTACCCGGAGAGGTCGATTCGGGCGAGGTCGATCAGGTCGGCACCGGAGTCCGCGACCACGGCGCGATCATCGCCGGTCACAACGACACAGCGAGGCGCGGCGGTCCGCAGGACATCGGCGGTCCGGCTGCGCGGATGGTCCGGATCGATGGGCACATAGGCGCCGCCGGCCTTGAGCACCGCGTACACAGATGCCACGAGTTCGAGGCTGCGCCGCAATGCCACGCCGACGGTGACGTCGGGCCCGACCCCGGCGGAGATGAGATGCCGTGCGAGCCGGTTGGTCCAGGAGTCGAACTCGGCAAACGAGACCCGGCGGGGTCCGTCGACAAAAGCCGTTGCCTCCGGGGTTTGCCCGACCTGGTGTTCCCACATCCGGATCAGGTCGGCGGAATCGATCGGGTGCTCGGTGTCGTTCGGTTGCACCATGGTCGCCGCCAACTCGGCGGGTGATCCCAGCGGGAGGGACCCGACCGGGGTGTCGGGACCGGCCGCGAGCAGCCTGCCGAGAAAATCGGTGAACCGCTGGTGGTGCGTGGTGAGTTCGGCTTCGGTGTACAGCTGCGGGTTCGCCTCGAAATCCACCCGCAGGTTCGAGCCCGAGACGCCCGGATACAGGTTCATCGACAGGTCCTCGACCGGACCGGTGGTGAGAACGTGCAGGTGCCCCACCACGTCGCCGAGTTCCAGGACGGGATGGAACATCATCAGGTTCACGGACGGACCGAACAGGCCGCGCCGGCCGGCGCCCTGGCCGATGTCGCGGCTGGTGCCCTGACCGATGTCGCGGCGGATGTCCTCGTGCCGGTAGAGCTGGCGCCGCAGTGCACCCGTCAGTTCGGTCTGGACATCGGTGATGAGCCGGCTGATCGTCGTGTCGGGCGCCACCGTCAGGCGCAACGGCACGATGTTGGAGACCATTCCGCCCGCGCGGCGGAGTTTGGCGGTGTTGCGGCCCGAGACGGGCAGGCTCAACACCACGTCCTCGCTGTCGGTCATCCGCGCGAGGTAGGCCGCAAAGGCCGCGATCACAGCCGGCGCAGTGCTGCCGCCGGACTCCCCCGCAGCCTCGTCCAGGTGCGCGGCGATGTCGTCGGGCAGCGTGGCCGAGGCGAGTTGTGAATGGTCGCCGGGTCCGGCGCGACGCTGGGACAACGAGAGCGGGCCAGGGAGGTCGACCGTGCGCTCCGACCAGTACTCGCGGTCCTTGGCGAAACGATCCGAGTCCCGGTACTTGCGTTCGTCGGCGACAATCGCCGGCAGTGCGGCGGCCTTCACCGGCGCCGGCTCGCGGCCGGCCACCAGAGCCGTGTACACCTCCGCGATGCGCGTGACCGTGTTCATCGCGCCGAACCCGTCGAGCGCGATGTGGTGGGTACGGACGTACCAGAAGTAATGGTCCTCGCCGAGGCGCAGCAACGCGCTGACCGTCAGCCGGTCGGCCAGCAGGTCGACCGGTCTGCGGTAGTCCTCACGCATCCATCGCTGCGCGGCGGAGTGCGGATCCTGATCCCCCGACAGGTCCACGAACTCGACGCCGTCGTCGATCGAGTTGTCGATGTACTGGAGCGGTAGCGCATCGGTCTCGACCAGGCTCAGGTAGGCCGATCCCATCTCACGCCCAGCCACCTGGGACGCCTCGCTCAGGAGGTCGGCATCAATGTGCCCGACCAATTCGACGTACTGGGCGATATTCATCGGAATCGCACCCAGAGCCTGCTGGGCGAAGTATATCCCGCGCTGGGCGGCCGATATATCGAAAAATGAATCCAAAGGCAAATCCAGCGATTCGTCGGAGCGACCGGCACTCAAAAGCTATCGCTCCTAACTCGAACGTGCATGCTCGCCTCGGGACACAAAAAGGACAGCCTACATGCTTCAACCGACCCCAGTTCCCATCAGCTCCGCGCAATACATATCACGCCTGATCAGAGGTCATTTCCCACACTAATAAGGTAATCAGGAAAGGATAGTTAGCCCAGGAAATATCGGCGGACAAGTCACGACCAGACGACCGGCCCCATCGGGCAGGCGGGCTCACTCGCCGGGCCCGCAGTTGCGCACGCCCAGCAGGGCGGAGTCAGAAACGGCGCTGTGAGGCAGCCAGAGACGATGTGAACGCGCCGGATGACGTCACGGCGAACAGAAGGTCAGGAGTCGGTCAGGCGCCGGACAGGCGGCTGGCGATGACGCGGAGATCGATCTCACTCGTCCCGGTGGCACGCAGCGGCTCAGCCGGCGCGGTGGCGTCGTGTAGATCCATGATGTCGGTCGATATGGTGCCCACGGCCCCGTCGACAACCGAGGCAACGACCACCGGGTCGGACTCCCCACCCAACGCCGGCAGGCCCGCGAAGATCGCCGCGACGACCGCCGATCGATCGTCCATCCGCTGACCACGGATCACCGGCATCATCAAATTGATCGCGGCGTCGAGGTCACGGTAGTTCAGGGCACGGTCGCGGTAACGCGCCACGATGCGTTCCGGGGTCGCCGCGGCGATCCGGGCCACCGCATCGGGCAACTCGACCGGTCCAGTGGTCGAATTCGCCGATTGCGCGCGGGACTGAGCTGTTGACGTAGCCATGTGCACTCCAAACCTGGGCATACTCCGCTGACTCGAAGAGGGCCTGCACCGCCCATCGTCACAGGACATGCTTCAGAAGAAAAGGCATCAGGCGAACCCGTTACATCACCGAAATATTGAACGCGTCACATCTGATCGCGTTACCGCAGGTCAGCGACTCGACGTTCAACACAGTCCGCCGACAGACATATCGCTTCGCACGCATTCGTCACCGACGGGCGGCCCGGATTGCCCACGGCAGGGGTGATCTTGTCCACTCACATCACCCGACGAATCAGGGTGGGCGGCGCAGGTTCACCCGCACCCCGTCGCGCGGTTAGGAGCCGGCGGCCGAGACGGGCGAGAGCCGAGGGTCAGAATCCCTGGAGACTCAGGCTTCCGACAGAACGACGAGCGCACGGAACCGGATCGCCGCGAAGGCTTCGGCGAGTGCACTGGGCCCGGATGCGGCGAGTCTCGGAACGGTTGTCATCACCGCGACTGTCAGCGCGGAGTCGTCGATGCGCGGGGAACCGGTCATCGCGGTTGCCGCCCCATGGGCACGCGCACGCAGTTCGGCGAAGGTCACCGCGAAGTCGCTTCCGACCACTGCGGGCCGGTCGGGCAGCGCATCCGCGGCGGCGGTCACCAGCTGGGCCAACGGACGGGCTTCACGCCGGTCCCGGAGGCCCTTGGTGCCGACTGTGGCATTCGCCACTTTGCCATCACTTCGGAGTTGCGTTGCCACAATGCCCGCCCTTTCGCGACCTGCTCATCGAGTCCGACTTATCGTTGTGATAAGCGCGAGCGACCACCTGGGATATTCTCCCACATTCAGGTCGCTAAACCAGTCATTACCCAATCAAATAGAAATATTGCATTTCCCGTGGGGCCTATCGCCGCATAGCCGCTTGGCGTTACGGACAGATTCTGCGCTACTTTCGATAAAGACAAGATAAGGGCGATCGCGTCGCCGCATTACCATAACGACGACGGGATCAACAATGCATGCAAGGCACAGCGATGGTGCCCGAGCGCGCCGATCAGGCGAGTTCGAGGGGCCTCCGGATGCGCGGTCGCACAGCGTGGTGGCCGACGGTCTGGTGAAGCGGTTCGGCGACTTCACGGCCGTCGACGGGATCAGCTTCGAGGTGCCGACCGGCACGGTGCTCGGCCTTCTCGGACCCAACGGCGCCGGGAAGACGACCACGGTCAACATGCTCGCGACATTGCTCACACCGGACGAGGGCACCGCGCGCATCGCCGGCTACGACGTCGTGCGGGAACGGGCCGCGGTCCGCGCCTCGATCATGTTGACCGGTCAGTTCGCCGCCCTGGACGAGTCGCTGACCGGACGCGAGAACCTGGTGCTGTTCGGCAAACTGATGGGCCTGAGCAAGTCCGAGTCGGCGCAGCGTGCCACCGAACTCCTGGAGGCCTTCGACCTGGTGGAGGCGGCCACGCGACGCGTCGGGAAGTTCTCGGGCGGAATGCGCCGGCGGATCGACATCGCCTGCGGTCTGGTTGTCCGGCCCGAGGTCGTCTTTCTCGACGAACCCACCACCGGACTCGACCCTCGCAGCCGACAGGACGTGTGGAACATCGTCACCTCGCTGCGGGATCTGGGAATCACCACTGTGCTGACCACGCAGTATCTCGAGGAGGCGGACCTGCTCAGCGACCGCATCGTCGTGATCGACAAGGGCCGCGTGATCGCCGAGGGTACGGCCACCGAACTCAAGGAGCAGGTCAGCGGAACCTTCTGCGAGGTTGTCACGAGCGATCCCGACGACCTCGCACGGATCAAAGTGCTGTTGACCGAACTCGTTCCGGCCGATCAGATCCGGATCGATCTGACCCGGAACTCGCTGACCCTGCCCGCGGCGAAATCGACACAGACGCTTGTCGAGGTGGTGCGCCTCACCGACGGCGCCGGGTTCGAACTCACCGACGTGGGTCTGCGCCGTCCGTCTCTCGATGACGTGTTCCTCAAACTGACGGAAGGCCCGGCGAGCGCCGCGGAGCCCGTATGACAGTCACGAGCCCCGACCGGACCATTTCCGCACGGACGGCGATCTCCGCCGGTGGTCGCCGGCCGACGATCAGGCCCGGCCGCCAGTGGCTGGCCCTGACCCACCGGTCCATCATCGGTATGACGCGACACGGCGAGTTCTTCCTCTCCATCACCGCGCCGGTCCTGCTGACCCTCTGCTTCTACATCCCGCTGCGGACCATCATGGATGGCTACCCCGGCATGGACTACGCACAGTTCCTGATGCCGGTCATCTGCCTTCAGTCGGCCGGATTCGTGGCGACGTCGGCCGCGATGCGCGCGGCGACGGACAGCAGCACCGGCCTGACCAGCCGGCTGCGCAGTATGCCGGTCAACGCGATGGTCCCGCCGCTGGCCCGGCTGGCCTCGAACGTCGTTCTGCTCGTTGTCTCGCTGACGTGGGCGATCATCTCTGGTTTGGTGATCGGTTGGCGGCCGACCTCCGGAGTGGTCGACTTCCTCGGATTCATCGGCGTGGCAATGGTTGTCGGGCTGCTTCTCGCGTTCGGCGCCGACACCATCGGAGCCATCTCGAAGAACCCGGCGGCAACGAGCCAGGCCCTGGCCCTGCCCCAGCTGATCCTGGGCATGCTGTCGACCGGATTCATCCCGGAAGAACGGTTCCCCGACTGGATCCAGCCGTTCGCCCGCAATCAGCCGATCTCGCAGTTCACCGAACTCATGCGCGGATTCGATGCCGGAGAGGTCACCTGGGACCTGGCATTCCCGTCCCTCTGCTGGGCCGCGGGCATCGCCGCGGCCGGTATCGCCGCCGTCACCCTCGTCACCATCCGGAGCAGTCGGGGATGAGCAGGCACAGAGGCGACGACGGCGCCCCCCAACAGCACTGGTGGCGTACCGATGCCGACGGCACGGCTCCGCGGAGGCGCCGCGCCCGCTCCGACGAGCAATCCGGACACGGACCGCAGGGGCTGGAACGGGCCGACGACACCGGCTCCTTTCACACCCTGGTCGGACCGTGGACATTGCTCTCCCCGGGAGCTGCGGCAGCCGACTGGACTGCCGAACATCTCACCGATCGGCGCGCACCGGCAAACGGATCCGGTGGGCAGGGACGCCCACTGACCCGGATCACCGATCGGTCGGCCCTCGATCCGCCGGAACTCACCCCGGCGATGCAGCAGGCCCCCACCGTCCGGCTGGACCTCGGCCAGATCGCGGCAGCACATGCCGAGGCGGAGGTCCGTGCGCACACTCAGGTCCAGGCTTCAGCTTCGGCCCCGGAGCCGACCGCCCCAACCCTCACGAGATCCACCGAGGCCGCGACACGATTCCCGACCGCCAGGCCGACGAGCGAGCGGGGCGCTCGCGCCTACCTCGCGCATACGAAGATCCTCAGCGGACGGCAACTGCGGGTTGTCACCCGGGACCGCCTCACGCTGCTGCAAAGCCTGCTGTTCCCGTTGCTGAGCATGATCATGTTCAAGGTGGTTCTCGGCGACGCGATCGGTGGCGCCACCGGAGAGAACAGCGCGTACGGCACAGTTCCCCTGGTGATACTGGTCGGGGCGATGTTCGGCTCGCTGGCCGTCGGGACGCGAATGATCAGTGAACGTCACACGGGGCTGCTGACCCGGCTGTACGTCATGCCGGTTCATCGCGGCGCCGATCTGACATCGCGGATCGTCGTGGAGATGCTGCGGATTCTCGTCAGCACACTGGTGATCACAACGGCCGGGATGCTCATCGGCTGGCGCTTCGATGAGGGATTGCTGCCCGCCATCGGCATATTCGCAGTGGCGCTTCTCTACGGCGCGGCCTACTCGACCATCGTTCTCACGGTGGCGATGTCGGCGTCGAACGCTCCCCTGGTGCCCATCATGTCCCTGTGCACCAGTCTGCTGATGTTCTTCAATTCGGGCTTCTCGCCGGTGGAGGCCTACCCGGAGGTGCTGCAGCCGCTGGTCGAGAACCAGCCGATGACGTGTGCCATCGAAACCATGCGGGCTCTGGCGGTGGGAGGTCCGGTGGCGGAAAGTCTCACCAAGACCGTGATCTGGGCGGTCGGCGCCTTGGCCGTCTTCGCCTATCCGGCGCTACGCGGGTACCACCGAGCGGCCGCGGCGCGCGATTGACGTCGCGGCCCGCTCGGGGCGTTCACAGCTTGTCGAAAAAGCGTCAGGACTTGTTGGCTTCGTCGGCTTCCATCGCCGCGATCAGGCTCGCCGGACGCAGGTCGGTCCAGTTCGTCTCGACGTATTCCAGACATGCTGCCCGGCTGTCCTCGCCGAAGACCTTGGTCCATCCGGCGGGGATCTCTGCGAAGGTCGGCCACAGCGAGTGCTGGTTCTCGTCGTTGACGAGCACGAAGAAACGGCCGTCCTCGTCGTCGAATGGGTTGGTCATGTTGGTGCTCCCTTCCACTCTGGATATGCCAGGAGTGATGTTGGCTGTTTGTTGTCATCTCGGATCCCGCGGTCAACCGGGTCCCGGTGAGGGTCCCGGCCTTCGGATCACGCTCACCGAATCGGCCATCACCGGTCAACACTACGTGACCTGTGGGCGAGGAACTCCGTCAACATCGGGCTCGCCTCTGACAGCGCGCCGGTGTTCATCATCGCCCAGTGCGTGGCCTCGATGCTGTGGTGGATCACCTCGCCCGACACCGCTGCTCGCCAGGCGCGAGGCGCCACCGTGTCGTCGTCACGGCCCGACCCCGCGGTGAACAGGAGGAGATCACCATCGATGGTCGGCGGTTCGTAACGACGCATCAGTGTCATGGACGTGGTGGCCGTGGCAATCATCTTCTCGAGCCATTCGCTTGTCACCGCAGCGAAGGCCGGGCCACCTGTCTCACGGAGTCTGGCGGCCACGATGTCCGGTGAATCGAGTACGGGATCGACACCCATCCCCGCGGGCAGGCCGAGCCCCGCGACGATCTCACTGGGCGCGACACCTTCCTCTCCAAGGGCTTTCGCCGACTCCCCGGGGAAACTGTCGAACATCACGAGCATCTCGACCTCGTGCCCGTCGCGCTGCAGGCGGGCCGCGACCGCGTGTGCGATCACGCCGCCGAGCGACCATCCCAGCAAGCGGTACGGACCATCGGGCCGGACGGCGCGGATCTCATCGGCGTAGCGGGCCGCGATCTCCTCGACGGACGCCGGATGCCAGTCACCGGTCGCCGCCGGC
>NZ_DATCVM010000188.1:0-14557 GCF_036566845.1 Williamsia sp.
TGGTCTGGCGGTCGGTGCGGCCCACCGTCGGCGGCAGCTGGAACCTCGACGGCTACCGGGCGCTGGCCGAGCCGGTCAACGGCCAAACCCCGTGGGAGACCATGCGGTACTCCCTTGTCAGCGCCACCTGGGCGACCCTCATCGCGCTTGTCCTGGGACTGCTGGGTGCGCTGGCGCTGTCCCGGGCGAGTGGGGTGTTCGCCGGTGTGGGCACAGGTGTGGCGATGCTCCCGCTGGGGGTCAGCGCGGTGACCGTCGGCTTGGGCTATCTCGTGATCCTGAGCTCGATGCCGCGTGAGGTCGCCACCTCGCCGGCCGTGGTCCCCGCCGTCCAGGCGCTGATCGCCACCCCGCTCGTGATCCGGATCCTCGTACCCGCCATGGGTCTCGTCGACCCGCGCCTGAGGCAGGCGATGTCGACACTGGGCGCCGGCCCGTTGCGGGTCTGGTGGACCGTCGATCTCCCGATCATCAAGAGATCACTCTGTGCGGCAGCGGGTTTCGCGTTTGTGATCGCGATCGGCGAGTTCGGGGCGACCAGTTTCGTGGCCCGGCCCGACACCACCACGGTTCCGGTCCTGATCGGCACCGCCCTGTCCCGTCCGGGGTCGGGTAACTTCGGCACTGCGATGGCGTGTTCGGTGATGATGTTGGTGGTGACCGCTCTGGTGGTGGCCCTGATCGAGCTTGTCCGGCGGGATGAGGGAGGTGAGTTCTAGTGCTCGAATTGTCCTCGGTGACGGTGAATTACGGGTCGGAGGCGGTCATCTCCGATCTGGATCTGGCGATCGGTACCCGGGGCGCGACGATCACCGCCTTGCTCGGCCCGTCGGGGTGCGGCAAGTCGACACTCATCCGTGCCATCGCCGGTCTGGAGCCGCTGTCGTCCGGCACGATCACGTTCGACGGAGTCGATCTGGCCCCGATACCCACCCATCGCCGCGACTTCGGTGTGGTGTTCCAGGACGGCCAGTTGTTGCCGGGGCGCAGCATCGCCGACAACGTCGCGTACGGACTGCGGGTCCGGCGCTGGAGCAAGCCCGACATCGCCAAACGGGTGGCAGACCTGCTCGACCTGGTCGATCTGCCCGGCCTCGGCAAACGCAGAGTGGCCGAGCTGTCCGGCGGACAGCAGCAACGGGTTGCACTCGCCCGGGCGCTGGCCCCGCGGCCGCGGCTGCTCCTGCTCGATGAGCCGCTGTCCGCCCTCGATCGGCAGTTGCGTGACCGGCTCGCACTGCAGATCGCCGAGATCATCGGGGCCACCGGTACGCCGACGATCGTGGTGACCCACGACCACTCCGAGGCGGCGATGATGGCCGATCGCATCGCGGTGATGGACGGCGGCCGCATCGTCCAGGACGATCATCCCGAAAAGCTTTGGCGCGCACCGCGGTCTGCGCGGATCGCGAAGTTCATCGGTTGCACCACGGTCGTCGCGGCGACCATCTCCGCGGGTGTACTCGACAGCTCGCTCGGCCGGGTTCGCGTCGATCTGCCCGACGGCGGGGTTCGCATCGGGCTGCGCCCGGAAGCCGTCATCGCGACCGCGATCGCCGAGGGCGGCGGTGGTGTCACCGGTGTGGTCCGGCACGTGGCGTCGCTGCCCGAGGGAACCCGCGTTCGGTTGTCTGTCGCGGACGTGGAGGTGGACGCCGTCGGTGACCCGTCGCTCCGGGTGGGTGACGAGGTCTCGATCACGCTCGATCGCGACCGGATGGCCATCATCTCGGGGGCCGATGTGTCATCAAGCGAGCCGACGACATCGAACGACAGAGGATTCGACACAAGGGGAACAGTGGGCCGCAATGCGTGAGGTCGTCGCCGGTGCGGTGGTCGCCGGCGGGCGGCTCCTGCTTGCTCAGCGCATGTACCCGGTCGACGTGGCCGGGCTGTGGGAGTTGCCCGGCGGCAAGGTCGAGGTGGGGGAGACCCGGGCGCGGGCGCTCGAGCGGGAACTCGCCGAAGAACTGGGGATCACAGTGTGCGTGGCCGATCAGGTCGGGGAGCCGGTACCGCTGCGTCCGGATCTGACGCTGGTCGCGATCGCCGCGCGTTTGATCGGCGGAGAGCCCCACCCGCACGAACACGCCGCTGTCCGCTGGGTGGACGCGGCAGGCCTGCGTCGGATGGCCGACGCCGGAGAACTGGTCCCGGCCGACGCGGTGTGGCTCGATGATCTCGTCGAGCTTCTGACCTGACCGGGGAACCGCTGAGCGTGCCCCTACAGCCGCCGAGCGTGCCTTTGTTTCCGCCGGGTGGGCCTTTGTTTCCGCCGAGCGTGTCGATGAGGCTTTCGTTCGTGCAACAAGGGCACTGTCGACGGCTACAAGGGCCCGATCGACGGTTTCGCTCGGCGGTTCGATCGGCCCGATCGACGGTGTGGCAGTGGTTCAGGCTGCGCGGGAGCGCACCTTCTTGAGGGCCTTGGTGAGTTCTTTGTTCGACATGCCCTGCGCGGAGAACTTCTGCATCTTGTGGATGACAACGGGGCAGCGGAGGCATCGGGTGGAACTGCGGCAGCACTTTTTCTTCGGCTTCATCTCGCAGATGTCCGCCACTTTCTTCTTGCCCACGTACCCACCTTTCCAAGGACTGTCTTGATTGAAAGTTAGGTTAGCAGCACCTTAATTCTCCGCTGCAGGGGCATTGTGATGCCGCTCTCATTGCCCGAGAGAGTACCCTTGACTGGTTTGAGCACCTAGCTCGACGGTATTGACATGCCCACTTCACGTCCGGAGAACTTCAGTGACTGCTGCCCCCAATTTCCGCAACGTTGCGATCGTTGCGCACGTCGACCACGGGAAAACAACCCTGGTTGATGCGATGCTGCGGCAATCGGGCGTATTCGAGGAACGCGCCGAACTGGTCGACCGCGTCATGGACTCCGGTGACCTCGAACGCGAGAAGGGCATCACCATTCTCGCGAAGAACACCGCGGTGCACCGTCGTCAGCCCGACGGCACCGAGGTTGTCATCAACGTCATCGACACACCCGGCCACGCCGACTTCGGTGGTGAGGTCGAGCGCGGCCTGTCGATGGTCGACGGCGTTGTGCTCCTGGTCGACGCGTCGGAAGGTCCGCTGCCGCAGACCCGCTTCGTGCTCCGCAAGGCCCTGGCCGCGTCGCTGCCGGTGATACTCGTGGTCAACAAGACCGACCGTCCCGACGCCCGCATCGCGGAGGTTGTCGAAGAGAGCCACGACCTGCTCCTCGACCTCGCATCGGACGTCGACGACGAAGCCGCCGCTGCTGCCGAGCTCGCGCTCGACCTGCCGGTCCTCTACGCATCGGGCCGCGCGGGTGTCGCCAGCACCACCGCCCCCGAAAACGGTCAGGTCCCCGACGCCGAGAACCTCGACGCACTGTTCGACGTGCTGCTCTCGTACGTCCCCGCGCCCAAGGGTGACCTCGACGCACCGCTCCAGGCGCACGTCACCAACCTCGACGCCTCGGCGTTCCTCGGCCGCCTCGCGCTGGTCCGCCTGTACGCAGGCACCCTGAAGAAGGGCCAGACCGTGGCCTGGTTGCGGGAGGTCGACGGCGAGCCCGTCACCGAGCGCGCCAAGATCACCGAGTTGCTGGTCACCGTCGGTGTCGCACGGACACCCGCAGAGACCGCCGTCGCCGGTGACATCGTCGCCGTCGCCGGTATGACCGACATCATGATCGGTGACACCCTCACCGACGTCGACCATCCGGTGGCCCTGCCGCGGATCACCGTCGACGAGCCCGCCATCTCGGTGACGATCGGCACCAACACCTCGCCGCTGGTCGGCCGGGTCAAAGGCCACAAGCTCACCTCGCGCATGGTCAAGGATCGCCTCGACAGCGAACTCATCGGCAACGTCTCCCTGCGCGTCCTCGACATCGGTCGTCCGGACGCCTGGGAGGTTCAGGGTCGTGGCGAGCTGGCGCTGGCCATCCTCGTCGAGCAGATGCGCCGCGAAGGCTTCGAGCTGACCGTCGGCAAGCCGCAGGTTGTCACCAAGCAGGTCGACGGCAAGCTGCACGAGCCGTTCGAGCACCTCACCATCGACGTCCCCGAGGAGTACCTCGGTGCGGTCACGCAGCTGCTGGCCGCCCGTAAGGGCCGCATGGGCGACATGGCCAACCACGGCAGCGGCTGGGTCCGGATGGAGTTCATCGTTCCCTCGCGTGGCCTGATCGGTTTCCGCACCGACTTCCTCACCGAGACCCGGGGTACCGGTATCGCCAACGCCGTGTTCGACGGTTACGGCCCGTGGGCCGGCGAGATCCGCGCCCGCCACACCGGTTCGCTCGTCTCCGACCGCGCCGGAACCGTCACCCCGTTCGCGATGATCCAGCTCGCCGATCGTGGAACCTTCTTTGTCGAGCCGGGCGCCGACACCTACGAGGGCATGGTCGTGGGTATCAACCCGCGCATGGAAGACCTCGACATCAACGTCACCAAGGAGAAGAAGCTGACGAACATGCGTCAGTCCTCCGCCGACGTGATGGAGACGCTCGCCAAGCCGATCAAGCTCGAACTCGAAGCGGCGATGGAGTTCTGTACCGACGACGAGTGCGTCGAGGTCACCCCCGAGGTGGTCCGGGTGCGCAAGGTCAACCTCGATTCGAACACCCGCGCCCGCGAGCGGTCCCGTACGAAGGCCCGCAACCAGAGCGTGGGCTGAGAAGTGAAACTGAGAAGGTAGAAAGGACGCAATCGGCGGTCACTCCTCGACCGCCGATTGCGGATGTCGACCGGCGGACAGGGGAATCGGGTTTTGGGTAGACGACGGACGACTGCGACTGCGATGGCCGCGACCGCGCTGTCCTGCCTGCTGTTCCTGACAGCATGCGTCGCCGACCCGCCGCCCCCGGTGCAGCAGACCAACTCGGTCCCGCCGGAGCCGAGCGAGCCGTCGGGCCGGGTGCTGTACGTGGCCACCGACTCGATCGGCAACGGCTTCAATCCCCACCTGGCGGCCGACCAGTCGGCGGTGACCACCGCGGTGGCGGCGATGACGTTGCCGAGTTCGTTCCACCCCGTCGCCGCGGACGGCCGGGTCGTGTGGTTGATCGACGAGGCGTTGCTGACCAGCGCCGAGGTCACCGGCACCGATCCGTTCGCCGTCACCTACAAGATCCATGAGGACGCGCAGTGGTCGGACGGATTGCCGATCACCGCCGAGGATTTCATCTACCTCTGGCAGCAGATGTCGCGGCAGCCCAACGTCACCGCGCCCGCGGGCTACCGCATGATCACCGACGTGCGCAGCTCCGCAGGCGGCAAAGAAGTCACGGCCACCTTTGCGGCGCCCTTCCCGGCGTGGCGGGAACTGTTCAACGACCTGCTGCCCTCGCACGTCCTCAAAGGCGCACCCGGCGGATTCCAAACCGGTATGGACAGCGGCTACCCGGCCTCCGGGGGGCCTTTCACCATCAGCGGAATCGACCACAGCAGGGACGAAGTCCGGCTCATCCGCAACGACCGGTTCTGGCTCACACCGGCCGGCGTCGACCGGATGACCCTGCGCCGCGCCGGGACCACCAGCCAACTCGCGGATTCGATGCGATCCGGCGACACCCGGGTCGTGTCGGTCAGCGGCGGTGAAGCGCTCGGCGCCACGCTGGGAAGCATCGGTGGAGTCCTCACCGGCAAGGTCGCCCAGTCCCGCACCCTGGGCATCACGGTCAACACGCGGACGGAGTCGATGTCGAACATCGATCTTCGCCGCGCAGTCCTGGCGACCCTTGACACCAATCTCGTGACCTTCGCCGGCGCCGACGACACCGAGGTGCTCCCGGCCACCAATTCCGTCTACGCGCCGTCTGATCCGGGGTACTACCCGGTGCCGCGGCCGGTGGTCACGCCCGAAGAGATCGAAGGCTGGCTGGGCGCAGCGGGATATCAGCGCGGCCCGGTGATCCCGGCACCCGAACCGCCGACGGTGTCCGGTGAACCGAGTACCAGCTCGGTGGAGCCGACGCCGACGAGCACCACCGGCGAGACGTCGACGACCCCGCCGAGCGATCTGCCAACGCTGCCCGCCGGGACGCAACCGGTCGAGAAGCCGAACGGTGACTCCCTGGTGGTCCGGGTCGGGTCGGTCCAGGGAGATCTACGGACCGGCGCTGCGGCGGCCAACATCGTCGACCAGTTGAACCGTGCGGGGATCCGCGCCACGAGTGTGGCCCTGTCGACGGCCGACCTGTACAGCTCGGGCCTGACCGGACGGCAGGTCGACCTGGTGGTCGGCTGGAGCCGAGCCGGGGAATCACCGGCCACGGTGCTCGCGTCGAACACCGAGTGTCTGCGTGCCGAAGAAGATGGATCCACAGAGTCGAGTTCCGTACCGGACTCGACTGCTCCGACGACGACCAGCGCCGCCGGGGACCCATCGGTCACCTCCTCGACGGCTCCGTCGTCGGAGACCGAGGAGTCGCGCAGCGAACCTCGCTACACCAGCAACGTGTCGGGCCTGTGCGACCCGGAGCTGCAGGCGATCGCGACGCGGGCCATCTCTGCCGATGATCCGACCGAGGACCTGCGTACCGCGCAGCGCCTGCTCGACGAGCGTGCGGTGTATCTGCCGGTGTATCAGGACGTCCTGACCACCGCCGTCTCTCCCTTGGTCACCGGCGCCCCGGTCATCGGACCGGTGCAGACCGGCATCTACGGTGACTCCGCGGGCTGGCGCCAGCAGACCGGTAACTGAGAAAGCGAAACCGTAAACCATGAATCGTCTGTTGCTCGTTCATGCCCATCCGGACGACGAGACCATCACCACCGGCGGCACCATCGCCACATACCTCGACGCCGGCGCCGAAGTCACCGTGGTCACGTGCACGCTCGGTGAGGAGGGTGAGGTGATCGGTGACCGGTGGAGTGGCCTGGTCGCCGACGGCGGAGCCGACCAGCTGGGTGGCTACCGGATCATGGAGCTGACCGATGCGCTGGCCGAGCTGAGCCCCGATCCGTTTGCCCCGGTGGAACCGCTGTTCCTCGGTGGTGCCGGACGCTGGCGGGATTCAGGGATGTCGGGGGCACAATCGAACGATCACGAGCGCGCCTTCATCGCCGCCGGTGCCGAGACGCCCGCCGGGATCCTGGCAGATCTGATCCGCGAACTGCGCCCTCAGGTGGTGGTCGGCTACGACCCCGTCGGCAGCTACGGCCATCCCGACCACATCCAGGTCCATGCCATTGCTCACGCCGCGATCGAACTCGCCGCCGCCGGGGCTGATGGATGGTCGGTGTCCAAGCTCTACTGGACCGTCACCGAGGAATCCGCGCTGGAGGCCGGTCTCGCCGACGCTCAGGGCCGGGTCCCGAAGGAGTGGCGCATGCCGACACCGGGAGAGTTGCCCAGTCATCCCGATGCCGAGATCACCACGGCGATCGACGTACGGGGGGTCTACGATCGCAAGGTGCGGGCGCTGAGCGCCCACGCAACACAGGTGACCGTGTCCGCGTCGGGCACCGAATACGCGTTGTCCAACAACATCATCCAGCCGATTTTTGCCGAGGAACACTTCATGCTGGTCGCCGGAGAGCTGGGACCGACCGATGAGTCCGGACGTGAAACCGACCTGTTCGGCGGTCTCTGATGCCCGGATCCCTGGTGCGCTGGGCCCTGTTGGGTCTGCTGTGGCTCGACGGCTTTCTGGTGGGCGTCATGGCGCTGGCATTCCTGCCGTTGCACATCGGCTCGGTGCCGTTCCCGATCAGCGCAGTGCTCGCGGCGATCGCGAACTGCATCCTGCTGTGGTGTAGCGCCACCCTCTCCGAAGGTTTTGCCCGATTCGGTGCGCTGATCGCGTTCATGATCGCGTTCTTCGTACTCGCAGCGGGCGGGCCCGGCGGTGACATCGTTGTGCCCCAGGATCTGACCGTCTTCCTGCTCCTCGGCCTCGGGCTCGTGGCACCGGTGTTCGTGGCGTTCACGGGCTGGCTGCCCGACACCAAGGGTGCGGCAAAGCCGGTGGTGGCGGGGTCGGGGGAATGATCTGCCACCCATGCAGCATTATCAGGGAGTGACCTCGCAGATCCCCGAAGCCCTCGGTACGCCATCGGATCCGACGCCGCTACCCGATCCGGCGATGCCGCCACGTCCCGGTGCCGTCGCCGAGGCGCGTCCCGCCCGGCACACGATCAGGCGGGTCCTCTCCCAGCTGGAAGAGGGCACCGAACTCGATGTCGACCGGGCCGCCATCCTGCTCGCCGCGCGCGGAGACGAACTCACCGAACTCTGCGCGATAGCGGCCGGGATCCGTGACGCCGGTCTGATCGCCGAGGGACGCGAGCGGCAGATCAGCTACTCGCGGAAGGTGTTCATCCCCCTGACCAGGCTGTGCCGCGACCGGTGCCACTACTGCACGTTTGTGACCGTGCCGGGCAAACTGGCCCGCGACGGCCACGGCATGTACCTCGAGATCGAGGAGGTCCTCGAGATCGCCCGCAGCGGCGCCGAGATGGGATGCAAAGAGGCCTTGTTCACACTCGGCGACCGGCCGGAGGAGCGGTGGCCCGAAGCCCGGCAATGGCTCACCGAGCGCGGATACTCCTCGACGCTGGACTACGTCCGGGCCGCCTCGATCCGGGTCCTCGAGGAGACGGGGTTGCTGCCGCACCTCAATCCCGGGGTGATGAGTGTCGACGAGATGGCCCGGCTCAAACCCGTGGCGCCGTCGATGGGCATGATGCTCGAGACCACCGCACGCCGGCTCTTCACCGACAAGGGCAATGCGCACTACGGCAGCCCTGACAAGGATCCCGAGGTCCGTAAGCAGGTACTCATCGATGCGGGCCGGCTCTCGGTGCCGTTCACCACCGGAATCCTCGTGGGCATCGGGGAGGACCTCACCGAGCGCGCCGATTCGCTGATCGAGTTGCACAAGGTGCAGGAGGCGTTCGGCAACATCCAGGAAGTGATCGTGCAGAACTTCCGGGCCAAGCCTGACACGGCGATGCGCGGTGTCGCCGATGCCGAGTTCGATGAGTTCCTCGCAGCCGTCGCGGTCGCCAGGATCATCTTGGGCCCGCGGATGCGGATCCAGGCACCGCCGAATCTGGTGTCGCCGGCCGAATGTGCCGCGCTGGTCGGTGCCGGCGTGGACGATTGGGGTGGCGTGTCACCGCTGACGCCGGACCACGTCAATCCCGAACGGCCCTGGCCGAATCTGGATTCGCTGGCACAGATCACCGCCGACACCGGGTATGTCCTGACCGAACGTGTTGCGGCGCAGCCCCGGTACATTCTGGCGGGCTCTCCCTGGATCGACGAGCGGATCATGGACCACGTGTGGGCGCTGGCCGACCCCGAGACGGGGCTGGCTGCCGACGTCATCCCCACCGGTCGTCCTTGGAGCGAATCGGGCGAGGACCTCGAACCCCTCGACGAAGGTCTGCGTACTGTATGAAACTGCCGCTGCCGTCCCCAAAGCCACTCTCGGACAAGGACGTTGCAGGTCTGCTGCATCGGTCGACCGGGGTGATGAATCTGGTACTCGATGTGGTCGACAGTGACCCTTTCGGTGTCAAAGGCCGGACATTCCGGGGTTCGGATCAGCAGTCCGATCGCGCGGACGAAGCCCTTGTCGCCAAGGTCCTCGGCACCGTCGACGGCTCGCTGGTGTGGGCGGCCGACGCCACCGGATTGCCCGGCACCGCGAAGTGGGCCGGGTGGACACCGGCTCAGCGGCGCGACTGGTGGATCGGAAGGGTCGGTGCCCTCACGACCGTCGGTGTCGCCTACCCGGGTGTCTTCGGACCGTTGGTGAATCGGCTGCCGGTCCAGACCGTTTTGGGCTTCGGGAACCAGGCGCTGCTGCTGTGTGCGGTCGCCCGCGCCTACGGCATCGACGATCGATACCGCCAGACCGACCTGCTGGCGGAGGTTCTGTGCCGCCGGACGGTGGACGCGCGAGCACTGCTCACGGGTGAGCCAGGCGACGGCACCGACGTACTGGTGAGTGAGATGTGGTCGGGCATCGAGAGGTCGCGTGCGGTTCTCGGCGATCTCGAGCGCCGGCCGTCCTCGAAACAACCGTGGCGGATGCTGACCGGATTGCCCCTGGTCGGCGCGCTCGCCGGCTACATCGGCGAAAGCGATGCACTTCGACGCGCGTCGAATGCGGTTGTCCGAGAGGTTGTTTGAGGCGGCGGTCCTCTGCCGCTAGCGCGAGGTGCCGCTGATACCCGCGGCGATCAGCGCCTCGTGGCCGCCGACGACGTCGGTGGCGCGGTGCAGGCCGAGCAGTTGCAGTGACGCCGCCGCCAGGCTGGAGGTGTAGCCCTGCGAACAGATCACAACCCAGGGAACGTCGTGATCGACCGCTTCGGGGATCCGTGCGTCGGAGGCCGGGTCGAGTCGCCATTCGAGGACGTTGCGCTCGATCACCAGCGCACCGTCGAACTCACCTTCTTGCGCGCGCTGCGCCGCCGGACGGATGTCGACGACCAGTGCGCCGTCGGCCAGCCTGGCCGGGAGATCCGGCGCGCTGATCCGGTCGAGTCCGGCGCGCGCTTGCAGGAGGAGGTCGTCGATGGTGGTCACCACACTCATGCTGCACCACCGTCGGTGAGAACGGTCTTCGTCCGGCGAAGTGACTGTGCGTCGGTCACCTCGTAGTACGACATCGCGCTCAGCGGCGGGGAGTAGGCGTGCACGCTCAGGGTGGGTTCGCTGGTGACCGGGGCACCGGGGCTGCGGACCACGTCGTGCACCCAGCCGAGCGGGAACGAGGCCTGATCGCCTTCGTCGAGGGTGCGGGCGCGCAGTTGGCTCCCGGTCCAGCGATATTCGGCCAGGGCGCCGGAGAGGACCGTCAGCGCACCCAGGGATCCGGCGTGGTCGTGGAGGTCGGTCGACTCGTCGGGGGTCCAGCTGATCAGCCAAACGTCGACGTCGTCGTCGTAGTGCAGCCGGGTGGACCACCGGTTCTCGCAGTCCCAGTACTGCGGTAACAGGTGGTCGTAGCGGCCGTCGATCACGTCGGAGGCGCCCTGATCTGTCAATCGCAGCAGGTCAGCGGGGCGAAGTCGGGTCGGGAGGTGATGGTTGGGTACTCCGGCCACGGACGGTCGGGACAAGGTGGAGGTCATGCGTGCAGGCTCCTGGAGAAGGTTCGAATGAGGGCAGGGTTGCGGTCAGCAACAACACATTCGGTTCCAGAGGAGAGTTCGGCGCGCGGTCACATTGATCACAGTGCCTTCGGACCTGGTTCCGGTAAAGATTTATGCGCTCATTGATTTGAAACCCGCGTCCTGCGGCGAACTGTGCGCGACGTGCGCCGCCCGACTCGCGGACAGGGGGTGGGGTCGGTTTTGATTTGAAATCGGTGACGCGGATACTGGAAAGCGACAAGCGGGTAGCCGACGTCTTCTCGGTCGAAGGCATGCCCGCTTTTGAGCGCGTACAGCCCACGCGAACGAAACTGAATTGATGAGGAGGGTTGTCGGTGACATACATCATCGCTGAGCCTTGCGTTGACGTCTTGGACAAGGCCTGCGTGGAGGAATGCCCCGTCGACTGCATCTACGAGGGCGAACGGATGCTCTACATCCAGCCCGACGAGTGCGTCGACTGTGGTGCCTGTGAGCCGGTGTGCCCGGTCGAGGCGATCTTCTACGAAGACGATGTGCCCGACGAGTGGGAACCGTATGTGAACGCCAACGTCGACTTCTTCGACGATCTGGGTTCACCGGGTGGGGCCAGCAAACTGGGCAAGGTCGCGTACGACTCTCCGTTTGTGAAGGCACTGCCACCCATGAACACCGAGGAATGATCGTCGGATGACGTCGATGCGTGGCCGGACCCCCGTCTCGTCGCGGTTGCCGGAGTTTCCCTGGGACACGCTCGCCGAGGCCAAGGAGCGTGCCGGTCGGCATCCCGACGGCATCGTCGACCTCTCGGTGGGTACCCCGGTCGATCCGGTGGACCCCCTGATCCGTGATGCCCTCTACGCATCCTCGGATTTCCCCGGGTATCCGGTCACGATCGGTACCACGATGGTCCGGACCGCCGCGTGCACGTCGCTGGAGCGCCGCCACGGGATCACCGGCCTCGACAACTCGATGATCTTGCCGGTGATCGGGACCAAAGAAGTCATCGCCGGTTTGCCTGCGACGCTCGGGATCGGTGCCGGCGATGACGTGGTCATCCCGGAGATCGCCTATCCGACATACGAGGTCGGTGCGTTGCTGGCCGGTGCCCGGCCGGTGCGGGCCGATTCACTGACCCAGCTCGGGCCGAGTTCGCCCGCGCTCATCTATCTGAACTCGCCGTCCAACCCCACCGGCAAGGTGCTGCCCGTCGAACACCTGCGCAAGGTGGTGCAGTGGGCACGTGAGCGGGGCACGATCGTCGTCTCCGACGAGTGCTACCTCGGTCTGGCCTGGGACGACGAGCCGGTGTCGATTCTCGATCCACGGGTCACCGACGGTGACTTCACCGGGTTGCTGGCCGTGCATTCGCTCTCGAAGACCTCGAACCTGGCGAGCTACCGGGCCGGTTTCCTGGCCGGTGATCCGGCTCTGATCAGCGAACTGCTCGCGGTCCGCAAGCACGCGGGTCTGATCGTCCCGTTCCCGGTGCAGGGTGCGATGGCGGCGGCACTCGACGACGACACCCACACCGCGCAGCAGCGGGAGCGCTACCGGTCCCGACGCGAGGTCCTGCGCGCGGCCGTACTCGCCGCCGGGTTGCGCATCGACGATTCCGCGGCCGGCCTGTACCTCTGGGCCACCCGCGACGAAGACAGTCGCGCCACCGTCGACTGGCTGGCCGATCGCGGCATCCTGGCGGCGCCGGGTGACTTCTACGGTCCCCGCGGAACCCGCCACGTTCGGCTGGCGCTCACCGCAACCGACGAACGGATCGCCGCTGCGGCGAAGCGCCTGACCGTCTGACCTGCGCAGTTCCCATTTGTTGCACATCTGAGGCCATTCCGTTACCCCGGGACGCCAACTTTCGGAGAAGCTGTGTCAACAGCTGATGGATCTTTCGAAATTGTCAGCGGTACAACGGATTTGACAGTGGCCAACGTTGTCCACTCCCTTCGAGTGGGAGGTGGGGTCATGGCCACACAGATCGCCGGTTCCTCGATTGCCTGGCGGGCCCCGATAGCCGCCACACTGACCGACCTCGCAGAGTCCGGGTCGCTCCGCTTCACCGAGGTCGTCGCAGAGAACCTCACGCCCGGAGCCCTGCCCGAATCGCTGCTCGCCCTGCGTGATCAGGGCGTCGTGGTGATTCCGCACGGTGTGGGTCTCGGCCTCGCCGGCGCTGACCTTCCCGATGGCGGTCGGCTGGCCCGACTGCGTGATCTGGCCCGCGAACTCGGTGCGCCGCTGGTCAGCGAACACATCGCCTTCGTTCGCGCTGCCGACACTCCCGACCCGTTGCACGGCGACCTCCTCGAAGCCGGTCATCTGCTGCCACCGCCGCGTACGAGGGCCGCACTGACCGTGCTGTGCGACAACATCTCCCGGGCGCAGGAGGTTCTGGGTGTGCCGCTCGCACTGGAGAACATCGCGGCTCTGATCAGTTGGCCCGAAGACGAGTTCGACGAGCCGGAGTATCTCGCTGACATCGTGCGGCGGACCGGTGCGTCACTCGTGCTCGACGTGGCGAACCTGTTTGCCAGCGCGACTGCCCTTGGCGGCGATCCCTTCGAGCAACTCGACCGTTTCCCGCTGGGGGCCATCGCTTATGTGCACACCGCCGGTGGCCGCTTCCGCGACGACAGGTACATCGACACGCATGACGACCACATGGTGGATGACGTGATCGGCCTGCTCTCGGCGTTCATCGAGAGTTGCCACCGTAGCGGCCTGCCGGTACCGGGCATCGTGCTCGAACGCGATGGCGCGGTCACCGAGTCGGCGGTACTCGGCGACCTGCGGGTGATCAACCGGGTTCTCGAGGAAGGCCGGGTCGATGCCTTCACCATCCCCGCTTGACGAGGCCCGAGCGGCTCTGTCGTCGCGCCAACGCGAGGTGGTCGGCGACCTGTTGGCCGGACGGGTCCCGAGTGGCTTCGATCCGATCGGGTCTGCGCTCACCAGCGACATACTCATCGACAAACGCGCGTCGGCGGCGCGCCGGGCCGGACCGCAACTCGCCGAACTCCCGCAGTGGCGGGACCGGTTTCGGCGCTATGCACAACAGACAGCGGCCCGCGGCGGGTGCGCCCACGAGGACGTCGCCGCCTTCACCAGATGGCTGGCCGCTCGCAGCGACACCGACCGGCGCACCCGGGACTGGCTCGCCGTGGAGGACGTCTACGACGGCACCCGCCGGGCGGCCTGGGTCCGGCATCGCGGTCGACGTGAGTTTGTCCTCGGAATCGGTTCCAGGACAAGAGTTTTTGCAATCAAACAAGCAAGAGAAGGTGATAAGGAGGGGTTGTCATGACCGTATTGGTGATCATGGCGGTGGTGGTGGGCGTCATCTGGCTGTGCATCGGCGCAGCGGTCTCGGCTTCGCACGGGACGAGCCGACCGCGACGGCGCCGAGGGACGTCATCGTCGGGCGGCGACAGCTTTTTTTCCTGGGGCGACGGGGGCTCAGGAGGTGACGGCGG
>NZ_DATCVM010000189.1:0-79653 GCF_036566845.1 Williamsia sp.
GTCGGACCGCTCGCGGGCCAGACGTAGTGCTTCGTCTTCGACGATCGCCGCCTCGGCGTAACTGCTCAGCACTGCAGGGTCGATGACAGGCGGCGAGGATGCGGGATTCACGTGCTGGCTCTCATCGGACACAGAACTGAGGTTAGCGCCGCACGCGGAATCGGCCGTCTAGGCGCGCTGAGCAGCGGATCCGAGTCCGCCACCACCCGTCCGGACTCTCAGGTAACACTCAGGCCGCTCATAGTGAGTCCACACCCCCGTCGGACAAGGTCAGAAGGGAACAAACCGGGCACGCTCCGGCGTTGGTTTCTAAGACCAACCCCAAACGATGTAGTGCTGTGCCAAACGACCGGAGCGATGCGCCGGTCCTGGGGAGGAGAGTTGAGCAGATCGTGACAGAGGCCAACCGCGACGACGACGGTAACCGGGCTCTTGCTGTGTTCGACACCGACGATTCCACCGATTCCTCTGCAGAAGTGCAGGTCGGGACGGCTCGTTTCGACGCCACCGGCGACGCGGCCCTGATGCCCGCCTGGGATGAACTGGTCCGCGAACACGCTGATCGGGTCTACCGACTCGCCTATCGGCTCTCGGGCAACCAGCACGACGCCGAAGACCTGACACAGGAGACCTTCATCCGTGTCTTCCGGTCGCTCTCGAGCTACAAGGCCGGCACCTTCGAAGGCTGGCTGCACCGCATCACCACCAACCTGTTCCTCGACATGGTCCGCCGCCGGAACAAGATCCGGATGGAAGCGCTCCCGGAGGACTACGACCGGGTGCCGGGCAGCGATCCGAATCCCGAAGAGATCTACAACGACGCCAACCTCGACCCCGATCTGCAGCGGGCGCTGGATGCGTTGGCGCCGGAGTTTCGTGCCGCGGTCGTCCTGTGTGACATCGAAGGCTTGTCGTACGAGGAGATCGCCGCCACGCTGGGCGTCAAACTCGGAACCGTGCGCAGCCGTATTCATCGTGGGCGACAGGCGATCCGCGGTCATCTGGCGGCCAGCGGTCACCATTCCGGACGATCGGTGATGACGCCCGAGTTCTGACTCTCGGTTGTCACCACTGTCTGACTCCGGACGCGATGACGGCCGCCGGGAACCTGACGGGCCGTGCCCACGTTGGTGTTGTTGGACGTGGACGCGGCGAACCTGCGGCGAAGTCCGTAGAGTCGAGGCGAGTCGAGTTGTCGATAAGCCCCTAAGCCCGTCGGGCACGTGAGAGAAGGAGCGGACGAGGTGACTGAACGCACCCCCGAAGACTCCGGCCCCGCTGAATTGAACGGCGCCGAACAACCAGGCAACGATGATCGGCCGGCCGGTATGCGAAACCGGCGGCGGACACCGGGCTGGTTCCCGGCGTCGTCGATGGTCTCGGCAAACAAGGACTATCGTGCGCCGGGCAGTGCCGGCGGGCGTCGATTCCTGTCGACCGAACACCTCGCCACAGAAGCGGTGGCCGCGTACGTCGACGGCGAACTGCGAATGAATGCCTACATGCGCGCCTCGCAGCATCTGGAGATGTGTGCGCAATGCCGCGCGGAGGTCGACGCGCAGAGCTCGGCGCGCGCGGCTCTGCGACGTTCCGGTGCAATCGCGATGCCCGCAGGGCTGCTCGGTGCGCTCAACCAGATTCCCACCAGAGAGATCGACCTCCGTGCCACCGCGGGTAATCCGGCAGAGGTCTCACCCGAAGAGCCGCTACTCGGTGCACCCGGGTTTCCGGTCCACCGCCGGCGTAACCGCTGACGACCGCCAGCCTCGGGTCGTGCACGGGCAGGCAGGTAGCCTCGGTGAGGATTGATCGGCCGAGCCGGTGGATCTGCGACCGACTAGCCGCGAACGAGGGGTTCGAGTTTTTCATGAGACCGGATGACCGGGCGGGCCAGTGACCGACACTGACAAGTACGGCCCCGGCGCACCACCTCCCACCGCACCGAGCCGGCTCGATGAGGCCCCACGACTGGGGCCGCGGCCCAATGCACGCCCGCCTGTACCGCCGCAGACCGCGGCAGTATTCGGGCGCCCCGACGGTGTCGATGGTGCATTTGCGCCGTCCGACGCCGCGGCGTCGCGGACACAGCAGCCGGTGGTGTCGAATCCCGATCCGGTGTTGCGGGAAGCATTTTCCCGCCCCGAAGGCTCGGCGGACACCCTGCAACGAGACCCCGATGAACGTTCCGGTGACGTCGAGCAAACCCCCGCACCCGAGGACCCCTGGCGCGATCCCGATGCCGCGGCGAGTCTGAGTGCACCGGCCGTGGACACCGAGGTGCCCGCCGCGCCCACCACACCCGGCCCGAAGCTCGGCGTTCGCGAAGTGCTCTTCGACCGCAAGGTCAGCTGGCAGGCCCTGGCCGTACTGGCGGTGATCGCGGTGGTGATCGGGGTGCTCGGCGGACTGATCGGCCGGGTGACCGCGGAAGTCACCTCACCCCTGCACTCGGACACCGTGAGTCTGTCCGGCAGCGACGACGACAACGAGGCCGAACCGCGCAGTCAGGTTGCCCGTGTCGCAAAGGCCGTCGAGAAGTCGGTGGTCATGGTCGATGTGCGCCTGCCCAATGGTGGCGGCACCGGATCGGGTGTGGTCATCGACCAAGAGGGTTACATCGTCACCAACAACCACGTGATCTCGATGGCGGCCAACGACAGCAGCGCCAAACTCGAGGTGGTCTTCTCCGACGGCACCCGCGTGCCGGCGCGCATAGTGGGTCGCGACATCCGCACCGACCTGGCGGTCCTGAAGGTCGACGACGTCGACAATCTCACCGTCGCGCAACTGGGCGACTCGGACAAGCTCCAGATCGGCGAAGAAGTGGTTGCATTCGGAGCGCCACTGGGCCTTGATCGCACCGTCACGAGCGGGATCGTCAGCGCGATCGACCGTGCTGTGCCGCTGCGTCCGGACGAGACGTCCGATACGGACGCGGTCATCGACGCAATCCAGACCGACGCCGCGATCAACCCGGGCAACTCGGGTGGTCCGCTGGTCGACGACCAGGGTCGAGTCATCGGCATCAACACCGCCGGGCTGGCTCCGAACGGCGGTTCGATCGGCCTCGGGTTCGCGATCCCGGTCAACGAATTCCTGCCGATCGCGCAGTCCCTGATCAAGGATGGACGGGTGGTTCACGCCCAGATCGGCGTGAACGCCAGTTCTGTCCGCAACGACCAGGTGCTGGGAGCACAGATCCGCAACGTCGTCGAGGGTTCGCCGGCAGCGCAAGCAGGCATCCGCGAAGGTGACGTGATCACCAAGTTCAACGGCCGGGTCACCGATGACGCGGACGAATTGACGGTGGCTGTCCGCACGGCCGAGATCGGAAAGCCGGTGAAGTTCGAATACTGGCGGGATGGCCGGACATTCGAGGGCACCGTCACCCCTGCCTCCGACTGAGAGGTTCCTGCGAGATCGCTGTTCCCGATTCGACAGCAGCCGACTTACCAGTAATCTGGAGCGGTGTTCAGCAGCGTCGGATGGGGCGAGATCGTTATCTTGATGATCGCGGGTCTGGTGATCCTCGGTCCCGAGCGGCTCCCCGACGCGGTCAAATGGACGTTGAAGTCGGTACGGCAGGTTCGGGATTACGCCACCGGTGCCACGAGTCAGCTCAAGGACGACCTCGGCGCTGATTTCGAGGATCTGCGTAAACCACTCGCCGAACTCAACGAATTGCGGGGGATGAGCCCTCGCAAGGTCATCACCAAGCATCTGCTGGACGGTGACGACTCGTTCTTCTCGGGCAACTTCGATTCCGAGACCAAGATCAAGCCGGTATCCCAGCCGTTGCCGACCACCGACGAGAATTCCAAGGTGATCTCGGCTGCGGTGAACGACAAACCTGCGCCGCCGTCGCTGTCGAAGAGCACCCCGGTGCCACCGGCCCCTTCGTCGGCAACCGGCGTCACCGGTATCGATCGCTGGGACGCCACCTGAGGCGATGCCTCCCGGATCTTCCGATCACCGCCGCAAGGTGCGATAGACGCGTGCCGAAAGCACCATGAACACCAGACTGATGGCTGCCGGCCAGGCGATTGCCAGCAGCAGCGCCCAGTTGTCCAACGGTCCCTGGGTGACGCCGGTGGGGTTGCCGAACAGGTCCCGCACCGCGGACAGCGGATCGGAGTCGATGGTCCACCCGATCAGCAGGCCGCCGATGATCAGGACACCGAGTTCGACCACAGAATTGATCATGTCGGCGCCGACCCGGCCCAGCGACACCGCCGATGCGGGGATCGGCATCGACCGGAATCGGTCGGTGATCCCGCGTTTGGCATCGGTTGCCATGGCTGCCGTGGTCGCCTCGACGCCGAACATCATCGTGAGGCTCAGCATGCCGGGTACCAGATAGTCGATGTAGTCCGCGCGATCGGACTCGCCGACGCCGGGGATCTCGATCGCCCCGCCGAAGAGATAACCGAAGATCAGCAGCAACGTGACCGAGAACAGAAGGCCGAAGACGGGTGTCCAGGGATCTCGGGTCCAGTGCGCCAGGTCGCGCTGCGTGATGATAAATCCCGCTCGAATGCTGTTGTTACGCAATGGTTTCGATTTTCCTGCGGTGGTCAGATCAACGGTGTTCAGGGCATCGGTGTTCATGGTCGGGCTCCGGTATCTGTGAGTTGCAGGAACACCTCGTCCAGGGACGGCCGGCGCGGGATCAGGTCGTCGGGGACGATGTCGGCGGCGTCGAGGGCGCGCACGAGCGCCGTGAGGCCACCGGCGGTCCATGACGGAGATCCGGGATGCGAGTTGGTCGGCCTCGTCCAGATACTGGGTGGTGAGCAGGACGGTCGTCCCGGCGGCCGCGATGCCTCGGACGATGTCCCAGACATCGCCGCGGGCACGGGGGTCCAGACCCGTGGTGGGCTCGTCGAGAAACAGCACCGTGGGGGCGAGGATCAGCCCGACCGCAAGATCGAGCCGTCGTCGCATGCCGCCGGAATACGTCGACAGCGATCGATTCGCCGCCACAACCAGGTCGAATCCATCGAGTGCATCGGCGTCGCCGTACCGCTTGCGTAAGCCCTCTGCCGAGATGGCCGGAGCTGTCATCTCGATGCCCCTAACATCGTATGGTGTACGGAATTGTTGGGAGGCTTCGCCGTACACCACACGGGATAATGTGTGCACATGGATGATGCGCAGAGCCCGCCGCCGGTCGACCGGACATTGGAGTTGCTGTGGCGTCACCAGGTCGGGCATCCGCAGGGCTCCCGGGGCCCGAAACAAAGGGTCAGCGTGGACGAGGTGGTCGGTGCGGCGATCTCGCTGGCCGATTCCGAGGGGCTGGCCGCGCTGTCGATGCGCAAGGTCGCCCAGCGCTTGGGGCTCGGTGCGATGTCGATCTACACCTACGTGCCGGGCAGATCCGAACTCGTGGGACTGATGATCGACGAGGTCGCGGGTGAGGTCGACCATCCCGAGCACGCCGGCGGATTGCGGGACCGGATGACGGCGGTGGCCCGGCAATTGTGGGACGAATACCACCGGCACTCATGGCTTTTGCACGTCCAGAAGGCCAGGCCGTGGATCGGGCCCAACGTGTCGAAGCGCTACGAATGGCAACTCGAGGCGATCGACGGCGTGGGCCTCGACGACCTGGAGATGGATCACACGATCGCCGTGCTCACGGGATTCGCGGAGAGTTCGGCCCGGTCATCCATCGAAGCGGCCGGAGCCCGTGTCGACTCGGGCATGACTGATCTGCAGTGGTGGGAGATCAACGCGCCCGTGTTGGGACGCCTGATGGCCGGCGGCGACTACCCGATTTCCAACCGGGTCGGGCAGGCCGCGGGCCAGGCCTACGAATCGATGGGTGATTCCGCCCGGTCGTTTGAGTTCGGCTTGGCCCGGATCATCGACGGAACCGAGGCGTTGCTTCGCCGGTGATTGCCGGAAACGCCGATCAGAGCAGCGGCTTGCCGACGTTGCGGGTGGTGTCGATACCCAGGTTCATGCCGGCCAGGCCGCGTTTGCGGACCGCGAGCTTATCGGCCACCCGGCGCAGCGCGGCACCGGCCGCGGAATCGGGCGCGGAGAGCACCAGCGGCATACCTTCGTCGCCACCTTCGCGCAGCGCCGGGTCGAGTGGAATCTGACCCAGCAGCGGGACCTCGGCGCCGACGGCGATGGTGAGCCGCTCGGAGACCTTGGCGCCGCCACCGGAACCGAACGGTTCCATGCGGGTTCCGTCGGGAAGTTCCATCCACGACATGTTCTCGACCACGCCCATGATCTTCTGGCGGGTCTGCAGAGCGATCGCCCCGGCGCGCTCGGCCACTTCGGCGGCGGCCTGCTGCGGTGTGGTGACCACCAGGATCTCGGCGCCCGGGATGAGCTGCGCCACGGAGATCGCCACGTCGCCGGTGCCAGGGGGCAGATCGAGCAGGAGGATGTCCAGGTCGCCCCAGAACACATCGGCCAGGAACTGCTGCAACGCGCGGTGCAGCATCGGCCCACGCCAGACGACCGGGGTGTTGCCGCTGGTGAACTGAGCGATCGAGATGAACTTCACGTTGTGGCTGATCGGCGGCAGGATCATCTTCTCGACCTGCGTGGGCTTGGCGTCATTGCCCAGCATGCGGGGTACCGAGTGACCGTAGATGTCGGCGTCGAGCACCCCGACCTTCAACCCGCGTTCGGCCAGAGCCGCCGCCAGGTTGACGGTGATGCTGGATTTGCCGACACCGCCCTTACCGGATGCGACTGCGTAGACGCGCGTCAGCGATCCGGGCTGCGCGAACGGGATGACCGGCTCGGCGCGGTCGCCACGCAGGCTCTTGCGCAGTTCGGTGCGTTGCTCGTCGTTCATCACGTCGAGTTCGACGGAGATCGCGCCCACTCCGGCGACGTCGGCAGCAGCCGTGCTCACGCGCTGCGTGATCTCGGTGCGCAGCGGACAGGCAGCCGTCGTCAGGTAGATCTCGATCGCCACGCTCGCGTCGTCGGCGATGGAGATCGACTTGACCATGCCGAGGTCGGTGATGGGTTTACCGATCTCGGGGTCGTTCACTTTGGCCAGAGCTGCGCGAATGGCTGACTCGGTCGGCAATGTTGCTTGTGTCATCAGGTGATCAGTTTACGCGCGCACCGAAAGTCGCCCACTTCGGCAGGGGGTCGAGCGCGCCATGGGCTGTCGCCGGTGCCGGATCAAGGGGGCGGCGGCAGGGTCGGCAGCAGCGACTGCACTTCCGGTGGCAGACAGACGATCACGCAGGGTTGGGGATCCGGTGACGACGAGCTGGATGAGGAACTGCTGCTCGAACTGCCCGATGGACTGGTACTGCTGCTCGACGACGAGGAGCTCGAACTCGAACTCGACGACGTCGGGTTCGGGAGCGGCCCGGTGTCGGTGGGTGCGGCGTTGGTGGCGTAGCCGGTGGCCCACGACAGCACGTTGGCCGCGTACTCCGCCGAGTGGTTGTATCGCATCACCGCGCCGACCCTGGTCTCCTCCGACATGATGTCGACGACTCCCGAACAGAGATACCTGCCGGCGGAGTAGGTGGCGTCGAAGATGTTGTTCGGGTTGGCGTTTCCGTCGCCGTTGGCATCCGAACCCCACGCGGCCCAGGTGGACGGGATGAACTGCATCGGGCCCATCGCGCGGTCGTGTTTGGCGTCCCCGTCGACGCGGCCGCCGTCGGTATCTGTGATGACGGCGTTGCCGGCGAGCGTGCCGTCGAGCACCGGACCGGCAATCGTCGTCAGCGTGGTACCGGAACTGTCTACGTTGCCGCCGCCGGCGTGACCCGATTCGATCCGGCCGATACCGGCGAGCAGGTACCAGGGCAGCTTGCATTGCGGGGACTCGGCGCCGATGCGTTGTTCGGCGAGTTTGTAGGCGTGCAGAACGATGCCCGGGATTCCGAGCGGTCCGGCGGGGAGCAGGGCCGCGGGCAACCGCTGGGGCTCTGCGGCCGTGACCACCGGGTCGGTCGCGACCTCGCGGGGTGGCGGCGGTGTGAAGGTGAGGTCAGGACGCGCCGTTGCAGGCAACAGCAACGCGCCGGTCGTGAGATCGACCTCGGTGCTGGCGGTCAGTGCCGGCGCCGGGCCGATGTGTGCACTCGAGGTGACGGCGGCCAGCAACCCGACACCGATGACCGCACAACCGGTCAGCAATTGGACTCGACCCCACCGCACGCGATACCGCTCCTGTTTGATCTCCCCGACCCCGGGATCGACCCGGGGTGAATGTGACCCACGATACATATCTGTTGCCAGGGTGCGTGGAGAAATCGATTTGTCACAGAAATGCAATGATTGGTGATCCTGCAGCCGACTGCGTGGGCCCGGTTGTCAATCGACGTGCGGGGCACCCGGTTTCCCGGTCTCGCCGCTCTTGGCCTGATCGCCGAGGATCCGCTCGGACAGCTCGGTCAGCAGGTCGTCGAGTTCGCGCCGCAGATAGTCGCGGGTGACCGTGTCGCCGACGGCGAGCCGGACCGCGGCCAGCTCGCGGGCCAGGAACTCGGTGTCGGCCTTGGTCTGTTCGGCACGCATCCGGTCCTCTTCGAGCGAGACCTTGTCGCGGTTCTCCTGGCGGTTCTGAGCCAGCAGGATCAACGGCGCGGCATACGCGGCCTGGGTGGAAAACGCCAGGTTGAGCAAGATGAACGGGTACGGATCCCATTGCAGGGCGACGACCGCGAGGTTCAGGAAGATCCAGATGATGACAAAGATCGTCTGGATGGCCAGGTATCGGCCGGTGCCCAGGAACCGGGCGACCCGCTCGCTGTAGACACCGACCACGTCGGAATCGAGATTGAGGTTCCACCGACGACGTTGCCCGGGGGTGTCCAGACGGCGCGCGGACCGCGCGCTCTGCCGCTCGGCGCGGTCCTTCAGACGGGCGTCGGACGTATTCGGAGTCATCACCGCATCCCTTCGGTTGGGGCGTCGTCATCGTCACCGTCATCGTCACCGTCATCGTCGTCGTCATCGGCCTCGGTCTCGCGCCAGTCCTCGGGCAGGAGATGGTCGAGGAGGTCGTCCACGGTGACCGCGCCGATGAGATGCCCATCGTCGTCGAGAACCGGCCCGCAGACGAGGTTGTAAGTGGCGAAATACCGGGTCACGGTCTCCAGGGAATCTTCGGACCCCAGGCAGGGGAGCCGGTCGTCGAGGATCCCGCCGACCAGGTTGGCGGGCGGTTCCCGCAGCAGCGCCTGGATGTGGACGCACCCCAGGTATTTCCCGGTGGGTGTGGACGTCGGGGGGCGCACCACAAACGTCAGGGAGGCGGAAGCGGGGGTGAGGTCGGGATTGCGGGCTCGCGCAAGTGCCTCGGAGATGGTCGTGGACGCGGTGACCACCAGCGGTTCGGTGGTCATCATGCCGCCCGCGGTGTCGGGCGAGTGCAGCATCAGCCGGCGGACCGGTTCGGACTCCTGCGGGTCCATCAACTGCAGCAGGGCCTCGGCCTCGGTGTCGGGGAGGTCGCCGAGAAGATCGGCCGCGTCGTCGGGGTCCATGGCCTCGAGGACGTCGGCGGCCCGCTCGACTTTCATGTGGGTGAGCAGGTCGGTCTGGTCGTCGGAGGGGAGTTCCTGGACCACGTCGGCCAGCCGTTCGTCGTCGAGAGCCGAGGCGATCTCGAGGCGCCGTTTGGCGGGCAGTTCACGTAGCGCGTTGGCGACGTCGGCGGCACGCATGCCCTCGAACTGCGACAGGATCTGCGCCACACCCTGTCCCGGCAATGCCAGGGCGCTCTGGGTCAGGCCCAGCACGTGGTTCCACTCGACCACGTGGGTCTCACCTCGTCGGCCCAGGCGGGTGCGGGCGCCCCGGACCGCGACGCGGGAGATCACCCAGTCCCGGGTCCGGCGTCGCTCGATCGCCATGTCGACAACAGTCAGATCCTCGCCCTGAAGGTGCGGGAGGTCCGGATCGTTAACGCGCACACGGGATTCGACGATCTGGCCGAGGACAAGTGCTTCGCCCGGCCGGATGCTCAGCCGGCGCAGGCTCACCGTTCCGGTGTTGAGGGTCACGGAGTTCGGTTCGATGGCGGTGACACGTGGCATCGGTACGAAGATGCGGCGGCGGGTGGTCAATTCGACGGCGAGACCCAGTACTCGGGGTTGACCGGTCCCGAATCTGACCGAGACCACCACGTCCCGGACCCGGCCGATGGATTCTCCGTCCGGGCCGATCACCGCCAGACCGGCCAGCCTGGCCACGAATGCCTTGCTCACCGCTGCCATGGCTGTAAGGGTAGTGGGGCACCTTCGGCCCGCTGGGCAGCGCCGTCCGTACGGCCACGTCTACGCCAGATCTGCGGTGCGGGCAGAATCAGACATGGAAGAAGTCGAACGCACACCATCGTCACGAGGAGTCACATGTACGCCGCCGCCCGCCGGTCCATTCTCGCCGTACCCGCCAGCAGCTCGCGGATGCTCGAGAAGGCTCGTGGACTGCCTGCCGACGAGATCTTCCTCGACCTCGAGGACGCCGTGGCGCCCGGTGCGAAGGAGGCCGGTCGGGCTGCGGTGGTGACGGCACTCGCGGCACCGGACTGGGCGGCACAGGCTCGGGTGGTCCGGGTCAACGACTGGACAACACCGTGGACGCTCGACGATGTGGTGACGGTGGTCCGGGGTGCCGGCGGGCACCTGGATTCGATCCTGCTTCCGAAGGTGACATCGGCGGCCCAGGTGACCGCATTGGATCTGTTGCTGCGGCAATTGGAGATCAACGTCGGACTGCCGGTGGGCCAGATCGGGGTGCAGGCCCAGATCGAGAACGCGCAGGGTCTGGCCGCCATCAATGAAATCGCTTCGGCGAGTGGGCGACTGCGGTCGCTGGTGCTCGGTCCTGCCGACATGATGGCCAGTCTGGGTATGCGCGGCCTTGCTGTTGGGGAGCAACCGCAGGGCTACGTGACCGGCGACGCGCATCACCACGTGTTGATGACCATCCTGGTGGCGGCTCGCACACACGGCTTGCGGGCCATCGACGGGCCATACCTGAAAATCGATGACTCGCAAGGCTTCCGGGCGGTGGCCGAGGCCTCGGCGGCCCTCGGTTACGACGGCAAGTGGGTGGTCCATCCGAGCCAGATCGAGATCGCCAACGAGGTCTTCAGTCCTCGGCAGTCGGACTACGACACCGCCGAGAACCTCCTCGATGCCTACGCGCACGCGACGTCGGCTGCCGGTGGCGAGCGTGGTGCGGTGCGCTTCGAAGGTGAGATGATCGACGAGGCGAGCCGGAAGATGGCCGAGGTGATCGCCGCGAAAGGGCGGGCCGCGGGCATGACGCGGACTCCGGCCGACGCATCCGTGACGTCCTGAACGGCACCCCCGGACCGACCGGCATCTCTCGACCCCGAACAGTTTCTCCACAAAGGACACGGTGACGATGACCAATCCGATGCGACCGAACCCGCGACCAGGACTGCCGACCCCACCCAAAGGATGGCCGATCGGCTCGTACACGACGTATGCGGAAGCCCAACGCGCTGTTGACTTCCTCGCCGACGAGCATTTCGAGGTGCAGGACGTCACGATCGTCGGCGTCGATCTCATGCAGGTCGAACGGGTGCTCGGGCGGCTGACCTGGGGCAAGGTCATCGGCGGGGGCATCGTCTCGGGTGCCTGGCTGGGATTGTTCTTCGGGCTGCTCGTGGGAATCGTTGTCGAAGATCCGTTGATGCCGTTGATAATTGGACTGGTCGGCGGTGTCATCTTCGGGGTCGTGACGACGTCGATCCCGTATGCGGCCACCAGGGGTCAGCGGGACTTCGCGTCGACGATGCAATTGGTGGCGGGCCGCTACGACGTGCTCTGCGACCCGAAGAGCGCCGAACGGGCGCGCGACATGCTCACCCGCCTTCAGCCCTAGCAATCCGCCCGGGTTCGATGCGACACGCCTGGATCGGCGTTGCCTGCGCCACTTGGTCACTTCTTGGTGCCACTATGTCAATTGTGCTGCGCGTCACTATTTGGCGCCTATAACGTAAGTGACGGGCATTCAGGTGCGTGCTTGTGAGACCGCGCGCACCTCCAACGCATCGAGGAGGCTGCGTGAAGCGCAAAGGCGATCGCCCAGCGGACGCGAAATCGTCCGCAGGCGTTGATGGAGCGGGTTCCCAGGATTCGGGACCCAAGAAATACGGCAGTCTCAAGAAATTCGGATTGTCCTGCGCTGCAATTGCTGTGGCGCTCCCGGTGGTGAGTGCGTGCAGTTCCGGCTATTCCGCCGGAACGATCAACATCTACGCCCCCGCCGATGGCGCCTCGTTCATCGAAGAAGCGGCGAACACGTGCACCGCTGAATCGAACGGCGAATACAAGATCAAGACGTTTGCCCTTCCGAAGGCCGCAGACGACCAGCGATTGCAGTTGGCGCGCAGGCTTGCCGGCAACGACAAGGGCCTCGATCTGATGGGCATGGACGTCGTGTGGACCGCGGAGTTCGCCGACGCCGGCTGGATGGAACCGGTGCCGGACGATCTCGCCGCCAAGATCGTGGACACCACGCTCGGTGGACCCACGGAAACCGCCTTGTGGAAGACCGACGACGACGCTGAAAAGCGGCTCTACGCAATTCCGACCTGGACCAACACGCAGCTGCTCTGGTACCGGAAGGACGTGCTCCAGCAGTATCTGAACCGGACCACACCACCGGCCACATGGGACCAGATGCTGGTCGAGAACGAGGAGATCCGCAAAGCCGGCGGACCGAGCTACATCATGGTGCAGGGCAAGCAGTACGAGGGCCTGATGGTGTGGTTCAACTCCGTGCTCGTCAGTGCCGGCGGCCAGGTGCTCGACCCGGAGAACCCCGACAAGCAGACGCTCAACGACACGCCGGAACACCGTGCGGCAACGCTGAAGGCCTTGCAGACGCTGAAGGCCGTTGCGACCGCGCCAGGTCACGATCCCTCGATCACCAACAGTGACGAATCGTCCGCCCGCCTCGGGATGGAAAGCGGTCAGGCCACCTTCGAGGTCAACTGGCCGTTTGTGTTCCCGTCGATGCGGTCGAACTCGGCCGCCGGTGACGTGGCATTCCTCTCGGAGGTCAACGAGCAGTTCGGTCCGATGTTCGCCGATGCCGACAATCCGCCCGCCGATGCGGATCTCGCGCCGGTCAACGAAGTGGTGCAGACCAAGTTCGACTTCAGCCGGTACCCGGGTGTGCAGGAAGGTCAGCCGTCGCGGGTGACCCTCGGCGGCGTCAACATCGCGGTCGCCGACACCTCGCAGCAGAAAGACCTGGCGTTCAAGGCCGCTGAGTGCCTGACCAACGAGCAGTCGCAGAAGCTGTACTCGATCAGCGGTGGTACGCCTCCCACGATCGCGAAGATCTACGAAGACCCGGACTTCAAGGCCGCCTACCCGATGGGTGATGCCATCAAGGCCCAGTTGGAGACCGGTTCGGCCGCGTTGCGACCGGCATCGCCCGATTACCAGGCGATCTCGACATTGATCACAGCAAAGCTCAGTCCGGTCGGTTCCTGGGATCCGGAACCGATGGTCGACATACTCGCCGAGCAGGTCGACAAGGCCATCCAAGGGGAGGGACTGATCCCATGACCGCAACGCTGGACAAGGAATCCGCTCCGAGCAAGAAGAAGCCCGCACTGAGCGAAGGCAAACGGGCCGAACGGCGCCTCGGTCTGTGGCTGATCACGCCCGCGGTGATCATGATGATCCTGGTCACCGGCTACCCGATCGTGTACGCGTTCTGGTTGAGCCTGCAGAAGGCCAGCCTGTCCGCTCCGGGCGACGACGAGTTCATCTGGTTCGCCAACTACGGCACGGTCCTGACCGACAGCTATTGGTGGACAGCCCTGGCAATCACACTGTTCATCACCGTCGTGTCGGTGGCCATCGAGTTGGTGCTCGGTATGGCGATCGCACTTGTCATGCACCGCACGCTCTTTGCCAAGGGCGTCATCCGCACTGTGGTCCTGATCCCGTACGGCATCGTGACCGTGGTCGCGGCGTTCTCCTGGTACTACGCATGGACACCGGGCACCGGCTACCTGGCGAACCTGCTGCCGGAGGGGAGCGCCCCACTCACCGAGCAGTGGCCGTCGCTGGCGATCATCATCCTCGCCGAGGTCTGGAAGACAACACCATTCATGGCGTTGCTGCTCCTGGCCGGCCTGGCGTTGGTGCCCGACGATCTCCTCAAAGCGGCGCAGATGGACGGAGCCGGTGCATGGACCCGGCTGTGGCGGATCATCCTGCCGCTCATGAAGCCCGCGATCCTGGTGGCGCTGTTGTTCCGCACGCTCGATGCCTTCCGCGTGTTCGACAACATCTACATCCTGACCCGAGGCGCCAACAACACGTACTCGGTCTCGATGTTGGGTTACGACAACCTGTTCAAGGCCTTCAATCTCGGCGTCGGGTCCGCCATCAGCGTGGTCATCTTCTTGTGCGTGGCACTAATCGCGTTCATCTTCATCAAGTTGTTCGGGGCCTCGGCCCCCGGCTCTGACAACGAGGGGCGGTAGGCACCGATGAATAATCTGATGGGACGTCGAATCGGGTGGTCTGTTGTCAACCTGATCGTGTTGCTCTACGCGTTGATCCCGGTGCTATGGATCATGAGCCTGTCGTTCAAACCCCCGGGTTCGGTGAAGGACGGAAACTTCATCCCGTCCGAATGGACGTGGGACAACTACACCAGCATCTTCGAGACCAGTGCCTTCACCTCGGCGCTGCGCAATTCGATCGGAATCGGGTTGATCACCACGGTGATCGCCGTCTTGCTGGGCACGATGGCGGCCTATGCTATTGCGCGTCTGGACTTCCCGGGCAAGAAGGCTTTGGTGGGTGCAGCGCTCCTGATCGCGATGTTTCCCCAGATCTCGCTGGTGACACCGTTGTTCAACATCGAACGACGCCTCGGTCTCTTCGACACCTGGGCCGGGCTGATCCTGCCGTACATCACTTTCGCGTTGCCGCTGGCGATCTACACGTTGTCGGCGTTCTTCCGGGAGATCCCTTGGGAGCTCGAGAAGGCCGCGAAGATGGACGGCGCCACTCCGGCGCAGGCGTTCCGTAAGGTCATCGCGCCGCTGGCCGCGCCCGGCATCGTCACCGCGGCCATCCTCGTGTTCATCTTCGCCTGGAACGACCTGCTCCTGGCGATCTCGCTGACGTCGACGGAACGGTCGATCACCGCTCCGGTGGCGATCGCCAACTTCACCGGCAGCAGCCAATTCGAGGAACCCACGGGATCGATTGCGGCTGCGGCCGTGGTCATCACGATCCCGATCATCATCTTTGTCCTTTTGTTCCAACGTCGAATCGTTGCCGGTCTGACCTCCGGCGCTGTGAAGGGATAACCAATGGCCGAGATCGTTCTGGACCAGGTGAGCAAGAAGTACCCGGACGGTTCGCTGGCCGTCAGCGAGGTGAACATCAACATTGCCGACGGCGAGTTCATCATCCTGGTCGGCCCTTCCGGATGCGGAAAGTCGACAACCCTCAACATGATTGCGGGTCTGGAGGACATCTCCTCGGGGGAGCTCCGGATCGCCGGCGAACGGGTCAATGAGAAGGCGCCCAAGGACCGCGACATCGCCATGGTGTTCCAGTCCTATGCGCTGTACCCGCACATGACCGTTCGGGACAACATCGCGTTCCCGCTCACGCTGGCGAAGTTGTCGAAGCAGGAGATCGCGGACAAGGTCGACGAGGCCGCCCGAATCCTCGACCTCGGACAGTATCTGGACCGCAAACCGTCCAACCTGTCCGGGGGTCAACGCCAGCGGGTCGCGATGGGTCGCGCGATCGTCCGGTCTCCCAAGGCATTCCTGATGGACGAGCCGCTGTCGAACCTCGATGCCAAACTGCGTGTGCAGATGCGTACCGAGATCGCAGTGCTGCAGCAGCGTCTGGGCACCACGACGGTGTACGTGACCCACGACCAGACCGAGGCGATGACCCTCGGCGACCGGGTGGTGGTGCTGCGTGCGGGACTTGTTCAGCAGGTCGGTACGCCGGCGGAGCTCTACAACACCCCGGCCAACCTGTTCGTCGCCGGGTTCATCGGATCACCGGCGATGAACTTCCTTCCGGGCCGGTTGACGCAGAACGGTATCGAGACCGCCATCGGTGAGGTGGTGCCCGTCGACATGGGCAAGGTCATCGAGAATGCCAAACAGGCGAAGAGCAACGGTGAGGTGCTGATCGGTATCCGGCCCGAACATTTCGAGGACGTGAATCTGGTTGACACGACCACACGTTCGCGGGGTGCAACCTTCAACGCGAAGATCACGGTCCTCGAATCGATGGGTTCGGACAACTTCGCGTACTTCAACGTGGAGGGTGGTCAGGCCTCGGCTGCAGCCCTCGCCGAGATTGCAGCCGACGCCGGTCAGGAGATGGGCAGCGGTCAGCTGATCGCGAGACTTTCCCCCGAGTCGCCGATCGCCAAGGGCCAGCAGGCCGAACTGTTCTACGACACGTCGAAAGTGCTTGTCTTCGACCAGGACAGCGGCGCCAACCTGAGCCTGTAACCCCTCACCCCGCCCCCCGTCGACCGGGCCCTACCACGCGTCGACCGGGCTCTTGGCGAGTGCGAACGTGCTCTTATCAGGGTTCATCGGCGGATAGTTGAGTTCTCCAGCGCAACAACCGGATATTCTGCGAGCAGTGACGGCCCGGTCGGCAGCTCAAGAGGCCGCTCGACGGTAACAGAGGCCCGGTCGACGGTCGTAAAGGCACGCTCAGCGGATGGGGTGGGAAGTCAGGGGAGCTTTCGCCGGCGCCGGGAGCGGACGAGGAGTTCATCGATGATCTCCTCATCCCAGATGTGCCTGCGCACCAGCCGATAACGTTCGCAGGCCAGCCACAGGTAGAGTTCGGCGTCGCTCTCGATATCGGGGAGGATCTCTGCCCGCCGGGCCATCCGGACCACGGGCAGGAACTCCTCGCCGAACCATCGGCGAGCGACCTCGACCCGGCTCAGGAACGTCCCGGTTTCCTGGCTCAGCCGAAATCCCCAGGCTTCGACGTTCTCGGCGAGCTCGGCGTAGTCGAAAGGGTCCTCGAACCGGATCGCCTCGCGTTGTTTGCCTTCCAGCGGGACGCGGGACGCGAACAGCCGGCGGTGATCCTTCATGACCAGATCAGATCGGGCATTGATGCCCTCGGGGGAGATCCGCGTGTGGATCTCGGTGACGTAGGCGTCGATCTTGGTGAATCGCCGGGCGATGGCAATCGACACCCGATGGTGGCCGTCATTCACAAAGTGCATGTCCCCGATCCGGAACAGCTGTACCGGTGGCACCGATTCGCCGCGTCGCTGAGCGGTCGCGAGCCGTTGCCATCGTTCCCGGATACGCGCGGATGTCGGGCGGAAATAGCGGTCGAAGTCGCGGGTGCGGTCGACACTGCCGACGATCGACGACACGTCGACCACCACGAGTCCGAGGAAACTCTCCCCGGTCTTGCCCAGTGCGGCAACCACTTCGTCGAACGGCAGCACAGTGTTTACGTCGGCGGGCTGTCGGGTCAGCCAGGCCGACAGGCGGGCGAGTTCGGCGCGCCGGCGCGCTCTGCTGAAGTCGTTCTCGGCGTCGGCGCTGGGAAATCCGGTGTCACGAGCCATGTCGCCTCCGTAGGACCTCGACCGGCCCACTGCCGGGTTCGATGTCGAACACGCTGTAGCCGACCGTGTTCATCGAAATGGTGCTCGACCGTAGTGACGCGCCGGGCCTGCGTTTGCGGTGCAGGATCGTATGGTCCATCGGGGGCTGCCCGTGGGGGTGAATGTGTCCGTGCACCATCAGTTGTGGGCGCAGGCGATAGATCAGCGGCAGGAAGCATCGGAACCCGCGATGGGGACCGTCCTCGGCGTCGCCGATGCCGCGGGCCGGGCTGTGGGTGAGGAGGATGTCCACCCCGCCGGCGCCGGGTGTCAGCCGATAACGAAAGCGTTGCAGCGCAAGCCGGTTGGCGCGCTGACGCTGGGTGGCCTCCCGGTACTGGTTGGGCCCGCTGTTGTAGCGGATGCACCCGCCGAGCCCGGCGACCCGGACTCCGGCGACAGTCACGATGCGGCCGTCGGCGTTCACCGCCCCCTGCGGTCCGGGATCGGTTGTGGGGAGTCCGGCCTGCATCCACCCGCGGCGGGTGCGCTTGAAGCCGGACAGGTCGCGGTCGTGGTTGCCCGGTACGAACACGCAGGGCGCCTCGAAGCGGATCATCAGCTTCTCGAGGTACTCGAAAGGCAGGTCACCGGCACCGATGATGAGGTCAGGGGCCAGTTCGTCGACCACCCCATGCTGGAGGCTGTCGACAACTTCGTCCGAGACCGCGAGGACACGTACCACCACACCGACCCTAGCCCCGTGGGGTCGTCGGGGTACGGGAGATGGTGGTGTTTTACTGGGTGGTGCAATGAGTGATTCAGAATCGTCGGTGATCGAACGGGTGGCGGCGCACCTCCAGCGGGTATTCGAGGGTTCGCAGCCCCAACGCGCATCGGTGACCTTCCTGGGTCTGGAATCGATTGACGTGCTGCGGTTCATCGGGGGCAACGGGGGCAACGGGGGCAACGGGGGCAACGGTGATCACGGTGGCGACGACGTCACCTATGTCTCACTCGGTTGCAGCCGGCATCCGATGGGTGAGCCCGATCAGATGCTGGTCGACCCCACGGTCGGTCCGCGCGGCGAGATCGTGATCCGGATGTACGCCTCGGCACCGCTGCAGGGTCTGCACCGCAGCGTCGCGATGCTCGCGGCGGCACCCGCGGTCGAGGGTCTGGTGCTAACCGCGGACGGTTTGATCGACCTGGGTGAACCGCTCTGGCAGGGCTCGAACTGCACCGCGGTGGTACTGGAGGCCGACACCGTCGAGCAATGCCCCTTGTCCGGCGACATGGAGGACGTGGTGTTCTTCCGGGCCATCCCGATCACCGCCAACGAGGCCGCCTGGGTGCGATTGAAGGGCATCGAGGCCTTGCGCGCTGCCTGGGCCGAAGCGGGCATAGACGTCCGCGACCCCACCCGCGCGGGCGCCACCATCGGCTGACCCCACACCGGCTGGTACACCGAGGAGATGACGGCCCGCCGGTGACTAGGGCAGAAGCGGTCAGACTCTCGGCGGCCCCTGCGTGATCCGTTTCCGGGTGGCCTCCAGATCGCCGCCCGCGGTGAAGCTCGATTCGATCCACCAGGTTGTGCCGGCGGCGCGGCAGGCGTCGACCACCGCGGTGTCCGATGGTCCCTCGGTCGTGCCGAATCTGATGACATCGAAGGGTTCATCGGTGGTGCGCACCGTGGTCACATAATCGACCGCGCTGCGAACATCGTCGGGGGCCACATCGAGTCCATAGGTCCCGGCGGTCACCAGGCCGTCCCACCGTGCGGCCCTTCGCAACGGGTTGCGTGCGGGCCAGGACGCGGCCACCCAGATCGGGACCCGGGGTTGCTGGACAGTGGGTGTGAACGCGGCACATTCGATGTCGTAGTGCTCGCCGTGGTGGTTCACCGGTTGTCCGTGCAGGAGTGTGGCGAGGACACCCAGCGCCTCGTCGAGCGCAGTCGCTCGTTGCCTGGGGTCGTCGCCGTCACCGAAAGCGGCGTAGTCGGGGAGGTATGGATACCCCGCGCCGACACCCACGGTCAGGCGACCGTCGGAGACGTGGTCGAGGGTGATGATCTCGCGCGCGAGTTTGCCCAGATGGCGCCGGGGGACCGGCGTGACGAGTGTGCCCAACCGGATGCGTTCGGTCTGTAATGCCATCGCGGCCAGCGCAATCCAGGGATCGACCACCGGCTCGGTGAACTGCAGGTGGTCCCAGACGAAGAATCCGTCCCATCCGGCTGCTTCGGCGTCGGCGGCCAGGCCGGCAAGAACCCGGACGTCGCCGCAGAAGTCGAAGTTGGGGGTGTAGTAACCGAACTTCATCGGTGTGTGTGGTCCGGATATGGGTGACATGGCCCAGAATGTTACAGAATTCGACCAAGTTGTAAAGTGTGTGTTCGTGGCGATAGAACGAGGGGATGCCCCGACCCGGACGCGGATACTCCGGGCGACGGCGACGGTGCTGGCGAGAATGGGTCCGACCCGGTTGAACCTGTCCGAGGTGGCCACTGCGGCCGGCGTCTCCCGGCCCACGCTGTACCGATACTTCCCGTCCAAGGAAGTACTTCTCGACGCGCTCGGGCATTCCGAGGAGCAGCGCGTGCGCGATGCGGTCGCGGCGGCCGTCGAGGGGCTCAGTGGTCGGCAGCGGTTGGAAGCTCTGCTCCGGTACATGGTCGAGTCCCACAACTCCTATCCGCTGCGTGATCTCATCCTCATCGAACCCGAGCACGAACTGGGTGAGATCGAACGCGTGTTACCCGTTGTGCAGCAATGGATCGAACCGGAGTTCGGTGGCGAAGCCGGTCGCACGATCGCCGGAGCGATCGCCCGTATTGCGGTCTGCCACTACCTTTTTCCCGAGGACGACAACGGGGAATCGTTTCTGGCCCAGCTGCGCTGCGTTGCCGGACTCGATGACGGATCCGTGAGCCTGACGTCTCCCTGATCGGGCTGAAAAGCGTTCAGAGCCAATGATTTCGGCGGAACGTTCGCCACAGGGCCGTGCAGACCCCGACCAGGCAGACGAGTATCACGTAGTAGCTGTACTTCCACGTCAACTCCGGCATGTGCTCGAAGTTCATCCCGTAGATGCCGGCGACCATGGTCGGCACCGATGCGATGGCAACCCACGCGGAGATCTTTCGCATGTCGGTGTTCTGCTGGATGCCGACCTTGGCGAGGGCGGCATCGATCAGGGAGGTCAGGACCTCGTCGTAGGTGGTGATCCGTTCATTGACGCTGCTGTGATGGTCCTGGACGTCGCGGAAGTACCGACGCACTTCCTTCGGAACGAGCTTGTCTTCGGACCCGGTGAGGCGACGCAGGGCCAGATCGAGCGGTGCGACGGCCCGTCGGAGCTCCATCACCTCGCGTTTGAGGAGGTACACCGGTTCGATGTCCACCCGCCGGCCCGGAGAGAAGACGTTCAGCTCCACCGCGTCCACATCCAGTTCGACTCGCGCCGTGACATCGATGTAGGTGTCGACAACGTGGTCGGCGACCGCATGCATCACGGCGCTCGGGCCGAGCGCGAGTTGTTCGGGCCGCGACTCGAGGTGTTTGCGGACCCCGGCGAGCCCGGTGTGATCGCCGTGGCGGACCGTGATGACGAAGTCGAGACCCGAGATCACCATGATCTCGCCGGTCTCCACAACCTCGTTGGCGACCTGAAGTGTTTCGTGTTCAACATATTTCACGGTCTTGAGGACCAGGAACAAGATGTTGTCGTACTGCTCGAGTTTGGGTCGCTGATGGGCCAGCACCGCGTCCTCGACGACAAGCTCGTGGAGGCCGAAAGCTTCTGCGACGCCTTCCATCTGACGGTTTTCGGGAGCGTGCAGGCCGACCCACACGTAGCCCTGGCCCGTGGTCCGGACCTCCTTGAGGGCTCCGGAGAACGTGCGCATGCCCGGTAGGCGGTGTCCGTCGACGTACACGGCGCAGTCGACAACCGCTCTTGAGGGGGGAATAGGAACCGGCGCCGTGGCTTTCGGCTCGACCGGCCCTGGGCGAAGGTGTGGCCGCGGCGGCATTGCAGCCTCCTGTCCTGTGGGCGTCGATGACCGTTCAGGTCCATCGGAGACTGTACGCCGCGCGGGTCGATCAGGCATGGGGCCTCGGCTCCGGCCAGCGTGATGCCTCGGGACGCCACCTCTTGTCGCTGCTGATCAGCGCCCCGGTATCGGAGGGATCACACTGAAGGTGAGGATTGCGGGTCTGGTAGTCGCCGTGACCGCGGCACACTTCACCAAGGCTTCCGTGTGTTGTCGTCGTTGCGGGCTGGTGATGTGAGCCGCCGTGAATTGTTGCCTGTTGCTCACGATCTGTAGGTCTTGGGATGTGAGTTCGACCATCTGAAGTAGCGTTGTCGCCGTGACCGAGCATGGGGGCGTCGAAGCGCCCGTAAACGACGTAAATGCAGCATTGGAGATCACGAGTGAGGAGATCTTTGCGGGCCACGAAGGGGGGAAGCTGTCGGTGAGCATCACTGCTCCACTCGACTCCAAGAAGGCACTGTCCATTGCTTACACCCCTGGCGTCGCCGAGGTGTCCCGTGCGATCGCCGCCGAACCCGACCTGGCACGGCGGTATACCTGGACCAGCCGGTTGGTGGCCGTCGTCAGTGACGGCAGCGCGGTGCTCGGCCTCGGCGACATCGGCCCGAGCGCCTCGCTCCCGGTCATGGAGGGCAAGTCGGCACTGTTCAAGAACTTCGCCGGACTCGACTCGATCCCGCTGGTGCTGAGCACCCAGGATCCCGACGAGATCGTCGAGACCCTGGTTCGACTGCGCCATTCGTTCGGCGCGGTGAATCTCGAGGACATCTCCGCTCCGCGGTGCTTCGAGATCGAGAAGCGGGTGATCGAGGCCCTTGACTGTCCGGTGATGCACGACGATCAGCACGGCACCGCCATCGTGGTGCTGGCCGCGCTGAAAGCCGCGACCAAGCTGCTGGACAAGCCCCGCGGCGGGCTGAAGGTCGTGATCTCCGGCGCCGGTGCCGCCGGCGTCGCGTGTACGAACATCCTGCTGGCCGACGGCATCGCCGATGTCACGGTGATCGACAGCAAGGGCATCGTGCACGCCGGGCGCACCGACCTCAACGACGTGAAGGCCGAACTGGCCGCTCGCACCAACCCGGACAACCGCACCGGATCGTTGTCGGATGCATTGGTGGGCGCCGATGTCTTCGTGGGCGTGAGCGCGGGTACCGTGCCCGAAGCGGGTCTGGCGAGCATGAACCCCGACGCGATCATCTTCGCGCTCTCGAACCCGGACCCGGAGGTCCATCCCGAGGTCGCGGCGAAGTATGCGGCCGTGGTGGCCACGGGCCGGAGCGATTACCCCAACCAGATCAACAACGTCCTGGCTTTCCCCGGTGTGTTCCGGGGTGCGCTCGATGCCGGTGCCCGACGCATCACCGAGGCGATGAAGCTCGCTGCCGCAGACGCGATCGTCGAGGTCCTCGGCGACGATCTCTCGGCACAGATGATCGTGCCCAGCCCGCTCGATCCCCGGGTTGCCCCGGCGGTCGCGGCGGCCGTCGCTCGGGTCGCCGCTGAGTGAGTAGGTCCGTACCCCGCGGGTACCGGTGGATCATGCCGGCGTTGGTGCTGGCCGGTTCACTGGTGCTGGCGGGTTGCTCTGAACCCGGTCCGGCGGCACAGCCCCTGGTGACCGCATCGACGGCGGACACCCCGAGTCGTGTCGTCACGGCGATCTACGCCGGTGCGCTGCGTGACGCCGGTGCCGATGTGTCCGATGATCATCCGGTCGGCGACTACGGTCAGCTGCTGGCCGGGATGGACGATCGTTCGGTCGACCTGATGCCGGCCTGGTCGGGGGAGTTGCTAGGGCAACTCAACCCCGATGCCTCCGGACGAAGTTCCGATGAAGTCTACGGCGAATTGAATCAAGCTCTGCCGCAGGGTGTCTCGGTGGGTGATGCGACATCGGTACAGAACAGACAATTGGTGTATGTCTCGGCGGGCGTGGCGACGGCGGCCGACGCCGACGAGCTCGCCGACTGTGCCCGGCTCCCGGCCGGGCTGCCGCTGGTGACCGTCGCGGAACCGGACCCCGTGACAGTGTCCGAGTTGAGCGGTGCCGGTTGCGCTTTCGCGCCACCGGTGGTGCTCTCGGCCGACGAGGCCATCGCGGAGGTGGCCGCCGGCCGGGCTGCCGGACTCTTCTCGGCACTCGGTGTGGTCGGCGACGATTCCGGACTGCAGGCCCTGACCGATTCGGACGATGCCCTCAGGGCTCAGGACCTGGTGCCCGTCTACCGCACCGCGGCGTTGGACCGCAACCTGTTCCGGGCGATGAACAAGGTCGCCGGAGACTTGACCACCGCCGACCTCACCACGATGGCGGCAGAGGTCGACGGCGGCGCTGAGGTCTCGGCGGTGGCCGGTCGCTGGTTGGCCGAACACTCCGGCTGAACCTGGCTGTGCGAATCTGGCCGGGCGAACCCGGCCGGGAGCCCGATGGCTAGGCGGTCGAGGCGGTGCTGGTCCGGATCAGGTGCCTGGCCAGGTGGTCGCCGAGTTCCTCGACCGCTGCGGCGGCAGCGGGCATCAACGGTGCCGCCACGTGTCCGACATGCCAGAGCCGTCCGAGGTCGCCGAGCGTGACGTCGACTCCGGCGGCCTCGAGTTTGGTCGCGAACTCCGTGGCCTGCTGCCACAACATCTCCGGCCGGCCGACCTGGACCAGGGTTGGCGGCAGCCCGGTGAGGTCGCCGCGCCCGGGTGCGTACCGCGCATCGTCGGGATCTCCGTCACCGAGGTACATATCGGCGCTCTGGGCGGCCCAGGCGGCGTTCACCACGATGTCGGTGCCGTTGTCGACCTGCCGTACCGCGGGATCAACCCACGGAGAGATGAGTCCGAGGGCGGCGGGGCGCAGGCCGTGGTCGTCGATCAGCACTCGGGTGGTCGCGACGGTCAGGCCGCCACCGGCCGAGTCGCCGGCGATAGCAATCGATTCGGGATCATATCCCCGCGTCACCAGCTCCAGGAAGGCCGCGACCGCGTCGTCGACCGCGGCCGGGCACGGATGTTCCGGTGCCAAACGGTATTCGAGTACGTAGAGTTCGGCCCCGGCGGCAGCCGCCAGACTTGTTGTCAGACCGCGATGTGACCTCGGAGAACCGGTGACGTAGCCGCCACCGTGGAGGTACAGGATCGTCTGGCCCTGCTGGGTCGGGCCGACGCTGACGCGTTCGGCCGGGCGGCCTCCCAGACTCACCTGGCGGATCACCCGGTCGGCCACCGGAGGAATCAGCAGAGCACTCGCGTCGAGCAGCCGACGCTGCATCGCCGGTGGCAGCCGGGAGTTCAGGCCCAGACGGAACGCCGGCTTGAACAAACGCTCGCTGAGCGGGATCGACAGTGTCAGAGTGGAAGTCATCGCACGGATCACAGAACCGCCGACGGGTTGTGGGGCGTCTTCTCCGGTGCCGGCGCGAAACGGCCGCCGAACTTGCCGATCACCACCTCGTACAGAGATCCGCCCGCACGAACCAGCACGTCGAGAACCTTGGCGTCGGCGCCGACCAGCACCCGCGGGCGATTCTTCTCGATGGCCTCGATGATGATCTCTGCAGCACGAGGCGAGGTGGTCCTGGCCAGTTTCCTGTCGAAGAACTCGGCGGTCGACTGCTGGTTGTGGCCATCGGAGACAGTGGAATTGCGGGCGATGGCGGTCTTGATGCCACCGGGATGGACGCAGGTGACCGCCACCGGATGCCCGGCGAGTTTCATCTCCTGGTACAGCGACTCGGTGAAGCCACGCACCGCGAACTTCGCGGCGTTGTAGGCACTTTGACCTGGCATCGCCAGGATCCCGAACAGCGACGAGGTGTTCACGATGTGACCGTCGCCGGAGGCGATCAGATGGGGGAGAAAAGCCTTGGTGCCGTTGACAACACCCCAGAAATCGACGTCCATCACGCGTTCGTACTGCTTGAACTCGGTGATCTCCACTTCGCCGTGATGGGCGATACCGGCGTTGTTGATCACCAGATTGACCTTGCCGAAGTGTGTTGCCACCGCGTCGGCGTACTCGAGGACGGCCTCGCGTTCGGCGACATTGAGAAGCTGCGAATGAACCTGCGCTCCTTGTGCCTTCAGGAGACGCTCGGTCTCGTCGAGGCCGGCTGGGTTGACGTCACTGATCGCGACCAGCGCGCCCTTGGCGGCGAGCTGCAGGGCCAGATCGCGGCCCATGCCCGAACCGGCACCGGTCACGACGGCAACTTTGCCTTTGAAATCCTTCACGATGTCACCGTTTCTGTTGCGGGTTGAGAGGTTACGGTCTGGGTGCTGTTCCTCGCGCCGATGGCTGCGGCACTGGAGGTGTCGTACGCGGCGAGGTCGAACTTACGGGTGATCCGGCGGTAGTTGAAGGTGAAACCGGGCCACAGGGTGGTGATGTTGCCGAATGCGTCTTTGTACCAGCTGGCGCAACCGCCGGTCTCCCACACGCTCGACTCGAGGTTCTTCTGGATGCCCACGTTGTAGTCGTGCTGCACGTCGGAGCGGACCTCTACCCGGGCGATGTCGTACTTGCGTTGCAATGTGAGGTAGTCGACGAGGTAGTTCAATTGCGATTCGATCATGTAGACCATCGATGTGTGGCCGAGACCGGTCGATGGTCCCACCATCAGGAACAGGTTGGGGAAGCCGTGCACCGTTGTGCCCTTGTAGGCGTTCATCCCGGTCGCCTCCCAGACCTGTGCCATGCTCCGGCCGTCCTTGCCGATGATGTGCTCAAACGTGGGGGAATCGGTGACATGGAATCCGGTCGCGACGACAATCGCGTCGACGTCACGGGCAACACCGTCGGCGGTGATGATCCCGGTGGACGTGACCTCTCTGATCGGGTCGGTGATCAGATCGACGTTCGCCTGTCCGAGGGCCGGGTAGTACGTGTTCGACAGCAGGATGCGCTTGCAGCCGACCTTCCAGTTCGGGGTGACCTTCGCGCGCAACTTGGGATCGGAGATGCCGCGGGCGATGTTCTGCCGGCCGATGACCTTGGCGGGGGCGAGCACGTTGGGGGCATGCGTCAGTCCGAAGGAGACCAGCTCGTGGGAGGCGTAGATTCCGGCCCGGGCCGCCTTCTGAAAGCCGGGAATGTTCTTGAACGCCCAGTTCTCGGTGGATGAGTACGGCCGATCGGCGCGCGGCAGGACCCACGGGGCGGTGCGCTGGTACACGTCGAGGCGGCCGACCTTCTTCGCCAGTTCCGGGATGATCTGGATGGCCGAGGCTCCGGTGCCGATGACCGCGACACGCTTGCCCTCGAGCGCATAGTCGCTGTTCCACTGTGCCGAGTGGAAGATCTCGCCGGCGAAGTCCCCGATGCCCTTGATGTCGGGGAGCTTGGGTTCGCAGAGCGGTCCGACACCGGCGATGACCGTGGCCGCCCGGTACTCGCCGGCGGAGGTGGTGATGATCCACCGGCCGTCGGCTTCGTCCCAGACGATGCCGGTGACCTCGGTGTTCCACCGTGTCTTCGACCCGACGCCGTGTTGGTCGGCGACCTTGTTGATGTAGCGGTGGATCTCGGGCTGCTGGGAGAACGAGCGGCTCCACGTCGGGTTGGGTGCAAACGAATAGGAGTAGAGGTGCGAGGGCACATCGCACGCGGCGCCGGGGTAGGTGTTGTCGCGCCAGGTGCCGCCGAATGTGTCCCCGCGATCGAGGATCACGAAGTCATCGATACCTTGTTGCCGCAGCTTGATCGCTGCGCCGAGTCCGGAGAAGCCTGCTCCGATGATGGCGATCTTTACAACGTTCATGGGTACGAACATACCCACTACTGACGCCCTGTCAATAGTAAGGGGTCCAGCTCCGCTGCGCTTCGTGTCCGCTTATTGACAGAAAGTCAGTAGGATGGGTTCTCATGACGACCGCCCGCCGTACCCGAATGAGCCCGCAGGCCCGTCGCGATCAGCTGATCGAGCACGGATTGCAGATGCTCAAGGACCGCGCCCTCGACCAGGTGTCGGTCGAGGAAGTCGCAGAAGCCGCAGGGGTATCGCGCGCCCTGCTGTTCCACTATTTCGAGTCCAAACAGGACTTTCTGGTGGCACTGACAACCACCCAGAGTCAGCGGATGCTCGAATGCACCGAACCCGATCTGAGCCTGTCGGACCCCCTCGAGATCGCGCGGGCGTCCCTTTCCGCCTTCATCGACTACGTCTCGGCAAACCGCTCGGCATATCTCGCGATCCTGCAGGGCGTCGGCGCCTCTGATCCGGCGATGCGGAAAGTGGCCGACAACACCCGTGCGGTGATGGCCGAACGGGTTCTGAATCTGGCTGATCTATTGCATTTGCAGCGCACACCGCTCATCGAACTGGCAGTGCATGGATGGGTCACCTTCAGCGAGCAGGTCACCGTGCGCTGGCTACGCGATGAGAACGGCGTGACCCGCGAAGCCCTCATCGAACTGATCACGCAATCCCTGCCACTACTCGCGACCATGGCCTCGGGCGTGAAGCCCGTCGGCAACTGACTCCACAAACCGAAAATGTGCCCTTCCGGCGAACAAAAGCCCTGGTGGGCATCGCCGAAAGGGCACATTATCGGGGTGGGGATCAGCCGAACGCGGTATCCACGATCTCCTGCTGCTCGACGGCATGTACCTTCGACGAGCCCGACGACGGCGCCGACATCGCGCGACGCGACACCCGGCGCAAGCCGCTGAAGTACTCGGGCAGCATCTCGGGCAGAGTCAGACCGAAGTACGGCCACGCACCCTGGTTCTTCGGCTCTTCCTGGACCCAGAACACTTCTTTCATGTTCGGGTACTGCTCGAGCGCGTTCTTGAGGCGCTTGTGCGGAACCGGGTAGAGCTGCTCGATGCGGACGATCGCGATGTCGTCGCGGTTGTCCTTGGCCTTGCGTGCGGCCAGCTCGTAGTAGAGCTTGCCCGAGACCAGCAACACCCGCTCGACCTTGCTGCGATCGCCGCCGCCGTCGAACGCCGGATCGTCGATGACCGAGCGGAACTTGCCGTCGGTGAACTCGGAGACCGGTGACACCGCAGCCTTGTTGCGCAGCATCGACTTCGGTGTGAAGACGACCAGCGGCCGGCTGATGCCGTCGAGGACGTGACGCCGCAACAGGTGGAAGTAACTCGCCGGAGTCGACGGGAGCGCGACGGTCATCGAACCCTCGGCGCACAGCTGCAGGAACCGCTCGATGCGCCCCGAGGTGTGGTCGGGGCCCTGGCCCTCGTGACCGTGCGGGAGCAGCAGCACCACGTCGGAGGTCTGTCCCCACTTGGCCTCGCCCGACGAGATGAACTCGTCGATGATGGACTGCGCGCCGTTGACGAAGTCGCCGAACTGGGCTTCCCACAACACCAATGCATCGGGGTCGCCCACGGAGTAGCCGTACTCGAACCCGACAACCGCGTACTCGCTCAGTGCCGAGTCGTAGACGAGGAACTGTCCGGGATTGTCCGGGTTGGTGTCGGCGACCGAACGCAGCGGGGTGTATTCGTCGCCGGTCTCCCTGTCGATGAGCACCGAGTGGCGCTGGGTGAACGTGCCGCGACGCGAGTCCTGCCCCGACAATCGCACGGTACGGCCCTCTTCGACGAGCGAGCCGAAGGCGAGTAGTTCACCGAACGCCCAGTCGATGTTGCCGTTGCGCGACATGTCCTGCCGCTTCTTGAGCACCGGCTGAACCCGCTGGTGCACGGTGAAGCCCTCGGGCACGTTGGCGAACGCATCGCCGATCCGTTCGACGGTCTCCTTGCTGACCCTGGTCTCCAGTTTCACCGGGAGCGTCTGGTCGGACTCGACCGACGGGCTCGGTGCGGCCTGGTACTTCTCGAGTTCGCGGACCTCGTTGAAGACCCGTTCCAACTGACCCTGGTAGTCGCGCAGAGCGTCTTCGGCTTCCTTGAGCGAGATGTCACCGCGACCGATGAGGGCTTCGGTGTAGCTCTTGCGAACACTGCGCTTGGTGTCGATGACGTCGTACATGGCCGGCTGGGTCATCGAGGGATCGTCACCCTCGTTGTGGCCACGACGGCGGTAGCAGACGAGGTCGATGATGACGTCTTTGTTGAATGCCTGGCGGTAGTCGACGGCCAGTTTGGCAGCCCAGACGCAGGCCTCGGGGTCGTCGCCGTTGACGTGGAAGATCGGCGCCCCGATCATTTTTGCCACATCGGTGCAGTACTCCGTCGACCGCGAGGCCTCCGGTGCGGTGGTGAACCCGACCTGGTTGTTGACCACGATGTGGATGGTGCCGCCGGTGCGGTAACCGGGGAGCATCGCGAGGTTGAGGGTCTCGGCAACCACACCCTGGCCGGCGAAGGCGGCGTCGCCGTGCAGCATCAGCGGCAGCACGGTGAAGGCTTCTTCTCCGCCCTTGTTGTGCAGATCCTGCTTGGCGCGGACCAGGCCCTCGAGGACCGGGTCGACGGCTTCGAGGTGCGACGGGTTGGCGGTCAGCGAGACGTTGATCTCGTTGTCACCGAACATCTGGTAATACTTGCCCTCGGCGCCGAGGTGGTACTTCACATCGCCGGAACCATGCGCCTGCGACGGGTTCAGGTTGCCCTCGAACTCCGTGAAGATCTTCGAGTACGGCTTGCCGACGATGTTGGCCAGCACGTTCAGGCGACCGCGGTGCGGCATGCCGATGACGACCTCGTCGAGGCTGTACTCGGCGCTCTGGTCGATGACACCGTCCATCATCGGGATGACGGCTTCGGCACCTTCCAGCGAGAAGCGCTTCTGACCGACGTACTTGGTCTGCAGGAACGTTTCGAACGCCTCGGCCGCATTCAGCTTGGACAGGATGTACTTCTGCTCTGCCACAGGCGGTTTGACGTGCTTGATCTCCACCCGGTCCTGGAGCCACTGCTGCTGTTCGGGCTCGAGGATGTGTGTGTACTCCACACCCACGTGGCGGCAGTAGGCGTCACGCAACACCGACAGGATGTCGCGGAGCTTCATCTTGTTCTCGCCGTGGAACCCGCCGACCTTGAAACTGCGGTCCAGATCCCAGAGGGTCAGACCGTACGTCAGCACGTCGAGGTCGGGGTGTGCCGAGCGCGCATCCGAATCGATCATCAACGGATCGATGTCGGCCATCAGGTGACCCCGATTACGGTATGCCGCAATCAGTTCCAGCACGCGGGCGTTCTTGTCGACCTCACCCTCGGAGATGTCGCGGCGCCAGCGGATCGGCTCATAGGGGATGTGGAGCGTCGTGAAGATCTCGTCGAAGAAATCGTCGGACAGCAGCAACTGGTGGATCGTGCGCAAGAAGTCGCCTGACTCGGCGCCCTGGATGATGCGGTGATCGTAGGTGGATGTCAGCGTCATCAGTTTGCCGACGCCCATCTCCGCGATGCGCTCGTCGCTGGCGCCCTGGAACTCGGCGGGGTACTCCATGGCTCCGGCGCCGACGATCGCGCCTTGCCCCTTCATCAGGCGGGGAACCGAGTGCACGGTGCCGATGGTGCCGGGGTTGGTGAGCGAGATGGTGACTCCGGCGAAGTCGTCGCCGGTGAGCTTGCCCTCGCGGGCGCGGCGCACGATGTCCTCGTAGGCGGCATGGAACTCGGCGAAGTTCATGGTCTCGCAGCGCTTGATGGCAGCAACAACAAGCATGCGAGACCCTCCCTTACCGGGAAGATCGATGGCCAGGCCGAGGTTCGTGTTGGCGGGCTCGACGATGTTGGGCTTGCCGTCCACCTCGTCGAAGTGCCGGTTCATGTTCGGGAACGCCTTGATGGCCTGCACGATCGCGTAGCCCAGGATGTGGGTGAATGAGATCTTGCCGCCGCGGGTCCGGGCCAGGTGGTTGTTGATCACGACCCGGTTGTCGATCATCAGCTTCGCCGGGACCGCGCGCACGCTGGTGGCGGTCGGGATCTGCAACGACGCCGACATGTTCTTGGCGACCGTGGCCGCCGCGCCGCGCAGCACCTGTGTCGAAGTCTCGCCGGCAGCAGCCGGGGCAGGCTTCTTGGCAGCGGCAGGTTTCTTCGAGGTGGGGGCGTCCTTGGTGGGCGCGGGCGACTTCGCCTTGGCCGGAGCCTTGGGCGCGTCTGCCTTTGCCGCGGCGGGCTCAGCCTTCGCCGGGGGCGCGGTGGTGGCGTTGGATCCGTCGCGACTGGTGTCGGATTTGCCTGCCGCGGCCTTGCTGGCGGGTGTCGGATCCACGGCCGGCTTGCTCGAGTCGGGCGAGTTGGCGGGGGCGGCGGACGTTGTGGCCTTCGCTGCTCCGCCGGGGGATGTCTTTGCCCCGTTTGCCTCGGCGGCATAGTTCGTCAGGAACTCATGCCAACTCGGATCCACCGAGTTCGGGTCTTTTTGGAAGCGCTGGTACATTTCCTCGACCAGCCACTCGTTCTGTCCGAAGTCTGATATCGAACTGCTGCTCACGGCAGTATCTCGCCTCAATTCATTGGTTGGTCGGCGTGCGTTTCCGACCTACGTGCGTTTGCGAAGTCCCAGATAACAAGGTTAGACCCCACCGCAAGGCGCTGCTATGCCGGTTGGCTGCCTTCGTGTCGTGGGTCACTTTGTTCGAACTCGTCCGGTGTGATACCTGCGGCCCACAGGGCCCGATACCGACCATTCAACGTCAGCAAATCCCGATGTGTTCCGAGTTCGACGATCTGGCCATCGGCCACCACTGCGATGCGGTCGGCGCGGGCTGCCGTGGCGAGGCGGTGGGCGACGATCACCGAGGTCCGCGACCCCGTGAGGTGCCGTCCGGCGGCCAGGACCCGGCGTTCTGTCGATTGGTCGAGGGTGGCGGTGGCCTCGTCGAGCAGCAGCAGATCGGGGTCGACGAGTTCGGCGCGGGCCAGAGCGATGAGCTGGCGCTGACCTGACGAGAGCCCCTTCCCGCGCTCGCCGATCGGGTGATTCATCGCCCCGTCGAGGCCGATGATCATGGGCAGTGCTCCGACCGCGGCCGCCGCGGCCGCGATCTCCTCGTGGGTGGCGTCCGGCCGGCCATAGGCGATGTTGTCGGCGACGGTGCCGGTGAACAGGTGCGGTTCCTGCGGCACCACGCCGAGCCTGGACCGGTAGTAGCCCAGCCGGTAGCCGCGGATGTCTGTTCCGTCCATCCGCACCGAACCCGTGGTGGGGTCGTAGAACCGGGCCAGTAGTTTCACGATCGTCGATTTACCGGCGCCGGTCTCGCCGACCAGGGCCAGTGATGTCCCGGCCGGCAGATCGAGATCGACGCCCGACAGTGCGTCGCGCGCGGCACCGGAATACCGGAATGTCACGCCGACCAGCTGTGCGTGTCCCTCGAACCCGTCGGCCGGAGGTGGTGTGGTGGCCGGTGACGAACCGACAGGGTTGTCGATGCTGTCGGGACACTGGACGCTGCTGCGGGTGCCGAGCAGATCGGAGATCCGGCGGAGTCCGACCAGGGCCTGCTGGTAGCCGTCGAACACCTGCGAGAGCTGTTGGACGGGACCGAACAGCATGCCCAGGTAGAGGACAAACGCAACGAGGGTGCCCGAGCTGATCTGACCCCGGGCGACCTGATGCGCGCCGAACGCGATGATGCCGGCAGTGGCCAGATCGGCCATCAGGGTGATGAACGGGAAGTAGATCGAGATCGCCTGCTGGGAGACCATGCGGGCGCGAACATACGCCGCGGCGCGCGTGGTGAAACGCGCCATCGCGAAGCCGTCGTGCCGGTAGGCCTGGGTGGTCCGGACCCCGCCCACGTTCTCCTGGAAATCGGCGTTGACCTCGCTGATCAGCTCGCGCGAGCGCGTATAGGCCCGCGACGAAATCCGCCGGAACACGATCGTCGCGATGATGATCGGCGGGAAGACCACCAGCATCAGCAGCCCGAGAGAAGGATCGGTGAGCACCACCGCAACCCCGACCCCGACGATCGTCAGCGAGCTCACGATCGCCGACGACAGCCCCGTCTGCAGGAACGTGGAGAGGGCATCGACGTCGGTGGTCATCCGTGTCATGATCCGGCCGGACAGTTCCCGCTCGTAGTAGTCGAGACCGAGTCGCTGCAGGTGGGCGTAGCTACGGACGCGCAGTGCGTAGAGCACGCGTTCGCCACTGCGGGCGGTGACCACAGTCATCACCGCGGCGGCGGCGAATCCGACGGCGACCGCAGCCAGGCCCAGGCCGGTCGCCGTCCACAGGTGTCCCGACTGGTCGTCGGTGGCACCGTCGATACCGAATCGGGCGATGGTGGGGAACGCCAGACCGACCAGCGTGTCGATCGAGATGCAGACGACCACCGCGGCCAGGAGCCATCGCACCGGCCGCAACAACTGACGGAGCGAGAAGTCCGGACGGTCCTTGCGGATGTCGGTGTCGTCCACGGGTGGCGACTCGTCCGCAGGTGGCAGTGCTGCCACGGATTCGAGGAGTTGAGGGGTCGCCGGCATGGCACCGAGCGCGCCCGCGATCCCGCCACCACCACCGCGGCCCCGGCCGCCGATCGCGTTGGTCACCGCACGGGTCGGTTCGACGGCGTCGGGTGCGTCGGACGGCCACAGTGCGGTCGGGTCCGCCGCGATGCCGGAGGCGATGTCGTCGGGCAATTTGTCGTCGGCGAACTCGTCGTCTGGGTCGTCGAGTTCAGTGGTCATCAGTGCCCGGAACTGAGGGCTCCGCATGGTCAGCTCGGCGTCGGTTCCGATGTCGATGATGCGGCCGCCGTCGAGCACCGCCACCCGGTCGGCCAGTGACAGTGTCGATCGGCGATGTGCCAGCAACAGCATGGTGCGGGTGGACGTGCGCAGGTGGGCAAAGATCTTCGCCTCGGTCTGGGCGTCCACCGCGGAGGTGGCGTCGTCCAGGATCAGTACCCGGGGGTCGGCGTACAGCGCCCGTGCCAAGGCGATCCGCTGGCGTTGTCCTCCGGAGAGTGTCAGCCCGCGTTCGCCGACGATGCTCCGGAAGCCGTCGTCCAGCGCATCCACGAAACCGGATGCCTGCGCCTGCGATGCGGCGTCGACGATGCCGGCCGGGATCGCACCCTCCTCGTCGAACTTGCCGACGTGAGCGTTCGGTGCGATGTTCGCGGCGATGGTGTCCGAGTACAGGAAGGGTTCGTCGAACACCACACCGACCGCGCCCCGCAAGTCCTCGGCCGCGATCGTGTCGACGTCGTAGGCAGTGGTGAATTGTCTTGGGACAGAACCGGTGTGGTTGGTCAGTTCCACGGAACCGGAGTCTGGCCGGTAGAACCGGTCGGCCAGCATCGCAAGCGTCGATTTGCCGGAGCCCGGTGCCCCGACCACCGCGACGACCTCACCGGGGGCGATGCTCAGATCCAGATCGCGCAGCACCGGTTCGGCGGCGCCGGGGTAGGTGAACGTGACGTCGCGCAGCTCGAGTCCGAGTGCGCCGTCGGGGAGCCGGCCGGTGGCGGACAGTCCTGGATCGGCCGGTTCGTCGATCACGCCGTACACGCGCTCGACGGCGGCCCGCGCGAGCTGCGCGGAGACGATCAGGGAGGTCAGGATCCGAGCCAGGCCGGTCATGGTCGTGACGTAGGTGGCAAACGCCAGAAAGGTTCCGACGGTGATCGATCCGGTCATCGTCAGATAGCCGCCGAGCGCGATGATCGCGACCAGGCCGAGCTGTGGCACCGCAGCCAGCGACGGCGCGAACCGGGCGTTGATCTTCCCGGCGCGCAGGCGCAGCGAGTACAGGCGCCGCCCGTATCCGACCAGTTCGTCGACCGCACGATCTTCCTGGCCGAAGCCCTTGACCACGCGGACACCGGTGACGGTCTCCTCGACATGCTGTGCCAGATCAGCGGCGGACTGCTGGGCGGACCAGGTGGCGGCGAACATCCGCTTGCGGCTGTTGAAGGCGATCACCGCGACGCCGGGGATCACCAGCAACGCAACTGCGGTCAGCGGCGGCGACAGATAGAACATCACACCGATGGCGAGGACCACCTGGAGTGCAGCTCCCAGCGACAGCGGCGCCATCGCGAGCAGTCCCTGTACGAGTTGCAGATCGGTGATCGACCGGGACACGACCTGGCCGGTACGGATCTGGTCCTGTGCGGCGCCGTCGGTCCGGAGCACGGTGTTCAGGATCGACAGTCGCAGCGAGTTCTGCACCGTCAACGACAGCCGGCCGGCAGTCAGGCGCCGCCCGTACTGGCATCCGTAACGCATGACCGCCAAAACCACCATGACGAGCGCGATCGCGCCGATCGAGTAGCCGTGATGGGCCACGCCGGTGGCCTCGTCGATCGCCGCCTTGGTCAGCAACGGCACGCAGAGGTCGATCAATACGGCCAGGGCGGTGACGCTCAGGGTGATCGCCACCAGCCGGGGGTGGCGGCGACACTCGAGGAGTAGGCGTCGGATCCAGCCGGGGCTGGGTGTGTCGGGGTGTGATCGGGTCAACTAGCGCTCGGCCCCATCGCCGGAGGCGGTGATCGCAGATGTGCCGACGGCGCTGTGGGGGTCACCCACGGCGTAGAAGGGGACCCCGGGATCGCGAACCGGCCACAGCGGTGGCGGCGGCCCGAAGACCTGGCGGGAGTTGTTGATGATGATCTTGCCCAGCGCGCGGTTGCCGACGCCGCCGATGACCGCGCCGAATCCGGCGGGCAGCAGTTTGCCGGCCGCGAGCGGCAACTTCTGCAGCGCATACTTCTTGAAGTAGGTGCGGACGAGTTTCTGATTCAGTGTGCGCAGGACCGGTGCGGGGATGAAGCCGCCGAACGCGCGGGCGAGTGTGCCCGACTTGGCACCGAGTGAATCCCGGACCATGGCCAGGCCGGTTTCACCCAGTGCCACGGTCAGAACCAATGCCTTGCGGCGTTCCCGGTCGGTGATCGGAATTCCGTGCACCTCAGCGATGGCCAGGGAGAGCAGGGCCGACGCCTCGATGAAGAATGCGGTCTCGGCGCCCAGCGAGGCCAGCGACACCATCGTCCCGATACCGGGGAACGCGGCCGCGGCACCCACAGCGCCGCCCGAACCGGTGACCGCGAGCAGGAAGCGGTGCTCGAGACGTTCGATGAGTTGTGCGGGTGAATCCTGCGGGTGTTCGCGGCGGAGGTGATGGATGTATTTCGTGACCGCGGGCGCCTGCAGATGCTGGACGTGATCCACCACTGAGTCGATCATGCCTTCGGTTTTGCGGGTCGCGCCGACCACGTTGCCGGCTCCTATCGACGAAAGTTGTTTCTTTGCCACGTCTGTCAGGCTCCTTGTCCGGCCGGAACGAGTTCGGTGTCGAGTGGGGGCGCGGGTGGGGTGCCGTCGCCGAAGGGGCGTCCACCGAGTTGCTCTCGGTGATGCGCACTGCGCCATCCGGACAGGTCGGGCCCCCGGGGCACGATCCGGCTGGGGTTGATGTCGCTGTGGACAATGTAATAGTGCTGCTTGATCTGGGTGAAGTCGATGGTGTCGCCGAATCCGGGGGTCTGGAACAGATCACGCGCGTAGGCCCACAGCACCGGCATCTCGGTGAGCTTCGTCCGATTGCATTTGAAGTGCCCGTGATAGACCGCGTCGAAACGCACGAGCGTGGTGAACAACCGGACATCGGCTTCGGTGATCGTGTCGCCGACCAGGAATCGCTGCTCGCGCAACCGGTCCGACAGCGCGTCGAGCCGGGCGAACAGCTGGTCGTAGGCGGAGTCGTAACTCTTCTGGTCGCCCGCGAAGCCACAGCGGTACACGCCGTTGTTCACATCGGTGAAGATGACGTCGATGATCCCGTCGATCTCCGTGCGCAGGTTCTCGGGATAGAGGTCGGGGGCGCCGTCGCGATGGAAGTCGACCCATTCGGTGGAGAAGTCGAGGGTCATCTGCCGGTACTCGTTGGTGACGACGGCGCCGGTGGGGATGTCGACGATCGCCGGCACCGTGATCCCGCGCGGGTAGTCGGGATAGCGGGTGAGGTAGGCGTCCTTCAGCCGGGGGATCTTCAGTACCGGGTCGATGCCGCCGGGATCGAGATCGAAGGTCCAGCTGTCGCTGTCGTGGGTGGGTCCGCACATACCCATCGACAACGCGCCCTCGAGGCCGAGGAGCCGGCGCACGATGATCGCGCGATTGGCCCAGGGGCAGGCGCGGGCGACGACGAGCCGATAGCGGCCGGCCTCCACCGGGAATGTCTCACCTGAGGGGCCGGCCCCGTCACGGGTGATCCGGTTGTCGATGTAGTTCGTGTCCCGCACGAATTCCTGACCGGTGGTCACGGGGCCGTCGGCCCGGTCGCCATCGGTCGTATCACCATCGGTATTGCTGGCCTGAGTACGCATCGTGATCCAGCGTAGCCGTTGAAAGGGACTGGGCAGGGCTGCTTCCACGCGGTATATTCCACACCGAGTATTCGGCACCGAATAGAGATCGGGGATGCGATGTCAGCGCGTGCAGGGGGAGCGGCGACTGCTTTGACGCCGCTCGGCGTCCTTGTCCTCGGGCTCGTCGGCGAACGCCCGATGCACCCCTACGAGATGTTCCAGACACTGCTCGCCCGCAAAGAAGACCGGTTCGCAAAACTCCGTCCCGGATCGCTCTACCACACCGTCGACCGCCTCTGCAGTCGAAAACTATTGCGTATCAACGATATTCATCGCGACGGGAATCGGCCGGAGCGGACGGTCTACGCCATCACCGACTCCGGGCGCGACGCACTGGGACATGCGCTGGCATCGATGTTGCGGACGCCGGCGGCCGAGTACCCCACGCTCTACCTCGCGTTGGCCGAAGCCCACACTCTCGGCCGTGACGAGGTCGTGGCGCTGCTCGATGAACGCCTCGTGGTCATGCGTGCCGAGGTGGCGGAGGTCCGGACGGCGATGTCCGACGCAATAGAGCAGGGATGTCCGGAGATGTTCTTGCTGGACGCCGGCTGCCGGCGAGCGGTCCTCGATGCCCAGATCACCTGGCTGGAGCAGTTGCGCACCAGACTCGCGTCCGGCGAGCTGATGTGGCTCGACGAGTACATGGAACTCAGACACATCGACCCACAGACAGGTCGCACGGTCACACCGGGCAGATTGCCCGCTGAAGAGAACGAGGTAGTGAAGTGAGTAGTCCGACCGCCGCGCCCAGTGCGCCGATCACCACCAGGCCGTGGTTGGCGCTGGGCGCGTTGTGCATCGGGTTCTTCATGATCCTGGTCGACATGACCATCGTCGCCGTTGCCCAGCCGGCCATCCAACAGGCGTTGGACACCGACGTCAACGGCGTCATCTGGGTGTCGAGTGCCTATCTGCTCACCTATGCGGTGCCGATGCTCCTCGCCGGCCGGCTCGGTGATCGATTCGGGCCCAAGAACATCTATCAACTCGGTCTGATCGTCTTCACCGTCGCCAGTGTGATGTGTGGTCTGGCGCAGTCGATCGAGATCCTGATCATCGCCCGCGGACTCCAGGGTGTCGGGGCAGCCATGATCACTCCGCAGACCATGGCACTGATCACCAGGATGTTCCCGGCCGACAAACGCGGCGCGGCAATGGGTGTGTGGGGCACGGTCGCCGGTGTAGCGACACTCGTCGGCCCCCTCGCCGGCGGCATCCTGGTGGACGGACTGGGCTGGGAGTGGATCTTCTTCGTCAACGTGCCGGTCGGTGTGATCGGGTTGGCATTGGCCTGGAAGCTGGTGCCCACGGTTTCGACCAGCAAGCGCAACTTCGATCTCATCGGTGTGGGTTTGAGTGGTGTCGGCCTGACCTGTCTCGTTTTCGCGATCCAGGACGGCGAGAAGTACAACTGGGCCGGCTGGGTCTGGACCCTGATCGCTGTCGGGCTCGTGTTGATGGCGCTCTTCGTCTACTGGCAGCACAAGCTGGTTCAGATCCGGCCCGGTGCCCAGCCGCTGGTCCCGCTGAATCTCTTCCGGGACCGCAACTTCTCGTTGGCCAGCCTGGGTATCGCCACCATGGGATTCGCGACCGCCGGCATGATAGTCCCGCTGATGTACTACTTGCAGCTTGGCGCCGGCCTGAGCCCGACCCAGTCGGCGGTGGTGACAATTCCGATGGCCGTCCTGGCCGGTGTCCTGTCCCCGATCGTGGGGCAGCAGGTTGACCGGATACATCCTCGATACATCATCGCCACGGCGTTCCTTCTGGAAACGATCGCCATTGCCTGGCTGGCAGTCATCACAACTCCGACCACACCTATCTGGCAGCTACTGCTTCCCGTGGGACTGATCGGTATCGCGAGCTCCGGAATCTGGGCTCCGTTGGCGGCTACGGCGACCCGGAACCTTCCGATGAGCAGTGCCGGAGCGGGCTCGGGTGTCTACAACACCACGCGTCTCATCGGTTCGGTGCTCGGCAGTGCGGCCGTGGGAGCCTTGATCCAGACCCGCCTGGACGCCGAACTGCCGCAATTCGACGGAATCTCGATGGATCAGGTGGGCGGACAACTACCCGAACAGATCCTTGACGGTTTTGCCACCGCGATGGGGCAGACCTTGTTACTCCCGTGCGCGGCGTCGGTTGTGGGTGTGGTTGCCGCGCTGTTCTTTGCCCGACCCGGACATATGAGGGCACCCCTCGCGCCGGTTTCGGTCCCAGCAGTACCGGTGGAAGCCGCCGAGGCCGGCCCGCGCGAACGTGGAGTTGTTTGACGGCACTGCGCGGATCGGGATGTACTGGGCGACATGCGCAGTGACGTTCGGGGTACGCGCCGGCTCTCCGTCGAGGATCGGCGCAAGCAGTTGGTCGAGTGCGCGCTGGCCCTGGCCGATCGCGGCGGGATGGGCGCGGTGACCGTGCGTGGGGTTGCCGAGGAGGCGAAAGTCTCACTGGGTGTTGTGCATTACTGCTTCGACGACAAAGAGCAACTTGTTGCGGCGATGATCGAGAAGGTGATCACCGAACAGCTCGAAGCTCTGATCGGCTCGATCCCGACGGGCACCCTCGGAACCGGTCGAGACGCCTTGCGCACCGGGGTGGTCGAAGCGCTCACCGCGGTCTGGCGCCGGGCCGCCGAATTTCCCGATCGATGGCTGCTGATGATCGAGTCGATGCTGTTCTCGTTGCGCCAGCCGGTCGAATCTGCTTCCGCGGGCCAGGCGATGGTGCAGCACCAGACCGCCGAGAAGTACGGCCGCGCTTATCTATCGGAGATCGGCGAGCGCTGCCAGATGCGGTGGGACATCGAAGAACGGGCGCTGGTGCGGGCGGCGTTGCAGATGCTGTTCGGCACCGTTCAGTGGTGGCTGGTCGATCGAGATGACGCCGCGGCACGTGATTCGCTCTCGGCGGTGGCCGGCTGGATAGCCGATTCGGCATCACCGAAATAGCCCCAGCCCAAGATCCGCGGTCAGCTCCGCACGGACACTCCGATGGTGTGCAGTCCGGTGGCGCCGTCCGGAACCGGGGGTGCTTCGGTTTCGATCTGCGGTTGTCCGTCGCCATCGACGGCCCGAACGGTCAGCTGATGTTTGCCGGGTTCGGCATCCCAGTCCCATTTCCACAGTCGCCAGGCGTCGATCAGGTCCGGTGGCAAGACCTCGGCATCGCTCCACGGGCCGTCGTCGACCCGGACCTGCACGCCGCTGATCCCTCGGTGCTGCGCCCAGGCCACGCCACCCACGGTCACCGGACCGGTCGGAACCGTCGAGTTCGGCCGGGGAACGTCGATGCGTGAGCCGGTTTTGATCGGTCCCTTCTCTGCCCATCCGAGCGTGGTCCAGTAGGCCTTGGCCCGATCGAAACGCGTCACCTCCAGCGACACCACCCACTTGGTCGCCGAGACGTAGCCGTACAGACCCGGGACGACCATCCGCACCGGATAGCCGTGTTCCACCGGAAGCGGTTCGTTGTTCATGCCGACGGCGAGCATCGCGTCGCGGTTGTCGGTCAGCGCCGTCAGAGGTGTTCCGGCGGTCCAGCCGTCGGCGCTCGTGGACAACACCATGTCCGCATCGGGGGCCGGTCCGGCGAGCGCGAGGAGTTCACTCATCCGGTAGCCGGTCCAGGTGGCATTGCCGATCAGATCCCCGCCAACGCTGTTCGACACACACGTCAATGTCACCACCGCATCGAACGGCGTGTGGTCGCGGCGCAGCTGGTCGAGATCGAGTCGGACCTCGCGGTCGACCATCCCGTGAATGCGCAGCGACCACGAATCGCTTGTGATCTGAGGCACGGTGAGCGCGGTGTCGATCCGATAGAAGTCGTTGTTGGGGGTGATGTACGGGGTGACGTCCACGAGGTCAGGTGCGGTGGTGGTCACGGTGTTGGCTGCGGCCGGGACCTCGAATGCGGCGCGATCGGCCCCCACCGACCCGGTGGTGCGCCATAACGCCAATCCGCCGAGGCCGGTCGCCGCAACGGCTCCACCCACCACGGAAGCGCCGACGAGAAACCGGCGGCGTTCGACATCTCCCGGATCGCCTTCGGCTGACTCGAGACCCGAACCGGTGTCGGTCGACTGATCGAACTGCGAGTCCGGCGCTGGTGAAGTACCGACGGCACCGGGTTGAATGCGGCGAGTGAGGACATGGAGTGCGCCCATCGCGACGGTGACACCGAGCACGGTGGGCAGCGCCCAGGTCCACACCGCGGTCGGGCGGTCGAGCGCGGCGAAGACACCGACGGCGCCGATGACGGCGAACATCACCAGGCCGGTGGGCGGGCGCTTGAACTCGGCGATCCCGGCGATCGCCGCGAGGACGGCCATGATGATCGCGATCGAGGTGAGGAGTACCGGCTTGTCGGCGGTACCGAATGTCTCGATTGCCCATTCCCGCATCGACGCCGGTGCGTTGTCGATGACAGTGGAACCGACGGCGTGTAGTGGCGCGGAGCCGCGGTCGACGGCGAGGGCCCACAGGTATCCGATGCCGACACCGAGGGCGGCACACAGGACTCCGCTGACGCCCGCTGCGAGCGTGCGTTCACGCGGTGAGAAGGACATACGGCCAGTATCCACGCCCGGCACCGGGGGCTTGGGCAACGTCAACTCAAGACTTGCAATTGTTAACAACTGTCGTACGATATGACCCTTGCTTCAGGGCTTCCAGGGGAGGAACGCACATGTTGCCAGGGGTGATTCCCGCGCGAGCCGACCGGGCACGCGACATCATCGCCGCGCTGGCCCTGCTGGTGTCACTGGGACTCGACTGGAACGCCGATTCGATTGCACTGCTGCGTGTCGATGTTGTTGTCATCACCGCGGTCTCACTGGTGTCATTGTTGTTGCCGGCCGCGAGTAGGCGCGGATTGTTCGGGCCGACCTGGTCGCCGGCACGCCTGCGGACGGCAAAGCTGATCGCAGGTGTTCCGTACCTGTTCCTGGTGGCCGTGTACCTGTTCTGGGACATCCTCAGCAGATGGATCGAAGTATCTTATGGCAGTACGGGTTTGGGTCCGGCGGTGTGGATCGGACTGGCGGGCGCGGTGCTCGCGGCCCAGCCCCGGGAGTCCGATCTCTTCGACCTGACCCCCGGTACGCCCAACACTGCGAGCGTGGCTGCCCGGCTGGTCCTGATCGGCCTCGGGGTCCTGTTCGCCGCCGCGTCGGTGGCCGGCGCGGCGACCTCGGTCTTCCGCTTTGTCGACGGTATGGACGCGGTCGCCGGACTGCGTGTCAGCGTTCTCAACCCTGTGATCGATGCGGTCGCCGCTCTGGCATGGCTGGTCATCATCGGTCGGTTGATCTGGGCCGCGGCGGCCGGTAAACCGGCTGCCGGACTGGCACTCTCGCTGCCGGCCTGGGCTGTCGCGGGATGGGCGATCATGGTCTCGTTGCCCGGTATGCCGTACCTGTCGGTGGACACCGTCCAGTTGAACTTCCTGGGTGTGGGCCTGCTCGGCGGAATCGGTGCGGCGGCACTCTCGCCCGCCCTGCCCACCCGCCGTGCGATGACACAGGCGCAGTACTACCTGCCCCTGCTGGGCCTGGTCGCCGCGACGTCCGCGTTGTGGATCGCACTGTCCGTGATCCGGCTGACGCTCTATGCAGCGTCATCGTCGACGTTGGGTGCACTGGTGTTCTTCACGATTGCACTGGCGGGGGCCACGCTCGCCCGGGATCGTCTGGCCAACAGCGAGGTTGATCAGCGCAAGACGCTGTTCGTGCTGGCGGCAACCCTGTTCGGCTCGGGCCTCGCGGTCCTGCTCCTGATGAGCCTGCGGGTCAACTGGAACCAGCCCGCACCGATGGCGCTGTGGCTGGTCGCGGTGGTGGTCCCGGCGTTCATCATCTGGCGTGAGGCGCTCGGCCCGGCGATGAAGATCCCGGCCGACGGATTCGGCGAGACGCGCGGGTATATCGAGGGGAGTCGTGACGGATTCGGCCCGTGGCCGGCGCCGCCCGAACCCGGTGGGGTAGGCCGGGCGCCGGCCGGTTCGGTACCGGACGTTCGGCGATGAACCCCGATCACCGCGGTGCTCGTGATCCTGAAGGAATGGACGGGGCACAGCATCTCGGCCCGCCACCGCATCTGGGCCCGCCAGAGTATTCCGGCCGGCCACCCCGAGAACGCTCCCGGACCGGACTCGTGAAATCGGTGGCGGTCATCGTGGTGGTCGCGGTGCTCGCGGCCGCCGGGTTCGCGATCAACCGGCTGTTCGTCGCGCAGTTCAACGGTTCCACGTCGGCATCCGAATCGGTCGAAGATTTCCTGAATGCCGCCGAAGACAAGGACTGGAGCCGGCTGGGCCTGCTGTTGCCGCCCGACGAGACATTCCAACTCGCCGGATTGTTCGGTGACACGGCAGATCTGCAGCGTCGGGCCGGACTCACCTCCGACACCTTCGATGATCAGCTGGACGGCGTCGAGGTGGACATCTCGGACCTTGCGGTCTCGTCCCGATCCCTGTCGACGGACCTTGCGAAGGTATCCATCGACCGCGCAACCGTCGTCGTGAAGATCGACGCCAAAACGGTCGAATCCCTGAGTGATCTGATCCCCGGTCTCGACGCGGACGATGTCGGTGCCATCGAATACACCGCCACGATCGACGGGCCGGCCATCCGCTACTCGTTGGTCGTCGGCACCGAACGGCAATCCGGCATGGACCCGGTGGTGATCGGCGGAAACGAGCAGGCCCCGTTCCTGATGTCCGTCCGGCGGGACGGCAGTTGGTTTGTCAGTCCCATGTTCACCGTCGCGCAGTACGTCGCGGAGGAACTCGGCTGGGAGGCAACTGATCCCGGTACGTCCGAGGTCACCTACGACTCACCCGCAGCCGCAGCCGACGGATTTGTCGAGGGTCTGGTCGAGACGATCGAGACCTCGGACATCAACCACGTCGCCGATGCGATGGGTGGTGTCGAGTCCCGTCTACTGAAGACCTACGCGGCGGGCATCAACCACGAACTCGCCGGCGACGACTTCGGGTTCGGGTACGGCGAGGGCGTCGACCTGGAGATCCGCGACACGGACTACAGCGTCAGCCCTGGTGAGAATGGTCAGGCGCGTATCACGGTCGAACAGATTCGTGTTGCCGCCCGCGATGGCGCCGAGGTCGTCGACGTCGAATTCGACGGTGACTGTCTGAGTGTCGATTCCGGTGGCGAGAGCGAAGGCGGGTGTATCTCCGACGGTGGCGAGTTCAGCACCCGCGTCCATGGTGCGCTGGGCCACGTGGTCGCGGTGCCGGTGGACGGCGGCTGGAAGATCAGCCCGGTCGGAACCTTTTTCGACTGGATCGGGCTCATCGGGCAGGAGATCGCCGGCCTGGACGGCGATCTGCTGAAGGCTCTCACCCGGTTGGACTTCTCCGGAATCGTCGGGCGGGAGCCGGCGGGCACGCTCGACCCCGACGACGAAGTGGTCGTCGATGTCGAACCGGTCAGTGACGCGATCCATGCAGGGATCGTTGTTCTCGAACCGACACCGACTGATGATCTGGTCGACTTCTCGTGTGCGGCCGACGCCGTGCCGGGGTTCTGTGAGGTCATCGTGGTCGATGCCGACGGTCGGTTACAGGATCGTGAGAGTCGGTACGACTACGACGACGGATCCCGGTTCGGGTACGAGGTGTCGGAGGGCACCCGCGTGGTGGTGCTGGCAGTCGCAGGGAAGGTGATGGTTCGGAGCGAGCGCTGGTGATCGGTGGGTGACCCACCGAGTCAGGTCCAACGCTCTGTCGTAGTGCCCTCGTAGGATCGTCGCAGTTGCCGACGACATACGAGAGGAGTCACCTGTGAGTGCCGCACTGCCGCTGTTCGAACCCGCCACCCAGGTGACGTTCATCCACACCGCAGATTGGCAATTGGGTATGACGAGGCATTTCCTCAAAAGGGATGCGCAGGCCCGATACACCGCCGCCCGGCAAGAGGGTATCGGACGCATCGGACGGCTGGCCGCCGATCACAACGCGGAGTTCATCTTGGTCTGCGGCGACGTCTTCGAAGATCGGCAGGTCTCGTCGCGGGTCATCCGTCAGAGTCTCGACGAACTGTCTCAGGTGCCCGTCCCGGTGTATCTCCTGCCGGGCAACCATGATCCGATGGATGCGTCGAGCATCTACAACTCCAGGGTCTTCACCGAACACCGGCCGGCCAACGTCCACGTCCTCGGCACCCCGGGTCCGGTGCAGGTTCGTCCCGGGGTCCGGATCATCGCGGCCCCGTGGACCACCAAGGTTCCACTCTGGGATCTGCTGGCCCGGCAGATCGAGGGTCTGGTGCCGAGCGAAGACATCCGGATCCTCGCCGGGCACGGTCGCGTCGACCACCTCGCCCCCGATTCCGACGATCCGACCCTGATCGAGGTCGGTGAGATGGAACGAGCGATCGACGACGGTCTGATCGACTATGTGGCACTGGGAGACCGGCACTCGGCCACCGATATCGGCCGCAGTGGCAGGATCTGGTACTCGGGCGCTCAGGAGGTCACAAACTACGACCACCGGGAATCCGGTTCCGGGCAGGCGCTGGTTGTCACATTGACGCGGGGGGCCGGTGTGCCGGGGCAGCACTCCGATGCCGGTCCGCAATCGGTGACCGTCACACCACACACCGTGGGGCAGTGGTCGTTTCGCACCATCGAGCATGATGTGAACGATGCCGCCGACATCGCCGACCTGCGTCGCCTGCTCGACGGGATCGAGAACAAGTCACGCACGGTGGTCCAACTCGCCCTGCGCGGCGCGGTCACGATCACCGAGCGCGCCGGCCTCGATGCGATGCTCGAACAATTCGGTGACCGATTTGCGGCACTGACCTTCTGGGCGTTGCGCCACGATCTGGTGATCCGGCCGGGGGCAGACGATTTCGATCAGCTGGCTCTGAGCGGTTTCATCGGCGACACTGTCGCGGAACTGTCGACGGCCGCCCATGGCACCGATCCGGACGCCGCGACTGCGCAAGAAGCCTTGGCACTCCTGTTCCGGCTGGCAGGGGAGAGTCGGTGAAGTTGCATCGGCTGCGGCTCAGCAATTTTCGCGGAATCGTCGAGCGCGAGATCGAGTTCGCAGCGGTGGGGGTCACCGTTGTCGAGGGCGCCAACGAGGCGGGCAAATCGTCGATGATCGAGGCGCTTGACCTGCTGTTGGAGGTCCGTTCCGACAGTAAGAGCAGCCGCGTACGGGCCGTCGCCCCGGCCGGTGTTGATGCCGGAAGCCTCGTGGAGGCCGACATCAGTTGTGGCCGGTATCGATTCACCTACACCAAGCAGTACAACCGCGGGGCCCGCACCGAACTGGTGATCCACGAACCGGCGCCGGAACAACTCAGCGGACGCACCGCCCACGACAAGGTGTCCGAAATCCTTGATAGCACAGTCGATATGGGCCTTTTCAAGGCCTTGCGGTTGATGCAGTCAGCCGACCCGAGCGTCGGTGATCTCAGCGGTAGCTCGGCATTGTCTCGCGCGCTGGACGCGGCCGGTGGTTCCGCGCGGTCCGAGGCCGACGACAGCGCGGGCAATTCGGCACTCCTCGCCAGGGTCCGCTCCGAATACGATCGGTATTTCACCGCGACCACTGGGCGGCCATCCCGCGAATTGTCGCTGGCAGCTGCAGATCTGGCGGCGGCGGAGCTTCGCCACGAGGAGATGGCCGCGGTCATGGCCGAGATCGCCAAGGACTCTGCCCGCCTCGACTCGCTGACCGTCTCCCGGCGCGAGGTCGCGAATTCCGTGGAATTGGCCAGTGTCGAGTTGGCTGAGTTGAGTCACGAACGGGAACAGGCCGCGGGTTTGCAGGCCCGCCGGCATGATGCGGAGCGGAGCGCGCGGCTCGTCGACCAGGAACTGTCGTTGCTCGACCGCGATCACTCGGCGCGAGCGGACATCGACCGGCAGATCGCCGACCGCGGCCGCGGCATCGACGATTCCGAGCAGGCCTGTGCAGATCTGCGTACACACCTCGAAGGCTGTGTCCGTGAGGCCGAGGAGGTGGACGGGCGCCTCGCTGATGCCCGTCTGTTCGACGTGGACGCCACCGAGCGGGTCGTGATCGCACGGATGAGTGCTCGGCTCGACGGTGCGCGGGCGCGTCACCGTGAACTGGTCGGCATCCTGGATCGGGTAGACCAGGTACAGGCCGAATTGGCGGGCGCCCGGCGGGATGTGGCCGCGACGCCGTACGGCAGCAACGACATCACCGTCGCTGACGGGCTCTCGAACGATGTGGACATCGCTCGGGCGCACTCCGAGGCCGCCGCCGCGACGATCACAGTGACCAGGCTCGGCGATCAGGATGTCGAGCTCGTCGGTCCGGTGGGTGACAGCGTCCGGGCCGCCGACAACACTGAGGTCGCGGTGACCGGTGAGACCGTCGTCGAAGTCGCCGGAGTGGTCCGGGTGGTGGTCTCACCCGGCGCCGAGTCAGCGACGCTGGCTCATCGCCTCACCCAGGCGCAGCGGGCTCTGGCCGACTTCTTGTCCGAGCGTGACGTGACTGACGTAGCAGAGCTTCGGGCGCTGGTCCGGCGTCGTGAACGGGCAGAACGTACCGCCCTGGCCCTGCAATCGCAGCTTGCCGGCATTCTCGGTGACCGCGACGAGGAGGCGCTGCGTGCCGAATGTTCCGAACTCGCTGCGCGCGTGGGTGTATCGGACGACCGCTCCGAGGATGTACCCGACTTGGCGCAGGCCGAGCGGGCGTCGAACCTCGCGGCCGCAGCCGTGGCTCGACTGGCCGAAGAGGCCGCCGAGCTGCGTAGTCGCCGTCGTGGTCTCGAAACCGAAATACGGCGGCTTGATGATTCGGTAGACGAACTCCGGCGACAGCGTGACGAATTGCAGGCGCAGCGCGCTGAACTGGCCGCTGCAACCGACGAGGTGGACCTGGACTCCCGCCGTCGCGAACTCGCCGATCTGGTGGTCGCCGCGCGGCAGACACTGGCAGACGTCGACACCCAGATCGCTGACGCCGACCTCGAGAGCCTCGAGATGCAGTACTCGAACAAGGCGGCGGTGGTCGAGCAGGGCCAACCCAAACTCGCCGCGCTCACCGACGAGATCAACGAACTCCGCACCCGGATCGACATCCGCCGCGACGACGGCAAGCTCGATCAGTTCCACCGCGCTGCAACAGAATTGGACGGTGCGCGGGCCGAATACAGTCGCGTCCAGACGCGGGCGAACGCTGTCGCCCTGCTGATGCAGACGCTGGAACGCCACCGGGACAACACCCGGCGCCGGTATGTGGCACCGTTCTCCGGTCAGATCCTGCGGCTCGGCAAAGTGGTGTTCGGTTCGAGCCTGCAGGTCGGCGTCGACGAGGATCTGCGGATCACCACGCGCACACTCGACGGGGTGACCGTCGACCATGAGGCGTTGTCCGGGGGAGCGAAGGAACAACTCGGCATCATCAGCCGTCTCGCCTGCGCGATGCTCGTCGATCCGGTTGACGGTGTGCCCGTGATCATCGACGACGCGCTTGGCTACACCGACCCGGGCCGTCTGGCCGGCATGGCCGCCGTGCTCGGTCATGCCGGACGGCAGACTCAGGTGATTGTCCTGACCTGCACTCCGGCGCGCTATTCCGGCGTCGGCGGAGCGCAGCTGGTGGCGGTCTGAGACTCGCTCACCCAGGCGTTTTGGGCTGGCCGAGTCTGATGCGCTAGGCTGATCCTCGCCCGTAGAGCCCCCGTAGCTCAGGGGATAGAGCGTCCGCCTCCGGAGCGGAAGGCCGCAGGTTCGAATCCTGCCGGGGGCACCACCATTTTCACTCACGTGGTTTCGGCGCCAGATGGCTTTCTCGGATTCTTCTCCTCACCTTGCGCACCCGCCTTCGCTTTTCTTGTGTACGTGGGTATTTCGTGCTCTCCCGGTTGTTCATGAATTGTTGATTGCAACAACTCCTTCGTGGGCATATAGTTAGTGGCCTAACTATGTTGGCACGATCAAAGGGGCGCCATGTCCGACGAACTGTTGATAGAGGGTGATCCGTTGGCCCTCGAGCGTCAGGTCTGTTTTGCGCTCGCCGTTGCCAACCGGACCGTCCTGGGGGTGTACCGGCCGTTGTTGGAGCCGCTGGGACTGACTCATCCGCAGTATCTGGTGATGCTGGCGCTGTGGGAGCGGGCACCGATGTCGGTCCGTGAGATCGCCGAGGCCCTGCGGCTCGATTCGCCCACGCTCTCGCCGCTCCTCAAACGGCTCGAGGGTGCCGGATTGATCACCCGCACACGCAGTGTCACCGACGAGCGGCAACTGGTTGTCGAACTCACCGGGGCCGGAATCGAACTCCGCAACGAGGCGGAGAAGATCCCGCCGGCGGTCGTTCGCACACTCGGCGTCGCCCTCCCGGTCCTCGAGGAGTTGCACCGCGTCCTCGGCACCGTCAATCAGGCAGCGGAAGCAGCCATCGCGTCCGGCTCGATCACCCTGGAACCCTGACGGTTCCAATGCATGTCAGGAGTAGCACGATGACGAAGCGCGCCCGGCCCACCGCGTGGCAGTGGATCACCTACAGTTGGGGCCGCAAGCTGCCCGACGAGCTCCAGGACTGGGTCCGGAACGACCTGACCGGCCGGTGGAGGGTACCGCGACACCTGTTGCGCGGCATGATCCCGTTCGTTCCGGTGTTCGCGGCCTTCCTGCTGTTCCCGGGGCCGATCTACCTGCGCCTCGCGATGATTCTCCTGGGCCTCATCTTGGCGCTGTTCTACTGCGGTGCGTACATGAAGATGAATCGCGAGCACCGGCTCGAACGTCATGGCCTCCCGCCTGACCTCGAACGCCCCGAACGGGTTCGGAAACACGATGCCGACCGGGTGGCCTACGAGAAGATCCACGGCCGAAGCGTCCCGGTGGCGCCGCGACGGCAGGTCCCCTGATCCCCTCGGACACCAAAGCTCTGAGACGGCAAATGCTCTGAGACGAGAAGTGCGCTGAGACGCGAGAAGAGCCCTGAGACCACAAAAGCCCTGTCCGACATCGGACAGGGCTTTTGTGTGCGTCTCAATCAGTTCATGGGAAGCGGTGCGGCGCCGCGGCTTTCGAGCATCTTTGTCATGGTCTCCGATTCGGATTCCTGGACATTGATCATCTGCTGGGCCAGGTTGCGGACATAGTCCTCGCTGACGTGATCGGGCTCGACCGCGTATTCCATCATCCCGACGCCGCCCTGGTGGTGGCGCAACATCAGTTGCAGGAAGTACGTGTCGAGCTCACTGCCCTGCAGGGTGCGCAGCTTGTTCATCTCCTCGGTGCTCGCCATTCCCGGCATCGGGACACCCGAGGTCGACATGTCCATGTCCATGTCCATGTCGGGTTCGGTCGATTCCTCATTCGAACCGCCGTGGGAGTGTCCGGAGCCGCCGTGGTCGCTCATCCACGCCATCGGTTCGCCGGGATTGTCGATCGGGTAGTCCCACCGGGTCAGCCACGACTGCATCTGCCCGATCTGATTGACCTGCGATGTCAGGATGTCGTAGGCGAGGCTGCGGACCTGCGGATCACTTCCGCCGTACAACTCCAGCGTGGCCATCTCGACGGCCTGCTGATGGTGCCGGATCATGTCCTGGGAGAACCCGACCGCAGCCGAGTCGGCCGCAGGTCGGTTGCTGTCGTCGTCTCCGTCGAACGTCGTCCGGAGCAGCAAACCGACCACGACGCCGATCAGGAGCACGGCGATCGCGCCCAGGACGAGTACGGCGGTCTGCTGGCTTCGGCGGCCCCGCGGCGCACTCCGATCGGGGGCGACCTGATCGGAATCGTTCCGATCGGCCCTGCCCTCGGGAGAATTGTCCGGTTCCGTCATCAGCCCGCCGGGGCCGGTTCGGTCGGCATCGCGCCGGCCTCGTCGGTGGCCGCGGTGGCGCCGGTTCCGTCCATCTGGATGGCATCCGGCCCTGGCTCACCCACGTCGGCGGGCGGTGGATTGCTCGGATCGAACGATCCGGGGATCGCCGCACACTGCGCGCCGACCTCGGGATAGGCGGACTGTTCGGGGTTCTCCGGGTACACGCCGGTGTTGCCGTTTTGGCGCAGCGCCTCGATGAACTGATCAACGCGGTCGTCGCCGGCGGAGTCGAGCTTGAGCTGGTGGCCCCACGACTGCAGAGAAATCGGGCGGTCCAGCGACGGGTACGGCGAGAGCAGCATGAACTGCTCGCCCTCCACCTTCGACTTGAGGATGTCCAGGTCTCCCGGCGCGATGGTCTCGGGGTTGTACGTGATCCAGACCGCGCCGTGCTCGAGTGCGTGCACCGCGTTCTCCGACCGCAATTCGTTCGGATAGACAATGCCGGTACACGTCGCCCACACCGCGTCATGGGGTCCGCCGAACGGCGGCGACTGGTCGTAGGCGACCCGCTGGGTCGGTTGGACGTGCTGGCCTGCCGGGTAATAGAGCTTGGTGACGCCCTCGATCTTGTCCGAAGGATCCGGATTCGAAGACGACGGCGTGTATTTCGCCACCTCTTGCTTGTCCTCGTATTTCGGAACCAGATAGATGGCCAGGCCGGCGATGATCAACAGGATCACCGCTATCCCGCCGACGGTGCCCCATGGGATCTGCCGTCCACCGCCGGCTTTGACAACGGGTACCTGACCAGCTTTTTTCTTCTTCCCGGAGCCCGCGGGCCGCTTCGGGATGTTGCCTTTGTTCTTGGCGTCAGCCATGGATCTCTTTCGGTGCAATTCTACGGAGAGCGAACGTCGCACTGCCGACTTGTCCGTCGGCGATATCAGAGTCTACGTGGGCACCTCGGAGCGGCCGAGCGTTGACAAAACCTGCGGTGTGCCGCAGCGGCGAGGTCTGCCAAGCCAATGCGATTGTCTTTGACGGTCGGTCGGCCAATAGGATGGTGCATCGTGACCCCCGCCGACCTCGCGGTACTCCTGCATGCCGCCACCTCCACAGTGCTCACCGACCACGGACTCGATGTGTCCGTGCTGCCGGAGTCTGTTGTCGTGGAGCGCCCCCGAAATCCTGAACACGGCGACTACGCCACGAACATCGCACTGCAACTCGCCAAAAAGGTCGGGGCCAATCCTCGTGAGCTGGCCGGATGGCTGGTCACAGAGCTGATCTCCCGTGACGGTATCGCCACCGCGGAGCTCGCCGGACCCGGATTCGTGAACATCCGGCTCGCCGCCGACGCGCAGAACGTGGTTGTCGGGGACGTTCTGACAGGCGGCGAGGCCTACGGCACCGGAACGATCTACGAGGGCCTCAAGGTGAACCTCGAGTTCGTCTCGGCCAACCCCACCGGCCCCATCCATCTCGGTGGTACCCGCTGGGCCGCGGTCGGTGACGCTCTCGGTCGGGTTCTGTCTGCCGCCGGCGCCGCGGTGACCCGCGAGTACTACTTCAACGACCACGGCGCCCAGATCGATCGGTTCGCGCGGTCGTTGCAGGCCGCGGCCCTGGGGGAGCCGACACCCGAAGACGGCTACGCCGGCGTGTACATCAACGACATCGCTGCGCAGATCGTCGCCGAGGTGCCCGACGTACTGGCGCGCCCCGAGGCAGAACGCCTCGAAACCTTCCGCGCCCATGGCGTCGATCTCATGTTCACGCAGATCAAGCACAACCTCCACGAGTTCGGTACCGACTTCGACGTCTACACGCACGAGAACAAGATGTTCGAGTCGGGCCAGGTCGACAAAGCGATCGTCGAACTCAAGGCCAACGGCAATCTGTACGAGAACGACGGCGCCTGGTGGCTGCGGTCCACCGCGTTCGGGGACGACAAAGACCGGGTTGTCATCAAGAGTGACGGTGAAGCGGCCTACATCGCCGGCGACATCGCCTACTTCAAGGACAAACGCGATCGTGGCTTCGACCTCTGCATCTACATGCTCGGTGCCGATCACCACGGCTACGTGGTTCGCCTGAAGGCGGCCGCCGCGGCCCTCGGTGACGACCCGGATCGTCTCGAGGTCCTGATCGGACAGATGGTGAATCTGGTCAAGGACGGGCAACCGGTCCGGATGAGCAAGCGCGCCGGCACGGTGATCACGCTCGACGATCTGGTCGAAGCCGTGGGTGTCGACGCCGCCCGTTACTCGCTGATTCGTTCGTCGGTGGACGTCAACATCGACATCGACCTGGATCTGCTGGTCAGCCAGTCGAACGAAAACCCGGTCTACTACGTGCAATACGCACACGCCCGGCTCTGCGCGATCGGTCGCAACGCCGAAGCCCTGGGCCTGGTGGCGGCGACCGATCATCTCGAGTTGCTGGTGGATCCGGCCGAAGGCGACTTGATCCGCACGCTCGGCGATTTTCCGGCCGTGGTGTCCACGGCCGCGCAATTGCGTGAGCCACACCGCATCTGCCGCTACCTCGAATCGTTGGCGAGTACTTACCACAAGTTCTACGATCGGTGCCGCGTGCTGCCTCAGGGCGACGAGGAACCGGCCGATATCCATGCCGCACGGCTGGCACTGTGTGGCGCCACCAAGCAGGTCATCGCCAATGGTTTGGCGATGGTCGGCGTCAACGCACCGGAGCGAATGTGAACGCACACCCCGCCGGCCCGCGCCACGCGGAGGTCCCGGCCGCGCCGCGGCTCGCCGAACGGCCCAACAGCCCTGCCGATCTGGCCGAGTTGCCGGCCCATGTCTATCCGCAGGGCACCGACCGCGACAGCAACGATGTCGCCCGGATCGGCGGCATTCCGGTGACCGAGCTGGCGGAGAAGTACAGCACGCCGCTGTTCGTCATCAACGAGGACGACTTCCGTGCCCGCTGCGCAGAGATGGCAAAGGCTTTCGGTTCCGCGGAACACGTGCACTACGCGTCCAAGGCATTCCTGTCGTCGGAGATCGCCCGCTGGGTGCAGTCCGAGGGGCTCTCACTCGACGTGTGTTCGTCGGGGGAGCTGACCGTGGCTCTGCGCGCTGGGTTCCCGGCTGACCGGATTGCGTTGCACGGCAACAACAAATCGATTCCGGAACTTGAATTGGCCGCCTCGTCGGGCGTGGAGCACGTGGTTCTGGACTCGATGATCGAGATCGAGCGACTCGACGAGATCGCCGGTCGTCTAGGGGTGGTCCAAGACGTTCTCGTCCGGATCACCGTCGGGGTCGAGGCCCATACCCACGAGTTCATCTCGACCGCCCACGAGGACCAGAAGTTCGGTTTCTCCCTCGCGGGTGGGGTGGCGATGGACGCGGTCCGCCGGGTGTTCGCCACCGACAACCTTCGTCTGGTCGGGCTGCACAGCCACATCGGCTCGCAGATCTTCGAAGTCGACGGGTTCGAACTGGCGGCCCACCGGGTCCTCGGCCTCCTCAAGGACATCGTCGGCGAGTTCGGAGTCGAGAAGACCGCTCAGCTGTCGATTCTGGATCTTGGTGGCGGACTGGGTATTTCCTACCTGCCGTCGGATGACCCGCCACCCGTTCAGGAAGTCGCCGACAAACTCGCCGTCATCGTCGAGCGGGAGTCTGCGGCATTGGGCCTGCCCACGCCGACGATCGCGGTCGAGCCGGGCCGTGCGATCGCCGGTCCGGCCGGCGTCACGCTCTACACGGTTGGCACCGTGAAGGACGTCCAGCTGGCACCGGGCGGGGCGCAGCGGCGCTACGTGTCGGTCGACGGCGGGATGAGCGACAACATCCGGACCTCGCTGTACCAGGCGGAATACGATGTGCGCCTGGCATCGCGGGTCTCGTCCGCCGACGCGGTCGTCAGCCGGGTTGTCGGAAAGCACTGCGAGAGTGGCGACATCGTCGTCAAGGACTGCTGGTTGCCGGGCGACGTCGCACCCGGAGACATTCTGATGGTCGGCGCCACCGGCGCGTACTGCTACACGATGTCGAGTCGGTACAACATGGTGACGCGACCCGCTGTGGTCGCGGTTAAGGGCGGTACCTCGCGGGTGATGCTGCGACGCGAGACCGTCGAGGATTTGTTGAGCTTGGAGGTGAACGAATGACGGAGAACAGCACGCGCGCCATTGGTGTCGCGATACTCGGAATGGGCAACGTCGGTACCGAGGTGGTGCGCATCCTCACCGATAATGCGGCAGATCTGACAGCCCGGGTCGGTGCGCCGATGGAGATTCGCGGCGTTGCGGTTCGTGACCTCGGTAAACCGCGCGGTATCGATCCGGCCCTGCTCACCGACAAGCCCGAAGAACTCGTCGCCCGAGACGACGTCGACATCGTTGTCGAGTTGATGGGCGGAATCGACCCGCCGCGCATGCTCATTCGAGAGTCGTTGCAGAGCGGTAAGTCGGTGGTGACCGCCAACAAGGCCCTCCTGGCCGACTACACCGGCGAGCTCGCGACCGCCGCCGCTGCGGCCAAGGTGGACCTCTACTTCGAGGCGGCCGTGGCCGGCGCGATCCCCGTGATCCGGCCTCTGATGCAGTCCCTGGCCGGTGACACCGTGACCAAGGTGGCCGGAATCGTCAACGGCACCACCAACTTCATCCTCTCGTCGATGGATGCCGACGGCAGCGACTACGACGAGACACTGGCCGAGGCCGGTCGGCTCGGGTACGCCGAAGCCGATCCGACGGCTGACGTGGAGGGCTACGACGCCGCCGCGAAGGCCGCGATTCTCGCGTCGATCGCATTCCATTCGCGCGTGACCGCGCTGAACGTCTACCGCGAGGGCATCTCGAACATCACCTCGCACGACCTCGCATCGGCGAAGGCTCTCGACTGCACGGTGAAATTGCTGTCGATCTGTGAGCGTGTTGTCGACGAGGATGGTACGCAACGGATTTCGGCCCGCGTGTATCCAGCACTGGTGCCGCTGTCGCATCCGCTCGCCGCGGTGAGTGGCGCGTTCAATGCGGTGGTTGTCGAGGCGGAAAACGCCGGTCGGCTCATGTTCTACGGCCAGGGGGCCGGTGGTGCGCCGACCGCATCGGCAGTACTGGGAGATCTGGTGATGGCAGCTCGCAACAAGGTTCACGGTGGCCGTGGGCCACTGGAGTCGACCTACGCGTCGTTGCCGATCGCCCCGATGGGTGATGTCCGTACCCGCTACTACGTGTCGATGCGGGTCGCCGACAAACCCGGCGTGCTGTCGACGGTCGCCGGTGAGTTCTCTTCGCGCAACATCAGCATCTCCACGGTCCGGCAGGAAGGCGCCGGCGAAGATGCCCGGCTGGTGGTTGTCACGCATCGCGCACCGGATTCGGCGTTGTCGGAAACCGTTGCGGCGCTGGAGAAATTGGATTCGGTGTTGAGTGTTTCGAGTGTTTTGCGACTGGAGGGAACCAATGATTGATTCAGCAGCCGTGCATCGGGCATGGCCCGGCCTGATCGAGGCCTACCGGGATCGGCTCCCGGTGGGCGACGACTGGAAGGTCGTCACCCTCCTCGAAGGTGGCACCCCGCTGATCAGTGCGCCGCATCTGTCCGAGATCGCCGGATGCGAGGTCTATCTCAAGGTCGAGGGTCTCAACCCGACCGGCTCGTTCAAGGACCGTGGGATGACCATGGCGGTCAGCAATGCCGTCAACAACGGCAAGACCGCCGTCCTGTGTGCGTCGACCGGTAACACCTCGGCCTCCGCGGCCGCCTATGCGACGCGTGCCGGCATCACGTGCGCGGTGCTGATCCCCGAGGGCAAGATCGCCATGGGCAAGCTCGCCCAGGCAGTCATGCACGGCGCGAAGATCATTCAGGTGCAGGGCAATTTCGACGACTGCCTCGAGCTCGCCCGTAAGGCGACCGCCGAGTTCAGCCAGATCGAGCTGGTGAACTCGGTCAACCCGGCACGGATCGAGGGCCAGAAGACCGCGGCCTTCGAGATCATGGATGTGCTCGGCCGCGCTCCCGACGTGCACGCGTTGCCGGTCGGGAACGCCGGAAACATCACCGCCTACTGGAAGGGTTACACCGAGTACCACCGCGACGGTGTTGTCGGTTCGACCCCGCGCATGCTCGGCGTCCAGGCGGCAGGCGCCGCGCCGCTCGTGAACGGTGCCCCGGTGAAGAACCCCGAAACCATCGCCACCGCGATCCGCATCGGGTCCCCGGCCAGCTGGAACCAGGCCGTGGCCGCCAAAGACGAGTCGGGCGGCCAGTTCCGGGCGGCAACCGACGAGAAGTTGCTCGAGGCGTACCGGCTGATCGCCGGACGTGAGGGCGTGTTCGTGGAGCCGGCTTCGGCGGCGAGTGTGGCCGGTTTGCTGGCTGCGCGTGCCGATGGCTGGATCTCGGCCGGTGAACTGGTGGTCTGCACTGTCACCGGCAACGGACTGAAGGACCCCGACACCGCGCTCGCGGGCATCCCACCGGTCGAAGCGATTCCGGTGGATCCGGTTGCGGTTGCCGCGGCGCTGGGACTGAGTTGATGGGTATCGTTGTACACGTTGTTCCGAACATCCCGGCAAGTTGAAGCGCCGGGTATGAGTTCTGTTCTGCCGGTCGGTCTGCAGGTAGGCGCACGCGTTCCGGCGTCGAGTGCCAACCTCGGACCCGGATTCGACACACTCGGCATCGCATTGGGGATCTACGACGACATCTCGGTGACCGTCGCCGGCCCCGGTCTGCGGATCAGCGTGAGCGGGGAAGGCGCCCAAGGGGTTCCCCTCGATGCGAACCACCTGGTGGTGCGTGCGATCAATCGTGGGCTCGCCGCTGCCGGCGTGACGGTGCCGGGGCTCGATGTCGAGTGCCGGAACAGCATTCCGCACTCCCGCGGTCTGGGATCGTCGGCCTCTGCGGTGGTCGGGGGACTGGCGGCAGCGGCGGGACTGGTCCGGGCAGCGGGTGTCGGTACCCCGTTGTCGACCGACGTGCTCGTCCAGCTGGCCTCGGAGTTCGAAGGGCACCCCGATAACGCGTCGGCGAGTGTGCTCGGTTCCGCTGTCGTCTCCTGGTCGGAGGTCGCGGGCGGTGAGGTGCATCCGGCGCTGGAGACCGATGCTTCGCGTGACGCACGCTATTTCGCCCGCAAGCTCGACGTCCATCCGTCGATCCGGGCGTTTGTGATGATTCCGCAGGTCGAGTCGTCGACCGCAGTCACCCGGGGGCTCCTTCCGGACGCGGTTGCGCGCGGCGACGCGGTGTTCAATGTCAGCCGCGCGGCACTGGCAGTGGTGGCGCTCGCCACAGATCCCGGGCTGCTGTTCGCTGCGACGGAGGACCGGCTGCACCAGGAGTATCGCGCTCCGGTCATGCCGGCCACCGCGGAATTGGTTCGGTGGCTGCGGGAGCGCGCTGTTCCGGCCACCGTGTCCGGTGCCGGCCCGACCGTGCTGGCGCTCACGGCGTCACCGTTGCCCTCCGGATCGCAGGAGATGGCAGCCGAACTGGGATTTGCGCTGGACGAGGTAGAGATCGCGCCGGGAGTAGTCGTACACTGAGAAGTGGCCGCGCCATCTGGTTCGTCCATCTCAGGGAACACGCCGTCAGTGCAGAGTGTTGCTCATATCGTTGATCGTGGTTAGCATGAACCCGTCCAGCCGCGAAAGTTTCACCACGCGCGCTTCTCACGAAATTGTGAATTCAAACGGTCACAGCCCGCGGACGTCAGTCCGTGAAATCGAAGCGCGGCACACGACACAAAGCCTGATAGACCGCTCAAACAGCGGCACCTCTCACCTGGTCTCCGGGTGCGAGAAACTCGCCCTCGCGAATCTACCGGCGGGGGAAGGAAAGGATATCCGTTGACGGATACGGACCTCATCACTGCACCGGGTGCAGAAAACACGCTTGACCTCGGCGGAGTCGAGACTCCCAAAGCCGAACGTCGTCGTGGCACCGGACTGTCGGGGATGGTTCTCACCGAGCTGCGCGGCCTCGCCGGCGAGCTCGGTATCAAAGGCACATCAGGGATGCGCAAAAGCGACCTGATCGCTGCCATCAAGGAGCGTCAGAGCGGTTCGACCGCTGCTGCGCCCACCAAGACGAAGGCTGCGAGCACCAAGGCCCCGGTCGAGAAGACCCAGGCCAAGGCTGATGTTGCGCCGACGAGCGCACCGGCCGAGCAGCCCGCCGAGGCGAAGACCGAACAGGCCGCAGAGGCCCCGAGTACGGACAACAGGGCTGCCGAGAAACAGCCTGCCGACCCCAAGGCTGCCCCGGCCGTCGAACCCAAGGGTGAGACGGCGCCGGTCGAGTCGGGTCGTCGTGAGCGCCGCCGAGGCGCGTCGACCGACAAGGCCGAGGCATCCACCGATGACGCCGGCTCGAATGCCGCGGTCACCACCGAAAGCACCGATTCAGGCGACGCCACCGACTCCGCCGATGGCTCTGACCAGCGGCGTCAGCGTCGCCGGGGACGTGACGGGCAAACCCGTGACGGCCAGGGCAACGCCCGGGACAACCAGGGCAGCCGGGACAACCAGGGCAGCCGCGACAACCAGGGCAGCGGCCAGAATCGCGACGGTGGCCAGAGCCGCGACAATCGCAACGCGGACAACCGTGGTTCCGATAACCGGGACAACCGCAACGCGGACAACCGCAATGCCGATGGTCAGAACAGCGGACCGCGCAACAACAACCGCGACAACGGTCCCGACGACGACGGTGACGGCCGCGGTCGTCGCGGCCGCCGCTTCCGCGAGCGTCGTCGTGGGCGCGATCGCACCGATGGCGGTGCCGGTGGCGGCGAACCGCAGATCTCCGACGACGATGTGTTGCAGCCGGTCGCGGGCATCCTCGACGTGCTCGACAACTACGCATTCGTCCGGACCTCCGGTTACCTGGCGGGTCAGAACGACGTCTATGTGTCGATGAACCTGATCCGCAAGAACGGTCTGCGTCGCGGAGACGCGATCACCGGCGCGGTCAAGGTGGCCCGTGAAGGCGACCAATCCAACCAGCGGCAGAAGTTCAATCCGCTGGTCCGGCTCGATTCGGTGAACGGCGCCGACGTCGAAACCGCCAAGCGGCGACCGGAATTCAACAAGCTGACCCCGCTGTACCCGAACCAGCGACTGCGGTTGGAGACCACGAGCGAGCGGATCTCGACCCGCGTCATCGACCTGGTCATGCCCATCGGTAAAGGCCAGCGCGCGCTCATCGTCTCACCGCCCAAGGCGGGTAAGACCACGATCCTGCAGAACATCGCCAACGCCATCTCGATCAACAACCCCGAGTGCTACCTGATGGTGGTCCTGGTCGACGAGCGTCCTGAAGAGGTCACCGACATGCAGCGTTCGGTCAAGGGTGAGGTCATCGCCTCCACCTTCGACCGCCCGCCGTCAGATCACACGTCGGTCGCCGAGCTCGCCATCGAGCGGGCCAAGCGCCTCGTCGAAGACGGTAAAGACGTTGTGGTCCTTCTGGATTCGATCACCCGCCTGGGACGCGCATACAACAACGCGTCGCCGGCCTCAGGCCGAATCCTGTCCGGTGGTGTCGATTCCACGGCGCTGTACCCGCCGAAGCGTTTCCTGGGTGCGGCCCGGAACATCGAAAACGGCGGATCGTTGACGATCATCGCCTCGGCCCTGGTCGAGACCGGATCCACCGGTGACACCGTCATCTTCGAGGAGTTCAAGGGCACCGGCAACGCCGAGCTCAAACTCGATCGCAAGATCTCGGAGCGTCGGGTGTTCCCCGCGGTCGACGTCAACCTGTCGAGTACCCGTAAAGACGAGTTGCTCTTGTCGCCGGAGGAGTTCTCCATCGTGCACAAGCTACGTCGGGTGCTCTCCGGACTGGATTCGCAGCAGGCCATCGATCTGTTGGTGAGCCAGTTGAAGAAGACCAAGAACAACATGGAGTTCCTCATGCAGGTGCAGAAGACCGCACCGGGCGCGATGAAAGACGACTGAATACTCCGCAGCACCAACAACAAACCCACCTCGTCCAGTCAAATGCACACGTGCAACGTGTGGAAATGACCGGACGAGGTGGGTTTGTCTGTGAAGGACCCGCGTGGGTGTCAGCGCTCGGGGACGGTGCCCGGGCCCGGGTCGAATGGCGGGGGATCGGTCGGATCGAAACGTCCCGGCACCGTCGCACAGGTGGCGCCGGGTTCTGGATAGCCGGTCGCCGAGGGGTTTTCGTCGTACACGCCCGGTTGTGTGTTCTGCCTGGTGGCGGTGATGAACTGGTCGATTCTTGGGTCGTCGGCGTCCGAAACCTTCAGCTGATGGCCCCAGGACTGTAGCGAGATCGGTTCGTCCAGACCCGGATACGGCGACATCAGCATGTAGTTGAGGCCATCGACCCGCTGTTCCAGTTCGCTGATCTGGTCCGCATCGAGGTCGTCGGGGTTGTACGTGACCCACACGGCGCCGTGCTCGAGGGAGTGGACGGCGTTCTCGGTGCGGATGGCGGCGGGATACACCACACCGGTGCAGGTGGCCCAGACGGAATCATGCCGTCCGCCGAGCGGCGGCTCGTGGGTGTACGCCACCTTCTGGGTGTCCAGGACGTGTTCGGCGGTGGGGTAGTAGACCTTCAGCACACCGTCGATCTGATCGGTGGGGTCCGGATGTGATCGGCTGGGGATGAACTCTTGGGTCGAGGTCCCCTCGGAACTGCTGCCGGTGGCGGCGACGGGTTCACCCGACTCCGCAGAGCTGCAACCGCTCAGGCCCACGACCAGCAAAGATCCGGCCACCGCGAGTAGTACCGCTGGTTTCACCCTGTCACCCGTCTCATTGCCACCTGTCCCATCGACCCCGATCCGAAATGGATCTGCTGCGGCACCATCCTGTCAGATCTGACCGGCGGAATATCACGGGTGGAAAGTTGTTGAGATATTCGTGCCGCAGCGCGGGACATCAACTCGATCGGGCGATGGCGATTCGCAGGTCGGGAGGCTGTTCTGGCATACTGAGCGGTCGAGTCCGGTTCCGGTTCACACCTTCGATCCGCGAAGGTGACCCGGCGACCATGAAAGGGACACCAGAATGAAGCAGGGAATCCACCCCGACTACGTCGAGACCACTGTGGTCTGCGGCTGCGGGAACACTTTCCAGACCCACTCCACCCAGGCGTCGGGTCGGATCAACGTCGAGGTCTGCTCGCAGTGCCACCCGTTCTACACGGGCAAGCAGAAGATTCTCGACACCGGTGGCCGCGTTGCGCGCTTCGAGAAGCGTTACGGCAAGCGGGCCGCTGCAAAGAAAGACGCAGCAGACAACTAGCTTGTACAACCGGCGTCTGACTCTGCCCTTGGGCAGGTCAGGCGCCGGTTTTTCTTTACCCTCAGTCCATCACTGCCACTGCCTGCCACGGCCGCGCAGCCACTTCGCCAAGGAAACAGGTCATGAGTACTTCCGATCCATCCGCGATCGACGACATCCTTGCCGAGCACGCCGGCTTGCAGAGTCAGATGTCCGATCCGTCGTTGCACGACGATCCGACTGCGGCCCGTCGCGTGGGCAAGCGATTTGCAGAACTCGCCCCGATCATGGCTACGTACACGAAACTTCAGGCAGCACAAGATGATTTGGAAGCGGCGCGCGAACTCGCCGCCGACGACAGCTCTTTTGCCGCCGAGATCCCGGAGCTCGAGGAGACCGTCGCCATTCTTGATGAGGCGCTGACCGATCTGCTGGCGCCACGCGATCCACATGATGCCGACGATGTCGTGCTGGAGATCAAGTCCGGAGCCGGTGGCGAGGAATCGGCGCTGTTCGCTTCCGATCTCGCGCGCATGTACCTCAAATACTGTGAGCGCCAGGGATGGAAGGCCCAGACCCTCGGTCTGACGGAATCCGACCTGGGCGGATACAAGGACGCCACCATCTCCATCAAGTCCAAGGGTGAAGGCCCGGGCGGTGTGTGGGCCAGATTGAAGTTCGAAGGCGGCGTGCACCGAGTGCAGCGTGTGCCGGTCACCGAGTCGCAGGGTCGCATCCACACCTCGGCGGCCGGTGTCCTGATCTACCCCGAACCCGACGAGGTCGAACAGGTCCAGATCGACGAAAACGATCTCCGGGTCGACGTCTACCGCAGCTCCGGTAAGGGCGGGCAGGGCGTCAACACCACAGACTCCGCCGTCCGGCTCACCCACCTGCCCACGGGGATCGTGGTGACCTGCCAAAACGAACGTTCGCAGTTGCAGAACAAGGCTCGGGCGATGCAGGTCCTCGCGGCCCGGTTGCAGGCCGCGGCCGAAGAGGCGGCCAGCGCCGAAGCGTCGCAGGGCCGAGCCGCTCAGATCCGCACCGTCGACCGCTCCGAGCGGATCCGCACTTACAACTTCCCGGAGAACCGCATCACCGACCATCGCATCGGCTATAAGGCGTCGAATCTCGACGCGGTGCTCGCCGGCGACATGGATGCGCTCCTCGACGCGTTGGGCGCCGCGGATCGTCAGGCCCGCCTCGAGGCGGAGTGAGCGCCAGGGACATTCGCCGGGCCGCCGCCGCGCAACTGTCCGCGGCCGGCGTGCCCAGCGCACAGGTCGATGCGGGCCTGCTGCTGGCGTTTGTTCTGGATCGGTCGGTCGGCGAGCTGGTCGCGGTTGACGAGCTGTCGGACGTCGACGCCGACCGGTATCGCGAACTCGTCGACAGACGTGCGCGCCGTGAACCCCTGCAGCACATCATCGGCCATGTCGCTTTCGGACCGATCGAACTCGAGGTCGGTCCCGGGGTCTTCATCCCGCGGATGGAGACCGAACTCCTCTACGCCTGGGCTCTGACGCAGATCGCGGAAGCGCCCCGTCCGGTGGTCGTCGATCTGTGCAGCGGCAGCGGTACATTGGCCCTCGCGCTGGCTGTCGGTCATCCCGGTGCCGTGGTCCACGCCGTCGAAATCGACGCTGCCGCACACAAATGGCTGTGCCACAACCTGTCTCGGATGCCGGACGAGGTTCGGGATCGGGTCGTTGTGCATCTCGGCGACGCCGCCGACCCGCAGATACTGCCGGACGTCCTCGCCGATCTTGTCGTGTCGAATCCGCCGTACATCCCGGAGGGCGCCGACCTGCCTGCCGAGGTGTCCGACCACGACCCTGCAAGGGCCTTGTTCGGCGGCGCCGACGGGATGGCGGTGATCACGCCGATGATCTCGGTCGTCGTGCGCCTCCTGCGGCCCGGAGGTGCGGTCGGGATCGAGCACGACGACACCACCGCCGCGCTGGTGACGGACGCGCTCGAGGCCGACGGGCACTTCGACTCGATCACCCAGAAGAACGATCTCGCCGAACGCGCGCGGTTCGTCACCGCCATGCGTCGCTGATCGGACTCGACGACATGCAAGGATGGACGCCGTGAGCACTACGTTCGATTGCAGCAATCCCGGATCACGGTCTGCCGGCCTGCGCGCCGCGGTGGGCGCTGCCAAGGGTGGGCGCCTGATCGTCATGCCCACCGACACCCTGTACGGAATCGGTTGCGACGCTTTCGATTCCGAGTCGGTCAACAGCCTGCTGGCCGCCAAGGGCCGGGGCCGTGACATGCCGGTCCCGGTGCTCGTTGGGTCGTGGACGACCATCGACGGGCTTGTCCTGTCCGTGTCGCCGACCGCCCGCGAGCTGACCCGGGCGTTCTGGCCCGGCGGCCTGAGTCTGGTCGTGCACCAGGCGCCGTCTCTGGCCTGGGACCTGGGCGACACCCGCGGCACCGTGATGCTGCGGATGCCACTGCATCCGGTGGCAATCGACGTGTTGCGGGAGGTCGGCCCGATGGCGGTGTCGAGTGCGAACATCTCGGGTCGCCCACCGGCCACCACCGCAGAGCAGGCCCGCGAGCAGCTGGGGGAGTCCGTTGCGGTCTACCTCGACGGTGGCCCCGCTGCGAAAGCGGTGCCGTCGACGATCGTCGATCTCACCGACGTGGCCCCCAAGATCCTGCGCGAGGGCGCGATCAGTGCAGAGGAGATCGCCGAGGTCATCGGCACCGACGCCGAGAGCCTGCGGGTCTGACCCGAATGCCTGTCACAAGTGACGTTTGCCCCCGTCGCCGATACGCCGTCGGTGAGTGAGGGCAGTGGTGTGTTGATCGCTGCCCAGTCCGGGCTCACCAGCAGCGGCGCGGGTGTTCCGCTGCGCGAGTTGATGCTGGTCGGGTTGTGTGCGGCACTGATCACTTACCTGATCACCGGCCTGGTGCGCGTTGTCGCCACCCGGACCGGTGCCGTCGCGATTCCTCGCAACCGGGACGTCCACGCGATCCCGACGCCCCGCCTGGGTGGCGTCGGCATGTACATCGGCGTGCTGGCAGGCATGATCCTGGCGGGCGAACTGCCGGCACTGACACGGGGTTTCGATTACACCGACGATATGAACGCCGTCGTGGTTGCCGGTGGTGTCATCGTGCTGGTCGGCATCATCGACGACCGGTGGGGAATCGATGCGCTCACCAAGTTCGTCGGGCAGCTCACCGCCGCCGGTGTTCTGGTGCTCATGGGTCTGAGCTGGACAGTTGTCGCGGTCCCATTCGGAGACATCGGGACAGTCATCCTCGATCCGCTGCAATCGGGCCTGCTCACCATCGCGGTGACCGTTGCAACGGTCAACGCGATGAACTTCGTCGACGGTCTCGACGGCCTTGCAGCGGGTCTCGCGCTGATCGCGGCACTGGCAATCTGTGTCTTCTCGCTCGGACTTCTGCATGACCAGGGCGGAGATGTCAGCTATTACCCGCCGGCGCTCATCTCCGCGATTCTTGCCGGTGCCTGCCTCGGCTTCCTCCCGCACAACTTCCAGCCGGCCCGCATATTCATGGGTGATTCCGGTTCGATGCTCATCGGTCTGATGCTCGCCGCGGCCTCCACCAGCGCCTCCGGCCGTATCGCGATCAACGCCTACGGTCCCGCGGACGTGTTCACGCTGCTCTCGCCGATCATCCTGGTCGCGGCGGTCATGTTCATCCCGATGCTCGACATGCTCATGGCGGTCATCCGTCGCACGCGTGCCGGCGTCGGCTTCTACACACCGGACAAGATGCATTTGCATCACCGGCTTCTCGAGCTCGGCCATTCGCATCGCCGCGTGGTGCTGGTGATCTACCTGTGGGTCGGTGTCCTGGCATTCAGCGCGGCCGCCAGCACACTCTTCCCGGCTTCTGTGGTGCTGCCGGTACTCGGTGGTGGCCTGATCATCGCGATGCTCGTGACCATCATCCCGAGGCTCCGGAACCGGCACCGAGCAGGTGTCGGTATCAGCGGCTCCTGAGCGACGTTTACCCTGGAAGGGTGAGCGAAGCTTCTGAACCAGCACTGATCAACTCCAACGACGTCACCGCGATCACTCCTTTGCAGAAGGCGATCCGGTACGGCGCACTCGGTCTACTCGTGCTGACCGTGATCAGCGTGGTCGTGTGGGGGTTGGTCGACGGATCCGAGGGCTTCTGGGGTGCACTGGTCGGCGCGGCGTTCGGCGGTGGATTCATCCTCTTCACGGTGATCGTGGTCGTTCTGACCGCCAAGGTGTCGCCGACCACCGGCGGTGCGATTTTGATGGGCACATGGCTGCTCAAGTTGCTGCTGGCCATGTTGGCCCTGGCCGCGCTGAGCAAAGTCGATTCCCTCAATCACATCGCGCTCGGCGTGACAGCGCTGATCGCGATGGTGATCGTGCTCGCCTGCGAGACATACGCGGTCATGACCACCAAAGTTCCCTACGTCGACACCGCTTCCGACGAAGACGCCGACGATGAACTCTAGAATCCGGACATACTACATAGGGTAGTAATCGCCTCCGGTACGTACCCGCCACTATGACCGGCCACACGCAGTTGCTATCGTTGGCGCGCAGAAGAGAACCGGACTTGACCAGCCCGGTGCTCAACCTGCCGTGCTACGCGAGAAGGCGCAGAAATGCGACTTCGGCCCATGGGTGAACCAGGGACGTGAACGGCATGAAGTCTGAAGCAGATCCATTGCTTTATCTGAACTATGTCCGGTCGAACTGCAGGCATGCTGACCTGCGGCCAGAGCACGGGAGAGAGTGCTGAGCGTCTTGAACCTCGCGGCAGGCGACGGGGGATACCACCCGCCCTCACTGTCCGACTTTTACCCAGATTCTGTTCTGTTCGAAGGCACGATCTTCGAACTGGATCGTCTGATGCTGATCCGTCTGTTGATGTCCGCGGTCCTTGTAATCGTGTTCATGCTCGCCTTCCGGAGCCCGAAGCTGGTTCCGCGCGGTCTGCAGAACGTCGCCGAATACGGACTGGACTTCGTTCGGATCCAGATCGCCGAGAGCATTCTCGGGAAAGAGAACGGGAAGCGTTTTCTCCCGATCCTCACAACGATCTTCTTCGCGGTGCTGTTCATGAACTTCTCGGGCATCATCCCCGTGCTGAACATCTCGTCCAACGGTCTGATCGGCATGCCGATCGTCCTGGCCGCGCTGGCCTACATCGTCTTCAACTATGTGGGTATCAAGAAGTACGGCTTTTTCGGATACGTCAAGGCCAGCATCGTGGTGCCCGATGTGCCGCCCGCACTGCACATCTTGTTGATCCCGATCGAGTTCCTGTCGACCTTCATCTTGCGGCCGTTCACACTGACCGTCCGTCTGTTGGCCAACATGATGGCCGGCCACATCATGTTGGTACTGTTCTTCAGCGCCACCCAGTACTTCTTCTTCACCACGGAAGCCTGGACCTGGGTGTTCGGTTTCCCGGCACTCATCGGCGGCATCGCATTCACATTCTTTGAGCTGCTCGTGATCGGGCTTCAGGCGTACATCTTCGCCTTGCTCACGGCCGTCTACATCGACCTGGCCGACCACGCCGCAGACCACTGACCGAAGCTCCACCCAGATTCATCACGACCAACAAGCTGACCGCTGCGACTAACCCTCGTCCAGCGGATCAAGAAGAAAGGGATCCAACACCATGAGCAACCTCGCGCAAGTTACCGGTGAGATCAGCGAACTGAACTTCGGTGCCATCGGCTACGGCCTCGCCGCCATCGGCCCCGGTATCGGTGTCGGTATCGTCGTCGGCAAGACCATCGAGGGAACCGCCCGTCAGCCCGAGCTGGCCGGACAGTTGCGTACCATCATGTTCCTTGGTATCGCATTCACCGAAGCGCTGGCCTTGATCGGCTTGGTTGCCGGCTTCATCTTCTGATCCGATGAGTGCCAACTCCTTGATTCTCGCCGCAGAAGAGGAATCACATAATCCTCTTCTGCCTGCGACCTACGACATCGTCTGGTCCATCGTGGCCTTGGCGGTTGTGGGACTCGTCTTCTGGAAGTTCGTTCTTCCACGTGCTCAGAAAGTCCTCGAAGAGCGCACCGACGGCATCGTCGGTGGACTCAAGCGGGCTGCAGATGCACAACTCGAAGCCGACGCCCTGCTCAAGCAGCGTGAAGAGCAGCTGCTCGAAACCCGCGCGGTTGCGGCTCAGATTCGTGAGGACGCACGGCTCCGCGGGCAAGAGATCATCGCCGAGCTCCGGACCCAGGGTGAAGCGGAGAGCGCGCGCATCGTCGCCGCCGGCCGCTCGCAACTGCGGGCCGAGCGCGATCAGATCGTCGCCGAACTTCGTGCCGACCTCGGTCGCACCGCCGTTGACCTGGCGGAGAAGATCGTCGGCGAGCACCTCGAAGACAGTGTCAAGCGTGGCCAGACCGTCGACCGGTTCCTGGCTGATCTCGACGCTACTTCTGCGCAGAGGAAGTGAAGCCAATGTACGCAGCCAGCCGCGACGCTTTGAGTGGTACCCGGACAGTCCTGGCCGAGACGATTTCAGCTGCAGGCGGCGACACCGCCACGGCCGCGCAGCAGATCGGTTCTGATCTGTTCGCGGTTGTCGGGTTCCTCGACAGCGAGCGATCGTTGCGTACCGCTTTCGGCGACATCTCCGCACCGGTGGATGTCCGGCAGGGTCTGGCCAACCAGTTGTTCGGTAGCCAGATCGAGGCCGGCGCACTTGCGGTTGTCGTGGAGGCGGTCGGCCGTGACTGGTCGAACACCTCTGATCTGCTCAGCGGGCTCGAACTGCTCGGACGCGAGGCATACCTCAAGTCCGCGTCCGAATCCGGCGCGCTCGACAGGATCGAGGAAGAACTCTTCTTGCTCGGCCGTCAGGTCGCCGGTCACCCCGACCTCGAGATCGTCCTCGCGGACAAGTCGCGGTCGGCGAAGGCTCGCCAGGAACTGCTGGCGACGCTGACCACCGGCAAGGTGTCAGCGATCACCGAAGCACTCGCGCAGCAGGCCATCGGCCGGTTGTTCGACGAAAAACCGGCCGATGTACTCGACGCTTTGTCAAACTTGGCCGCCGGTCAGCGGGATCGACTGGTCGCGAAGGTCCGGGCGTCCGTCGATTTGACGGGTTCGCAGGTCGAGGCCTTGACGGCCACTCTGACGCGCATCTACAACCAGCCGATCGTCACGCACATCGTGGTCGACCAGGACCTGCTCTCGGGCATGGTCATCAGGGTCGGCGACGAGGTCATCGACGGCTCAGGTGCCGGAAGACTGGCCACGATCCGCAAGTCGCTGGGCTGAAGATTCCGTTCGGACCGATGCGCACCACACCGATTCCACAAAACTCACGACCACGCAGGAAGAGCAGGGCAAGAATATGGCGGAGTTGACGATCACCTCCGATGAGATCCGAAGTGCGATTGAAACCTACACCTCGAATTTCTCAACGGAAGTTGCACGCGACGAGGTCGGGTATGTCACTGACACCAGTGACGGAATCGCACACATCAGCGGACTGCCGTCCGCGATGGCGAACGAACTCCTCGAGTTCCCCGGCGGCGTCCTCGGCGTCGCACTGAACCTTGACGAATCCGAGATCGGTGCAGTCATCCTCGGTGACTACAACACTCTCGAAGAAGGCCAGGAAGTCCGCCGTACCGGCGACGTGCTGTCGGTCCCCGTCGGCGACAACTTCCTCGGTCGCGTTGTGGACCCGCTCGGCAAGCCGATCGACGGCCGCGGTGACATCGCCTCGTCGGAGAACCGCGTCCTCGAACTCCAGGCGGCTTCGGTGCTCGAGCGCCAGCCCGTCGAGGAGTCGCTGGCAACGGGCATCAAGGCCATCGACGCCATGACCGCGATCGGTCGTGGACAGCGTCAGCTGATCATCGGCGACCGCAAGACCGGCAAGACCGCGGTCTGCATCGACGCGATCCTGAACCAGAAGGCCAACTGGGAGACCGGCGACCCCACCAAGCAGGTTCGCTGCATCTATGTGGCAATCGGCCAGAAGGGTTCGACCATCGCGGGCGTCAAGACCGCTCTCGAAGAGTCGGGCGCCATGGAGTACACCACCATCGTGGCTGCTCCCGCCTCTGATTCGGCCGGCTTCAAGTGGCTCGCTCCCTACACCGGCTCGGCCATCGGCCAGCACTGGATGTACGAGGGCAAGCATGTCCTCATCGTGTTCGACGATCTGTCGAAGCAGGCCGAGGCCTACCGCGCCATTTCGCTGCTGCTGCGTCGTCCGCCGGGCCGCGAGGCGTACCCCGGTGACGTTTTCTACTTGCACTCGCGTCTGCTCGAGCGTTGCGCCAAGTTGTCGGATGCCATGGGCGGTGGATCGATGACGGGACTGCCGATCATCGAGACCAAGGCCAACGACGTCTCGGCCTTCATCCCGACCAACGTGATCTCGATCACCGACGGTCAGGTGTTCCTCGAGTCCGACCTGTTCAACAAGGGAGTTCGTCCGGCCATCAACGTCGGTACGTCCGTCTCCCGTGTCGGTGGCGCCGCACAGACCAAGGGCCTCAAGAAGGTCTCGGGTTCGCTGCGTCTGGAGCTCGCTCAGTTCCGTGAGCTGGAAGCCTTCTCGGCCTTCGCCTCCGACCTGGACGATGCCTCGAAGGCTCAGCTCGATCGTGGTGCGCGCTGGGTGGAACTGCTCAAGCAGGATCAGTTCTCGCCTGTCTCCGTCGAGGATCAGATCGTCTCGATCTACCTCGCCGGCGAAGGCCACTTCGACTCGGTCGACGTCGACGAGGTTCGTCGTTACGAGTCGGAACTGCTGAACGAGCTGCACCGCTCGGCATCGGGCGTCTACGAGACCATCGCGGGCGGCAAGGCACTGACCGACGAAGCTGCCCACGCACTCGTGAAGGAAGCCGACTCGTTCAAGGAGACCTTCTGGGCCGCCGAGAAGTCTCAGGTCGTGAACGAGGCCGCCGCGTCCGCTCTCGCCGCAGACAAGGTCGAGGACGAGACCGTCAAAGTTCGCAAGTCCTAGGGAATCGGTTTGATGATTGGCAAAGGTTTGATGGGCCGGAAAGGGCTGTGACAGTAGATGGCTAGCATTCGCGAGCTACGTTCGCGCATCCGGTCTGTGCAATCGACCAAGAAGATCACGAAGGCACAGGAGCTGATCGCGACTTCGCGCATCACCAAGGCTCAGGCACGTGTGGCGGCCTCGAAGCCGTACTCGGAGGAGATCACTGCGGTCCTCTCCGAGCTGGCTTCGAGCGCCACCTCGCTCACCCACCCGTTGCTGACGGCACGGGACGAGCCGAAACGTGCTGCGGTGCTGATCGTGACCAGCGACCGCGGCATGTGCGGCGGTTACAACTCGAATGTGCTGCGCGAAGCCCGCCAGCTGATCGAGTTGCTGACAGACGAGGGCAAAGATGTTGTCCTCTTCGTCACCGGGCAGAAGGGCACCACGTACTTCACGTTCCGGAAGATGCCGCTGGCGGGAAACTGGACCGGTTTCTCACAGCAGCCGGGTTACACGGACGCCTGGGGTGCCTCCGAGCACCTGATCGACCTCTTCATGGCGGGATCGGGCACCTCGATCGAGGCTCCTGACGGCGGAGAGATCGAAGGCGTCGATGAGCTGCACATCGTGTACACCCGCTTCGTGAGCATGCTGACGCAGACCCCGGTGGTCCGTCGTGTTGCTCCTCTGGTCGTCGCAGCCGACGAGACCGGGGAGAGCACCGGACCGGCCCGCAACTACGAGTTCGAGCCGAGTGCCGAAACATTGTTGGACGCGTTGCTTCCGAAATATGTTGCGACCCGGGTGTTCTCGGCACTGCTCGACTCGGCTGCCTCGGAATCGGCTGCTCGCCGGACCGCGATGAAGGCGGCCACAGACAACGCCGAAGAGTTGGTCACCACCTTGTCCCGCGAGGCCAACCAGCTCCGACAGGCAAAGATCACCCAGGAGATCAGCGAGATCGTCGGTGGTGTAGATGCCCTTGCGTAACCGGACTCGACAGTTTTCAGGCAATCGGCCGGCCCGATCGCAGCTCGCGACACATGCCAATGCCATCGTCACAGAGGAAGAGACATCATGACCACAACTGAAACCCAAACTTCCCAGACGGGTTCTGCTGGGCTGACTGGCCGCGTCGTGCGTGTCATCGGTCCGGTCGTCGACGTGGAGTTCCCGCGCGGCGCCATCCCGCCGCTGTTCAACGCACTGCACGCCGACATCGCGCTGAAGTCGGTTGCCAAGACCCTGACGCTCGAGGTTGCTCAGCACCTCGGCGACAACCTGGTCCGCACCATCTCGATGCAGCCGACCGACGGTCTGACCCGCGGCACCGAGGTGACCGACACCGACAAGCCGATCTCGGTTCCCGTCGGTGACGTCGTCAAGGGCCACGTGTTCAACGCACTCGGCGATTGCCTCGACGCACCGGGCACCGGTCGCGACGGCGAGCAGTGGGGCATCCACCGGAAGCCCCCGGCCTTCGATCAGCTTGAGGGCAAGACCGAGATCCTCGAGACCGGCATCAAGGTCATCGACCTGCTGACCCCGTACGTCAAGGGCGGCAAGATCGGTCTGTTCGGTGGTGCCGGTGTCGGCAAGACCGTTCTGATCCAGGAGATGATCACCCGTATCGCTCGCGAGTTCTCCGGCACCTCGGTGTTCGCCGGCGTCGGTGAGCGTACTCGTGAGGGCACCGACCTCCACCTCGAAATGGAGGAGATGGGCGTCCTGCAGGACACCGCGCTGGTGTTCGGCCAGATGGACGAGCCGCCGGGCACGCGTATGCGCGTCGCTCTGTCCGCGTTGACGATGGCGGAGTACTTCCGTGACGTCAAGCGTCAGGACGTGCTGCTGTTCATCGACAACATCTTCCGTTTCACGCAGGCCGGTTCCGAGGTCTCCACGCTGCTCGGCCGTATGCCGTCCGCCGTTGGCTACCAGCCGACCCTGGCCGACGAGATGGGTGAGCTCCAGGAGCGCATCACCTCGACGCGTGGTAACTCGATCACCTCGCTGCAGGCCATCTACGTGCCCGCCGACGACTACACCGACCCGGCGCCGGCTACCACGTTCGCCCACCTGGATGCCACCACGGAGCTCTCGCGTCCGATTTCGCAGCTCGGTATCTACCCCGCTGTGGACCCGCTGACGTCGACTTCGCGCATCCTCGAGGCCTCGATCGTCGGGGACGAGCACTTCCGCGTCGCCAACGAGGTCAAGCGAATCCTGCAGAAGTACAAGGAACTTCAGGACATCATCGCGATTCTCGGTATGGATGAGCTTTCTGAGGAAGACAAGATCACCGTGCAGCGTGCGCGTCGGATCCAGAAGTTCCTCGGCCAGAACTTCATCGTTGCCGAGAAGTTCACCGGTCAGACGGGTTCGGTTGTGCCGCTCGCGGACACGATCGAGGCTTTCGACAAGGTCGCCAAGGGCGAATACGATCATCTTCCCGAGCAGGCGTTCAACAGCTGCGGTGGACTCGACGACGTCGAGGCCGCTGCCAAGAAGATCACCGGAAAGTGACATCACCCGATGCCTGACACGCCATTTCACGTCGAGTTGGTCGCGGTTGAATCGCGTATCTACTCCGGCGAAGCAACGTTCGTATCGGCGCAGACCACTGAGGGTGCCATCGGTCTGCTCGCCAATCACGAAGCCACGCTGGGGCAGTTGGCACCGGGCGGGTACGTCGCGATCGACGAGGTCGATGGCAATCGCCGCGTGGCAGCTGTTCAGGGTGGCTTCATCTCGGTGACCGGTGAGGTCGTCACGATCCTCGCCGAGTCCGCCGAGTGGGCGCGGGATGTCGATGAGGCCGCGGAGCGTTCGGTACTCGAGTCTGCCGAAAAGGGTAGCGTCGAGTATCTGCGTGCGGAATCTCGTCTGCGCGCGGTGGAAGTACTGCAGCAAGTCAAATAAGGTTCCGATCGAATGGCATCCTGAAAGAGCAGGGCCACTCGAATGGCCGTACGGCTTTCGGTCCCCGCAAACTTCACACGAGTTTGCGGGGACCGCTGTATTTTTGCGGGGGCTGAAGGAGGTGTCGTCTGTGGACTGGAATCTTGTTGCCCTTGCGGTGGTAGTGCTCATCGTCGCGTTCGTGCTGTACATGCTCTACCGGATCAACGAACTGCGTGGTTCGGGTACGTCCGCGTTGCTGCGTGAGCTACCTGCAGACGACGGTCGTGCCTGGCGCCACGGTGTGGTGCGGTACGACGACAACGCACTCGAGTACTTCCGTCTGCGTCGGGTGCTTCCGGGTCCGCAGCGGCTGGTACTGCGTCAGGCCGTGACGGTCAGTGGCCGCAGGTCACCGACCGCGTCCGAAGCGGACTTCCTCGACGAGAACATGGTGATCCTCGAGTTGGCCGACCGTGGCGGAGATTTCGAACTCGCCCTCGACAGCGGCGGCGTGACCGCATTCCAGTCGTGGCTGGAGTCGCGGCCGTCCCTGCGGGCAGAGCGCCGACGCCGCGACGACTGACACAGACATCCTCGATAGAACAAGCCCAGACCGCAAACGGTCTGGGCTTTTGTCGTCTGGGTGAATCAAGATGTGTGATCAATCCTCCTGCAGCGCAGCCTATTTGCTGTCGGGATCGTCGCTGTCAGGATTGTCGCTCTCGGGGCTCGTGGTGCCGGTCGCCTTGTCCGACTGCGCGCGGGTGCGCTGCTCGCCGGGCTGCCAGAGGATGTCCCCGCCGGGGTTGGCGATCCTGGACAGGATGAACAGGAGATCGGACAGGCGGTTGAGGTACTGCGCCGGCAGTGGACTGGTGTTGTCCGGAAATGCTTCGATTGCCGCCCACGCCGTGCGCTCGGCGCGGCGGGTGACGGTGCGGGCGACGTGCAGGTAGGCGCTCAGCGGGCTGCCACCGGGCAGGATGAACGAGTTGAGAGGTTCGAGCTGGTCGGTGAAGTGATCACACCAGACCTCGAGGTCGTCGATATAGCTCTGCAGGATGCGCAGCGGCGGATACTTCGGATCCTCGACGACCGGGGTCGAGAGGTCGGCGCCGGCATCGAACAGGTCGTTCTGGACGCGCTGGAGGACGTCGGCGATCTCGGCGCTGGGGTTGCCCATCGCGAGCGCGACGCCGATGGCGGCGTTGGCCTCATCGCAATCGGCGTAGGCGAGCACGCGGGGATCATTCTTGGACACACGCGAAAAGTCGCTGAGTCCAGTGGTTCCCGCATCGCCGGTCCGGGTGTAGATGCGGGTGAGATGAACAGCCATGACAGCAAACCTACCCGGTATCCTCGCAGTGGTAATGGCCCCGTCTGGTCAGGGCCGCGACCACTACTTGCGGGAGACACCGTTGGCACCACAGGCATTCTCCATCGAACGTTCCATCACGATCGCGGCTCCGGCCGAGGCCATCTTCCCGTTCATCGTGGACTTTCATCAGTGGAAGCTCTGGTCGCCGTGGGAGGGCCTGGATCCGGCGCTCGAACGGACGTATGGCGGCCCTGCGGGCGCCGTGGGCGGCACCTATGCCTGGAAAGGGAATCGTAAGGCGGGCCAGGGTTCGATGAAGGTCACCGATGTCGATGAACCCGATTCGGTGTCGGTGCAGTTGGACTTCCTCAAGCCGTTCAAGGCGTCGAATCGGGCGGTGTTCACCCTCACCGAGGATCCCGCTGCGGCCGGAACGGTGGTCCGTTGGACGATGACCGGTGAAAATGCCGGGCTGGCAAAGTTTTTCGCGAAGATCGTGTCCACGGACAAGCTGGTGGGCCGAGATTTCGAGAGGGGACTGGCCTCTCTGAAGCTCGTCGCCGAGAATCGGTGATGGCTATGGCGGGTCGTCTCCGGCGGCCGGTGACCGGTCGCCTAGGCTACGTTCGTGGTTGATGATCGTTTTCTGGTGACCGGAGGCGCACGACTGACCGGTGAGGTCGACGTCGTGGGTGCCAAGAACAGCGTTCTGAAGCTGATGGCGGCGGCATTGCTCGCCGAGGGCAGGACGACCATCACCAATTGCCCGCAGATCCTCGATGTTCCGCTGATGGCGGAGGTCTTGCGCGGCCTGGGCGCCGAAGTCAGTTACGCCGGCGACACGGTGGTGATCGATACGCCGGCAGAACCGAGTTTCCACGCCGACTTCGATGCGGTGAAGCAATTCCGGGCGTCGGTCTGTGTGCTCGGACCACTGGTGGCACGTTGTCACCGGGCTGTTGTCGCTCTGCCAGGCGGGGATGCGATCGGTTCGCGTCCGCTCGACATGCACCAGGCCGGCCTGCGCCTGCTCGGCGCGCACAGCGTGATCGAACACGGTTGTGTGGTCGCCGAAGCGGACAAGCTGATCGGTGCGCCGATCAGCCTGGAGTTCCCGTCTGTCGGTGCCACCGAGAACATCCTGATGGCGGCGGTGCTGGCCGAAGGGGTGACCACCATCGACAACGCGGCGCGCGAGCCCGAGATCGTCGATCTGTGCGTCATGTTGCAGCAGATGGGCGCCAAGATCAGCGGAGAAGGTACGTCGACGCTGACGGTCGAGGGCGTCGAGCGGCTGACCCCGGTGACCCACCGTGTGATCGGCGACCGGATCGTCGGCGCGACCTGGGCGATAGCTGCGGTGATGACCCGCGGCGACATCACGGTCCGGGGCGTCGATCCACTACATCTGCAGCTGGTGCTGTCCAAGCTCGCGGGCGCGGGCGCGAAAGTCACACAATTCGATGACGGGTTCCGTGTGGTCCAGGAGGACCGGCCCGTCGCGGTCAACTACTCGACGCTGCCGTTTCCGGGTTTCCCGACCGATCTTCAGCCGATGGCCATCGGATTGGCCGCCATCAGCGAAGGCATGTCGGTGATCACCGAGAACGTCTTCGAGGCACGATTCCGGTTTGTCGAAGAGATGGTCCGGCTCGGCGCGGACGCGCGGACCGACGGCCATCATGCGGTCATCCGGGGTATCGAACAGCTCTCGAGTGCACCGGTCTGGAGTTCGGACATCCGCGCCGGGGCCGGACTGGTACTCGCGGGTCTGGTTGCCGATGGGGTGACCGAGGTCCACGACGTCTCGCACATCGACCGGGGCTATCCCGATTTCGTGGAGATCATGCGCAGCCTTGGCGGTGAGATCGTCCGCGTGACGATGGATTCGACGCCGGGCTACTGACCTCGGGCTATTGATACGGCCGGGTGACCGGCGACGCGTACTGTGACCCGCTACCGCACCTGACCCTTTGGGCAGGTGCGGTAGCTGTCGGTCCGGACGTTTTTGACCGGGGCGCGGACAGGTGACCTTGTCGCGCGTGTGACCTGGGCAACATCCTTGTGGGGCAACAGTTTTTGCCCTCGAACAAGGAGAGTCAGGCCATGGCCATCGAGCTCAACCAGATCTGGGATTTCCCCATCAACGAATTTCATCCTTTCCCCAAAGCCAAGCTTGGTGTGGGCGCCCACGACATGATCGGTGTCGAGGCGAAGGATCTCGGGATGTCCCGGGTCCTGCTCATGACCACTGGCCTGCGCGGTTCGGGGATCATCGAAGAATTGATCGGCAAGATCGAGTACCAGGGCGTCGACGTGGTGCTCTACGACAAGGTGGAGTCCAACCCCAAGGACTACAACTGCATGGACGCCGCCGCGCTGTACCAATCGGAGAAGTGCGACGGAATCATCTCTGTCGGCGGCGGCTCGAGCCATGACGCGGCCAAGGGCGCCCGGATGGTGATCGCCCACGACGGTCGCAACATCAACGAGTTCGAAGGATTCTCGAAGGCGACCAACAAAGAGAACCCGAAGCACATCGCGGTGTCGACCACGGCCGGCACGGGGTCGGAGACTTCATGGGCGTACGTCATCACCGACACCTCCGACATGAACAACCCCCACAAGTGGGTGGCGTTCGATGACACCTGCCTTGTCGATCTGGCGATGGACGACCCGCTGCTGTACTACTCGTGCCCCGAGCACTTCACCGCGTTCTGTGGGTTCGACGTCCTGGCACACGCCAGTGAGCCGTACGTGTCGCGGCTGGATTTCGCACCGTCACTGGGCAACGCGAAGTATTCGATCGAACTGATCGCCCAGCATCTGCGGACCGCGGTATACGACCCCCGCAACCTCGAAGCCCGCACCGGCATGATGCACGCGCAATACATTGCGGCACAGGCATTCAACTCAGGTGGCCTGGGTCTGGTCCACTCGATGTCGCACGCTGTGAGCGCGTTCTACGACAGTCATCACGGTCTGAACAACGCCATCGCGTTGCCGCGTGTCTGGGAGTACAACCTGCCGTCCCGCTTCGAGCGCTACGCCGACATCGCGGCCCTGATGGGCGTGGACACCTCGAAGATGACCACCGTCCAGGCGGCAGACGCCGCGGTCGAAGAGGCGATCCGTTTGTCGAAGGACCTCGGTATCCCCGACAACTTCGGCGAATTGCGGACAGACAGCTACGACAAGAACCGGATGAACACCGGCAAGTACGAGGGTCGCGGCGAGAAGATGGACACATCGGACAAGCAGATCCAGGCCGTTGCCGAACACATGATGGGCGACTGGTGCACACCGGGCAACCCGCGTGAATCCACCGTCAACTCGCTGATCCCGATGGTCACCCACGCCTTCACCGGTTCGTACTGACATCCGGTAGGCGCTGCCAAGGCAAACAACAGGGAAGGACGGCATGACCGAGTTGGCGGAAGTAGCTTATTCCGGCGGTAGCGAAAATGGTTCGGGTTCTGTGG
>NZ_DATCVM010000190.1:0-9609 GCF_036566845.1 Williamsia sp.
CCGACTGGAAGGACGCGCCGAAATCACAGCGAAAGCCGCAGATGCGGCTCTCGGTCTCGGCTGACACACCCCAATGAACCGCAAGACTGTCTTTCGCAACCTGGCAATCGTGGCCGTAATCGTGCTCGCGATCTGGGGTTGGACCCTGCTACGGGACAACAATCGTGACTACAAGGCCGTCGACACCTCGGTGGCGATGACGCAGCTCAACATCAGGAACGTGTCCGAGGTCCAGATCGACGACCGCGAACAGACGTTGCGGATGACGTTGAAGGATCCGGTCGACGGCGACAAGAAGATCACCTCGAAGTATCCGGCGCAGAGCACCGACGAGATCTTCAACCGGGTGGACGCCTCGGGTGCGACGTATCAGACGAACGTCAACAAAGAGTCGTTCCTGATGCAGATGCTGATCTTCATCCTTCCGCTGGTCTTGCTGTTCGGTCTGTTCTTCTTCGTGATGAGCCGGATGCAGGGTGGCGGCAAGGGCGGTGTCATGGGCTTCGGCAAGTCCAAGGCCAAGCAGCTCAGCAAAGACATGCCGACCACCACGTTCGCGGACGTGGCCGGTGCCGATGAGGCCGTCGAAGAGCTCTTCGAGATCAAGGATTTCCTGCAGAACCCGGCGCGATACCAGGCCCTCGGCGCGAAGATCCCCCGCGGCGTGTTGCTCTACGGCCCGCCCGGAACCGGTAAGACGCTGCTCGCCCGCGCGGTCGCCGGTGAAGCCGGAGTGCCGTTCTTCACGATCTCCGGTTCGGACTTCGTCGAGATGTTCGTCGGTGTCGGGGCCTCGCGTGTGCGCGACATGTTCGAGCAGGCCAAGAACAACAGTCCGTGCATCATCTTCGTCGACGAGATCGACGCGGTCGGCCGCCAGCGTGGTGCCGGCCTCGGCGGAGGTCACGATGAGCGCGAGCAGACCCTGAACCAGTTGCTGGTCGAGATGGACGGATTCGGTGAGCGTTCAGGTGTCATCCTGATCGCCGCCACCAACCGCCCCGACATCCTCGACCCGGCGTTGCTGCGTCCGGGCCGCTTCGACCGGCAGATCCCGGTCGGCAATCCCGACATGGCCGGTCGCAAGGCGATCCTCAATGTCCACGCCCAGGGCAAGCCGATCGACGCCGATGCCGATCTCGACGGGCTGGCCAAGCGCACCCCCGGCATGTCCGGCGCCGACCTGGCCAACGTCATCAACGAGGCCGCGTTGCTCGCGGCCCGTGAGAACCGCACCACCATCACCGCCGAACTCCTCGAGGAGTCGGTCGACCGGGTCATCGGCGGACCTCGCCGCAAGAGCCGGATCATCAGCGAACACGAGAAGAAGATCGTGGCCTACCACGAGGGTGGCCACACCCTCGCCGCGTGGGCGATGCCCGACCTCGACCCGATCTACAAGGTGACTATCCTGGCCCGCGGCCGCACCGGCGGACACGCTCTGGCCGTGCCGGAGCAGGACAAAGACCTGATGACCAGGTCGGAGATGATCGCCCGTCTGGTGATGGCGATGGGTGGCCGTGCTGCCGAGGAACTCGTCTTCCACGAGCCCACCACCGGAGCGTCGTCCGACATCGATCAGGCGACCAAGATCGCCCGCGCGATGGTGACCGAATACGGTATGAGTGCTCGTCTGGGTGCTGTCCGCTACGGCCAGGAGCAGGGCGATCCCTTCCTGGGCCGGTCGATGGGCGCACATTCGGACTACTCACCCGAGGTTGCGAGTGAGATCGACGACGAGGTTCGCCGTCTGATCGAGGCAGCGCACACCGAGGCCTGGGCGATCCTCACCGAATACCGGGACACCCTCGACGAACTGGCGACGCAGCTTCTCGAACGCGAGACGCTGACCCGCAAGGATCTCGAGAAGATCTTCGACAAGGTGGCCAAGCGTCCCCGCATCACCACCTTCAACGACTTCGGTGCGCGTACGCCGAGCGACAAGCCTCCCGTCAAGACCCCCGGCGAACTGGCCAAAGAACGCGGCGAGCCGTGGCCGCCCGAGGTTCCGGAGTCGCCGGTCCTGACCAAGGCGGGTGCCCAGGCGCAGCCGGGTTCAGGTCAGAACCATCCCCAGCAGCCGGTTCCCGCGCAGGGCGGGACGCGTCCCGACTACGGCGCCCCGGCAGGTTGGTCGGCACCGGGCTGGCCCCCGAGCGGCGGTCAGCAGGGTGGGCAGCCTGACGGTGGGTACCCCAATGGTCACTACGGTCAAGCTCCAGTGAATCCTTATGGTCAACCGCAGAACCCCTACGGACAACCGCCCGCAAACGGACATCGCAATGGTGACGGCTACGGCGGTGGGCACCACGGAGGCGGCCAGGGTGATGAAGGCCAGAACGGTCGGCCGCCCTCAACCGAACAGAATGGACAATGACGTACCGCGAAGACCGCACCGCGATTGCCCCTTTTGATGCCGAGCGCGCCGAGCGCGCTGTCCGAGAGCTCCTTCTCGCCGTCGGTGAAGACCCGGATCGCGATGGGCTGAAGGAGACGCCGGCCCGGGTGGCCCGTGCGTATCAGGAGATGTTCGGCGGTCTGCACACCGATCCCGATGAGGTCCTCGCGACCACATTCGACGTCGGCCACGACGAGCTGGTGCTGGTCAAGGACATCCCGATGTACTCGACGTGCGAACACCACCTGGTGTCGTTCCACGGTGTCGCCCACGTCGGCTACATCCCGGGTGCCAGCGGCCAGGTCACCGGTCTGTCGAAGCTCGCCCGGGTCGTCGACCTGTACGCGCGCCGCCCGCAGGTCCAGGAACGGCTCACCACTCAGATCGCCGACGCGATCGTCCGCAAGCTCGATCCCCGCGGTGTCATCGTCGTGATCGAGGCCGAGCACCTGTGCATGGCGATGCGCGGCATCCGCAAGCCGGGCGCCACGACCACCACTTCTGCGGTGCGCGGGCAGTTCAAGACCAGTGCGATCTCGCGTGGAGAAGCCCTGGATCTGATTTCCCGAAAGAGCTAGTGCTGCAAGTCAGTGCCGTCATGAAGGGTCGGGCATCGTGAACACGGTCATCATGGGCGTGGTCAATGTGACCGCCGACTCGTTCTCCGATGGCGGCCGGTATCTCGACATCGACGCGGCGATCGCCCACGGTGTGGCACTGGTGGCCGACGGCGCGGACATCATCGACGTCGGTGGTGAATCCACGCGGCCGGGCGCCCAGCGGGTCGACTCCGACCTGGAGATCACGCGTATCCGGCCGGTGATCGAAGGTCTCTCGGCGCGGGGCATCGTGACCTCGGTCGACACCATGCGGGCCAAGGTCGCCGAAGCGGCGTTGGCGGCCGGTGTCGGCATCATCAACGACGTCTCCGGTGGCCGTGCCGACCCCGACATGGCGAAGGTTGTCGCGGAGTCCGGGTCGCCCTGGATCCTGATGCACTGGCGGCCCACCGACGCGGACTGGGCGCACTCGGGCAAGGCCGCCGGGTACAACGATGTGGTGTCCGAGGTCAGAGGTGAACTCCTGGAGCAGGTCGACGCGGCGGTGAAGGCCGGTGTCGACCCCGGTGCGCTGATCCTCGACCCGGGACTGGGTTTCGCGAAGACGGGCGAACACAACTGGGCGCTGTTGCAGCGGTTGCCCGAATTGATGGAGCTGGGGTTCCCGGTGCTCATCGGGGCCTCGCGGAAACGTTTCCTCGGAACCCTTCTCGCCGACATCGACGGGAACCCGAGGCCACCGGGCGGCCGCGAGGTCGCCACGGCCGCGCTCAGCGCACTGGCCGCAAACCACGGCGCGTGGGGGGTCCGGGTGCACGATGTCGCTTCGAGCCGCGATGCGATAGCCGTCGCCAAGGCGTGGAACGCCGGGGGATCCGGGCCGGAGAACAACGAAGTCCAGACGAAGGGGCGCAATGGCTGACCGAATCGAGTTGCGCGGGTTGAAGGTTCGGGGAAATCATGGCGTGTTCGATCACGAACGCGCCGATGGCCAGGATTTCATCGTCGACGTGATTCTGTGGGTCGACTCCCGGATCGCCGCGGCCACTGACGATCTCGCCGACACCGTCGATTACGGCGCCCTGGCGCAGACGACCCACGACATCATCGCGGGAACCCCGCGGAATCTCATCGAGACGGTGGCGGCGGAGATCGCCGACACGGTGATGCGCGGCACCGAGCAGGTGGCGGCGTGCGAGGTGACGCTGCACAAACCGTCGGCGCCGATCCCGTTGACGTTCGACGATGTTGCGGTGGTGGCCAGGCGGTCCCGCAAGGGGATGCCGTGAGTGGGGGAGCACCGCGGGCTGGGCGCGGACCGTTTGATGGGCAAGCACGGTTTGATGGGCGAACGCAGTGGGCTGGGGGAGTGCAGTGAGTCGTGCGGTGCTCTCGATCGGCTCCAACATCGGTGATCGCATGGCACATCTGCAGTCGGTCTGTGACGGTCTCGCGGACGTGGTGGTGGCGGTCTCGGCCGTCTACTCGACGGCGCCCTGGGGTGGCGTCGAACAGGAGGACTTCCTCAACGCCGTTGTTGTGGTCGATGATCCGGAGAGGGAGGCCGCCGACTGGCTGGTCACCGGGCAGGAACTCGAGCGGCAGGCGCAGCGCGTTCGGGAACAGTATTGGGGCCCAAGGACTCTCGACGTCGATGTGGTCTCGGTGAACCGCGCGGGCCGGGAGGTCGTGTCTGACGATCCGGTGCTGACGCTGCCGCATCCGAGAACCTCGCAGCGTGCGTTTGTGCTGATCCCCTGGCTCGACGTCGATCCTGCGGCAACCCTGTGGCAGGGTGGGGAGCCGATCCCGGTCGCCGACCTCATCGCAGTACTGCCCGGCGATGAACGCGCCGGTGTGCACCGCACCGACAGGCAGCTCGTGGCTCGCGGCACCGGGACGGACACCAGGCGATGAACCGTCGAACTCCGCAGCACAAGCCGGACGACGGCCGGATGGGGCCGACCCGGATCCGTGACCTGTCCGCGATCGCGGCAGTGGTCGCGGTGGTGGTGTTCTTGCTGGTGCGGGTCAGCTACGGGTCGATGCCGCCGCTGCCGCTTCTGGCCGGCATCGTGCTGTATATCCTTGCCGCACTTGAGGTTGTGATCGCTTTTGTGGTGCGCTCACGCGTCGACGACCGCGAGATCGGTGCGCACCGGGGACAACTGCATCCGATCACCGCCGCGCGAGTTCTGGCGCTGGCGAAGGCATCTGCGATCTTGGGTGCGCTGGCAACCGGGGTGTGGGCCGGGACGCTTGTCTATCTTCTGACACGGCAAGGCGAGCTCGCGGCCGCCCGGGAAGATCTGCCGAGCGCGATCGTCGGATTGATCGGCGCAATCCTCCTTGCCGCTGCCGCGTTGTGGCTCGAATATTGCTGCCGGACGCCGGATGATCCCTCCGAGGACCTCACCGCGTGATCGGGGTGACGGTGATCATGACCGGCCATCACACGACTTGCCGGGTGGGATGGCGAAATCGTTCGCCGCAGCCCGGTATGTTTGCCCAATGACCACCCCCACTGGCCGCTCGGCTGATGCCAGAAGGACGCGCCGTGGTCCGGGCCAATGGTTGCTCGGAGTGTTGCTCCTGCTCGCGCTCGGCTCGAGTGTATTCATGATCGTCACCTCGGAGATGAGTGTTGCCGGTTCGCTGGCGGTCATCACCGCGTTGTGGGCCGCGGTCATCGGTGCGATCCTGGTCACCAAGTATCGTCGTGCAGCTGATTCGGCCGACGCCAAGGCCCGTGACCTGCGGCTGGTCTACGAGTTGCAACTCGAGCGCGAGATCACTGCTCGCCGTCAGTACGAACTCGGCGTCGAGACCCAGGTTCGCCGCGAGGTCAGTGCTGAATCGGGATCCGAACTCGCCGCCCTCAAAACAGAGCTCCAGGCGCTTCGCGAGAGCCTGGAACAGATCCTCGGAGAACTGCCGGAAGAACGGATCGCCCTGTTCCGGGAGAAGCTGCCCGAGCTCGAGAACGGTTCGGCTTGGCTCAACCGGCCGGACGCCGCATACGCCTCGGGTTTTGCGGAGTACCCCAGCGACCTCGTCGATGACGGCGCGGTTGCCGAACAGGATTTCGCGTCCACCGCACCACCGGCCGGTGATGATGCCCCTGAAGGCGACGGTATGACCGAGATCATCCCCGTGATCGCGGCCGAAGAGCCCGTGCCCGCAGAGCCCGAACCGGCCACTGCTGAACCGGCGGCAACCGATCCGGAAGCAGCCGAACCGGACGAGGCCGCGGTTGAGGCAGAAGTCGAGGAGTTCGTCGGCGAGTTGGTCGACGAGCCGGACGAGGCCACCGCACCCACCGCAGAACCGGCGGCCCGACACGTCGGTGGCCGTCGCCGCGCCGACGAGCAGGCCGAGGTCGCTGCGGAGCCAGAGGGATTTGTCGATGACACCCCCACCGACGAGTGGGAGGTCATCGCGGCGCCCGAGGGCGGCATTCCCGACGCCCTGCTGGCCGAAGGCGAGGACTCACCGGACCATCCGGGCGCACACGCCTCCGGTCGTTCGGTGTCCGAGCTGCTCAAAGGATACGCGTCCACGTCGCCGAGTTCGGGACGACGTCGCCGCCGCAGCTGAGCCGTCCGGCGGAATGCGAACCGCCGAAGCAGCGCCATTCAAGTGAGGCCGATCACAGGAGTTGGCGGTTTCGTCGCTCCTGGATCTATCCTCGCTGCGAGACGTCTGGTACCCGGATCTGACTCATTCGACCGTGAATTGCATCGGTCGGGGGGTTGGTGGGACTGGAACGAATGATGGAGGACATCGGTGACCTCGACCGGGATTACCAACTGGCCCGCGCCTGCCCGCCTCACGGTGGGCATCGTGTCGGCCGGCCGTGTGGGCACCACCATCGGAGAGGCGCTCGAACGCGCCGATCACGTGGTCGGCGCGGTCGCAGCTTCGTCCACGGAATCCAGGCGACGAGCTGCAGAACGTTTGCCGGAATCAGAGATCCTCGCCCCGCACGAGGTCGCCGGGCGGTGTGAACTGCTCGTCCTGGCCGTCCCCGACGACCGCCTTCCGCTGGTCATCTCAGACCTTGCCGCATCGGGTTCGGTTCGTCCGGGCACGATAGTCGCGCACACCGCCGGTGCGCAGGGCGTCCGCGTCCTTGATCCCCTCACCGACATCGGCGCGCTTCCACTCGCGCTGCATCCCGCGATGACGTTCATCGGTACCGGTGAGGACACCGACCGGCTGAACAACTGTTGTTTCGGGGTCACCGCCGCCGATGAGGTCGGCCTGGCGATCGGGCAGTCCCTGGTGCTGGAGATGGGCGGTGAACCCGTCCACATCCGTGAAGACGACCGGACGCTCTATCACGCGGCACTGGCGCACGGCGCGAACCATCTCGTCGCCCTGGTCTGCGACGCCGCGGCTGCACTCGCCACGGTGCTCGACGGACAGGACGTGCGGCCGCAGCGGCTTCTGGGCCCGCTGTTGACCGCCGCCCTCGACAACACGCTGCAGTCGGGTCCGGCCGCGCTGACGGGGCCGGTCAAGCGCGGTGACGCCGCTGCGGTGGCCCGCCACCTCGAGGCGCTGGCCGCGGCGGATCAGGGGATCGCCGACGGATACCTGGCGATGGCGAGGCGTGCGGCCGCCTACACGAATCCGCCATCGGAACTGATCGAGCTCCTCGGAGGTGACCGCTGATGTCGAGCGCGAACGTTGCACCTGAAAAGCCCTACACCGCAGGCAAATTGACTGTTCATCGCGATCCGGTGATGCTGAACAAGATCAGCCGGGCGTTGCGGTCGACCGGTAAACGCGTGGTGCTGGTACCGACGATGGGTGCTCTGCACGCCGGGCATCTGGAACTGATCCGGGCCGCCAAACGCAAGGGTGACGCTGTTGTCATCACCTCGATCTTCGTGAACCCGCTGCAGTTCTCGGCCGGCGAGGATCTCGATGCCTACCCGCGGACCTTCGACGCGGACTGCGATCTGTTGCGCGCGGCCGGCGTCGAGTTGGTCTTCGCGCCGCGGGTGTCGGACATGTACCCGAACGGACCTCGGACCACCGTGCATCCCGGACCACTCGGCGCCGAACTCGAAGGGGCGTCGCGGCCGACGCATTTCGCCGGGATGCTGACCGTTGTCCTCAAGCTGCTCAACATCGCCGCGCCGATGGAGGCGTACTTCGGCGAAAAGGATTACCAGCAGCTGACACTGATCCGGCAGATGGTGCGCGACCTCGATCTCGACATCAGGATCGTCGGGGTCCCGACCGTCCGCGAACCCGATGGACTCGCGATGTCCTCGCGGAACCGGTACCTGAAGCAGGACCAGCGTGAACTCGCCACAACCCTGTCCGCGGCACTGGTTGCCGGGGCGTACGCGGCGGCGGACGGCGAGCAGGCCATCCTCGACACCGCCCGGCAGGTGCTGGGTCTGCGCCCCGAGATCGAGGTCGACTACCTCGAGGTGCGGGGGCCGGGTCTGGAACCGCCCCCGGCCAAGGGTGACGGCAGGCTTTTGATCGCGGCCCGGATCGGCAGCACTCGGCTGATCGACAACGTGGGTGTCGCGATAGGTACGGGATTCGTCGAAAGAGGAGAGAACACACCATGATTCGCACGATGATGACGTCGAAGATCCACCGCGCCACCGTGACGCAGGCCGATCTCCACTATGTGGGTTCGGTGACCGTCGACCAGGACCTTCTCGATGCCGCGGGTCTACTCGAAGGCGAGAAGGTGTCGATCGTCGACATCACCAACGGTGCACGTCTGGAGACGTACACGATTGCCGGCGAGCGCGGGTCGGGCGTCCTCGGCATCAACGGTGCCGCCGCACACCTCGTTCATCCCGGTGATCTGGTCATCCTGATCGCCTACGGCGGCCTCGATGAGCGCGAGATCGCCGAGTACAGCCCCCGGGTGGTGTTCGTGGACGGCAACAACAAGATTCTCGAGAGCGGCGACGACCCCGCGCATGCTCCGGAAGGTAGCGGGCTCCTGGATCCGCGCGAATTGATCTCGACCACACCCTGACCATGCTGCTCGCCCTGGACGTCGGCAACACGAACATCCACCTGGGTGTGTATTCGGGGCGCGGTGACCATGCCCGGCTGATCCGGGACTGGCGCATGCGGACCGAGCCGCGGATGACCGCGGACGAACTCGCCCTGACCATCCGCGGGCTCCTGGGCCCAGACGTCGATCAGGTCACCTCCGTGGTGGGTCTGTCGACGGTCCCGTCGTTGCTGCGGGAAATGCGGGTGATGGTCGGGAAGTACTACGGTGTCGGACCGCATGTCCTCCTCGAACCCGGTGTGCGGACCGGTGTTCCGCTGCTGGTGGACAATCCGAAAGAAGTCGGCACCGACCGGGTGGCCAACGCACTAGCGGCGTACACGGCCTACGGGCGCGCCTGCATCGTCGTCGACTTCGGGACCACCACGCTGGTGGATGTCGTCTCGGCGAAGGGTGAATTCCTCGGTGGCGCCATCGCGCCCGGGATCGATCTGGCCGTGGAGGCCTTGGCCACCGCGACGGTGACGCTACGCAAGGTGGAGTTGCTGCCGCCTCGCAGCGTGGTCGGCAAGAACACCGTCGAGGCGTTGCAGTCGGGCATCCTCTACGGATTCGCCGGCCAGGTGGACGGTCTCGTCACCCGGGTACGGCGG
>NZ_DATCVM010000191.1:0-1977 GCF_036566845.1 Williamsia sp.
GGAGGATTGGGCGGAGATCCGCCGTTTGCATCGGGCTGAGAGCCTGTCGATCAGCGAGATCGCGCGGCGGTTGGGGGTGACGCGTAATACCGTGCGCTCGGCGTTGGCATCGGATCGTCCTCCGAAGTATCAACGAAAACGCCAGCGCACGCTCGCCGATACGGTCGAGCCGCAGGTGCGGGCACTGTTGTCAGAGTTCCCTCGGATGCCGGCGACGGTGATCGCCGAGCGGATCGGGTGGCAGCATTCGATTACCACGATCAAGGACCGCATTCGTGAGATCCGTCCGGAGTACGTGGGTGTCGATCCGGTGGATCGTTTCGTCTACAAGCCTGGAGCGATCGCGCAGTGCGACTTGTGGTTTCCCGAGACCGTGGTGCCGGTCGGTGGCGGTCAGGAACGGGTACTGCCGGTGTTGGTGATGACGTCGGGGTACTCGCGGTTCATCTCGGCGGTGATGATTCCCTCGCGGCAAGGTGGTGACATCTTGTCGGGGATGTGGGAACTGATCTCGGGGTTGGGTAAGGTCCCGAAAACGCTGGTGTGGGACCGGGAATCAGCAATCGGAGGCACCGGGAAGGTCACCACACCTGCTGCTGCGTTCGCCGGGACGTTAGCGACTCGAATCCAGTTGGCTCCACCGCGGGACCCGGAGTACAAGGGCATGGTCGAACGCGCCAACGGCTACCTGGAAACCTCGTTTCTACCCGGCCGGCGGTTCACCTCACCGACTGATTTCAACACCCAACTCCATGACTGGCTCACACGAGCGAATACTCGCACGGTGAGGGCGATCGGTGGCCGACCTGTCGATCTGCTCGCCACCGACGTTGCGGCGATGATCGAACTGCCACCGGTCATTCCGGCGATAGGACTCAGTCACCGGATCCGGTTGGCGCGGGATTATTACGTGCGTGTCGACGGCGCCGACTACTCGATCGACCCGCGAGTGATCGGCCGGTTCGTCGATGTGAGCGCCAGCCCGACCCGCGTGGTGGCCCGCTGCGACGACCAGATCGTGGCTCGTCATGACCGATCGTGGGCGAAGCACGTGGTCGTCACCGACCCCGATCACGTCAATGTCGCTGCGCAACTGCGCCGCGGATTGGCGGACGAACGGCGCCGCCGCACAGCAGCCGCCACACGCCGACACATCGACGGGCACCCCGTCTCGTTGCGGGCATTGCCAGACTACGACGCATTGTTCGGCGTCGATTTCGAATCCACCCCGACAACAGTGAGGACCACATCATGACGACCGCAACCAAGAAGAAAGCCGCCGAGGCGGCCGCCTCGGCACCGCCAGCGGACGGGATTCCGTCCCAGATCGCCTATCTGACAAGAGTATTGAAAACTCCGACGATCGGACGAGTATGGGAAGAACTCGCCGATCACGCCCGCGACGAAAACTGGTCACACGAGGAATACCTCGCAGCAGTATTGGGCCGCCAACTCGCCGATCGTGAGTCGGCGGGCACGATCATGCGGATCCGCACGGCGCACTTCCCGGCAGTGAAAACACTCGAGGACTTCAACCTCGACCACCTGCCGAGCTTGCGACGTGATGTGCTGGCGCACTTGGCGACTGGAATGTTCGTTCCCAAAGCGGAAAACGTCATCCTGCTCGGGCCCCCGGGTATCGGCAAGACGCACATCGCGATCGGACTCGGAGTCAAGGCCGCCTACGCCGGATATTCCGTCCTGTTCGACACCGCATCGAACTGGATCACTCGGTTGAGCACCGCCCATCATGCAGGGCAACTCGAAACCGAACTCAAGAAGATCCGCCGTTACAAATTGATCATCATCGACGAGGTCGGGTACATCCCGTTCGACCAGGACGCGGCGAACTTGTTCTTCCAGCTGATCGCCTCCCGATACGAGCAAGGCTCGGTCATGGTCACCTCCAACCTCCCGTTCGGGCGATGGGGCGAGACATTTTCCGACGACGTCGTCGCCGCAGCGATGATCGACCGA
>NZ_DATCVM010000192.1:0-42859 GCF_036566845.1 Williamsia sp.
TGCCGATGACCACCGTTGACGACAGCACAATCGACGCCGACGAAGACACAGGTGGCGATCGCGACGACGAGCCCGTCAAACGCGGACTCATGATCCCCGCCTCCATGGGGTTGCGCTTCCAAATCCCCTGTGGACTGGCGACTTTCACCATCAGGGCGTCCTGGGGTGTCTACAACCCCGAAGCCACCGGTGACGTCACCGCGGCCGGGCGCGCCATTCGCCGCTTCCGTCGCACGCCTGTCGACATACCGAAAACGATCGAGGTCGCGGACCTTACACCCGGCACAACTCACGAAGTCGCGCTCGACCACGACGTTAAGCTCCGCATCGACACCTATCGCGACGACACCCTCGAACGTCTCCTGATCGAGGTGGCGCTGTGCAACGACCAGGAGACACCTCGCAAAATCCCGGTGAACGCCTGGCTCTTCCAGACACAGCTCTACGTCGAGGCCGGTGGCGCGGCCGTCTTCCTGCCTGTGCGTGACGTCACCACCGATGAACGCCCGGAGCCTGACACCGAGCTCAGCCGACTCAATCTGCAATATCGCGACAGGTTGGAGTTCGCTATTGGCCGCACCTGCTCCGCCGACTGGACCGCCCGCGCCGCGGAGCGACGGGCGACCCAGGTGCGCACCACCTGGCTCCCCATGTCCGAGACTCCGCAGACCCGCGCAGTCGAAGTCGAGGACGCGGTGCTCGATATGACCGAGCTCGCCACTGCGAGTGCGGCAAAGTTGAAAGCCGGGCTCGAGCCAATAGTCACGGCATACGGCGGCTGGCTCGACGAGCGCGAAACCCAGGCGGAGGCGCTGCCTGCGCACCTGCGGGATGAAGCACTCGACGCGGTCATCGAAGCGCGCAGAGTGCGCAGACAGCTCGCCGACGGTCTGAACTTCTTGCTCGACAACGAGGAAGCTGTGCGCTGCTTCGGTTTCATGAACGAAGTGATGGCAGAGCAGCGCATTCATACTCAGATCGCAGAGGCGCGAGCCAAGAACCCGACGCTCAGCGTCTCCGCTGCAAAGGAGCAGGTGCTCGCCGATGGTCCGAGAGCGCACTCCTGGCGCACGTTCCAACTCGCGTTCGTCCTCATGCAAATCCGGGCACTGTGCGAGCCATCGACGACGCGCCGCGCCGGCGACCTGGCGAAGGTCGAGCTACTGTTCTTTCCCACCGGTGGTGGTAAGACTGAGGCCTACCTCGGCCTCGCCGCATTCACGTTCGCAATCCGCCGCCGGCAGGGACTGCTCGAGACTCCGGACGGGCCACTTAACGGTTCAGCCGGGGTCGCCGTGCTGATGCGATATACGTTGCGATTGCTCACGGCCCAGCAGTTCCAGCGTGCCACCACGCTGATGTGCGCAGCCGAACTGGTGCGTTGCGATCGCCCCGACCTGTGGGGTGAACAACCGTTCCGAATCGGACTCTGGGTCGGCACCAACGTCTCCCCCAAACGGGTCGACGAGGCTGCCGCCGAACTCAAGCGAGTCAACGAGGGACGCGGACACCGTCTGACGGTGCTACAGATCCAGCGGTGCCCCTGGTGCGGCACGCCTATCACCCCGGCATCGGTGCGCGTCGACGACACCGTGCGCCGGGTCCACGTTTTCTGCGGGGACGATCGAGCCGGTTGTCCATTCGCGGACGGCGGCACCGTCCAAAGCGGACTCCCGGTACTCACCGTCGATGAGGAGATCTACCGCCTTGTGCCAGACTTCGTCATCGCCACTGTTGACAAATTCGCCCGGCTCGCCCGCGAAGGTGAGGCCGCCTCGCTGTTTGGTTATGTGTCACGGCGCTGCGACCGGCACGGCTACGTCCACGCCGACTACCGCCAATGCGATATCAAGGACGGCAGCAAGCACCCTTCCAAGGGTCGCCACCCGGCAGCCGCCGTCCATCCGGCAACCCGCCTGCGACCACCGGATCTGATCATTCAGGATGAGTTACACCTGATCACTGGGGCGCTCGGCACCACGGTCGGCCTCTTCGAGGTTGCGATCGACGCGCTGACGACCTGGCACACACCGGACGGAGCGGTCGCCAAACCGCTGATCGTCGCTTCATCGGCGACCGTCCGCAACGCCGCGGACCAGGTGCGCGGGCTGTACGGCCGCGGAGTCACAGTATTCCCGCCACAAGTCATCGACGCCGGAGAAACCTTCTTCTCCACGGAGGTTCAGCCCTCCGCAGAGGCGCCCGGGCGACGCTACATCGGCATCAGCACCACCGGCGTGCGGCTTACCAATGCCGAGATTCAAGTCGCGCAGGTATTGATGGCGGGTGCCCAGGAACTCATCGACACCGACGGCGACACCGCCGACCCGTACATGACGCTCGTCGGCTACTTCAACGCCACCCGAGAGCTGGCCGGCATGTCCCGCTACATGCAAGACGACATCCAGACCGCTCTGTCGAAAGGGCGGCCAGGGTCCGCGCTACCCAGGCGCGTCGGGACGGCATATGGCTCCCTCAATCTGGATGAGCTCACCTCCCGAGTCTCCAGCGCCGACATCACCCGCACACTCGACGACATGGCTGTCCCGTTCGCCCCATCGTTCGACTCGACGCTCGGCCGCAAACGCCGGCGAGAGGCACTGGACCGCCACGAGAAGGTGCCGAACCGGAAGATCAATCCCTATGACGTCATCCTCGCAACCTCCATGCTGCAGGTCGGCGTCGACGTCACCAGGCTTGGCCTGATGCTGCTGGTTGGCCAACCCAAGAACACGGCCGAATACATACAGGCGTCGTCGCGCGTCGGACGAAACTCAAAGAAGCCGGGACTGGTTGTCACTCTTGGCAACTGGGCGCGCCCTCGAGACCTGGCGCACTATGAGCAGTTCCGGCATTACCACGAGACATTCTATGCCCAGGTTGAGCCACTGTCGGTGACACCGTTCTCGGTGACGTCCATGGAGCGCGGGCTCGACGGGGTCCTGGTCAGCGCCGCCCGAGTATTGCAGGCCGCCACAGCCGATGGATTGTCCCCGGAGAAGAGTGCTGGACGAGTTGCAACGGAGCGGCCGTTCCTCGAGCAGCTGATCGAGGCCCTGGTCGCTCGTGTGCGGCGAGCATCGGACGAGCCGTCTGCCGACCGCGCCCGGGGGCGACTGCTCAACCGACTGGACCAGTGGGACAAACGCCGGACCACGCTTATCGACCAACAACTGTCGCTCGCCTATGAGCGCATCGCGGACACCAGCCAGTTTGGCACTCTCATCCGCAGTGCCGAAGAGACACGCTCCCGCAGTGACGCAAACGACGGGGCGCCCTTCATCGTCGCCAACTCGATGCGCGAAGTGCAGCCGGAGATCAATTTGTTGGTGAGCCCCATTAAGGACAACCTGCACTACAAGCCGCCTGTCACCGCACCGACGTGGGCGGCTCAAGTGAACACGGGAGCCACCGATGACTGATCCGTCCGGCGTGCTGTATGACTCGACCCGACCTCTCGACCCGATGGGTGACGCCGAAACTCTTGAAAAGGATGGCGCACGTAAGAATTTCGCCAAGGTCGGTTCCGCCCGGCCGTCATCTTTGCTCTACACCTATGGGCCGGGTTCGATCATGGATCTACCGCACTTCACGATTATGCCGTCCGGGCTCGACGACTGGGATCGCGTCTGGAAAAGGCGCGGCGGCATCCCGACCGTGCATGCTCCTCGCCTACTCGAAGTCGTCCGCGTGATGCTCGGCTCGCAGGTGGGCGAGCTACGGCCCTTCCCGTGGGAACCGAAGCCGACGATCTTCTCGCAAGAGGGCCGCGACCTCGGTGTGCCTGCCCGCGTCTTCCCACAATGGATGCGCTGCACGGGCTGCGACCGGTTGGCACCGATCAGCGTCTTCGACTACACCAACACCAAGCCTTTTCGCACTGACGATGCGATTTTCGAGCACTCTCCGTGCCACGGTCGTCGTGGTCGTGTCGCGAAGAAGGGCTCGACCCGCCGGCCCGTCGTGCCTGCGCGCTACCTGCTCGCGTGCGTGAAGGGCCACCTCGATGAGTTTCCCTACGACTGGTGGGTGCATGAGGGCAGCGCGTGCGCAAAGGCGGACGTCCCGGTGCTGAAGATGCGTGAGCGCGCAGGCGGCAAGGGTGCGAGCGCGGTCATCGTCTGCGAGTCGTGCAACGCCACCCGCCCAATGAACGAAGCCCAGGGCGACGCCGGCCGAGCGAAACTTCCCCTCTGCCGCGGGCGACTGCCTCATCTGGATGGATTCGCCGATGGCGGCTGCGCCGCCGAACCACGTCTCATGCTGGTCGGCGCATCGAACCTGTGGTTCCCGGCAACGTTGTCGATCATCGATATGCCTCGACTTGATCCGAAGGAACAGCTCGCCGACGACGCCGACCGAATCCGGGTGGCACTCGGGGACAACCTGACGAAATTCTCCGGGAAGCCCGACGTGATTCGAGCCCTGCTTGACGCACACGGGGTGCCCAACGACAGCTGGTCGGACACTCAGCTGCAGGAGCTCATCTCAGCGGCAATCAAACCGCCGATGTCCGAGGACCAGCGCCAAGAGAAGAAAGAACACTGGAACCCGATCGACCTGCTCGTGCCGGAATGGCGCTATCTGCAACGGGATCCGGCGTCAGATTTCCATACTGACGAACGCAGTGGGTTGACGCTATCACCTCGCGCGATCGCGAACGATATGCCAGCTGGCATCTCACGTGTCCTAGCGGTCGACCGGTTGCGGAAGGTCAACGCCGTCGTTGGCTTCACCCGTATCGACGAATTGGACCGCGTCAATGACGTGACCAATCGGCTTGTCTCGCTGACCCGGACCGACCGCCCGAAATGGACCGTTGCCACCGAGGACCGCGGCGAGGGAGTCTTCCTTCAACTGGACGAAGACTTGGTGCGGGCCTGGGAGGATCGGGTCGCGTCAAGCGAGCTGTGGGCTTCCCATAAGGCCGCGCACCGACGAAACTTCGGGCGTCGATTCTCCGAGACCGCTGAGGTCGTCAACCCAGAAGAACGGATGCAGCCACCGCGGTATTGGCTGCTGCACACCCTCGCCCACTCGCTCATCCGAGAGATGGCGATGGATTCCGGCTATGGGGCTGCCAGCTTGAGCGAGCGCATCTACGCGTGGCGCGGCGACGGCACTCGGCCGGCGGCTGCCGGAATACTGATCTGCACGACGGCCTCCGACAGCGACGGCACACTCGGCGGACTTGTGCGGCTGAGCGAACCCGACCTGCTGGCCGCCATCGTCAGTGGGGCGCTGCATCGCGCGGGGCGTTGCTCCTCGGACCCGGTATGCGCTGTCCGCACTCCACACGATCCCGAAGACTTCCTGCATGGCGCTGCGTGCCACTGCTGCGTGATGGCCTCCGAAACATCGTGCGAGCGAGCCAACCGCTTCCTTGACCGGCGATTCCTGCTGGCCCTGCCTGGAAGTGATCTCGGTTTCTTCGGCAGGCCCGATGACTGGTGAGGCAGTGGCCTGTCGCGAGCTGGCGACCTACCTGACTGGCAGCGAGGCAAAGGAGCTCGCCGATCGGATCGGCGACGGTGAGACGCTCAGCAGTGCCATGTCCGTTATCGGTTCAGCCCGCCGCACTCGAGTGCGTGAACTACTCCGCGCGGCCGGTCTGGGACCTTCGTCCATCTCGCTGAGCGTCGCCGTGTTGCGCTCCATCGAGGGCTCCCACGACCGACGTACGTCGATCACGCCGGTGTGGACTGCACCGAACAACCTCGCACAGCACGGTCAGCTAACCGCATCGGTCCACCACTACGTGACGCGAGCCCGTGAATCCGTCGTTTGCTCAACGTTCAACTTCCAGCGGTCGTCGACGCTCTGGAAAGCGCTGGCCGCTACAGCGAAGCGGACCGAGGTCGATGTCCGGATCTACGTGGACACCTTCGCCGCAGACGCGAATCCCGCCGTATGGAAGCCAACGACACAACAGGTCGCGGATGAGATGGGCGGCGCAATCGTGTTGAGAACAAAGCGAATCGAAGACTCTCTGGTGCGGAATCATGCAAAGTTTATTTCGGTCGACCACCAATTTCTCGTGGTCACCAGCGCGAACTTCTCCAAGAGCGCGGAACGACACAACGTCGAACTAGGACTGGTCATTGAGAATCCGATCCTCGCTGAGATGGTCGAGCGGCAGATGCACACCTTCGATCCGGACCTATTCGAAGTGGTGCGGCCTCAGCGCTGACTGTCCAAGGCGCCCGCATAGTGGTCTAATGCGGGGCGCTCGTCGCGGACCCGATGATGACACGTCAAAGCGACCGGAGGATTTTCGTTTTCGCGTTGCAAGGCTTCCGGCCGTCGTTGTCCGTCGATGCCACCGGAACGGGCATCGTGTCGCATGCCGGTACGGTAGCGCTGCTGCGAACCGCTCAGGTGGGTGGGTTGGATACCGCGCTGTCGCAGATGTTGTCGCCGTGGCGGAAACCGTTGGCGCAGTTCGATCCCGGGAAGATTGTTCTCGATCTGGCGGTGTCGTTGGCACTGGGCGGGGACTGCCTGGCCGACATCGCTGTCCTGCGAGAACATAGCGGGATGTTCGGACAGGTGCCCTCAGATCCGACCGTGTCCCGGTTGATCGCCGCGTTGGCAACCGATGCTCCGGCAGCGTTGACCGCGATCGATACCGCCCGCGCGAGCGCCCGAGCAACCATCTGGGAGCACGCCGGGGCAGATGCGCCCGATCACCGAATCGATGCCGATCACCCGATCATCGTCGATCTCGATGCCACTTTGGTCACAGCGCACTCGGAGAAAGAACACGCGGCCGCGACCGACAAACGCGGATTCGGGTTTCACCCGTTGCTCGCGTTTGTCGATCACGGACCCGGAGGTACCGGTGAACCCGTCGCCGCGGTTCTGCGACCGGGCAACGCCGGATCCAACACCGCCGCCGATCACATCGAGGTGACCGGAAAAGCGTTGGCACAACTACCTTTCACCACCGGTTCGCGGCCCGGGAAGAAAGTTCTGGTCCGCACCGATGGTGCCGGTGCCAGTCACGACTACCTGAACTATCTGCACCGCCAGCGGGTGTCGTACTCCATCGGGTTCGCCATGACAGATGCCCTGGCCACCGAGCTCGATGAGGTCCCCAACACTGTGTGGGACTGCGCTGTTGACGCCAGCGGTCAACCACGCGAGGGTGCCTGGGTCATCGAGGCCACCGGCCTGCTCGATCTGACCGGTTGGCCCGAGGGCATGCGACTTATCGTGAGAAAAGAGCGACCGCACCCCGGCGCGCAGTTGCGGTCACCGACCGCGACGGTCTGCGGTTGACCGCGTTCGTCACCAACAGTGTGCGCGGGCAGATCCAGGACCTCGAACTCCGACATCGCCGCCGCGCCCGATGCGAAGATCGCATCCGGGGCGCCAAGGACACCGGACTGACGAACCTGCCATTGCATGGGTTCGATCAGAACCGTATCTGGCTGGCGATCGTGCAACTGGCCTTGGAGTTGACTGCCTGGACGGGAGATGCTCGGCTTCACCGACCACGAAGCCAGGCGGTGGGAACCCAAACGGCTACGCCTACGGATCTTTTCGATCGCCGGGAAGATCGCCACACACGCACGGCGGACCCGTTTGACACTGTCCGCCGATGCCCCGTGGGCCGAGTTGATCATCACCGCACTGGCCCGATTGGCGGCGCTACCTGCACCCGCCTGACCTCAGGCCGTCACAATCTCTCACAGAAAGAACAACACCTCGGGGCACTGAAACCCCGCGACCAACCGAACGACATCGGCCACCCCGCCGCACCCAGCAGCTGAAACTGGCAGGTCCCCGATAGTCGGGCCACGTGGTTGTAGAGCCCACGGGTGATTAGTCGATCGCGCACTCCACGGGATGATGCCGGTGGGTGCATTGGGCAGCATACTCGGCCGGCGTCTTGTAGCCGAGTGATGAGTGCCGGTGTCGGTGGTTGTGGTCGTCTTTGAAGTCTTCGATGACCACGCGGGCCTCGAGGAGGTTGGTCCAATGGTTGCGGTTCAGGCATTCCTTCCGTAGGCGATTATTGAACGATTCGATGTGCCCGTTGTTCCACGGCGTGCCTGGTGGGATGTAAGAGATACCTACCTTCTTGTCGCAGAACTGTTGCAGCGCATGGGAAATGAACTCTGGTCCGTTGTCCATTCGCAGCACTTGCGGCGGCCCACCCCACAGTGCGAACGCCTTGCCCAACTCGACCACCAACCGGTCACTTGTGATGGACCGCTCCACAATGTTCATCACCGACAGACGAGTGTGTTCATCGATCATCGACGCGATCTTGATGGCCTTGCCGTCAATGGTGGAGTCGAACTGAAAGTCCATAGCCCACACCACCTTCGGGGCATCGGCGTCCACGAATGGCACCGACGATTGGCCGGCACGTTTGCGGGGGTGGTGGATGCGGACCTGCAGACCTTCCTCCTTCCGCAGGCGGTGAACCTTCTTCTTGTTCACATCACGGTGCTCGTCAAACCGCAACGCAGCCCAGGCCCGTCGGAACCCGTGAAGCGGGTGTTTGGTGGCGTAGGTGCGCAGCCAACCACGCAACTCGGCGTCCGGGTCGGTCGGGGTCTGCGCGATCGGGGTACCACTGTAGGTGGAGTGGGCAAGCCCAACAGCTTTGCACGCCAACCGTTTCGACATGCCCATCGTGGTGACGAGCATGTCGACGGCGCGGCGTTTGGCAGCTGGGCTCAGAATCTTCCCTTGGCCACCTCTCTCAGCGCGTCCTTCTCCAGTTCAGCGTCGGCGAGCAATCGTTTGAGCCTGCTGTTCTGATCGCGGAGCTCTTTGAGTTCCTTGGCTGCGTCGGTGTCCATGCCGCCGTAGTGACGGCGCCAGTTGAACAATGTCGCCACCGACACCTCGAGCTCGGCAGCGATCTCCTCAGAGGTTTTTCCGGCAGCCTCCAGTTCATCTCCTTGGCGCAACTTGCGCACGATCTGCTCCGCGGAGTGCCGTTTCCGTCCAGCCATGATGTTCATCGTCCTTCCAACCCCAGGTCGGGGCAACAAAGACTCCAAAACTTCGTGGACTCATCTACTGGGGACACGCCAAAACAGGCTCGGAAAATCACAATCTCGAACCGCTCAGGCAAGGCCACCAGCCCCAAGAAAGATCGAGGCTAGGCTAGAGCGGCTGCGGATTGTTCCGGGTGCTGGGTCCCTGAGCCCAGAGTGGAAGGAGCAGCTGGATCTCGCGGATGGCGCGACTGCAAAGCTGCTGATCCGGCTGGCGCTTGCGGGTGCGCCAGTCCCCGAGGTCGGGGCAGAGGTCGGTGACTATTCGTGGCCGGTCGACGCATTGTGGCAGAACGCGAAGGTCGTTCTCCTGGATGACGGTGATCGAGAATGCATGAATTGGTTGACGGACAATGGTTATCGAGTCGAGGCGCCCGACTCGCGCCGCACTGATAGCGAGTTGAGAGAACTCGCCGATGAACTGTTGTGAGGCTCATGAAATTGATCAACGGACTCGCCTGCGACGTGCAGCCGATACTTCCTGTTCCCACTATTAACATCGCGAAAGTCTCTAGGATGCCTGTTGTCCGAGGAGATTGGTATTCAACTAAGACATCGGTCAAACTGATCGTCTCAAGTCTGGCAGCGGCGAGGGTATGCTGTCGGAGTGGATGGCAGATAACGCATTGGTTTCGTGATCGTTCGCCACAACCATGGGCTGGAAGACGCGCTGATCGAATCAGTGGATCTGCCCAGGCAGCATCGATGGCGAGGACAATCCCTTACCCCGTGTCCTTAAAGGCTGCCTTATGACCGCACTCTGCGAGCAGCGGGCCGCGAAATTGAGTCATCGGTCCGCCACGTCCGGGCCGATGACCTCGGTTACGCGCTAGCAATCGATCCATGGGTGAACACCGTCGCCGCTTACCTCGTCGGTTCGAGCCGAACCCAAACTGGTAGTCTCAGAGTCCTTGTCGTCTTGGGGGAGTGGACATTGAGGGTTGACCCGGAACTACTGCGTGAGTTTTCGCGCACCGTGGCCCGTGCTTCGGATGAGCTGAGCGCGATGGATGTCCGCGGGAGATGGGAGTCAGCCGGCACAGCGTGCAATGGAACCGCAATGGTCGCGGGCATGGCATCGCAGGCTCACACCGAGAACGAGAGCGTTAAGACTCACGCGGCGAATCTTGATGCCCTCGCTTCGGCTGTGAAGTGCACCGCAGAAGTGGTAGAGCGCGCTGACGACGCAAGCTGTATCGAGATCAAAGCAATCACATCGGGCCGATCATGACCCTCGGCGTTTCCCAGGTTCGAGGTTGGGATCTGGCCAGCATGACGGTTGCGGCCGATGGTGCCGCCACCGACGCAGAAACGTTCGAGGAAGTCGCGCTGACAGTGACGAATGCTTTCACGGGTGTGCAGTCGGATTGGAACGGTGAGGCTCGCGATTTGGCTGAGGTTCAGGTCGCAGACCAGGCGTCGAGCCTCAATGACCGTGCCACGCGATGGCGAACGGCAAGTGACCGCTTGCGGACGGCCGCGGAGCAGCTGGGCCTTTTGAAGGCGGAGATCGAACGGCTCGTAGACGATGCCGCATCTAAGACCAGCATGGTTGGGCCGATCTATATAGTGGCCGACGATGGCAGTGTGTCGGTATCACCGGCGTTCGTCGCTTTGTACGCCGCGTCAACGCCCCCGGCCGGCCCAGATGTACTCGGCGAGGCCGAAGCGATGGCATTGCAACTGCAAGCTCTTCTGAAGCGATTGCTCACGAACGCCGCGGTTGCCGCCGAATACTACGACTGGCAAATCACGAATGCGCTCCTTGGTCTCGCCGACAACGAGCGACCGTTCAAACCTTCGTACATCCCTGCGCCGCCGCCGAAACCTACTGGTCCGAGGAGTTTCGCCGACCGTGGAGGTCACGGTCCTAACAGTTACAACGTGGACGATCCCGGGCTGATGGATTCCACGTATATGGCAGGATTGCGGTTCGCTGCGTTGACGGGAGCCAATCGTTCTGAACCGCTCGCGCCGGTGGCAAGCGATATGTTGCGACACTACTTCGGCAACTCAGGGGCGGAATACCGAATGGACGTCGGGGCACTACTGCAGATGCCGCGGTTCGGCGCGGAATCCGACGGCACGGCAGTATCGGAATTCGTGGGTGCGCGCGAAGCACTGCCTCCGGGTTACATAGGGCCAGTCGTTTTCGAGGGCGCGTACACCGACCAATCCACCTTTCGACCGCTGCCCCAAGAGGGGTTGGACGCCCTCGGCGCGCTCGGTGGGTTCAGCTACCAGACGAGTGGGGTTGCGGTGCCGACGGATAACGGATACTCCATCGACTACAAAACAAGTGTTTATGATTACTACGATTGGGATCCCACCGACCAGACCTTCAGTGAGCAATACTCTGATCTGAATGATATGCACCGTGCCGGCTGGGCTCAGAATTTCGAGGTTGTTGGCCGGTCTGGCTTGAGGGAGACTGAATGGCGCCCGTGACCGCTAGTGGTATAGCCTCCGAGCCAGCGGATTCTAACGGATGGCGCTGGTGACTCGTAGCGAGGGACACAGTCAGCTGGTAGACGCAAAGCGAATCTATCGGCGCAAACGCCGACGCAAGTGGGCTGCCCTGGTCGTAGCTGCGATTGTCATGATCGGCATCATCGGTGCACTCGTGTGGATCTATCTTGCAGACGATGATCCGCAGGACGTGGCGGAGACGATTCAGGTTGATATTCCTTCCGGTGCAAGCGGAGTCGTGGCCAGAGGCGAAGGACTTGAGTACAAGGGAAACTGTGCCGATGTCGAGTTCCTGATACCTGATGCCGAGTGGAAAGGCTATGTTGCCCAGTACTTTGCGGTGGACCAGATACTACCGCGATACGGTCCGCGGGCCTCGTGCGGTGGGGAACGAACGATCTGTGATGAACGTGAATATGTAGCAGGGCAGAGTGGGTTTGTCGCATCCGATCGCATCGTCGACGACGGCGGTGCTTACGCGAGGACTCTCGCGGTCGTACCATCCTGCAAGCCGGGGCTGACCAGAATCTCTTGGCGAGTCAGTCGATAGCAATCAAACCCGCGTGGAGCTCCCAGTACCTGAACCAGCGGACCAAGATAGCCAGGCATCGTTTCTGCTTGACGGAGGAGCCTGCGAACGATTAGTTTATTGGCCCACGGGGTTAGACCCACGGCGCACGGCCAGCGCGGACCTGCCAACATCAGTGTGTTCCGCGGAAGATTGCAGCGGTGTTCGATCGATGCTGCAAAGACTCCGAAGCCACTGCGTCCTAACCCAGGTCTTCCGACGTTCACGTCTGAGTACCTTGAGCTACAGGTCAAACGTGCTCCACGATATGAGTGTCTGGCCGGTTTTGCATTCCGGGATTACGAAGAGGTAGCGATATTTAGCCCCATCGTCGATGTTGTCCTTTGTGATGAACCCTGTGCGCCGATTGGGGCGGACATCTTCGACACAATCGAATGGGATGTCGTCGCACGTTGACCTGCCAGGGCCATAGCTGGACGCTGTCAATGGCTTGGTGGCGTACTGCTGCACGTACGTACGCCATTGCAGACTCGGCAGTAGAAATGACAAGCGCGAACAGCCGCCTTGAATGCGGATGAGGTCGTGGGTGGCCGAAAGCTCAGTTGCGTCCTGAGGTATCTCGACGTGAGACTCGTCGGCCGCAGCGTTTGCGATCTGTTCCTGGTTGCGGTGATACCAGGCAAAAAAGGAGGCGGTAGCGACAATGATTACCAGGAGAATCGCCGCCGGAATGGCAAGGCGTTTCCGCCGGAATGCCGATGGCCAGCAGGTGGGGTGGGTGGGGTTCATGGATCAGATGGCCTCAGGTGTCGGCTGGGTGCGAATTGCCCTGTGCCCGTGTTGTACTGGTCTCGCTGCCATGGTGTTGGCCGCGAGCGGGAAGTTCCGACGGTATCGAATGTCTCGGCCAGTCGGCTCGTTTCGGATTGTTGAGGTCCGAATACTGAGAGCTGGGACTCTTACCAGTGGAGTTCCGGTTGTAGAGATCGTAGATCTTGGTTTGGTAGGGCAAGTCGCAGCTGCTGACAGCGGCCGGTGTCGCAACACCACCGAGCATCCGCATAGTTCCCCCTTGCTGCCCCCGGCACTGTCGATCTGTCGAAAGCCTATCCCACGAAGATTAGTGAGGATGTCAAACGCCGGCGGATCGCTCCGGCGACATGACCCACCCGGGGACGTGCCGCCTGACGTCGGCGACTATGAACCCGATCGATAGTAGTCGCCGACTTGAATCAGTTGTCCCCGTTGGACACCGAGTGCGATGCAGGCATTGAGGCGGTCATTCGCCGGACCGGTCAACCGTTTCTGGTCGAACACTGCGAGTGTCTGTCGACGCAGCGTTTGGTCGTCGACCTTCTTGGTGCACACCGACATCATCGCGTTGATGATCTCTTCCGGCGCGATGTCGTTGAGTGGTCGTGTCAGACCCGTTGGTGTCGGGCGGAAGTCGCGCCAGGCCGCCGGATCGATCTCGCGGGGCCAGACGAACTCGCCGAGTTCCGATGATCGGATCAGTTCGGGCGGTACACATCGAACGATGATCTCGCGTTTGCCGGCAGCTACTCGGCTCAGATCGAAACGGCGTCCGATGCTGCGGGCAAGCCGGTCCGTCGAGATCGGTCCCTCGATATCGACGGTCTCCCGGACCGCATTGGTGATCGTGGCCCGCACGGACGGGGAGTTGATCCGGTCGAGGTCAGTTCGTGGCCCGAGGGTAGTAACCGGAGCCTCGACGTAGGCGGTCTTGTGCCCGCGGCGGTCGGAGGTGCTGGTATCCGAGATGGGTGCGTCCAGAGTGACGGCGGCATTGCGTAGCGGCGCCGCAGCCTCCTGAAGTGGCGGATCTACGGGTGGCACAAGATCCTCGGGCTTCAACCACCGAACGTGATCTGCTGCGAATGCAGGTGGGATCACTAGTTCGGTGACCGTTTCTTCTGCCCGCTCGACAGCCGCGATCGCCAGGGCTTGGGCTTCTGCCGCTTCGTCGATCGCGGCCTGACGCGCAGCCATCTGGGCCTTCGACCGCGTGATCGCTTCCGAGATTCGCTGGATCACCGCGTCGGGGTTCGTGATCAGTTCGGGTAACCACACGCGAACGAATGCACCCCAATGCATCTTCGTTTCCAGTAGTTGCGGTGTGAGGTCGCGGTCGGCAACCGTCGGGCGCCTGGCCCACAACGGTCCGTCGAGCATCACCGCCACCAGCCACGGCGTCGAACTATCTTCGCGGACAACGATATCGAGCACGAACTCCGACAGACCGTAGTTCGTTGCGACCTCAAACCCTCGTGCCTGCAGCGCCGAACAGAGTGACGCCTGAATCTGATCCAACGGAGCGTGGCCTCCCTGGCCAGCCATATCGGCCGTGTTTGCAGCCGCCTCCAGATAGCCGCGAAGATGGGCCATCCCGACAGAATTGGTTCGCGACAGATCAATATCGGAGGGCTCGAACGACGTAAACACGATCACCTTGCGCCGGGCGCGTGTAACAGCCACGTTCAGGCGCTTCTCGCCGCCGGTACGGGTTAGGGGACCGAAGTTCAACGGCATCTTCGGGTCGTTGGGTCTTTTCGAGAACGCAGTGGTGAACAGAATGACGTCCCGTTCGTCACCCTGCACGTTCTCGAGATTCTTGACAAAGATTCCGTCTTCTTTGTCGGCCCGCAGTTGGTCGATGACCAGCGGATCGCCGGACTTCTCCAACAGGTCTAGGACGAGGGTCTGCTGCTGAGTGTTGAAGGTGACGACACCGATACTCTGCCCGGCCAGATGGGCGTTCGATAGGCGTCGACGAATCTCGGCAACGATTGCCTCGGCTTCCACGACGTTGGTGCGATGGAGCACCTTGGTGTCTTCGCGGTTGAAATGACCGTCAACCCGGCGCCATTCCACACCGGCGGTGCTGTCCAGGCCAGGGGACGGCAAACTCGCCAGACGTCCTTCGTAGTACTTCTTGTTGGAGAACGAGATGAGCGATTCGTCTTGGCTCCGGTAGTGCCACGAGAGCCACAGGCGCGGAATCTGGGACTCCACGGCTTCGGTCAAAATGCTTTCGAGATCGTCGGGAACCACCTCCTCCTCTTCGCCGGTGGTGTCGTTGCCATCGTCGCCGGTGGTGGTGTTGACCTGCCCGATCGCGGTGGGCGGCATCTGCTGCGAATCACCGACGATCACCGCGGAACGGCCTCGACCCAGCGCACCAATCGCTTGCGGGACAGTGACTTGCGATGCCTCGTCGAACACCACGACGTCGAAGGTGGCCGATCCGGGCGGAATGAATTGTGCCAACGATGTGGGGCTGACGAAGAAGCAAGGCGTTGCCGCAAGGATCTGTTCGGCATAGCGGTTCATCAACTGCCGGAAGGTGGTCCCGCCGCGTTTGGTGTCGAGTTGTCGTCGGAGCTGGCCGACCTCACCGGTGAGAGCATTCGCCTGGAATGGCCTTCGGTCGAGTAGCTGCGCGGGCAACGCGGCGACCTGTTCTTGGCGCAGGTTATCGGATGCTTTTGCATAGTCGACGATTTCGCCGTCCTTGAGCGCTTGATCGAACCCGAGGAGTGCGTGCACCCGACGACGTTCGTCGAGTGAACAGACCGCCACGCCGCGCATGAACGCTATCTCGGCGTCGCCGGCACCGATGGCACCGGTGAGGAGTTCGTCCACGAACTCGTGCAGACCGGCGGCACGTAACGGGCTCAGGAACGATGTCATGGCCGACCACTGACGTAGGGGTGTAGCGCCTGCCGCAGCGATGTCCGCCGCCCACGCGTCTGAATCTCGCAACCACGCAGTGAACCAGTGGGACTGGCTGCACCAGTGATCGAAATCGGAATTGGTCGTTCCCAGGAGTCTGCGCCATTCTTGCCACGAATGCGCCACATCAACCAGGCCGTCGATATCGGATTGCTGCAGTGGGCCGACCTCAGTGAGGATCTGCCACAGCTGGGGCTGACTGCCGGCGAAGTGGCTGGTTGCTTCGATCTGATCGAACCCTGGTTGAAGTCGTTGCGCGGCATCGGTGGTGAGGGGATTCCACACCGGCGGTGCAAGCGGCCCGAGCAGGCCGTGCATCCGCGACACGATGCGACCAGCGAGTTCCCGGGTACTCGGAATCGACCGGAGAAGAGGTATGGCCGATTCCGGGTCGAGCTGCACTCCCGGAAGCAACACCGATGCGCTGTTGCGGATGAACTCTTCGGTTCTCTTCTTCTTGCCGAACAGGCCTTTGGTGGCTTCTTCCGCGGCAGGCAACAGCGTATCGACGGATCCGGCCTCGATGAAGCTGGGCAAGAAGACCGCGGTGATAGGACCGCACTGCTGCTGTAATACCGCGAGGTCGTTGAGAAGGGCTTGCCTTTCGGCGATCCAGTGCGGGCCGTGAAGTTGTCGAGCAGCAGATGAGGCGTCCGCGGATTGCCCAACCTGTCGACGTGCTTGGGGAAGAAGAAGATCGATCGCTTCCGGTGTTGGCACCCGTTCCAGCACCGACACGACGGCAGGCAGGCGCCGTGCGGTTGCCAGAGCTGTCGAGAGGCGGTGACTGGCATCGACAAATGTGCTGTCGGGTGTTTCGGCATCGCTGTGTCCGGCAAGGCTCCACGGGTTGTGCCGGTTGATCGTCACCGATCGCGCGGCCCTCTCGAACTGTTGGAGTGCAGTGGTGATCACTGGAACAGCCACAGGTGGTGCAGATACGAATGTCCGCGGAACGGGGGCGACCGGGCCGTCGTCCAGGCTGAGGAGCGTGTCGTGCGCGGACCACAGCGAGTGATCAACTCCGTTTGTCTGATGAATCTTGTTGGGATAGTCATCGAGTGGAAGATGTTTCGACCGTAGTTCGGCGAGCCGCGCTGCCCAGGCGCGCTGATTGTAGTGCGGTGAATTGTCGATCGCTTTCTTCAGTTGCGCGCGGATGACATTGGCGCTCTGGTTCTTTCCGTGAAGGTCCAGTGTGAAATCTGATAGTCCGACCTTCGCGAGTCGTTTCTTCACCACATCAAGCGCGGCTTGTTTCTCCGCAACAAAGAGTACGGACTTCCCCTGCGCCAGCGTGTTGGCGATCAGGTTGGTGATGGTTTGCGATTTTCCAGTTCCTGGAGGGCCTTCCAGGACAAACGTGTGGCCATCTGCGGCGAGCGCAACGGCTCGGAGCTGCGATCCGTCGGCCGGGATCGGAACAGGTACGTCGAGTTCGTCGACAGTAATGGACTCGATGTCCGTACCGTCGGGACGCCGCACGTCGCGAAAGGACTCACCGGGGGTGTGTGTCAGGTGGCGGACCACCGGGCTCTTTTCCAGGATGTCCCAGTGATCCTCCAGGTCTTTCCACATTCCGAAGGTGCCGAACTGGCAGATCGCGAGTGCCGCAGTCTCGTCGACCCTAAGATCCAGATTGTGTGTGACCATTGCCGCACGCACGCCCTGAAGGGCAGCATCGATATCGATCCCGCTGCCGTCGAGCGGGGGCGACTCCAGCGCGTCGATCGTGACGTTGTGTTTGAGGCGCAACCACTCGACGAGGCAGTAGTTCGGGGTCGATACTCCACTGGTGTCGATGACGATGTGAAACGAACTGCGTCCCGTGCCGCCAACAACCTTGACAGGCAACAGGAACAGTGGTGCTCGTGCGAGTTTTCCGGTGCTGGTGGTGTGCATCAGCCCACCGAAGGTCAGGTAGAGGTTCGCGTTGCCGGTTTCCTCCAACATGGTGCGGGCAGTCCGCTGAAGGTGCTTGAGCCGCGCTTGGTACGACTCCGCCGGTACTGCAGCGTAGATCCGGCCGCGGTCCCGGAGGTATTCGATCACGGTCTTGTCATCGATGTCCTGGGCACGGCGTGCGCCCTGGAGTTCGTGGATCGAGTTGATTGTGTCGTGGGGTACGAGTTCGATCTTGACGTCGTCGTGAACGAGGTCATCGAGTAGCGCGAGGCCAGAGGTGGGCACGTGGAGGTCGATGACCTCGCGTGAGGCCTTCAGATTGAGGAGACGGTTGCGGGTGCTGAGGTCGAGAAGCGATCGCTTCCACTTTTGCACTCGCGCGGGTGCGGTGTCGGTGGTATCGAACACGGCCTCAAACGAATTCGTCGGACCTCGCAACTCTGGTGGGAGGTCGAGATCGGCGTTGGAGGAGATCGGTGGCGCCGTGACTTCGGTCTTTGCGAGGTCGTCCAGGGTGGGAAGAGGGCGGATGCCGTCTTTGCGAGCCGATCCGATTGCAACAACGCCGTTCAGCGAGTCCGGATTGCTGAAATGCTTCCGTCCCTGGGCAACGGCGGATTTGAACGAACCGGTGGATGCGAGATCGTAGAACGCTGCTTCGATGGGCACGGCCTGGCCGGACTCGACCAGGTTGATCATGACGTTCTTCTCGGTGATGGTGGTGTGCGCGAGGTTTGTCTCCTCACGCATGTAACCGGCCAGTGCGTGGCCGGTGGTCAGCCAGATGAGCGGCCGGAGGCCGGCCTGCTCGAGGCACGCCGCGTAGGTGACGGATAGATCGATGCACGTTCCGAATCTTTCGTCGAGGACCTGCGCGGTGGTTCGGATCTTCTGGCCGGTGCCTTCAAACGAAGCGGGTGGATTGCTGTAGCGGATCTGTCGACGTCGAAGGGCCTCATAGATCGCGGCCGCGATCAGCGCTGCGCGTTCGGGGCCCTTCTGGTAGCCATTGAGCGCTGTCTCGCCGGTATGTGCGCCGAGGATCTCCGACGCGGCGTCCAGCACGGATCCGACCGCACGAGTGTTGGGCTGGACAAACGCGGCAAGCGAATCGAAGAAGACCGGCGCGTTGAACCACTCGTTATGTGCAAGCACCCGGATCGGAGCGTTCAGATGGATGTCATCGCCCCATAGGCGGGACACGGTGACCGAGATGGTTGCCGGATAGCTTTCGTTGAGTTCGCGCAGGTGGGGGATCTCGGGGACAAGCGCTGCATAGTTGTCCCAGAAGGCGATCCGTCCTGGTGCGAGTGCTCCGTCCAGGACCTCGCTGTGCGAGGGTGCGAGGTGCCGGCTGCCCCCGAGGAGTTCGACGGTCGCTTGGACATCAACGATGTCTGCATCCGAGTCGTTCCGGATTTCGAGACCCATCACGAGCGGCACTCCGTTGTGTACCAGTGCCAGGTTGACGGCCGGATGCGCATGGAGGTCGATGGCAAGCCCATCGGTTACCGTGCCGAACCGTTGACGGGCTTCGCGCTGGTCCACTACGTCCTCCGAGTCTGTGCGTGCGAGTGATGCCGCGAGATCCTGGGATATCGGGCAACGATTTACGTTAGGGCATTGTGCGAACGACTGTGTGTACTGCGCCGACTCCGCGAACGAGTCGCCGCCGCTCAGTGTCGTCCCCCGGGGCAGGGTAGCGGGTGGGTCTGACAAACTCATCCGTTCCAGCATTCCTGCTCGATCATGCGTTCGAAAGGACATCGATGTAGGTAAATACGCAGTCGCACAACGGATTTGATTGTCAGACCCCCGCGCTAGTTTCGCCTCGTTGTTGCCAGTCGATTCCGCGGCTGTCCCCTGAGATCGGATCCGTGATGCACACGATGGATGAGAAAGCTGCCAGGGCCACCGGGCCGAGACTGACCAAGCGTGAGATCGAGGTGTTGCGCACCTGGTTGATCTGCGACACGAAAGAGGAGGTGGGGCGGTCGCTGTTCATCGGTGCTGCGACGGTCAACACCCATATCTCGCGGATCCGCGGCAAGTATGAGGCTGTTGGTCGTCCCGCGACCACAAAGGCTGCGTTGCTCGCACGAGCCTTGCAGGACGGACTGATGACCATTGATGAGCTCTGACCGCAACCGACTCCGCCGCGACCGGGAATGTCGTTGGCCCTTGCCATGTTCCGCCGAGCCTGTCACTCTGGACAACATGACTACAGGAAAGGCGGATTCCGCCACCGTCGCGTGAGCGCCGCATTCGGGTCCTCGATCGTCGGGACCAATGAGTTTTTCGAGTTCGATTCCGATCATCACCACACCATCGCTGCTGTCCATGCGGAGTGGTTGGCGGCCGCCTTGGCCACCGGGCCGAGTGACCGAACCGCCGCCGAAGCTGCTGTCGCACAGCTCTATCGGCTTGCCTGCCGTCCGGAACCGGAGTTCGTTTGGGTACCGTCGCCGCCAGCCGGCGCCGAGCTGATCGCAGCCGAGGGGCTGGCGGACGCGGTGCCGCTGGTCTACGGCCCTCCGCACTCGGCGCACGGTGAAGTGGCAGCGGTGATCACTGCATCGAAGCGGCGAATGGCAAGGCGCATCGACCCGCAACGCCCGCGGGATCGGCGCCACCTGCGATGGACGCCACTTAGGACGCCACGGGAGGCATCTCCGACTGGACCACGGGCGAATGTCCGCCTGGGCGTTCGGGATTCGTTGCACACCACAGTGTCCGACGGAATTGCTGCCGCGATCAGGACTCTCATGCCGCCGATCGCCGGATACGTCACCTGGTACGGACAACACGAAGTGCCCTGGATTGCGCACTGCGACGCCATCCGGCGGCTTGGCCTCGCGAGGTTCAGCGTCGTCGATATCAAGATACTCGACATCCAGTCCACGCTGGCCCGTGCCACCGGGTGGTGGTGGCCGTTTGATGCGGTCTGCGTAATGGTCGAACGGCCTGTCGCACTTCACGCCGAAGCCACTCCGGACGCCCGGCACGGGCAGCGTCGATTGCACCATCCGAACGACCGGGCACTCGAATTTGCCGACGGGCAGGGCATTTTCGCACTCAACGGCACCATCGTACCGGAATGGCTGATGCGCGATCCGACCGTCGAGCGGATCTCGCGCGAACGCAACGTCGAGGTCCGCCGTTGCGCCATCGAGCGCATCGGCTGGGACACCTACATCGACGAGGCCGGGATGAAACTCGTCGACCAGGCCGACGATCCGGGGAATCACGACGGCACGCTGGCGCTCTACGCAACACCGGCGAGCTTGCGGCCACATGGACGAATACTTCTAGTCCGCAACGGCTCTCGGGAACGCGACGGAACCCGCCGACGCTATGGTCTGCCGGTACCCGATGGCACCACCTCTGCCCTGGACGCCGCCGGCTGGACCTACGGCATCAGCGGCGCCGACTATGCCAACCTCGTCCGCCGCACATGACAACACCATTCCCCATCGACACACACCCCAACACAATCAAAGGTGACCCCATGAACTCCACCATGACCCTGTCCGACCTCACCGCGTACACCGGTCTCGACGTCTTCGACTACCTCGACAAAGAGATGTCGATTCCCGTCGTCGACGGACTGCAGGCCCAAGGCGATCTGATCGTCGTCCCCGCGGCCTTACTTCCGATGGTCGGCCCACTCGCAGACTCGCGACCTGCGCCGGTGCCGCGCACGGGAATCGAATTGCTGCGCAGCGCCGCCGGCGGTAACCCGCACAACCTCGTCGCCGAAGAAGGGCATTGCACGTGGACATCGCGCGTACGTGACCCTCGCGGCCTGGCACTCGGCATCGTCGACACCCAGGTGATCGCGTACCTCATTCATCCCGAACACGGTGCCACCGGCATCGCCCCGGGCCGCTACGTGATCGGCCGGCAGCAGGAGTTCGACATGACAGTCCGGCGGATGGGACCGCCCGCGATTGCCGACTTCTCCGCGCTGGGAGCGCGATTTGTCGCCGATTGACGGGTCTCGCGCGACGTCAGTGCGCGGCCGCGGACTTCATGCGCTTCGGGATCACGTGCATGATCGCTACGATGATCGCACCCAGAATCAGGCCGACGATCGCGGACGCGGCGGTGCCGAGGATCCAGGAGAGGACTCCGCCGAACCAGCCGTGGACGAGATCTTCACCTCAGTGTTCGAGGTGGTGGAGTTGATCGGTGGGGCCAGTGGAAGCCGGCTTCGCCGAAGTTGACCAGCAGGAGATGATCATGTTCTCCGCCGAGGAATTCAGGTCGGTGCGGCTAGCATCGCCGACCATCTTCTTTTCGAAGTCCGGCCCCCGCTCTGTGGTCTCTTCATCATCGCCGTGGTGACCGCTGATCGCTTCGTAGACCTTCTCGGTGCCTTCGTAGCAGAGGAACCGCGGCACCGACGATCGATATGCACGGCAGCGCCTCCGGTAAGAACTGGCTCAGCACCATCGCTACTGGATAGGGTGATCAGGAGCTTGTTGCGGGTCGATCCGGGGACCGGGAGCTACCGATCATCGGCAAGATCGCGCGGCCGGAGGGGTTGGTCCGCAACGGGTTTGCTAACCGTCGGTCTCAGTCCCGTAGTCGCGGATGATCTCTTCGAGGATGGTCTGGGTGCGATCGGCGTGGGTTTTCACCGGAGTGATGGTGTCGGGCCAGTCGTTGATCTCGGTGAGCATCCAGTCGACCCAGGAAATGATGTGGGTGAAATGGCCGACCATGTATTTGGCTGACATCGCCAACACGTGTTGGCGTTCGGGGAATGACCCCGCGCCGGGAGTTTTCAGGAGCCGGGCGTTCGCGACGAAGACTTGTCGTTTCATCTCGGCCTGTGTGCGGACCGTGTGCAGAGTGTTCCGGAGGTCGTCGATGGACCCCTCGTCGGCTATGCACACCCGGAGGAGGCCTTCGAACTCCATGGTGGATGCCCGCGTCTCGGTGGACATCCACTCGGCGAGAGCTGCGCGGCCTTCGGGGGTGATCGAATACATCGTCCGGCTGCGCTGTGTGCCGGTGGGTTCGGTGCGGGCGGTCACCAGACCGCGCTCGACAAGTTTCTTAGGGGCGTTGTAGCGCTGCCGATCGGCGCGCGGAACGATCTCCGACATCCCTCGGCCGATTTGTTCGGCCACCTCGTAGGCCGACCAGTCCCGGGGCGCGAGTATGCCGAGGATGGCATACGACATCGTATTGAGGTCGCCTTGTGGCACAGCAACCCTCCCGGACTGGCAGTTTAACGAAAGCAGCCGATAGCTTAGCAACAGGAATACAAGGCGCCCGATCGCACCATCGGGCGCCTCATATCGCCTGCTCAAGCGGTGTGAGGCTACCCGCCGCTGGTGTCGTCGGCCGTGTCGTCGATGTCGCCGCCGGTGCTGGTGTCCGGTGCGCCATAGATGAACGGGACGAGCTCCATGGCAACCCTCGCGGCTGCAGCGTTGCCGTCGATGGTGGGGGCGAGGTTTGCCCACACCACCAGGGTTACGTCGTTGGCCGGGTCGTAGCCCATGAACGAGTTGTACCCCGGCATCTCTCCGATGTGCCCATACATCGGACCCATCTGAGCGATCCCGTATCCGTATCCGGCGCCGTCGGGCTTGTTCGGGTCGGTGGGCTGCACGCTATCGATCCGCAGCTGCTGCGTCGCTTCATCGAGTAGGTCGCCGCTACCCATCGCTTTCACCCAGGTGGCCAGGTCGTTGGCGGTAGCGATGCCCTGACCGGCCGACCACGTCCACGACGGGTTGTCGTTGGTGGTCACGCGCGGCGCCACGGTGCCGGCCTCGATGGCTGCGATCCGCTCGGGGGACAGTGACTCTTTGCCTTCACCGAGTGTCTCGATGTTGCCGCTGTAGGAGTAGCCGCTGGCATACGGCGCCGGAATGGCGGTGTCGGTGTTGGCGGGGAAGGAGCTGCCGGTCATGCCCAGCGTGCTGAAGAACCGGTCCTGGAAGATCTGCGCGATCGGTTTACCGTCCAGCTGTTCGGCGATGAGCCCGAGCAACACGGTGTTGGTGTTCGAGTAGTGATACCCCTGATCCGGAGCAAAGTACGGGGGATTGGCGAACGCGAGGGCCAGCAATTGCTCTGGGGTCCACACCTTTTGAGGCTCGTTGTCGAGGGCCTCGTTGAGTGTGACCGTCTCGGTGTAGTTGTACAGGCCACTGCGCATGTTCAGGAGCTGGCCGACAGTGATGTTCTCGCCGTTGGGGACATCTGGCCGGTACTTGCTGACGGGGTCGTCGACCGAGATCTTGCCCTCCTGCACCATCTGCATGATCGCGGTGCCGGTCCAGGTCTTCGTGTTCGAGCCGATGCGCACCTTGGTGTCGAGGGTGGGTGCATCGGTGGAGTCGATGGCGGTGGTGCCGAACGACTTGACGTACTCACCTTGGGGGGTGCGGATCAGCACCATCATGCCGATCTCGCGGTACTCCGTGGCCATATCGTTGACGAGCTTGTCCATGGCGGCGGTGTCGAACGGCACGAGTGCGCTGCTCGACGACCCGCTGGCGCTGGTCGACGCGCTCGCCGTGGTGCTCGACGAGGACGAATCATCCGAATCCGATGAGCACGCGGTGGCGACCAGCGCGGCCGACAGCAGCACGGCCAGTGCCGCGGGCTTGGCGCGACTCGTTCGACGCCGACGCGTGGCCCGCGGAATTACTTCTAGTGGGGACATGACTTTCTCCTCGAGTGGTGATTCCATGGACCACGCTGCGGTGTTCTCCACAGCGAGGGGGCACTCATTGCGGCGCTCGTGTGAAGGTGCCGAGGCCGTCTTTGTCGAGATACTCGATGGTCAGGGAAGTCGCCGGTCCGCCGGTGACGGTGAACTCGGCACCTGTTGGGCCCGCGGCGTTTTCGCCGACCGGTTCGAACCAGTAGGTGTCGCCGGTGTAGTGGGTGAGCGGGTAGCTCTGTTGCAGGTCTTTGCCGATGGTGAGGACCAGGTTGTTGCCCTCGGCGACCACTTCGGCCTGCCCGTAATACGGACTGGTGTACATCCCGGTGTAGTCGGTGGCCGGTCGCGCCGGCGCGGCATCGGCGGGAGTAGTGGTGTAGTCGACGTCGGAGCGTTCGCTGTCGATGACCATCTTGAACTGCTCGGCGATGAACGGAGCCCAATCCACCGTCAGCTCACCGTTGGTCACGTAGTCGAGGAACTGAGCGGTGATGGTCTCCGACACCCCTACCGGAGCCGTGTTGGCCAGCACCACAATCCCGAGCTGTTCACTCGGCAGCATCTTCACGTCGGTGCTTGCCCCGAGTGCGAACGCACCGGCGTGGCCGATCTGTACCCGACCTCGGTCATCGGTGTTGACGTTGAAACCGAGGCCGTAGAAGCTGTCTCGCGCACCGGGAGTCTCGGACGGATGGGCGAAGGAATGGGCCTGATGGGTGACCTGCAACGCCGCGGGATCGACGATTTGTTTCCCTTCGAACTCGCCGTCCGCCAGTTCCATCCGAATCCACTTGGCCATGTCGTCCACCGAAGAACTCGCGCCGCCGGCCGGCGCCTGCTGCTCGGGATCGCGGACGTACTTCGCCTCCCAGGTCTTGGCGGCCGGATCGACCTGCACATGGTTGGACGCATGATTGGGCGTGTTGACCCACTCGTCGAACGAGGAGGTCGTGTTGTCCATGCCGAGTGGTTCGTAGATCTTCTGCTTCGACAACTCTGCCCACGTCGTGCCTTCGGCATTGGCGGCGGACATGCCGGCGATCGAGAAGCCGTAGTTTGTGTAGTCGTAGTTGTCGCGAAACCGTTCCAGCGGAAGCTGATCGAGCCGATCGAGGATCTCGGGGTAGGTGTAGCCGAGGTCTTCGAGAGTGTCGCCGGCATGATCGGGAAGGCCGGAGCGGTGCGACATCAGATCGGTGTAGGTCGCGTTGGCGGTGACGTACGGATCAGCCACGGCGAAGCCCGGTTCATGGTTCTTCACCGGGTCGTCCCACGCGATGCCCCCGCTGCCGACCACCGATGCCACCACACTCGAGGCCACCGGCTTCGACACCGATGCCAGCTGGAACATGGTGCTTGTGTCGACGGGGGCCGGGTCGCCCGCCTTCCGGACCCCGAATCCCTTGGAGTACAGCACTTCGTCCTCATAGACGACCGCCACCGCGACTCCGGGCGCCCCGGTGTTTGTCATGATGGTCTCGACGAAGCCGTCGAGTTGGTCGACCGCGGCGTCGACGTCGTCCCGATCGAGCTGCGCGGCCGCCGGCACCCCCGGTGGGGTGTCGGCCATCGAGCTGGTCGACGAATCCTTTGACGATGAACTGCATCCTGACAACGCGAGCGCTATCACGGTGCCGAAAGCCATTGCGGTGCAATAATATATCCGGATCTGGGAACGCCGGTGCGCGGGAAGTGTGAGTGCGGTACGTCTGACCATGGTGCTCCATCCGGCGGATCCGGCGCCAGTGGCGGCGCTCGGACAACGTTCCAGCAATGGCGGTGCTCGGCCCGCCGTGCATCGACAGTACCGCAGAAAGATGCAAATTGCAGTATGCAAAGTGCAGCAGGGGGAGTAGATTGCCCGGTGATGGAACGCTCGCGCGATGCGCTGCGCGGCGTCGACCCGACGCGGAAAGATGGTGCCCCATGCCCAAACGACGTCGACGGACGTACTTGGCCCGCACGGTTTTCGCGGTCACCACGGTCTCGGCCATGTTGTTCGCGACCGCCTGCTCGGACGACTCGTCGGACTCGTCGTCTGAATCGGGCCAGGGCCAGGGCATCCCCGAGGCGGCGACCGCGATCATGGACACCGACCCGTACACGGCAGCGCGGTGGTCGTATCTCGTGGTCGACCCGGAGACCGACGAGGTCATCTACAGCAACCAGGCCGACACGTTCATGTTCCTGGCGTCGCAGACCAAACACTTCACTGTCGGAACGGTTTTCAACAACCTCGGCGTCGACAAGACCGTCACCACCCCCGTCTATGCGACGTCGGCACCCGTGGGCGGAACGCTGACCGGCGACCTCGTCCTGGTGGGTTCCGGAGATCTGGCACTGGGCGGTCGCAATGCCGATCAGGGCAAGTTCGACTTGGCCACCGACGGTATAGATCACGTGTACGCCGACGCCCTCCCCGGGGCAGTGCTGGCGCCGGGCGATCCGCTGGCCGGACTCGACGCGATGGCCGAACAGGTGGCCGCATCAGGAGTTACCCGTGTCGACGGTGATGTGTTGGTCGATCCGCGACTGTGGGAAACCTACGACACCGTTGAGGGCCTGGTGCCGTCGATCTTTGTCAACGACAACCTGGTCGACATCCAGGCCCAGCCCGGGGAGCCGGGGCAGCCGGCGACCATCCAGATGCTGCCGGGCAACGGCTTGTTCACGATTGACTCGCAGGTGACCACCGGTGCCGCCGACAGCGACTCCACTCTCAAAGTCGAGGCCGACGACGCCAATCCGACGCTCCTGCACGTCACCGGTTCGGTTCCGGCGGGCAAGACCTCGCTGACCGTCTACCGGATCACCGACGCGTCGAGCTGGGCCCGTCAACTGTTCATAGAAGCGTTGCAGCGCAAAGGTATTACTGTCGCGTCGACAGCGAAGGTCAACAACGACGCCGCACTGCCGCCGTCAGGTAGCTATCAGGACAACCTGCGGCTCGCGACGCTCGACTCGGCGCCGCTCGGCGAAGCGGGCGGCATGATCCTGGCGACGAGCTACAACACCGGAGCCAACACCTTCGTCTGCCTGCTGGCCGTGGAAGCCGGTTCCGATCAATGTGCCGATGGCCTGCCGGCGATCCGCGATCTGGCCGCCGAGGCCGGAGTTCCGGCGTCGGACTTCGTGATCATGGACGGCCAGGGCGGCGACCCGTCGTCCGCGACACCCACCGCCGTGGCGACCTGGCTCAAGTGGGTGAGCGCTCAGCCCTGGGCAGACACCTTCTGGGCCGGACAGCCGATCCTCGGTGAACGCGGTTCCCTCTCCGGCGTCGGTGCGGACAGTCCGGCGAAGGGGAAGGTGATCGGCAAGACGTCGACCTCCGCCGATGTGGAGCCCGGCACTGAACGATTGGTGGTCACCACGCAGGGACTCTCGGGCTACCTCGACGTCGGCGACGGTCGCCGACTGCTGTTCGTGGTGGCCGTGAGCAATGCGGTCTTCCCCGACCTGCCGCGCGGGGTGTTCCAGGTCGGCGACGACGTCGGCATGGTGGCAGCCGCTTTCCAACAGGCACAGGAGAAGTAGTGATCGCGTGAGCTTGGGCCCCACTGCGCCACAAACCCACTCGTTCTGGTCAAATCCACGACCCGCAAACCCCTGGGTTTGACGAGAACGGGTGGGTTTGCGGCGAGGGGAGCTGGACTCGACTGAATCAGTGCGCGGCGGCGGGCTTCTTCTTGCGCTTCGGGATCACGTGCATGATCGCGACGATGATCGCGCCCAGAATGAGCCCGACGATCGCGGACGCGGCGGTGCCGAGAATCCAGGAGAGCACTCCGCCGAACCAGCCGTGGACCAGTTCTTCACCCCAGTGTTCGAGGTGATGGAGTTGGTCGGCCGGCCAATGGAAGCCGGCCTCGCCGAGGTTGACGAGCAGGATGTGGCCGCCCACCCACAACATCGCGGCGATACCTACGACGGTCAGGAGGCTCATCAGTCGGGGCATCGCCGAGACGAGCCCGCGACCGACCTTCTGGCTCAGCGTGGACTTCCGTTTGGCCAGCGCCAAGCCGACGTCGTCCATCTTCACGATCAGGGCCACAACGCCGTAGACCAATGCGGTGATCAGGAGCGCGACGGCGATGAGCACCAGCAGTCGGGTGACAAACGGTTCATCCTCGACCGACGAGAGGGAGATGATCATGATCTCCGCCGAGAGGATGAGGTCGGTGCGGATGGCGCCGCTGATCATCTTCTTCTCGAACTCCGGCCCCCGCTCAGTGGCCGTCTCGTCCTCACCGTGGTGACCGGCGACCGCTTCGTAGACCTTCTCGGCGCCTTCGTAGCAGAGGAACGCGCCACCGACGATCAAGATGTACGGCAGCGCCTCCGGTAAGAACTGGCTGAGCAACATCGCAACCGGAAGGATGATCAGCAGCTTGTTGCGAATCGACCCGAGCGCGATCTTGCCGATGATCGGCAGCTCTCGGTCCGGGGTGAATCCGTGGACGTAACGAGGGGTGACCGCGGCGTCGTCGACCACCACACCGGTTGCCTTGACGCTCGCCTTACCGGCAGCAGCCGCGACGTCGTCGAGTGTTGCCGCAGCAGCTCTCGTGATCGCAGCGACGTCGTCCAGCAGTGCGACGAGACCACCAGCCATGGCAGAGGCTCCCTCAGATCGGCGGAATTGTGTTCACTCGAACAATACGTGGTGGCGGTGCAGGTGGCGGCGCGACATATGGCCACCGGGCTCGCCTTGGGGAAACTCTCGTTTCATGGCCGAGCTGCACGGTCCGATCGAGCGGATCAAGAAGGGCATTGCGGTGGTGCAGTGACCAGACGGGAGCTCAGAATAGTGCATCGGTCGGACAATTCCAGAGCGTGGAAAACCAGGCTCGACAGTGCGTTCGAAACTACATCGATGCAAGTTAAAGTCACAGTCGCACAATGGATTTCGATGTCGGAGGGTTCCGATAGCTTCGCCTCGTCACTGGCAGTCAACACCCTGGCTGCCGATCACGAGAACGGATATGCCATGTATGCGACCAAGGAGGCTGCGCCCGACCCGGCGACCGCTGCCGGCCCGAACAGCAATGTGATCGGCCATGGAACCGAGAGTCCCGCATCCCCGTCCAACACTGCGTGGGGGTTGGACGGGGAACATCGGACGGCTACGTCTCGCAGGCCACGCCGTCGCGGTCGCGGTCGAGTTTGGTGCTGTATCCGGGTTGGCCGGCGTAGATCGGGGCTGCGCCGGCAGCACGAACTTCGGAACAGTTCGCATACGAGACCGAGGGGGTGTCGACGAGGGCAGGAGGGGTGTACGCCGGTGTGGTGTAGGCCGGTTCGGGTGGCGGCGTGTAGGCCGGCGCAGGTGGTGGGGTGTTCACGGGGCGGACCTGCGCCGGAGTCGTCGTCGACGGAATCGGGGTTTCGGTCTGGGTGTCGACGACGGAGGAGGTTTCGGGAACAGCGGCGCCGCAGGTGCTGAGAACACGAGCGATGGCGTCCTTTTCGGCCTGGGTCACCCACAGGTTGTATTCGGCCTTCACGTCGACCTGGCGCGCCACATACGTGCAGCGGTACGACGTGTTCGGCGGTAGCCACGTCGCGGCGTCGCCGTCGCTTTTCTGCTGGTTGGCGGGGCCGTCGGTGGCCTGCAGGTTGCGTGGATCGTTGGCGAAGTCGATGCGCTGAGCCGGGGTGAGCTGCTGCGCACCTTTCTGCCAGGCGTCCGACAACGCGACCACATGGTCGATCTGCACCGCGCTGGATGTCTGTTGACCGCGGACGAAGTTGATCGTGGTGGCCGTGTACGGATCGGCCAGGGTGCCCGTCTCGACGGCACATCCTTGCGAGCCTGCTTTGAACACGATGCCACCCAGGTCGCGGCGCAGGATGTCGTTGCGGGTGTCGCACCCGTTGCGTCCACCTTCGACGGACACCGCATCGGTCCAGGCGTCGCCGAACAGCGTCCGGTCGTACCCGGTCTTGGGTGCGCGGCCCTTGACCGGCAGCGCGTTGAGCTTGGTCATCGCGGCATTGGCGCCGGGTGCGGCAGTCACCTGCGCGACGGCGGTTGCTGTCGGCAGCGGCTTCTCAGTGGTCGTGGTCGGTGCCGATGAGGCGGAAGCGGTGGTGCTGATTACCGCGGGTGTCGAGTTGGCAGCGTTGCTCGGCTTCTCATCCTCGGCGACAGAACCAATGACCGCGAACACTGCGAGCAACGCAACAACACCGCCGGCGATCCACGGCCATTTCCGTTTCTTCGGTGGCTGAGGTGCGCCCGCGGGTGGACGGTCCCAACTGGTTGGCATGTCAAAGGGGGCGGGCATGGTGAGGGGGCCTTTCACAGGTGCGTCGACGGGGGGAGTCGGCGGCAGTCAGTTGGGTATATCTGCCGGTGCCCCGAGTGTTACCGGGACACAGTGCTGGTCGCAGAATCGGTCAGCAGCCGCTGGTTTCGCCGATTTTCACGACGGACAGAACCGGCTCACCTTCGGTGATCGGTGTTCCGGCCTCGGGTGTTTGGCCGACGACCACCCAGTTGCTGTCGATGATCTGGCTGCGGCCTTCGCCACTGGCGTCATCGCTGCGAGAGAAGAAGACACCATTCTCCTGAATGAGATTCTGCGCAGCTTGCAGGTTCATGCACACCACTGCGGGCATGATGCCCCCGGATACTGCTGCCGGCGTGGTGGCTGTTTCGGCCGGCGTGACTGCCGGTGTTGAGGCCTGAGCCGGGACGACGGTCGTCGGCGCTTCGACGGTGACCGTGCTCGGAGCCGCTGTCGCCGTCGCGACCGCTGAAGTGGTTGCAGGTGCGGACTGGTCTGTGTCGTCGTCGGCGCAGCCGGCGACGGAAGCGAGGGCAAACAGCATGACAACTGCGCCGATGCCGCCGGAGATCCACGAAATCTTGGACTTCTGTGTGGACGCAGATTCGGAAGTGTCGCGCGGGGGAGGCGTACTCAAGATGTTTGTTCTTCCTGATGGTGCCCTCCGGGCTGCCGAGGCTGACAGGCGTCGAGGGCGAAATGGGTGAACACGCGGGAAGCTCACGGGTGCGGTGGGCTATCGGCTGCCTCGCGAATGTTCGGTGTCGTCAACTAGTTATAGCTGCCGAGTTTCGCAGTGTTACAAGCGGTCCCGGAAATCGGTTGCCGCCGGAGGTGGGTGTCGTACGTTCAGGCTATGGGCGCGAAATGTCCGAAATGCTACTCGCTGAAACGTCCGCAGCCGACATCGCAACCGCGTGCGCACCGCACCATTGGACCCACCATCCGAGCACGCCGATGAAGGCAACGCCTCCAGGCGGCCAGGGCCATCCAGGATTCCCGTGCACCAGCGTAGCGCCGCGACCGCTGCAAAGAACGACTGGTGCAGCTCGTGTGCCAGGGCCGCGGATGCGACCGAGGCCGACTGGGTGGCGACCGCCCACAAGAACCAGGTTCCGGCGACTCGCCCCAAACCCGATGCGGTGGGCCCGCTTTCGGTTGATGCGACGGTCCAGCCGACGGTCACGTATCCGAGCAGCACCCATGATTTCGCGGCGATGATCATGAAAGTGATTGCCGCCCAGTCGATATTTATTGCGGAGAACCGTGCGCCGAGTACGCCGCCGGCAGCCGTGAACGCAAGGAAGCTGAACCCGTCGTCCCGGACCTGTTTGCCTACCCGGCGGACGAACGCTGTGGTGGTCCGGAAAGACGATGCGTTGGTACCCAAACTGGTTGGTGCCGCGAAGCTGCCGATGACCTGGCAGATGGGTTTCCTCTTCCCAATTCTGACGGAGCATTGCCGTACCGAGATGTAGTACGTATGCTACAAATAATCGAATACTGACAACTGGGAGGGGAGGGCTCATGACTTCGAGCAGCGGGGTGGTTCTCGATGTCGAGGGACTGCGAATGCGGTACGGCGCAACCGACGTTCTGCGCGACGTGACATTCCAGGCACATCGCGGCGAGGTGCTGGTCATGCTCGGCCCCAACGGGGCGGGCAAGACCACCACCATCGAAATCTTGGAGGGTTTCCGTCGGCGCTCGGCGGGCCGCGTTGCGGTCCTGGGTGTCGACTCCGAACAGGGCGACGAACAGTGGCGCGCTCGGATCGGTGTCGTGTTGCAGTCCTGGCGCGATCACGCGAAGTGGCGGGTACGTGAGCTGCTCGCCCATCTCGGAGCGTATTACCGCCCCTATTCCACCGCGCGGGTTCAACGTCCTTGGGACACTGATGAACTCATCGAACTGGTCGGCCTCACCGAGCAGGCGCGCGCGAAGATCTCCACGCTGTCCGGCGGCCAACGGCGCAAGCTGGACGTGGCGATCGGTGTCGTCGGGCGGCCCGAACTGCTGTTCATGGACGAACCGACCGCGGGCTTCGACCCGGCGGCGCGGCGCGACTTCCATGATCTGGTGCACCGGCTTGCCGACCTCGAGGACACCACTGTGCTGCTGACCACGCACGACCTCGACGAGGCCGAAATCCTGGCCGACAGGATCCTGATCCTGGCCGGCGGCCGGATCATTGCCGACGGCTCGCCCGATGAGCTGTCCCGGTCGATCGCAGGCGAAGCGCAGGTCAGCTGGACCGTGGGCGGTCAGCGCTTCGTTCACGCCACCACCGAGTCGACCAAGTACGTGCACGAGCTGTTCAAGCAGCACGGGGAGAGCGTCGGTGACCTCGAGGTGCGCCGCGCCACTCTGGAAGACACCTATATGACCCTGGTCAAGCGCGCCGAGTCCGGCGGAGCTACCGAGCCCGTTCGCACCCTTGCGGAGGTCACCCGATGAACGTCCCCGCAACCCGGGTCGGTCTGGCCCGCGGCGGAATCGAACTGCGGCAGATGTACACCAACGGTCCCGACCTGATCGGTCAGTTCCTTACGCCCGCAATCTCGCTCGTCGTGTTGTTCCTGCTGCGTAACAAGATCTACGGAGACAGTGGGCTGTCCGTCGCCGAGCTGGCCGTCCCGGGCCTGCTCGGGAGCATCATCGCGTTCAACGGCATGTACGCGCTGCTCAACGTGCTTGTACTGGACCGCGAGGACGGCACGCTGTTGCGCGCCAAGGCGGTGCCGCGAGGCATGATCGGCTACTTCGTCGGCAAGATCGTGGCCTCCGCCGGATCGGTGATCGTGCAGGTGGTCGTCGTGCTCGGGGTGGGCATGGTGATCATCGGCGGGTCCTCGCTGTCCGGTCCAGGCGCGCTGGTGACCTTCGTGTGGGTGTTGGCCCTGGGGCTGCTGGCCGTGCTGCCATTCGGCGCGATCCTGGGCAGCGTGCTCGACACACGGACGGCCTTTCTGCTGACAATGCCGCTGATGGGATTGATCGCCATCTCGGGCATCTTTTATCCGATCACTGCGCTGCCGGGCTGGCTGCAGGCCATCGGCCAGTCGTTCCCGATGTACTGGCTCGGGCTCGGCATGCGCTCGGCGCTGCTGCCCGACGAGGCGGTCGCAATCGAGATCGGGGAGTCCTGGCGCCACGTCGAGACGGCGGCGGTGCTGGGTGCCTGGGCCGTCGTGGGCCTGGTCATCGCTCCGGTAGTGTTGCGGCGCATGGCGCGTCACGAATCAGGGTCGAGCATGGCTGCACGACGGGATCGGGCGATGCAGCGTGCCTTCTGAGGTCATCTACAACCGGATCGCGATGCTGCGGGCCGAGCGGGGCTTATCTCGGCGGGAGTTGGCCGAAGCACTGGGTGTCCACTATCAGACCGTGGGTTATCTCGAGCGCGGCGAATACAGTCCGAGCCTGCATCTGGCGTTGCGGATCGCCGCGTACTTCGAGGTAGCGGTAGAGGTCGTGTTCTCTACCGAGCCCTTTCCCCGGCTGGGGTCGGGCTCCGCAACCGCATGACTGTCGCCGTCGTGTCGGGAGAGACAGCGTTGTTCAGCGATAGCCCAGATCAATACGCCGCCATCAGGCGCACTGACCCACTACTTTGCGGGCAAGGACGAGATTCTGCAGACCTCGTTCGAACACGTGCTGGACACGACCAACGACCGTATCGACCGATCGGTGGGAAAAGCCGCCGGGCTGAAGGCATTACGCAAGATGTTCGCCGAGATCATGCCGTTGACCGAAGAAGCGCGGTTGGAGGCCCGTATCGCGGTGTCGTTGTGGCAACGAGCGTTGAACGACCGGGCCATGGAAGTGGGCTCCTACGGTCGAGTCGCCTGAACAACGAGTTCCGGAAGATCGACGGGGTCTGGAAGATCACGCGCACGAGAACCGCGAATGTGTTCATCGCTCCGCTGCCCACGCACTTCGCCAGCGACCACCTGCGCGCTACTCCAATGGTTGGTATGCAGGGCGTACGGACAAATTGGGCTGCGTACACAATCGTTGAACCAGTCGATCGTCAGAACAATCGGGAATTCCCTTACCGGACCTGATGTGTTCGTTTTCAGGCGCAAGCATCGCCCGACTGCTATTCGCGACTTATGTCGCGAAGGGGCTAGGTCAGAAAGCGTCGGCGGTACGCGGCGGGAGTCACCCCGAAATTTTTGCGAAACGTCTCGATGAAGGAGCTTGTCGTCCGATATCCGACGCCGGCTGCGACCTCTTCGATGGACTCACCCCGGGCGAGCAGCGTGAGCGAGTGGTTGAGACGTGCTCGGTTGCGCCACTTGCCAAGTGTCAGTCCGGTCTCGCCGATGTAGATCCGGGCCAGGGTTCGGGGACTGATCGCAGCCGACTCTGCGAGTTCGACAAGTGTGCGTTGGTCGGCGGGATTTGCGAGTAGTTCATGCGCGATGGTGGCGGCGCGGCTGTCCCGGGGGATGGCGAGGGTGTCTTCACGGACCTCCGATGTGGCGATCAGCTCTGTCAGCAGCTCGCGGGCTCTTCGCCGCTCCCGCCGGGGACGCTCGAGGTCGCGCAGATGTTGGACGAGTGTGGCCATCAACGGGCTCGCAGCAACCACGTGCGGTTGACGCCACCGTTCACCGGTCGGGCGGAGTGCGGTGCCGGAGAACATGCACATCAGCTCGCCCTCACCCAGCAGCGTTGCCGCATGTGTCACCTGTGCCGGAATCCACGCCATGTGCCCGTGATGGAGGCTCAGATTTCGGCCGTCCACATGCAGATCGAGCCGCCCTGCACGCGCCCACATGAGCTCGTCGGTGTCGTGCCGGTGCGGCTCGAAGTGCAGGCCGGCGTCGCACGTGTCGCGGGTGACGAAAAAATCTTCGATTGACCCGTTTCCGGTATCTGTCTCGATCGTTGCTGTGTTGGCTGCCAAGCGATACGGATTTTCGGTCATCACCGTGTCCCTTTTCCCGTCCTCGCGTCTGGATTGCCATATTTTAAGGTGGTGAAAGTTAGGTTAGCCTCATGCCCTGAGTCGGGCAACGGCACCGCCTCTGATTGATGAGGAGTCACAGTGTTCAGTACCCGTAGCGGGCCCAACGTCGCCTTGGTGACGGTCATTGTCGCAGCGCTGATCGCGCTTGTGGGCTGTAGCTCGTCAGGAACCGATGACGGTGCGGCGACGGAGGCCGGCGACGGAACCTTCCCCGTCGTCGTCGAGCACTCGATGGGGGAGACGACGGTTCCGGAGCGGCCCGAACGGATCGTCGCACTGGGTGCCGGTACGGCCGGCGAGATCCTGTACGCACTGGGCGTGGAACCCGTTGGGCTCGAAGCATTTCCCGGCTTCGGTGCGGCCAACGCCGAGGGCGTGCAACCGTGGGTCGAGCCTCTCCTCGACCCGGAAGTCACGACGCTGCTCCCCGCAGGGGCCAAGGGCATCGAAAAGGTGGCGGCACTCGATCCGGATCTGATCCTGCTCACCTACGGCGAGCTCGATGAAGCCACGTACGAACAGCTCAGCCAGGTTGCGCCGACGATCGCGTCGCCGCAGGGGCAGTGGGAGCTCGATTGGCGCCTCGAACTCGAAACCATCGCTCGGGCAGTAGGTCTGACGGACGAAGCGGTGGAGCTGGAAGCGCAACTCACCAGGGGCATCGAGCAGATCAAAACCGAACATCCAGAACTCCAGGGCGTCAACTACACCTTCGTCGAGGTCCACGACGCCGGGTTGTGGCCGTATCTCAGCGCGGATCCGCGCAACCAATTGATCCGCGAACTGGGCTTGGTGTCCTCGCCTGGCGTTGTAGCGCTGGACAAGAGTACTGACGGCGCATTTGTTGGTGACATCTCGCTGGAGCGTGCCGCCGAGATCGACGCGGATGTGATCATTGCGTACCCCTCAGCAGGCGACGCCGAATCTCTGTACTCGGTACCAGTTTTCCGGGAGTTGGGTGCGGTTCGTGGTGGTACCGCGGTGTTCTACGGGCAAGAGAAGGACATCGTGTTCCTGGCATCGCTTCAGCCATCGCCGTTGACGATTCCGCTCTCACTCCAGCGAGTTGCAACCGACGTGTCGGCAGCGCTGAAAGCGGGCAATCCCTAGGTCTTTGGGCCGTGGGCACTCGCATTTCGGGCGTGACGGGCAATTCCCAGAAAGCTCTTCGTGCGACGCCGATCACGCTGTCGCGCTTAGGCTCCAGCACGCGGCGGGGTATCGCACCTCCGAGTCAAATGTCAACGCCGCGAAGGCCTCAGCCAGCTGATCGGTGACCTGAGCACGGGCCTTCGCGTCGACCGTCCCCATCTGGACGCCCACCCGACCGAACGTGGTGACATATCGCAGCATGTCATCGAGGGGCAGACCGAGTTCGACGTCGAGGGGTTCGACCGTGACGTCACGCCAACCGCTCGCGTCGAGAATCGGGGTCACGAGGGCTGGGTCGGCGAAGGCAAACTGACCCGGCTCGGTCGGGACACTGGCCGGCCGCGGTGGCAGGTCCGGCAGCAGCGATGCGGTCGCGCGTTCGGCGATCGACATGATGTCGGCGGGGTCTGGGTTGCGCCACACGATCATTCGCAAACTGGCGTCGTCGGCAGCGGCCAGACGAATGTTGCGGAACGCCGCCACCGGATCACCGAAGAACATCACGCCGAAACGGGAGACGACGGTGTCGAACTCCGCCTCGGCGAATTGATGGGTCTGCACGTCCGCGCAGACGAACTCCGCCGACAGACCTTCGGCGCGGGCCCGCTCGCGTGCGACGGCGATCATCGGTTCCGAGATGTCGACCCCGACCGCCTCGCCCGCGCGGCACACGGCCAAAGTTGTGCTCCCGGTACCACATCCGATGTCGAGGACGCGCTGGCCGGATACGTCCTCGACCTGATCGACCAAGAACTCTTCGAACGGCCGGTACAACCGATCGAGCAGGTCCTGGTTGTCGATCCAGGCACGTCCGGACGGGCCGCTCCAGCGCGCGGCCTGGTCGGCGGCGACATGCCCGTTTTCGGCCACCTGCAGACCTACTTGGTGGTTGCCGGTTCGTCCTCGACCGGCCGGCTCGCGATCTGCTGAGTCTTCTTGTACAGCCACGCAATCAGGACGACGAAAACGATCACACCGAGGTATTCGGAGGTGGTCTCGAACCCGTCGCCGACGATGCTGAGCGGGTTCTCCTCGCCGGTGGCCGCGACGATGCCGGCGAACAGAACGCCGAACAGGCTCTCGCCGACGATCAGGCCGGTCGCCAACAGGATGCCCATGCGCTTCTTGCGTTCGACGTCGCCGCCGGACTTGTCAGCCCACTTGTTGTAGAACGTGCCGAGGATGGCGCCGATCGGGATGACCAGGGTCAATGCGACCGGCAGGTACATGCCCATACCGACGGCCAGCGGGGGCAGCCGGAACTTGCTGTTGGTGGTCCGGCCGAGTACCTCGTCGACGATGATGACACCGACACCGATCAGTGCGCCGATGCCGATCAGGTTCCAGTCGAGGTCACCGCCGAACACGCCCTGTGCGAGCGAGGAGATGAGCGCGGCCTGGGGTGCGGCGAGGGCGTCGTCGCCGGCGCCCGGTGCGCCGACAAATCCGAATGCGGTCTGCATGAGCTGGAGGATCGGGGGAATGATCGCGGAGCCGAAGATGACGCCGATGACCAAGGCCACCTGCTGTTTCCATGGCGTCGCGCCGACGAGCTGACCGGTCTTGAGGTCTTGCAGGTTGTCGTTGGAGATCGTCGCCACACCGAAGATGACGGCGGACACGAACAACGTGAATGCGATCAGCGCGGTGTTCTGGGCGTCGTTCGCGTCGCCGTAGACCATCTTGATGAGAAGCGCGGCGATGATGACGACCAGGATGCCGACACCGGAGATGGGGCTGTTGGACGAACCGATGAGGCCGGCCATGTACCCACACACGGCGGCAACAACGAGTCCGATCACAAACACCAAGATGACGCTGACCGCGATGATTCCGCCGGCGGTGCCGTGAAGGGCGGTGTTGTGCACGAAGTCCCACAGCAGCAGCCCGATGGGAACCAACGCAACGAGGATGACCAGTCCGACGTAGGTGATCGGGATGTCCTGCTCGGTGATGTCCACCGACTTGCCGCCCTTGCGGGCGCGGGCAGACACCATCGCGTTCTTGATGCCCTTGACGATCGGGCCGATGATCTTGAGCAGCGTCCAGATCGCTGCGATCGCAATCGCGCCCGCACCGACGAAACGGACGTCGGAGGAGAAGATGCTGCTGACACCGTCGAGGAGGTCTTCACCGGCGGGCAAGGCGCCGTTGGACTGGATGGGCAGGATGATGCCGAACGAGATGATGAGGCCGACCAGCATGGCGATACCGACGGTGAGCCCGACCAGATGCCCGACACCGATGAGGGCGAGGGACAGACTCGCGCCCCACATGGTGCCGCCGGCACCGACCTTGATCGCTCCGGCCAGCGAGTTGCTGATCACCTTCAACGCGGCGAGCAGCGAGAACCCCGCAGCCGCAATGGAACCGATCAGGATGATCCGCAGGCCACCCTTGTTCTCGTTGGCGCCCTGAGTCGTGTCGCCGACGCGCAATACCTCGGCGGCCGCCACCCCCTCGGGATAGGGCAGATCAGATCCCGTCACCAACGCTCGCCGCAGAGGGATCGAGTACATGACGCCGAGGATGCCGCCCAGGGCGCAGACGCCCACGGTGATCCAGTACGGGAAACCGGTCCACCAGCCGACCATGATCAGGCCGGGGAGCACAAAGATGATGGCCGACAACGTTCCTGCCGCCGACGCGATGGTCTGAACGATGTTGTTCTCGACGATCGAGTGGTTCGCAAAATATCGCAGGATGCTCATCGAGATGACCGCCGCCGGAATGGCGGTGGCGAAAGTCAACCCCACCTTCAAGCCGAGGTAGACATTCGCTGCTGTGAACACCAGTGTGATTAGACCGCCGAGGATGATTCCCCGCAGCGTGAGTTCACGCAAACCCGGTGTTGTGGTCTGGGTTGTGGTCACATCATCGGTCGCCATCGGGGTTACCCTTCAGGCCATGCGGGTGTTGATCGTTCACCGTCATAGATTGGGACGTTAGTTGACCCTGACACTCACAGCTTGATGAATTGGCGATCGAGCAGGCCTCAATTCTGTGACATTCTCCGCGCGAGCCCGCAATCCGGACATCTGCGATAAATCGGACGTTGTCCGTTATTCGCAGGCCATGCCGTCGCCGTCACCATCCAGTTTGGAGCTGTATCCGGGTTTACCTGCGTAGATGGGTGCCGCTCCGGCGGCCCGGACCGCGCTGCAATTCGGGCAATAGGCCGACGATGGTGCATCCACGGCAGGAGCATCGGGGACCGGTGTGTCGACCACGGGCGCCATGGGTGCCGGCGTGTACACGGGAGTCGATATCTGCGGAACCTGTGGAATCGGTGTCTGAGTTGTGGATTCGGGCACGTCGGTGGTTGTCGATGGCGTCGGCGAGACTGCACCGCAGTCGGTGAGCACTCGTGTGATGGCGTCCTTTTCGGGCGGTGTCACCCACAGATTGTAGGTGGCCTTCACGTCGACCTGCCTGCTGACGTAGGTACAGCGGTAAGACTTGTTGGGCGGCAACCACGTTGCCGCGTCTCCGTCACTCATCTGCTGGTTGATCGGGCCATCGGTGGCCGTGGAGACCTGGGCTATCGGAGTTGCGGTCGTGGCCGACTTTTCGGGGGTGGTGGTGGCCGTCGTTGTGGAAGTCGATGTGGCGCTGCTGGATTGCGCGGGTTTGACCTTGGCGGTTGTGGTCGTGTCATCCGTTGAGATCGATCCCGATGCCACCAGCGCAGCAATCACCGCGACGGCGCCGCCGGCGAACCACGGCCAGCGCTTCTTCCTGGGTGGCTGTGGTTGCGGGGATCCGGTGGGTGGTCGTTCCCAATTGGACGGCATGACAAACGGGTCGGGCAGGGGGTAGGGCCTCTCGATACGGTGATTCCGGCTGGCCGCCAACGGATTCACCCCCAAAAACCGTGCGAAGCCAGACGTGGGCTATATCACCTGACGTCGGCGACTCGAAATCACACCAATTCTGTTCGCGCAGTGCAACCCTCGGTAGGCCTCTTGTTGGACTGACATGCGCCAGATCAGCTGAAGCAATCCGCGCCGGATCGAGGGCGATTGTGGGCGCGGCCCCGGCGTCGAGGTCGTGCACGCGGGCAAGCACAACCAGATTTGTCGGTGGCCGGGGATACGGTCGGCGGACGAGTTGCCCATGGGGAGTGGGCAGCGCTATCTAGGGGGAAGCATGTCAGCAGGGGTTGATTCTCGTGTCGGTGCGCTGGTGGGTGCGTGTGAACGGGATCTGGGGGATGCGGCGGAGTGGATCACGCCGCGCGGCTATCCGGACGGATTGGCGTTGTGCATCATCGATGCCATCTATTCGACGGGCGCGCGTCACGTGACCGTTGAGAACATCTTCGAGCGGTACGGCATCTACCGCGCGGCGCAGGGTGGTGACATCGCGGAGGACGGGGCACCGGAGTTGCTCGGAACCTTTCACGAGCTGGGTGACGCGTCGGAATGGGCGAACACGATCGGCAACCGGAGGCCGACATCATCGACGCCCGGTGCGCCGCTGAAGGCGCAGGCGGTCAAGGATGCTGCGAGTCGACTGGTAGACCTGGGTATCCCCACCGCCGCTGACCTCCGGGAGGTGGCCGACTCGGATGCGCTCGATGCAGTCAAGAAGTCGTGGCTCACGGTGCCGGGCCAACGATCGGGTGTGACGTGGGCGTACGTGCTGATGCTCGCCGGCGTCTCGGGGGTGAAGGTGGACCGCTCCATAGTCCGGTATGTCGCCCGGATCTTGGATGTTTCCGTCGATGAGGTGGCTGTTGCGACAGCGAGCGAACTCATTCGCGACGTGGCCCAGGTCAAGGGCTGGGATCCGGAGTACACCGAGCAGGCGATCTGGCGATTCGCGTCGAAGCGACCGGTGCGGCAGCCTGCCGTCCCGGTAGCTGCAGACTGAATCCGCGTTTTCTCCACCGGGTGGTCTGCGATCGCCCGGTGTGGTGCGTGATTTGAAATCTCAAACATAATGCGAATCAAGGATGAATGTGTTTTCATTCTTCTGTAGAAAGAAATGGGTCGCTCTTTATCTAAATGCTGGAGAGTCGCATTCCTGTTCGTGAAGTATCGAGCTCGCATTTGTCAGTGGGTCTTTGGGTCCGAAATGTGGGAAAACGGCGTCAGAATTGAGCGTGACGATCATCTTCTTCAGCAGGCGTGAAACTGGCCAGGGCGGATGATCGGTGGTCTGCTTGCAAATCCCAGGGCTACAGGATGATTCGTATCATTGTTTCCGTTGCTAACTGTGCCCGCAATTATCGGGGTAAGTACACCCTCGACTAGAAGTTGCCTTACGGTGCCGCTAGGTTTTATGGGAGACAGGCAGTCAACACTCCGGCCGCCGCCAAGAGATCGGATCGCGCATGTTCACGATGAAAGAGGAAGCCGCCGAGATAGCAGCCCGGCCGAATTTGAGTGCGAGAGAGACCGAGGTCCTTCGTACGTGGCTTGTCTGCGACTCCAAAGACGTCGCTGCGCGCACGCTCTACATCTCGCCTGCGACCGTGAACACCCACATCGCTCGGATTCGTGAGAAATACGATGCGGTCGGTCGGCCCGCAGCATCCAAGTCGACCCTGTTGGCCAGGGCCCTGCAGGACGGCCTGATCACGGTCGAGGAACTCTGACCGAGGAGCATCATCAGCGGCGGCCTGTCCATTTTCGGTCCCCTCAGGGGTGACGGAGGGTTATCTGCCCTCGGCAGGTCCTGAAGGGGACGATTGTGGGGGCGCCGCCGAGGCGTGGAAGCGCTTGGCTAGCTGTTGCTTTCGTTCTGGTCGAGATCTTGGTAGATGTCGGGGATGCCGTCGTGGTTGTCGTCGCGTTCTTCCAATTCCCGGACGTTGCGGTAGTGGCGGTTTCGGATCCGCAGCAGGATCGATGCGACCAGCGCCGCGGCCAGGGAGCCGGTCAGGACACCGATCTTCACGTATTCCTCGCGGTGTGATCCCTCGCCGTACGCGAGGTCGCCGATCAGCAGTGAGACCGTGAAGCCGATGCCGGCAAGCATGGAGATCCCGAGCACGTCGATCCAGCGGATGCTGGTGTCGAGGGTTGCGCGGGTGAACGCAGCCAGCAAACGGGTGGTCCCGAAGAC
>NZ_DATCVM010000193.1:0-8540 GCF_036566845.1 Williamsia sp.
CTCCGGCGGGTCCAAGCTGCCGGGGATGGGGACGCTGCGCTCGCTGTGGAAGCCGGAGCTGCCGAAGGCCTTGGCCGCCGAAGCCGACGGCCTTGTCATCGATCTACGATCCGGCACCTACCAAGACCTCGGACCTGTTCCGGACGCCTTGATCGCAACGGTCCTCACCGAGAAGCCGGACGGCAGTCGCACGGTGGTCAGTCATTTCAACAAGCACCACAAGGGTCTTCTGGCGCGGGCGCTCGTGATCTCGCGCGCGGAACCCAGTGACATCAAGGGAGTTGCCCGAGTCGCGTCGAAGGCGGGCCTGCGCGTGGAAATCGCGTCGGACCGCGAATTGATCATCCTGACGGATTGATAACTTCCTCGCGCCAACTACAGCACGCAGAGGTGGGTTCTCACAGCGGCCGGACCCGCGGTGTGGGTCGAGGACCGAGCGCTTCTCAACCCACGAAACGGGCCAAGGCCGGACCATCATCGAAGCCCTCTCGGGTCACCGTCAGGTCGGCCCTCAGCGACGATCGCTCCGACCTCGAGGCCGCCAAATCGTGGTCCAGTGTCGGTCATTCGTCACCTCCTCGATGTAGCAGAGTAGAAGTCACCGCCACGCCGAGATCGGCTGCCTAGTAACGGATCTCGGGACCTGTGACGGAAAGGAATTCTCAGCGCGGACGGCGACTGTACGCCTGTGGCGATGGCAGTAGGAGCGATGACATCCGCAAAGCCGGCCGACCGAGAACTTCGACGTCGTGATGATGCGGATTGACCGCGACGTGCTCACAGAACTGCCAACGCGAACTATTGGCCGCACAGATACTTGGGGTGTCTGAGACCCCATTCCCCTTTTCCGGGATGTGACGCAATCTGGTGATCCAAGCCACAAGTCACATTCTTCGAGAGGGACCCGAACGTGCCGCATTTGCTTTCTCACCTCAGCCATATCGAAATCACCACCCCTGACGTCGCCGCGTCTACCCGCTTCTATACGGAGAAGTTCGGCATGCGCGCTATCCATGACAGTGATGGTCGCGTCTATCTCCGATGCTGGGGTGATTACTACGCCTACAGCTTGGTCTTGTCGCTGGGCCCTGAACCCACGTTGAAGCGAATGGCGTGGCGCACGGCCAGTGCCCAAGCATTGGAGGAAGCAGCCGGTCGGGTCGAAGCGTCGGGCATCACCGGCACGTGGTCTACCGGAGATTTCGGATTCGGTAAGGCATACGAGTTCGTCGGTCCGTGGGGGCATCCCATGCGATTGATCTACGACGTCGACAAATTTGACGCCGACACCGACTACAAGTCGATTTACCCGGACCGTCCGGAGAAGCGATCGGCGCATGCGGGTGCCCCTCGTTTCCTCGACCACATCACCGTGGCGACCACCGATGTACGCGCGTTCTGCGCGTGGTACACCGATGTCCTCGGGTACCGCACGATGGCGTTCACCGATCTCGAAGAAGCACCGATCACCGTGTTCGGTGTCTTGACGACGAATGAAAAATCACATGATCTCGGTGTTGTTCTCGACACGTCGGATCGGCCGGGCCGTATCAACCACATTGCATTCTGGGTCGATACCTACCAGGAGCTGATCGTGTGTGCCGACGTCCTGATGGAACGCGGAACCGACATGGAATACGGCCCATCCATCCACGGCATCGGCGAGCAGAACTACCTGTACTTCCGCGAGCCGAGTGAGATGCGCGTCGAACTCAATTCCGGTGGCTACCGCAACTACGTCCCTGACTGGGAGCCTCACACGTGGAAGCCGTCCGAGGGCTCGAACAATCTCTACCGCAACGGCGCTATGCCGCACTCGATGACCGAATCCTTCCCCGCAGCAGAAGGTTTGACCGCAACCGAAGAGGGCGCCTCACCAGAGATGAAGGCCGAACTGCTCAACCCGTACGCGGTTCCCGGGCAAGGCTGAGCCGAAGAACCCGATTCGACCGCCGTACTACAAAGAACTCTGGAGAAGCATGAAGATCGCACGCCGACAGACCGACAACGGCCCCACATTGTCGGTGCTCGATGCAAATGACGAACTGGTCGACCTCCGCGGCGAGCGGGACCTCGCGTCGTTGCTCGCCGACGACGGCAAGCTCCACGATGTCGCCGAACACGCACTGGCGGAACGTCATTCGGTGACGAGCAGCGCCGATGCCATCCTGCTCGCACCACTCGATCCTCCGACATTTCGCGATTTCTCGACATTTCCCGAGCACACCGAAGGCATCGTCAAACTACTCGATCCGGGGGCGACGATACCGGACGAGTTTTGGCAGATACCGACCTTCTACTTCTCGAATCCGTACGCGATCATCGGTCCGTTCGCCGATGTACCCCTTGCGCCGAGTTGCGTGGATTTTGATTTCGAACTCGAGGTCGGGGCCGTCGTCGGTGCAGCCGGGCGCGATCTGACGGTGGACGAAGCTGCCGACCATATCGCCGGATACGTCGTGATCAACGACTTCTCCGCCCGCGACGTGCAGTTCCGCGAGATGCGTATGCGTCTAGGTCCGGCCAAGGGAAAGGACACTGCGACGAGTCTGGGCCAGTACTTCGTCACTGCGGACGAATTATCCTCTCGCGTATCGGGGCCGTCGTTCGACCTGCGCATGGAGGTCGCCGTCAACGGTGAGAAGATCGGCGGCGACACACTCGACCACATGGCGTGGTCCTTTCCCGCCCTCGCTGCCTACGCCTCGCGCGGCACGCAAGTCCGCCCGGGAGACCTTCTGGGCTCCGGGACATGCCGCAGCGGCTGCCTAGCGGAATTGTGGGGTAGGCATGGCCGCGGTTCACGGCCGGCGTTGCGCCCAGGCGACGTCGTGACCACGAGCGTCGACGTCCTCGGGGGCACACGCAACCGCATTGTCGAATCCGTTGCATCCCAGACGATCACGCCGTGGAGGTCAACATGACGTACCGAGTGCTCATCACAGATCATCCAGCGGCCACTCTCGACGTCGAACGCTCGGTGTTCGAGGCGGCGGGTGTGGACATGGTCGTGGCATCCACAACCGATCCCGCTGAGCTCGCAGTGTTGGCTGCTGACGTAGACGCCATCGCCACCTGCTTCGCCCACGTCACCGCCCAGGTTTTGGAGAGCGCAACGCGATGTCGGACGGTGGCGCGATTCGGCGTCGGTCTCGACAACATCGACGTTGCCCGTGCGACGGAACTCGGCATGATCGTGACGAACGTCCCGGTCTACTGCGTCGACGAGGTCGCAGACCACACGCTGATGATGGTCCTGGCGCTTGCTCGGAGGTTGGTGCCCTTTGTCAACGACACCGCAGCCGGAGCATGGAACCGCTCATTCGCCCCGACTCCGGTCCGATTGCGCGGAAAGACTTTCGGCGCAATCGGACTGGGATCGATCGGCTCGGCGCTCGTTCCCCGGATGGCATCTCTGGGAATGAACGTGGTCGGTCTCGGTCGCCGCTGCGGCGTCACCGATGGCGTCACCGCAGTCGATTCACTCGAGGAACTACTCTCTGTGGCCGATGTCGTGTCTTTGCACCTGCCACTCAACGAGTCCACCCGTCACACGATCGGCGGTGCCGAGTTGGCGTTGATGAAACAGTCTGCGTGGCTGATCAACACCTCGCGCGGCGGTCTCGTTGACACCGAAGCACTGACAGCGGCACTGACAGCGGGCAGTATTGCCGGGGCGGGTCTGGACGTCAGCGATCCTGAGCCGCTCCCCCCAGGGCACCCGCTGCGTACCAGCTCGAACGTTCTCCTCACGCCGCATTACGCGTTCAGCTCCGATGGATCGATGGCCGACTTGTCCCGCTCGGCAGCTCAGCACGTCGTAGATGTGTTGGGCGGTCGACTCCCCGAGTGCATCGTCAACGAGGCCGTATTGGCATCGCCGGCGTTGCGAGTATCGGAGAGCGTTCGATGACCCTCGAAGACGCCGACTTCTCCGGCGCCGTCACCGACCATCTACGCCGGCGCGGCCTTACCTCGCCCACCACGGAGCTAACTGTTACTCCCTTGACCGGCGGAGTCTCCAACGACGTGTTGTCTGTGTCCGGCGACGGACTCGACATCGTCGTCAAACGTGCACTGAGCCGACTGCGCGTCGAGCAGGACTGGGTGGCCGACGTCAGCCGATTGAGCACCGAGGGGCGGGCACTTCAGCTCGCGGCCACCATCGATCCCGGCGCCGTCCCCGCGGTCCTGGATCTTGCGGACGGCTTTCTCGTCATCGAACGAGCACCAGCCCATTGGCGTACATGGAAAGCCGATCTGCTGGCTGGCATCGTCGACATCGACGTTGCAGGACGACTGGGCGAGTTTCTCGCCCACCTGCAGAGCCACACCACCGGGCGGACCGAGGAGTTACGTGGCGACTTCGGTTCCCGCACTGCATTCGAACAACTCCGCGTCGAACCATTCCACGTGCAAGTACGCGACGGTCACCCCGACGTCGCCGCCGAGATCGACCGCACCGTCGCAGTAATGAACGAGACGCCGACATGCCTGGTCCACGGAGACTATTCACCGAAAAACATCCTTGTCGGCGACTCCGATGCACACGTGTGGGTCATCGACTGGGAGGTCGCTCATCTGGGGGACCCCACGTTCGATCCGGCGTGGGTCGTCGGCCACCTGCTGCTCAAAAGCATCCGACGACCAGAGCTTGCGGAACGGTTCCGCCGCGCCGCCGCGAACTTCCTCGACGCGCTCGATCACTCCGACCCAGAATTGCACCGTCAACTGATCCGGCAAACCGGTGTCTTGGTCCTTGCCCGAGTCGACGGGCGAAGCCCGATCGACTACCTCGATGACGGCGGCCGACAAACAGCACGCGCACTCGGCCTCCGATTACTCGGAGACTTCCCTCATCCACTTCTCGACGCTTGGAGGCACCTGTCGTGATCGACACCGCAATCACCACCATCACCGCCTGGGAGGGCCTGGACTCGCGTGGTAAACCGACCGTGGGCTGCGAAGTTCAACTCTCCGGCGGCGGCCGCGGGCACGCCTACGTTCCCTCCGGCGCGTCGACGGGCAGGCACGAAGCGCGCGAACTGCGCGACGGCGACTCCCGCTACGACGGCCAGGGAGTTCAGCAAGCAGCGATCAATGCGCGGACCGTTCTCGCCGAGGCCGTTCACGGACTCGACGCCCTCGACGGCAAGACGGTCGACGAGGCATTGCGCGCGGCCGACGGCACTCCCGATCTCGGTCGCCTCGGCGCCAATGCCGTTCTCGCAGTGTCGGTCGCCGCTGCCCTCGCCGCCGCCGACGCCCAGCGAGTTCCCCACTATCAATCGGTCGCGGCAGGTGCGGACCCACTGTTGCCTCTTCCGATGGTCAACATCATTTCCGGCGGTGCTCACGCCGGCCGCTCGATCGACGTGCAGGACTTCTTGGCAGTTCCGGTAGGGGCAGGGACGTTTTCCGAAGCGATCGACTACACCGCCCGAGTACGTCGCGGGACCGCTGAGGTTCTGCGCGAGATGGGCCATGCGATCGCTCTCGTCGCCGACGAAGGTGGCCTGGGCCCCGTTCTGCCCACCAATCGAGCGGCACTCGACATGGTGGTCGCCGGCATCGAACGGGCCGGACTACGACCCGGCACCGACGTCGGCATCGCGGTCGATGTCGCTGCAACACAGTTTCTTTCGAGCGACGGACGATATGTGCTCGCCGCAGAAGGTGATCGCCGACTGAACGCCGAGGGACTCATCGACGAATTGGTGCAATGGTGCGCGCACTATCCGATCGTCTCCATCGAAGATGCTCTCGGCGAAGACGACTGGGAAGGCTGGGTCGAAGCAACGGCGCGTCTGGGTGACCGGCAGCTTCTCGGTGACGACTTCTTCGTCACCGACGCCGAGCGATTGGGCCGGGGCATCAAGGTCCGCGCTGCCAACGCTGTCCTTGTCAAGCCCAACCAGACCGGTACGTTGTCCGACGCCCTGGCCGTAATTCGACTGGCTCAGGAAAACGGCTATCGCACTGTGCTGTCCGCTCGATCCGGCGAGACCGAGGACTCGTGGCTGGCCGACCTCGCCCTCGGCTGGCGAACCGGGCAGATCAAAGTCGGCTCAACGATGCGATCCGAACGCACCGCCAAGTGGAACCGATTGTTGCAGATCGAATCTCAGCTCGGCGGGACCGTCGAATACGCCGGCGCCTCCGCCCTGTCCTGCCCAACCATTGACGGAGTACCGGCATGAACCGACGACTGAACACCTATGGCGTTGGCACCTTCGACGACGGACAAGGCAGCTTCCCAGGCGTCGTGTCGGGTGACCGAGTAATCCGTATCGAACCGGGCCGCCTCGGCCCCGGCATCGACACCACCCTCGACATCTTCGACGCATGGGAATCTGTGCACACCGCACTACCCGCAATTGCCGACGAGGCATCGAAAACCGGGATCCCGCTGACGGAACTGCAGGTGCTACCGCCGGTGCAACCTCGCCACATCTTTCAAGCGGGAGCCAACTACCGCAGCCACGTCGCCGAGATGATCGTCTCAGGCAAAGACGATGCCGACATGCGATCCGACACCGAACTGCACACTGCCGCAACCGCAATGATGGACGAGCGCGTCCGGACAGGAAGCGCCTTCTTCTTCGCCGGCATGCAGTCCGCGATGTGCGGCGCCGACGACGACGTGCTCCTCGTTCCCGAATCGGCCCGCACCGATTGGGAAGCCGAACTGGTGATTGTCATAGGTTCCCGGGTGGCGAACGTGACCTACGAAGACGCACTGACAGCCGTAGCCGGATACACCATCGCCAACGACGTGAGCGCGCGCGATCTGCAGTTCCCCGCTGAACACGCCCCGCTCGGCGGAGACTGGATGCGCGCGAAGAACCGTCCGACCTTTCTTCCGATCGGCCCGTTCGTCGTACCTGCCGACTTGCTGGGCGACTACAGAGAACTCGAGATCGAGTTCCGTCTCAACGGCGAACGCATGCAACACGACAGAGCGGCCAACATGCTCTTCGACATTCCCTCTCTCGTCTCACAAGCATCCGCCATCACACCGCTCCTACCTGGGGATTTGATTCTTACCGGCAGCCCCGCCGGCAACGGAGGCAAGTGGCAGCGCTGGCTCACTCCCGGAGACGTCATGGAAGCGTCGGTGACCGGTATCGGCACCCTGCGAAACACCTGCCGCGCGTCCTCATCGCCGCCCAACACATCCAGTCCGGTCACTGACACACTTTCCAGGAAGGACAACCATCGGTGATAGTCAACAAAGTCGGCATCGTCGGCGCTGGCATTGCAGGAATGACAGCCGGTATCTTGCTCGCCGAGGCCGGCATCGATGTCGAGATACTCGAAGGCGCTGAGAACCCGTCCCTATCCGGTTCAGGGATTACTCTGCAAGGCAACGCACTTCGCATTCTCCAGCAGATCGGCGCATGGGATCGCATCAAAGAACTAGGCTACGCATTCGACTCCATCGGCATTCGCGCGCCCGACCCCGACGCCACCGTTCTCGCGATCATCGACGACGTCCGCACCGGCGGTCCGGAACTGCCGGCAACCCTCGGGATGCGACGACCGGAACTCGCGGAGATCCTCCGGAAACTGGTGCACGAGAGCGGCGGCCGGATTCGATACGGTTGCACGCTCACCGCAACCGAATCCGACAACGACACAGCCACTGCAATCCTTGCCACCGGTGAGCGGCTGTCGTACGACCTGCTCATCGGCGCAGACGGCATCAATTCCACCACCCGCAAGCTACTCGGAATCGATATCGAACCGCGATCGACCGGTGCGGGCGCCTGGCGCGTCGTCGTCCCCAGGCCAACCGAAATCGTCCGCACCGACCTCATCTACGGTGGTCCCAACTATATCGCCGGATACTGCCCCACCAGTGACGACTCGATTTACGCGTACATCATCGAGGACGCTCGCATGCGTGACCTCAAAGACGGCCCGGCGGTCTTCAAAGAACTCGCCGGCCACTACGGAGGCCCGTGGAAGGAGATCGCGGCCTCCGTCGACGACGACACACCCATCAACTACACGTGGTTCACCACTCATCTGGTCGAGGGACCGTGGCACCGCGGGCGGATCATGCTGATCGGAGATGCGGTGCACAATTGCCCTCCGACCATTGCTCAAGGCGCGGCAATGGCCCTCGAAGATGCGTCTGTGCTGGTCGAGGAACTGCTCGGCGCCGATGGATCCATGGACCAGGTCTTGCTGCGCGTTCAGGGGCGCCGCTTCGGGCGAGCGAAGGTCGTCGTCGAATCATCGACCCAGTTGGTCGAGTGGATGGTCGAAGGACGTACCGACGGTGACGTCCCCGGTCTCATCCACAAGGTCGCGCTGATGCTGGAGGTGCCGGCGTGAGTACCGTCGACGTACATACTCATGCCTTGTTGCCTGCCGTCGAAGCGTTCGTAGGTGAACTCGATCCGGAAGGGCTCGCCGCGGCGCGGGCCCTCGACGGACGCAGAAACGGGTCTCTGTCGTCCGCCGAGTCGGGTCGCATGATCAAAGAGCGGTGGGCACTGTTGACCGACCTCGCCACTCGCCTGTCTGCGATG
>NZ_DATCVM010000194.1:0-12337 GCF_036566845.1 Williamsia sp.
AAGGCCTCCGTCTGACGAGGTGAGAGAACCCGCTCCGGATGAATGACGTCCTTGAGCATGTAGCCCTTACCGAACGCCATCCCGCCCATGTCGTAATAGCCGTTCTTCTCCCAGAACGTCCGCGCCCGAACAGGATCGCCGTACCGGTCACGGATGTACTTCGCGCCGGCCGCACCTTGGACCGAAGGATCCTCGGACTCGTCGGGAAGGTACTGATCCTTCGTCGACCCGAGGAACTGGAACAAACTGAACGCACCCGATTTCGGGTTACGCGCCAACGGATTCCAGCCCGACTCCTTGTTGATGATCCAGTCGACCGCAGCCCACTGCTCACCGGTGTCCCAGCCGTACGGCTTGAACGCGGCCTTCACCTTGTCGACGACACTGATCGGGGCAGCATCGGCCGGCGGTGCTTCGATGCTCGGCGCCGAAGTTGCCGGTGCCGACGTCGAATCACCCTCAGCGGGTCCTTCGTTGAAGGTTGCCTCGTTGCGGACGCCAGCTTGATCCGATCGCACGCCCCGCTCGTCAACGAGCTTGAGGCCCTCGAAGGTGCCCGTGAAGCCCAGGGTGCCAAGGAGATCGTTACCCCACTCCGCGAGAAGTGATGTGCCGATCTGCGCACCCACCCCGTTCCAATCGACGGGGTCGATGATGTCGTCTTCCGTGGCGACCTTGTCGGTACCGCCGAATCCGATCCGGCCCAGGATGTCCCGAATCATCTCGACCTGATCCCAGTTCAACACTGCTTCCGGCTTGCCGGTTTCATTCCGCACGATCGAGAGCCCGTTCGGGATGAAACCTCCGTTGTCGCGGAACAGCCCACCGATGCCCTTGGCCTTGTCCCACACCGACCCGAGCAGATCACCGAGACCGGTGACCGAATCGGCGAGGAACGACGATGTCATATCGCGGCCCTTGTCGAGGAAGCTCGGTGGAACACCGAGCCACTCGGGCGGTGGTGTCCCGATCGCGCCGCCGATTGCGGACTTGATCGGGTTGAGGAAGAAGTCGAAGATCCCGGCGATCTTCTGTTGCACGAACGACTTCTTCTGATCCGGCGAGGCTCCGCCTCCGCCGCCAACGCCGCCTGACTCGAACGCGCCGTCGGCGCCGATCGCCAGGTGGAACAGACCCGGATGCTTGCCGGCGAACTGCGGTGAATCCGCACCCACCGCCGGACCGTCGTAGGCGACGTAGTTGTGCGCGCCGCCGGACTCGACATTTGCCGTCGAATATCCGCCGACACCGGTCAGGGTTCCGGCAGTGTGACCGCCACCCGGTCCGCCCGGGTTGTCGTGCACACCGACCGAGAAACCTTGGCCCAAGCCCGGAACCCACGGCTGACCGCCAGGGAATGATCCGGTAGCCCAACGACGTACGCCGTCGCCGCCATTGATGATGGCGTCGGCGATCATCGACATGTAGCCCGAGCAATCCTCGAAGCCCCACGTGTACGGGTTACCGTTGCGCATCTTCGCGGCCCGGTGCCCGTTTTCGAGCTGCGACTCCCACATCGGGCGGATCTCGCCGCCGTCCTTGTACTTCGGGAGAATCCAGTCGAACATGCCCTGCGGATCGACGTTCCCGAGACCCTTTTGGGCTACCTGAGCGCCGTAGGCGTTGACATTGTCGCGGCCCAGCTCGCGGATGAGGTTGCCGCCATCCCACGTGAACGGGACGCCGCGCATGATCATGTCGCGGATCGCGTAGACGGCGTTGTGGCCGCCGACCTTACGCACTTCCGCAGTGGTCATCATGTGCTCACCGTTCGAGCCGTACATCAGGACGTCGTCAGACGTACCGGTACCAGGCCCGCGAATAGCACCACCGGTAGCGTGCTCCGGAATGCCCTTCAGCTCCTGAGCCTCACTGAGACCGAGTAGCCCGGCCGCTTTGTTCCACGCCTCCCTGATTCCCTTGTTCCAGACCGTGTCGATCATGAAGTTGATCGGCTTCGCGAGAATGCCCTTGAGGCTGTCCCACTTCTCGCTGATACCACCGACGACCTCGCTGAAGAAGTCCCGGACCTTCCCGAGGCCTTCCTTGAGGGCGTCCCACGCTGGGCGAATGACGTTCTCCCACACAGCCCTGATGCCCGCACCGAGACCGTCCCAGACAGGACGGATGACGGTCTCCCACACCGAGGTGAAGAAGTCTCCCACCGCGCCGAGAGCGACCTTCAGCGCGTCCCAGGCCGGGCGAATGACGTTCTCCCAGGCCCACGCGATCCCGGCAGAAAGTCCGTCCCAGACCGGCTTGATGATCGTGTTCCAGATCCAGCCGAAGAAATCACCCACTGCGCCCAATGCGACCTTGAGGGCGTCCCATGCGGGTCGGATGACGTTCTCCCACGCCCACGAAATCCCAGCCGCCAGAGCGTCCCAGGCAGGCTTGATGAGGGCATTCCACACCCAGGCGAAGAAATCGCCGAGGGCCTGCAGTCCGGCTTTCATCAGTTCCCAAGCGGGTTTGGCGACGGTCTCCCATAGCCAGGAGAGGATGTTGCCGACCATTTCGATATAGAGCTTGATGGCCTGCCATAGCAGCATGAACGCCACGATCACCACTGCCACAGCAATTTTTAGTGCGGTGAAGATCGGCGAAATGATCGACTCCCACACCCAGGTGAATATGTCGGCGATGGCATTGAACACGGTGGCGAAGATTTCCCCGATCTTGGTGAAGATCGGTTGCAGAAACTCCCACGCTTTGGCCATGGCATCTTTGATGCCGTTCCACACCTTGTCCCAGATCTTCTTGCCCAGTTCGGTTTTCGTGAAGAACCAGACAAGACCGGCGACGAGCGCAGCGATCGCAATCACGATCAGCGCGATCGGATTCGCACTCATTGCGGCGTTGAGCGCCCACTGAGCTACGGCTCCCGCAATCAGTGCCGCTCGGTGAGCGGCCAGGGCGATTGTGTTGGTGCCCAACGACGCTGCGGAGCGTCCCGTCGCGGCTGCGAACACACCTTGAGCTACCGATGCGGTGAACATGACAGCGTTCCACACGGTTATCGCGATACCGATGAGCTTCACTGCCCCGAGGACACCCAGAAGTATGGGAGCAAAAGGGATCAGTTTCTCGATGATCGTCGCCAGATGCGGTGCCACAGCCGCGAGGATTTCCGCCCACGGCGAGAACGCATCCACCAGACCGGGAAGTACCGGCGCGAGGTTGGCGAGCGCTTCCCCCAAGGCGGGCATCAAAACTCGTGCCATGTCCATCAGTCCAGGGGTGGCGTCCTTGATCGCCTGACCTATTGCCGCAAATCCGGGTGCCAGCCCTGACGCGGATTCCGCGCCGAGTTCCCGGAAGAGCGTGAACAACGGCCCGACAACGGAACTGATGTTGTCGAACGTCTGCCGAATCTTCTCGAACGTGGCACGAAGATCATCGGCGCTGATGTTGCGGAGCTTCTCACCGAGGTCCAGCAGCCATTCGTTGATCCCAGCTCCGCTGCCCGCGAAGGTTTCCGCAGCGGTTCCGAGCACTTCGATCAGCCCGGAAAAGACCGAGCCAAGCCCATTTTCGCCCTGCGACAGGCTCTCGAAGAAGGTGTTCGAGCCGTTGATCATCCGATCCCAACCCGCCACCGCAGCGGGACTCGAGATCGACGAGACGATCTGCGACCCGAGATTGCCCAGGGTGGTAGCCAGTCCGCCGAGGTTCGGCTTGAGACGATCGAGCAATCCGCCGAGAGTGCCGAACGCGCCGGTCATCGCGCCACTGAAGCGATCGGTTATTTCTTCGCGAAGCCCCTTGAAGGCCTGCAGAAGTGGTGCGAGCCGCTGCCCGATCATCGCCGCGAACGGATCAGCCCCCGACGCAGACGACTGCTGCGACTCCGCCATGCTGGCATAGGCATCGGCGACGGCTTCGGCAGCATCGATGTTGGCTTGCGCCACATCTTTCTGCGTCTGCGCCGCATCGGACTGGGCCTCCCGAAGCTGCTCCTGCGCATCGACCTCACGCTCCTTGGCTTCGACGACCCGATCGGACCCTTCGATGCCCTTGGCCTGTGCGTCGGCGATCTCGGCGCGCTGCTCCTCATTCGAAACCGTGATCTCGTCGAGGGCTAACTTCGCCTCCTCGACACCGAGCCTCGCCCGCCAGATATCGGTCTTATCCGAATCGTCGCTGGCCTTCGTCTCACGCAGATTCTTCTCAGCTTCGAGCACCGCCAGGGTGGCGCTTTCCTCGTCGAGCGCCAACCCTTGGAGGGTCCGTCCGTAGCCTTCGGCCTCGCGCTTGGCGTCCTTGCGTGCCTTGGTTACTTCCTCCTGCGACTCCTTGAGGTCCTTCTGTGCTTTGAGGACCTGCTTTTCGGCAGAGACGATTTGACGTGCACCCTGCTCGGCCGTACGCGCCTGCGACTTCTTCGCACTTTCGACAGCCTTCATCGCCGACGCCGTTTTCCCGGACGAGGTATCAACGGCCTTCTGCGACGACTCCCAGGCTTTCGCCCCTTCCGAGAGGCCCTTGAACGCCATCTTCGCCACACCAACGGCGGGACCGAGGATGCCCGCTGCCGCCGCCGCGACCGTCCCCATCGCACCGGCCACGGCCGTAAGACCTGCCACCAGCGGACCGGTCGCGAAACTGGACACCACGCTGCCGAGCGCCGAGACAGCACCGAGCGCCACCGCAGACCCCACGGTCACCATGCCCAACGCCTTGCCCACCCTGGCCAACGTGCCGACCAGCTTGGCAACCGCTGCCATGACCAACAGGGCCGCGGTGACCCGGCCGATGTCCCGCGCGAGGACACCGGCAGCGGCCGCCGCGAACCTCAACAGACCCGCAAGCTTCGCCAGGCCCGCCCCGGTCATCAACTTGAGCAGCGACGAACTGACCAGCAGGCCGGCGCTGAAACCTCTGAGCGCGCGTGCGGCCAACCCGATTCCGGTAGCCGCCATCCCGATATTGCGGATGACCGACCGTGCCGCATCGTTGGCGACCGTGAAACCTGTAGCCGCCATGCGCATTCCGCTGCCGAGCGCGGAGATGAATCCCGACGTGAAACTGCGCCCCTCCTGCTGGCCTCGCGCCTGCGAGTTCAGGGTCGCGCTCATCCCGCCGGCAAGCTTCGAGCCGATCGTCCGGCCACCTGCTTCGTGGCTCGCGGACATTCTCTGCAGAAACGTCTCGGAGTCCGCTTCGGCGCGTTTGGTGTCGATCCGGGTCTCGATGCGCGTGACGCGAGTAGTGGCCTTCCCGCGCTTGGACTCCGCTGCGTTCAGTGCAGCCGCCGCAGCCTTGCTCTCGTGCTTGGCTTTGGCGACCTTGCTTTCGGCGGCCGCGAGCCGACCCGCGTCGGCGACACCTTTACTGCGCAAGGTCAGCAGTTCACGTTCGGCCGCGACCGTGTCCCTGGTTGCCGTAGCCTCCCGGCGCCTGGCATCAGCGGCACTCTTGGTGGCGCCGTCGAGATCGGACGTCGCCTTCTTGAGCTGGCGCTGATCGACCTCGACATCGACGTGCTGAGTGACCTTGTTGCTCTTGACTGCTGCGTGGACCTTCTTGAAGTACCCGTTCATCGACGGCATGACATTGATGAATGTCTGCCCACTCTGGAGGTCGGACACTGTTCACCCCCTTGGGCTTTAAGAGAATCGGCGCGTGTACCGCGTGCCGAGAAGCTGCGACGCGATGTCGTCGTGCTCGAGGAGTGCTTGCTGTTCCTCGACGCGCTCGCGTGCTGTCAGCGGGCGCGGCAGCGGCCGTGGCGGCGCACCGCCCTTGCCTGTGAATTTCGGGGATGCACCCCAGATTCCGTGGAGAATTCCGCGCGTCGTCTCGACGAGCTCGGTGAGCTTCTCGATCTCGCTGGTCCATCCGACCAGCGACGGCCGATTCGTAGACTTCGGTAACTTGCCCTGCGCTTCGAGCTCGAGGATCTCGCGGGCGCGATCGTCGTCGTCGGCGATCGCCGCGTAGTACCAGCCGCCGACAGGCAGTGCCGGCAGTAGGCGCAGCAACTTGTCCCACGGTGTGCCGAGGTGATCGCGCACCCAGTCGTAGAGGTCTTCTGGTTTGCCGAGCAGATCTTTTTCGATCGCGTCACCGTATTTGTCGATCTCGTTGACGAGGTACGCCCATCCGCACATCGGAGCGATCAGGACGCCGAAGTGCTCACGGATGTCGTCGACGAGTTCGGCGAGTTCCCCGATCGGCCGCCGCGCGTACGCATCAGCGATCGCATCCGCGGTGTCCTCGTCGGAGACGAGCAGGTCGAGTTGGTTGTGGATCGATACCGTGCTGTCGAGGTCCGCGACATCGTCGACATTCGGCACGTCGACGCACAGTTCGGTTCCGTCGTCGAGAGTGACGAAAAACGGGCCGACAGCCTCGCCGAGAAGTGTCTCGAAAAACGATGCCGCCGACCCGTTTTCGTCAGCCGCCACAGTTAGCTCTTACGTCCTCGTCGGCGGTTACGGCCGCGGCGCTCAGCGCGATTGACTGCCTGGTCGGCGTCGAAGAGACCGAAGTGCTGCGATATCGATTGAGTGAAGTCAAGGAGCACCTCGGGCCTCTCCGCGCCGAGGTAGTCCATGACGTCGTCGTACTGCTCGCCGAGGAACAACTTGAGCACCCGGCGCGTGACCCGTGCATCTTCGATGTCCATCACGGTGTCGGCGTCGGGTTCCTCAACGACGAAGACCGGAGAGTCCTGGAATTTGAACTCGAACGGTGCCTTACGCTCTCGCTGCTCACCGCCGAACGTGACGACATGACCGTTACCGTTCTCGACGTTGAACACGGTGTCGATGCCATCGCTGGCGATGCTGACGTTGTCCATATTCTTTGCGCTCACAGCGCACCTCCGTTGCGTCGGTTGGTCTTGGGCTTGGTCTCACCGGCAGGCGACGGGGTCGGCTCAGGCGCGGTCTCAGACGGCGTGGGCTCGGGCTCGCCGACAGTCGTGGGCCCAGACTGGGTTTCGGTCGGCGCGGGCTCAGGCACGGGCTCGGGCTCTGCGGGCGCTACGACGTACCCACGCGTGAGCAGCTCGCGATGCTCGGCGTGATCACCGGGGGTGTACGTTCGGCCGTCTGGTGCCACCAGTAGTGCAGGCGTCCAGTCCTTGGCATTGAAAGTCTTCATCGTTCCCATCAGGGATCTCCTCATTGTGTGGTGGCCGGTAGGGCGGTCTGGAAACACCGGGCAGGCGGTCGACCGCCAATCCCCGCCTGCCCAGTGCGTTTACGGGCCCGGCACAGGGCCGGGCATCGGTCAGGCAGCGACGACGATCGAGAGCGGCTTCTGCACGCTGCCCGCAGTCACGCTGTCCACAACCGAGACAGTGAAGTTCGACGTACCCGCAGCGGTCGGGGTGCCGGAGATGACACCAGTCGACGGGGCAATCGCCAGCCCGGCGGGCAGGGTTCCCGTCGAGACCGACCAGGTTTTGGTGCCGGTGCCGCCGGTGACAGCCAGGGTCTGCGAGTAGAGCGTCCCCACGGCGCCCGCCGGCAGCGACTCGGTGGTGATGCTCAGCCCGCCGCGTTTGAATCCGGCGTCTTCGAGGACACGGTTCCAGCCCGAACCGCCGAAGTAGTGACGAACCGACACGCCGTGAACGGGGTCGACCATCGCGTTGACCTTCGTCGGCCACGTCAGTGCGCCGCCTGCATCGGAGAGGGTCTGCTCGCTCATCTCGGCGACCTCACCGCAGTACAGCTGACGGCCGAGATAGATCCGGTCCACACCCACACCGAACTGCGAGACCAACAGGTAGCGCAGTTGCAGGATCTCGGCGACAGCAGCCTGATCGAACGCGACCTCACCGGTCACCGGATTGGCAACCATGTTCGACAGGTCCATGCCGAGGTTGTTCTGGATGTTGTAGCGGTTGGTCTCGAGACCGGTGAACTGAATACCGGAAATGTCCGTGATGATGTCGGACTTGACCGGGTTCGAGTAGCTGATCGCGCTGATGTCGTCCTTCTCGACCTCACGAGTCAGCGTGATCGAATCGTCCTTGAGCAGCAGACCGAAGTCGAACGCACCCTCGGGCAATTCGGCCAGCTCGGAGTTCGAGCCCTCGGTGATCTGCTCGATCGGATCGACGGACATCGGCATGCCGAAGATGTGCATGCGCTTGGGTTTGAGAATGAGTTCGCGCTGATGCCGCGCAACCTCGAGCTTTCCGATATCGGTAGCCATGTGATGCCTCCTGGGCATGAGAAAAGCCCACAACAGTCGTTGCGGGTCTTGATGTGTGAACTTGTCAGGTGAGCTAGATCCGCCAGGGTTTCGACAGACTCAGCGCGTAGTAGGCGATGACCGTCCGGATATTCGGGTTCTCGTACGGCTCCGCTTCGGGCGGGGTATCGACCCAGCACGAATCGACACTGATCGGCTTCGGTTCGTCCTCCACCTCGATCTCGGCGTCGACGATCCGCTCCATGTAGTTCGCAACGCGCCGAGCCAGTTTCGACGCCGCCCGCGGATCCGGATCGTGACAGACGATCATCACGCGCGGATAGTCACTGATCCCGTCGTCGCTGCCACCGACGCGGTTGATCTGGATTCCCTGCCACTGCGAATCCTTCTTGGGCGGTTCGGTGTCCGTCGCGCCGAGAGGCTCGAGGTAGGCCATCAGCACATCCTCGACATCAGGGAACAAAGTGCCATCGACTTCGACGACCATTTATCGACCCTTCCGTTTCATCGCCCGCATCGCTGCCCCACTCGCGCGCACAGGCTTCGAACGCTTGGTGCCGAAGAGCGCGGACTGGTTACCTTGCGACGTCGCGACGATCCGCACGCCAGGGCGCCCGTCGAAGCCCCGGGCCTTCTCCTTGTGGACGCGGGCGGCGAGCTCACCGGTCTTGCGATGCTTGTTCGCCTCGGTCTTGAAGGCTGCGATACCGCGGTCCGCTGCGCTGTCGAGAGCGCCCTGGACTTGACGAGAAGCCATGATCTCCTTCGCGTTTCGCGAGGTGAACGTGAACGTTCCCGGTTTCGGATCAGCCATTTCCCGCCCCTTCCCATTTCTTCAGGTATCCCCAGACGTAGTCGGCGATACCCTCGTCGTCGAACCATGTCTGCAGGTCGCCGTCGACATGGAGACGGTCGCCGATACCGTCGACGTCGAAGACGTTCTCGGTCGACTCCGGGAATCCGGGCGGGGCGTAGATCACCCACTTCTGTGACTTCTCGAGCGGCACGCCGTCCGCCGAGCTCGCCGGCTGCACGCTGCATCCCGGCCACGGCTCACCCACCTGCTGATCTGTCATGACGCCGCGTTTGCCGCGGACACGTTCGATCACTCGAACGGTCTGATTGCCGAGATCATCCATGTCGGTCTCCGAAATTCCAGCTCGGCCCACCGACGCGTGAGATGCCGAGCAGTTGATGATGAAAGTCGGTGAACACCAGCAGTTCACCGGGATTGGCGAGAGTGCCGGAGCGGGTGACACCGCCCGTGGTCTTGGTGAACGAGATGAGGCCGCGATACTTCTCGGTGTCCAGCGCCGTGCGAACGACTTGGACGACAACGAATTTCGCGGCCTCATCGTCATCGGCGATCCAGTCCTTGCGGTCCCGGATCCATAGACCGGCCGCGGCGATCATCGCCTCGATGTCCTGCCTCTCGGCTTCGGTCGTCGGGCGCCGGCCGCGGGTGACGTCTCCGACTGTCGCGAACACGTTACTCATGTCGAGCACCCGCCTTTCGATCAGGACAGCGCGGCGATCAGATCCCGCTTGTCGAGCGCCTCTGCATCGTCGCGGGTCATGCCGCGGTCGACCGCGTAGTCGACCCAGACGGGCTTGCCGGCGGTCTGCTTCGGCCGCTCGATGCCCGGCGCGGGTTCGACGTCGGGATCCGATTCCTGCTCGACCGCATCCGAATCGCTCTCGCGGTCGGTGTCGTTGACCGGCGCGGGTTCGCGGTCGGGATCCGACTCCTGCTCGGCCGCATCCGAATTGGCTTCGCTGTCACCGTGATTGTCCGAGTCGTCGTCGGCGTCGTCCGGCTCGGTGGGGTCCTCGACGACTGCTTCGGCGTCGTCCGACTCGGTGGCGTCCTCGTCGGCTGGTGCAAGAGCGCCGATGCGGAGCAGGCGATCGAGGTGCTTGTCCGGCACGTCGAATACCTCGCCGCGCAGATGCCGGACGTAACCGGTGTCGGACTCGCCGTTCGGCTCGTCCCAGTGGTCGGCGAGTAGCTCGTAGGCCGCCATCAGGAGATCCCGGAGATGGTGCAGACTGCGCCCGGATTGTCGACACCGAGGATGCGCTTACGGAAGGCGTCGGAGCGCCAGGTCATGTTCGGGCCGCCCGCACCGGAGTTGCCGCCTTCTTCGTAGATGGGCGTCATCTGCAGTGGGTAGGTGTCGGAGAAGAATCCGGCGACCCCAGCTTCGAGGACGATGACCTTCGTCGGGTCCATCCATCGGGAGGTCAACACCTGAAGGTTGCAGATGGTGTTCGGGTGAACTCCCTTGTACAACGGGTTTTCCGAGGCGAGGTCGCCGATGTACTTCGACTGGATCTTGTCGTTGCGGATCAGCGCGGTGATGGCCCGCGGGTGAGCGACGAGAGTATTCGGAACGTAGCCGAAGTTCTTCGTCTCGTCTCCCTCGAATCCGGCGGACTCGACCTTCTCGATCGCGTCGAACAGGTCCTTGGCCGGATCCCCGGCCGCGCCCCACGCTGCGCTGGCAACGATCGATCCGACGTTGGCCGCGTTGTAGGCGGCCAGTGCTGCGCGAACGCCCGAGCGGATCAGGGTCCGTTGCAGGCCGTTGACCTTCTGGGAAACCCGGTCGATCTTGTTCTCGTACCGCTCCTCGTATGAGACGCGGATCGCGAGTGCGGTCTTCTGGCCGATCACGGAGCGCACCTTGCCGTCACCGAGCGTCGAGACCGGAATCTCGGCGAACTCGGCGACTTCTTCGGCATCGTCGGAGAGGTACGGGTCTGCGGCCTCGCGGAATGCGACGACTCCGGCGTCGTTGGAGCCGCCGTTGCGGAAGAGTGCAGCTTCGAGGAATGCGCCGTCGAGTCCGTTGATGACGCGCTGCGGAATCCAGGTGGGGTCCTTGAGCATCGAATCGACGGTGAGGGTATCGCCGCCGTAGGCGCCGGTGATGTTCTTCGCCATGTCTGTCTAGCCTTTCAGGCGGGAGCCGGAACGAAGGGTCCGGCGAGCTGGGTTCGGACGGTGGTGTCGGTGGCGGTGGAGGCCTTGACGGCGATACCGATTGCTGTGGTGCCGGTTTTGGCGACCTTGCCGCCGGCGCCGACGAAGACGGGGTCGCCGGTCGCGAACGTCGCGGAGCCAGTGACCTTCGCCAGCAGGAGTACGCCGACGGTGTGCACGGCGAGAACGGACGGCAGACCATGGGAGAGGTCGTTGTCCTCACGTGGGGCCGCGGGCTTGCCGGACTGCGCGACGGCACCGTAGGGCAGGTCGGCGGCCGCGCATGGTGCGATGCCGGTCGCACCGAGCTTGACGACGTGGAACTTCTCGACCGCGGTTGCCACCTTGTGGGTGATCGGGCCGTTCCCGAAAGTGGGATTGGGCATGGTGTCCTCCTTAGAGAATCGCGTCCGAGGCGAACCCGGACTTGTCGGCCAGCGCGGTCAGTTGTGCGGACTCGTCGGCCGCGGCAGGCGAATCGCCGTCGTGGCCGATCTCGGAGACCGGAAAGGTGTTCGCCGCCAACGAATCGATCAGCGCGCGTGCGGCGTCGGGCGCGTCCTTCATCAGTGCCTCGTACTGGGCGAGCTTGGCCGGCGGGAACTTCCCGGCCCGCATCGCCTCGTTCAAGTACGAGGTGACCGCCGCGCTCTCGTGCTCAGTTCGGAACTGCGCGAACTCTGCCAGTTGCGACTGCATTGACGTGAACTGCTCCGCGTCGACGGTGACTACGCCTGCTCGGGCTTCGATACCGATGCCCGCGGGTGGGGCGGTTTCTGTCTGCTCGGCGAGTACCTCGTCGAGTGCGGCCAGTGTTGTTGCTTCGTCTGCGTTTTCGGCGATGCCGAGGCGCTTGCGAAGTTCTTCCATCAGGGTGGGCATGACGCCCTCCTTTCTGTTGTCGGTCTCTGCCGCCTCGGCAGAGGGAATGCGTGGTGTCGGTGCGTGGGATCGGCCGGCGAAGCGGAACCGGGACAGATTGAACGTCGCTGCGAGGTCACCGGATGCGGGAGTGTCTGTGCTGATGCGGTCGGCGAGCCCGGCGGCGACGGCTTCTTCGGCGGTGAACCATGTTTCGGCAGCGACGAGCGCGCGCCATTCGTCGTACTCGCCGCCGGCGCGGCGGGCGTACAGGGCGGCCATCGAGTCCGAAAGCTTGTCGAGTCGGTCCGCCTCGCC
>NZ_DATCVM010000195.1:0-1843 GCF_036566845.1 Williamsia sp.
CCTCATCGGTGAATCCAGGCTTAGTGAGGCATTTCGACTGCGCGGAAGTATGCATCTGAGTAGCTATGACCGATTGTTCCCATCCCAGGACGTGCACACCGGGCGTGGGGTGGGCAATCTGATCGCCGCACCGATGAACGGCAAGCGGCGGCAGCATGGCACCACCGTCTTCCTCGATCCCGCCACCCTGGAGCCATACGAGGATCAGTGGGCCTACCTGTCAAGCATCGCTCGGTTGTCCACCAAAGACGTGACCGCGTTGGCACGCCAACTCCCCGACCCACAAGTCGGACACACCGTCCGACGTCTGCAACTACCGACGTCGTCGCGAATCATCCCGCGGCCGGCGGCAATCGTGCGCGCAGAGTTCACATCGCGACTCACTTTGACCGCCAACGATCTTGGCCCAGCAATGATCTCGGCCGTCAAACATGCCGCATCGATACGCAACCCAGAATTCGATGCGCGCCAACGTGCCCGCCGCAGCACCTGGGACACACCACGGTTCCTCCACAGCTACGACGAAACGGCCGACGGTGATCTCGTTCTGCCCCGCGGCCTCCATACTCTGCTGACCGAACTCGTCGAATCGGCCGACAGCACGCTTCACGTCGACGACAAACGCATCCTCGGCAAACCCCACGAGTTCACCTGCAGCACGCCGTTACGCACGGTCCAGACCACCGCATTGCACCAACTCCTCGAACAGGACACCGGCGTCCTCATCGCTCCTCCAGGCACGGGGAAGACTGTCATCGCCTGTGCAGTAATCGAATCGCGAGCTATCGCCACCCTGGTCCTGGTCGATCGCAAAGCGCTGGCCGATCAATGGCGCGACCGGATCAGCAGCCACCTCGGTTTCAAGTGCGGTCAAATCGGCGGTGGGCGTTCGAAAACCACGGGAGTCCTCGATATCGCGCTGCTACCAACGCTTGCCCGCCGCGACAACATCGAAGACATCACCGCCAACTACGGATTCGTCATCGTGGACGAATGCCACCACGTCGCGGCCAGCGCATTCTTCGGCGTCCTGGGCCGCATCGCCGCGCGGTACTGGCTCGGCCTGACAGCCACCCCAGAACGCCGCGACGGGCTCGAAGACCTGATCTATCACCAACTCGGATCCCACCACGTTGCCATCGACCAGCCCACTACCGGACAACTCCCGGTCGACGGTTCCGACCCAATGACGCCCCACCCGGTTCTCCACCTGCACCCGACCGAATTCCAGTACCGCGGCGACGCCGACCCCGCCGCACCCGGTGGAATGGCCGAAATCTACCGAGCCCTCGTCGCCGATCAACTACGGCTCGACCAGATCGTCGACGACGTCCTCAGCGCCTCCCAATCCGGGGCCAACATCCTGGTGCTCACTACCTGGGTCGAACACCTTAACGCCATCGCTGACCGGCTGCGAGCCGCAGGAAAGTCCGTCACCGTCCTCCGCGGCGGCATGAAAGCAGGTGAACGCCGCAGGATCGCCGAGCAACTTGCCAACCACACGCCTGAGTCGGATCCGCTCCTTATCATCGGCACCAGTTCGTTCATCGGGGAAGGCTTCGACTGCCCCGCTCTCGACACACTGTTCCTCGCTGCGCCGATCACATTCAAGAACCGACTCGTGCAATACGTCGGTCGCGTGACCCGTCCCTATCCCTCCAAGAACACGGCCACCGTGCACGACTACCATGACGAACACACCCCCGTCATCGCCTCATCGCTGAAGAAACGCGCGCCCGGCTACCTGAAGATGGGCTTCCCCGACCCGCGCAAAATGAGCCGACAGAACTGAACGCAGCAGTTGACGAGCGGACACGTGCGCTACGACATGCCCGAAGGCGGA
>NZ_DATCVM010000196.1:0-3088 GCF_036566845.1 Williamsia sp.
CATCATCGTCGGCCTGGGCATCCTGCTGGACACCTTCGTGGTGCGGACCGTGATCATCCCGGCGCTGTTCACGCTCATCGGGCCCAGGATCTGGTGGCCCGCACTGCAGGACGAGGACCACCGTTCCCACGGTGGACAACCAGGAGGTCGCCACCGCACTCGGACGCCAGCCGATACGTAGTCGCGACGGGTGACCGGCGCGCCCACGCGTTTGGGCCGTGTTTGTGGTCGGTGCCGTTGCCCGCGGGCGTGAGTACCGTCGAATGCATGACGCAAGCACCCTCGTTGCCGCCGCTGCACATGCGGCGCGACGCGTTCGACCCGACACCCGAGCTGGGCGCTGTCCGCGAGGGGCCGGGGGTCATCACCGTCACCAACGCCTTCGGCATGCAGGTCCACCTCGTCACCCGGTACGAGGACGTCAAGACCGTGCTGTCCGACCACGCGCGGTTCTCCAACGGCCGTCCTCCAGGTTTCGTGGTGCCGGGGGCTCCCGCGCAGTCCGAGGAGGAACTGGCCAGCGCCAGGGCAGGCAACCTGCTCGGGCTGGATCCGCCCGAGCATCAACGGTTGCGCCGCATGCTGACCCCCGAGTTCACCATCCGGCGGATCAAGCGATTGCAGCCCCGCATCGTCGAGATCGTCGACCAGCATCTGGATGCGCTGGAGGCCGCAGGCCCGCCCGCCGACCTGGTGGAGAACTTCGCCCTGCCGATCCCGTCGTTGGTGATCTGCGAGTTGCTCGGGGTGCCCTACGCCGACCGCGACGACTTCCAGCGGCGCAGCACGCGCCAACTCGACCTGTCCATCCCGATACCCGAACGCCTCGAGCTACAGAGGCAGGGCAGGGCCTACATGCGGTCGTTGGTCGAAGGCGCCAGGGAACGGCCGGGCGACGACATCCTCGGCATGCTGATCCGCGAGCACGGCGACGAACTGACCGACGACGAGCTCATCGGTATCGCCGGCCTGCTGCTTCTGGCCGGCCATGAGACGACGTCGAACATGCTGGGGCTCGGCACCCTGGCGTTGCTGCGCCATCCCGCAGCGCTGGCGGCGGTTCGCGACGATCCCGCCGCGGTGGCGCCCGCGATCGAGGAGCTGCTGCGCTGGTTGTCGATCGTGCAGACCGCGATCCCCCGCATCACCACCACCGAAGTGGAGATCGCCGGGGTGTCGATCCCGGCGGGGAAGCTTGTGTTCGCCTCCCTGCCGTCGGGCAACAGGGACGGCCACTTCATCGACAACCCCGACACTTTCGACATCAGCCGCGGTGCGCCAGGGCATCTGGCGTTCGGCCACGGTGTGCATCACTGCCTCGGCGCGCCTTTGGCCCGGATGGAGATGCAGATCGCGTTCCCCGCGCTGCTTCGCAGATTTCCCACGCTGTCGCTGGCCGAGGAATTCGACGATGTGCAGTTCCGGTCGTTCCACTTCATCTACGGTCTGAAGTCGTTGGAGGTGAGCTGGTGATGAGCGAAGCGATGAAGGTCTCCGCCGACCGGGAGCTGTGCATCCAGGCAGGCAACTGCGTCATGGTCGCCGGCGAGGTCTTCGATCAGGACGACGACGGCATCGTCGTGGTGCTCGTCGACACGGACGGCGGAGCCGTTCAGACCGCGGAGGTACCCGACGACCAGAAAGACCATGTCCGCGAAGCGGTCAGGCTGTGTCCGGCGAGCGCGTTGGCGATCGTCGAAGGCTGACCTCACCGTCGTCGTCCCGCAGGCCGACTCCCGCAGCGCAGCGGTGCGCAGAGCACGGAAGTCCGCTCACCGGAATTCACGGAGCTCGCCGGCAGAGGCGGCCGCAAGACTTGCTTCCTGGGATTCATCGTGTGAAACCACGTTCGAACCGGATACGAAGGGCCGCTCCGATGCACATCATCGATCATGACGAAACGCTGCGCGAAGTCACCACATCCAGGGGCGTTCTTCGGTATCACGAAGCCGGCGACGGGCCTGCCCTGTTGTTGCTTCACGGATCGGGTCCTGGAGTGACGGGGTGGCGAAACTACCGCGGCAACCTCGCTTTCTTCGCCCGACACTTCCGTTGTCTGGTACTGGAATTCCCCGGTTTCGGAGTCAGCGACGACTTCGGTGGCCATCCGATGCTGGACGCGCAAGGCTCCGTGGTGGCCTTTGCCGACGCGCTGGGCCTGGACCGGGTCGACGTGATCGGTAACTCCATGGGCGGTGGTGTTGGCATCAACTTCGCCATCAACCACGGTGACCGCATCGGAAAGTTGATCACCATCGGGGGCATCGGTGTCAACATCTTCAGCCCCGGGCCGAGCGAGGGTATCCGCCTGCTCCAGGAGTTCACCGAGGAACCGACACGGCAGCGACTCATCGACTGGTTGCACTCCATGGTCTACGACCCCGCTCTGGTCACCGAGGAACTCATCGAAGAGCGCTGGGCGCTGGCCACCGATCCGGACACCCTGGGGGCAGCGCGGCGCATGTACGGCAAGGCCGCCTTCGCGGCGATGATGGAGATGATGCGCAACGCCGACTTCCCGCTGCCGTGGGCGCTCATGCACAAGGTGAAAGCGCCGACGTTGTTGACGTGGGGGCGAGATGACCGGGTGAGCCCGTTGGACATGGGACTGGTTCCCATGCGGACCATCCCCAACGCGGAATTGCACGTCTTCCCCAATTGCGGACATTGGGTGATGATCGAGGCGAAGGCTGCGTTTGAGCGGACGGCGCTATCGTTCCTCACCCAGGAAGTCGCGGTCTCCGCGAAATAGCCATTGCCCCAGCCTGTTCCGCTGCGTGGAATCTCGCCCGGTCAGCGGGATGGCACCGTCGGCGGAGTGCTGATCCCGGCCACGATCGACGGCATGACACAACCGGTGATGCCTGCGGCACCTGCCGTCGAGAATTGGTGGCAGATCAACGGTTCCGGTGATCCGTATCTGATCGGCGGTAAGTGCCATCAGTGCGGGACGTATGTGTTTCCGCCGCGGGCCAACAACTGCCCCAACCCGTGCTGTGACGGCGATGAGCTGGCTCAGGTGCCGCTGTCGCGGCGCGGCACGCTGTGGAGCTACACCGAGAACCTCTACGTTCCGCCGCCGCCGTAT
>NZ_DATCVM010000197.1:0-25677 GCF_036566845.1 Williamsia sp.
GAGGTTCTGTCCGCGAGCACCGGCGCACCGATCGGGTCCGTTCCGCACGCCGGCCGGGCGGACGTCGACGCTGCGGTGGCCGCCGCCCGCCGGGCATTCGACGATCCCACGGGCTGGCGCACCTGGGAACCGGCAGCGCGGGCCGACGCTCTCGGCCGTCTGGCCGCCGAGATGACCGCACGCGCCGAGCAGACCGCGGCCCGGGTCTCCGAGCAGAACGGCATGCCGATCTCCACCGCCGGACAACTCGAAGGCGGCTTCCCCATCGCCGCCGTGAGCTACTACGCGGCGCTGCTGCGCGAGTCGATCGCCGAAGAGACCAACCCGCACATGCTCGGCGGCACGTCGACCACCCGTAAGGAAGCGATCGGAGTCGTCGCCGCGATCGCACCGTGGAACTTCCCGCAATGCCTCGCCGCGTTCAAGTACGCCCCGGCGCTGGCCGCGGGCTGCACCGTGGTCCTCAAACCGTCCCCGGAGACCGTGCTCGACTCCGAGTTGCTCGCGCAGTCCGCCGAAGCCGCCGGACTGCCCGCCGGAGTTCTCAACATCGTGCCCGGCGGCCGCGATACCGGTGCCTACCTGGTGCAGCATCCCGATGTGAACAAGGTGGCGTTCACCGGTTCCACCGGCGCCGGTCGGGCGATCGCCGAGGTCTGCGGTCGCCTATTGCGCCCGGTGACCCTTGAATTGGGCGGTAAGTCCGCCGCCATCATCCTCGACGACGCCGACCTCGACCTCACCGTCATCGGCGAAAAGCTCTTCGGCGCGACCATGCTCAACAACGGTCAGACATGCTTCCTCGGAACCCGGATCCTGGCTCCACGCAGTCGCTACGACGAGGTTGTCGGTGCGTTCGAGGCCCTGGTCAGCACCCTGGTTGTCGGCGATGCACTCGATCCGACCACCACTCTCGGACCGATGGTCAGTGCGCAACACCGCGACCGCGTCGAGGGCTACATCGCGGCCGGCAAGGAACAGGGTGCCCGGCTGGTCACCGGCGGCGGCCGCCCTTCCGGTTTGGACGACGGCTGGTACGTCGAGCCCACGGTGTTCGCGGACGTCGACAACAGCTTCACGATCGCCCGTGAAGAGATCTTCGGCCCGGTCTTGTCGATCATCCCGTTCGACGGCGACACCGACGCGATCGACATCGCCAACGATTCGCCTTACGGTCTCGGGGGTTCGGTGTGGACCACCGACGAGGATCGGGGCATGGACGTCGCCCGGCAGATCCACACCGGAACAATCGGGGTCAACACCTACCTGATCGACATGTTCGCACCGTTCGGCGGCGTGAAGGACAGTGGTCTGGGCCGCGAACTCGGCCCGAACGCGATCGCCGCCTACCAGAACATCAAGACCATTTTCCGCTGACCACCCGGCCAGTGCCTGGTCGGGCGGGGAGGCCCGGCCAGGCACTACCCTATTGCTCCCCAACGATTTTCAGGCGTAATCCCAGAACTGGAGCCAGCGGACGTTCGCGAACAGGGTGAGCGTCGCTGCGTAGATCAGCACCACCACGATCGCGCCCACGACCGACACCTTGCGCGACGATCCGCGATAGGGGTCCAGCCAGAACGAGAACGCCGCGGTTGCCAGAGGCATCAGGAGATACGTCAACAGCGACACCGACAGGATCTGACTGAGCCACATCGACAACCACGGTTCGGCACCCCACCGGTCGAGATACGGTCCGACAAAACGGGACAAGACCATCACCGTCGGGTAGAGCACCAGCAGCACCATCATCCCGACCTTCCAGTCGGGCGTCGACGCGGGTCGTCCACCGGTGACCCGCACGATCGAACCGAACGAGTTGGTCTCGAATGGCGACGAGAACTCCTGTTCCAGATTCGATCGGAGTTCGCCAAGGGCCGCAGCACGTTCCGACGAGTCCCGCCACTGGGCCAGCAGGGCATCGGTGCGGAACTTGGCCACGGCCGTCCACTCTTCGATCCCGTCGTCGGCCAGACGTGGACCGGTCAGGATCGAGTACTCGAATCCGGCGGCCGCCGCACTCAGATCCATCAATCTCCGTTGGGCCGCTGCAAATCCGGGCCGGTTGACCGGATCCACCTCGTGCACGAAGATGCCCACACCGGTGGGCGGTCCGTCACCGTCTACGACAACCAGATCACTGAATTCCCGGCGGATCCCCTGCCCGGCCCCGACGTCCTTCAGTTGCGACCAGGCCGACGAATCCAGCCAATGCTGCAGCAGCGACTCGTCGGAGAACGTCAGCGAGAGCGCCGGTTGCAGATCGAGGGCGACCGAGAGATGCCGAAACCCGGGCGTATCGCCGGCGACCGCCTGCACCTGCCCGGCCCATTCCTCGAAGACCCCATCGGAAACCGGGTGAAAGGCAACAAAAATGGTTGCCTCGCTCGGCATTTCGCTCATCGAATCGATCAGTCCTCGTCGATCTTGCGACCCTTGACGTACACCGAAGCGATGGCCGGCTCACGGAGCTGCATCAGCAGCGCGAACAGCAACTGATCCCGCGCCATCTCGGCGTCGTCGGCGCGGGCACCGTGGGCGACGGAGTTGTACAGCGCGGGCCACCGCTCGGGATCGATCACCACGAAGTCGGCTTCCTTACCGACATCGAAGTTGCCGAACCGGTCTTCCATGTCGAGGGCTCGGGCACCGGCAAGTGTTGACACGAACAACATCTCCGCGGGATGCATCGACACACCGGCATCGCCGGCCTCGGAGATGTGCACCTTGAAGGCGTCGTTGGCAACTCGGGAGATCAGCGATTCGTCGCCGCCGCCGTGGTCGGTGCCGAGTGAGATGTTGACGCCCGACGCGACCGTCCGCAACCACGGCATGGTGCCCGAGCCCAGGAACAGTTGCGACACCGGACAATGCGAGATCGACGTTCCGGTCTCGGCCATGCGGGCCAGTTCGCCGTCCTGACAATGCACGGCATGGGCCAAGATGGTGCGCGGGCCCAGAAGCGATTCACCACCGACCTTCGAGCCCGGCAAGAACTTTCCGTCGTAGGTGTCGAGGTAGGTGTCGACCTCGTAGGCAGCCTTGGTCGCGTCGATCTCACCGGTGCCGGGACGGTTGTTCTCGTTGAGGTGTGTGTGGACGTACACACCCTTCGATCGCACGTCGGTGTACAACTCACCGAGTGCTGCCAACGTCTTCGGTGTCACCGACAGCGAGAACCGGGGCACGAGCGCGACATGCAGGAGTGCGGTGGCGACATCGCCGGTGTCCGCAGCGTGCCACTTGTCGATCTCCGCGGCCGTCAACTCGATGGCCTTGTCCTCACCCGTCAACAGCGGAGCCGCAGAATCGGGTCCACGGGTTTGAATCCCGCGACCGCTGACGATCCGCAGTCCACGACGCCGGGTCTCTTCGAACAATGCATCCTGTGCCTGCGGGAACGCCGACCCGAAGACCATCGCGGCGGTGGTACCGGTCCGGACACGGCGGCGGGTGAACTCTGCCGCGGCCAGCTGCCCGAACTCCTGATCACCGAGTTTCGATTCGCTGGGAAATATGCAGCGCTCGAGCCATTCGAGCAACTGCCCTCCGCCGTACGAATCACCGGCAAATGTCTGCGGGAAATGAACATGGGTGTCGACAAAACCGGGAAGTATGAACCCGGGCCGATAGTCGACCACCGAAGAATGTTCGTGTTCTGCTGGGAGCGAGGAGAATTCGCCACACCAGGCGATTCTGCCGTCATCGGAGACCACCAGCGCGCCGTCTTCGATGAAGACGAGTGCGTCGTGGGCGGAGTCGACTTTCGGCGACCCGGAGATATGGAAGATCTGACCGCGGTAGAGGTGCTTCACTGATTCACTAAAACACTCCTGCGCCAATCGCGCTCGACAGTCACCGGATGAATGTCGAGAAACCACATCGAAGCCGGGTCGGTGAGCTCACACCGGTGCAGTGCAGCAACGTAACTCCGGAACGGACCCGGAGCGCGAGTCGATCAGCGCCGACTTCTGCACGGCCGATGCATCACGATGGCCGACGCACAGGTGCATTCCTTTGCCGAATGCCATGTGGGTGGGCCGCGTGCCGGCGTCGAGAATGATGGTGTCGGGACTCTCGAATCGATCAGGGTCGCGGTTGGCTGCTCCCACTGCGCCATGCCAGAGGAGGCCGGACTGAAACCTGCTATCGTCGCATCTGTTGGAACACATCCGTCAATTTGTGTCATTCCAGGGGGAGCGTCATGACAGCATTCGACAGCGCGGTCCGCGAGGCCGTGCCGCAGCCGATCGATGGACGGGACGCCACGACCGCGCCGCCACTCGGCCCCGCCTCACTGGTCTGGAAGTTCTACGGCGACAACCGCAGCGCATTCTGCTTCCAGCGCACGGCCGGCACCGAGAACTGCATCGAACAGCTCGCCAAGGGTGTCGAAGACCACTCGGTCATCTTTTCCGACTTCGCCGGGCGCGCGAAGCGCACTGTGCCGCCGATCATGAACACGGTCTACAGCGCCAGCCCGCATGAGTGGGGTCGCCGGGTCCGCGACTTCCACAGGCCCATCAAGGGAACGATCGACAGTGACGGATCGCGTTATCACGCACTCAATCCCGAGCTCTTCTATTGGGCGCACGCAACATTCATCGACCAGGTCATCTACACGGCCGATACCTTTATCCGCCAACTGACCGAGGCCGAGAAGGCGCAGATCTTCGAAGAAGGCAAGGCGTGGTACCGCCTCTACGGTGTCAGCTCGCGCAACGAGCCGGAGACCTACGCGGAGTTCTGCGAATACTGGGACTCGATGCTCGACCGCTTCGTGCCGACGAAGACGATCGTCTACGCCACCGGATATCTCCGCAAAGGTGTGCCCCGCCCGAAGTCGGTGCCGGCCCCGGTCTGGGCTGTGCTCTCACGACCGGTGAACGGCATCGTCCGGACCATCGTCATCGGAACCGTGCCCCAGCAGATGCGCGATGTCTGCGAGTTGGAGTGGAACCCGAAGATGCAGAAGCGCTTCGACCGCTTCACCGCCGCGTTGCGTGCCGTCAATCCGATCATCAACCGGCTCCCGGTCCGCTGGCTGTACGTCAAATACGCTGCCGCGGGCTGGGAACGCGAGGGTGTCGATCCGCGGCCCATCCACAACGGCCGCTGAGGCACGGAGAAACTCGTCTCAACCTCGATGAGGCGTCAGGCCGTCAGGCCCATCGAGGTCGCCAGGGTCGGCCATGCCTTACGCAGGTCCTCTTCCCAGTAGCCCCATGAATGACTTCCGGGCTGATCGAGGTCGGTCACCGCGGGAATCCCGAGTTCGCTCAGGCGGTCGGCGATCTGCCGGGTGCAGACGCCCGTTGCGGCCTCGATGCCGCCACCGAGGATGATCTGGTCCGCGAGGCTGTCGACCTGGCCGTTCAGCCGGACGTTGTCCTCGTTGTCGTACTTGCCGGGCAGCCCGGTGCGACTCGACAGATAGATCGCCTTCCCGCGGAGTTTGCCGGCGTTGATGTACATGTCGTGCTCGGCCCACAGCGGGTTCTCCGGCTCGCCCCACATATTCGTCAGATCGCCCTTGCCGCGGGTTTCCACCACCAGTTTCATGTACTGGCGGCCGAGCTCGTCAGTGGTCCGGGCGCAGCCGCTGAACGACGCCACCCCCTGGTACAGATCCGGGTTGAGTGCGGTCAGGAACAGCGAGGCCGAGGCACTCATCGACATCCCCATGATGGAGTTGATGCCATTGGTGCCGAGCTCGGCGTCGATCACCGGCGGCAATTCCTCGGCCAGGAACGTCTCCCACTTGTTGCGGCCGAGCTCTGGGTCATCTTCGATCCAGTCGGCGTAGTAGCTGAAGGTGCCACCTCGCGGGGAGACCACGTTGACGTCTTTGTCGGCGAAGAAATCGACGATGTCGGTGGCCTCGAACCAACCCGACTTCTCGACCACACCCTGTCCGGCACCGTTGAGCGCGTAGAGGGTCGGGGCCGGCACACTGCGATCCGCGGGAACGAGTACGTCGAGCGCCTCGATGGAGTCCATCGCGGGCGAATAGACGTTCACCACCCAATGTTGGTCGGTGAGGATCTCGACGCTGGTGACGTGGGCCTTCGAGCCTTCGCCCTCGGGATCGGCGATGGCGGCACTTGTTCCGAACGTTGCAGCGGTGAGAGCGACCAGCGACGTGAGGGCACAGGCCCGCAGTGTGGTGGAGATACGCATCGAGGTGGTTCAGCCTTTCGAGATGTTCGGCGCATCCACGTGCACCGGAACTCCACCCCCTGAGCACAGAATGTATCGGACGCCTGCCGACTTCGCCCGATCGGCGGCCGAGATACCGACTGGCCCACCTTTGTTCATCCTCTGTCAATGACCACCACCACGAGCGTCGCGCGGTGTCAGCATCCACACCGCTGCCGCGCTGACTGCCAGCAGAAGCGCGCCGGCCACACCGAATGCGGTGAACGAGTCGGTGAATGCGGACCGCGCCGCGTCCGCAAGAGGCTTACCCGCCGAACCGGCCGAACCGATTCGCTCGGCAATCGGTGGTGCGAGCAAGGATCCGGCCAGTCCGAAGACGGCGGCAGGCAGCAGCGCAATACCCGCCCGCAGAGGCGAATAGCCCTGCACCAATTGCAGCCACTGCGCGCCGAGCAGGAGCATCGCGGCGAGTCCCACACTCGTGACGAGAGCCGTGACGGTGCCCGCGGTGAACGTTCGTCCGCCGAAGAGGCGCACCTCCAGCAGTGGGTCCTCCCGACGCAGGCATCGCCAGACGAACCAGCCGAGAACGATTGCCGCACAGAGCAGAATCACCACGGGGGTGAGACCGAAGCCGTGTTTGCCGAACTCCTTGATCGAGTACATCAGCGCCGCCATGCCGGCGATCGAGGCGACCGCACCGGGCACATCCAGGCGGGGCGGCCTGGACGAACGACTCTCGGGCAACAGCAACAGGGCCGCGACGATGGCTGCCGCCATGACCGGAATGTTCACGAGAAACGCCGAGTGCCAACTGAATGCCTCGAGCAGCGCGCCACCCACGATCGGTCCGAGCGCCGCCCCGACTGCAGCCATCGCGCCCCATACGCCCAGAGCGGTGGCCCGTTCCCGCGGGTCGGGGAACAGGTGACGGATCAGGGACAGCGTCGACGGCATGATCATCGCGCCCCCAACACCGAGGAGAACCCTCACTGCGATGACCTCGCCCGGACTGTCCGCGAAAAGAATTGCGGCCGAGGCAATTCCGAACACCAGAAATCCGGCCACCAGCATCATTCGCCGTCCCCAACGGTCGCCGAGTGAACTGGTGGTGACAAGCAGACCCGCCACCACCAGGGCATAGACGTCGACGATCCACAGGAGTTCGGTCGAGGTCGGCCGCAGATCCGATGCCATCGACGGCAAGGCGACGTTGAGGATGGTCATGTCCATGACAACCATCAGTAGGCTGCCGGCCAGCACCGCCAACCCCGCCCACCGGCGCGGATCCGATTCGACTCCGACGCTGCCGGCCCGGTCGGTGATGGTCACTGCTCACGATGACGTACTCCCTCGAGAAATGTGGTGATGACCAGATCGTCGAGACCGCGGACCGGTACATCGCCCACCCGGAGCGCCTCACGAGGTGCCACGAGCACCCCGTAGGCACAGTACGAGAGCCAACGGGGGGAGACGTCGCGTCGCAAGAGTCCGACCTCCTGGGCTCGCGCAAAAAGGCGGCCTCGCGGTCGACCAGTTCGTCGCTGCGCGGAGAGATGCCCGGGTCCTGCACGACAATGTTGTCGGTGAGAAGGAACCCGAACTCGCTGACCTCGACCGTGTATTTGCGGAGCAGCTCGATCATCGAGGCCTCGATGACCGTTCGGGCATGCACCCGATCGTGGTCGAGATCGTCGATGTCGAGGATCCCGGCGTCCCTCTGCGCCTGAGCCCACCTGTCGAGGCCACGGTCGGCGAGTTCCCGGAGCAGCTTCACTCTCGTGTCGAAGTGCCGATGCAGCGTGGCCCGGGAGATACCCATCGCATCCGCCAGATCAGCCATCGATGATGCGAGGTCCTCGTTCAACTGCAGCAGTGCGGCGCGCAGGACATCGTCGCGACTCTTCATGAGACATCTCCGTTCCATTTGAGACATCAGTGCCTCACATAAGACACGGCACTTCCACAACGCCCTTTCGCCCGGACCTTGCGCCCTGGCGGCGTAACGTCCGGAGGCGACGAAGATCTGCATCACCGATAGAGGGGTTCGGAACAGCCATGAAGATTGCGACGACGGTCGGCCACCAAAATGTCTCCCTGCTCGGCATCGGTGCCTACCGCCCCCGACGCGTTGTCACGAACGACGAGGTGTGCAAAGTGCTCGACTCCACCGACGAGTGGATCTTCGAACGCAGCGGCATCCGGAGCCGGCACTGGATCAGCGGAGACGAGACCGCCCGATCGATGGCTGTCGCCGCCGCCGACAGGGCGATCAAGAACAGCGGTGTCGACCGCAAAGAAATCGGTGCGCTGATCCTGGCGACCGGCAGCTGGAAGACCAAGATCCCCCACGGTGGGCCCGTGGTGGCCCTCGACCTCGGGATCAACGGGATCCCGGCCTTCGACGTCGCGTCGGGATGTGGCGGTTTCGGCTACGCGCTCGGCCTGGCGACCGACATGATCCGGTCCGGATCGGCGCAGCACATTCTGGTCATCGGCGTCGAGACGATGTCGGTGGTGATGGAGCCCACCGACCGCAACACCGCATTCATCTTCGGCGACGGCGCGGGCGCCGTGGTTGTCGGGCCGAGTGAGGAGAACGGCATCTCCCCGACCGTCTGGGGCAGTGACGGCGAGAACAGCGACGCCATTTCCCAAAACTACGACATCCCCGAATACATGGACCGCGCCGAAGAGTTCCAGTCGAAGGACCCCGAGACCGACCCGATCGGACGGATGGTTGTCGAGATGCAGGGCAGCCGCGTTTTCCGTTGGGCCGCAATCACTCTGCCGAAGGCCCTGGGCGCGGTCCTCGAACAGTCCGGGGTGGCGAAAGAAGACATCGAGGTTTTCATCCCACATCAGGCGAACGCGCGGATCAACACTCTCATGAAGGCCAATCTCGGTCTACCCGAAGATGTTCCGGTCGCCAACGACATCGAGACCACCGGCAACACCTCCGCGGCGTCGATCCCCCTGGCGATCGAAGAGATGTTGGTGTCCGGTAAGGCAAAAGGCGGCCAGACGGCCCTGCTCCTGGGTTTCGGCGCCGGCCTGAGCTACGCCGGCCAGGTCGTGACCCTGCCCCCAGCACCCACCTACTGACCGAAAATGGTGGCTTCTGGTGAGTAAAAGCCCAGGTCGGGCTCACCAAAAGCCACCATTTTGGGTGGCTATCGCCGCTTACGCGAACGCGACCGGTCGGCAGGAGGCGCCGATTTTGCGGCGGCCGCTTCGGTGCGGACCTCGATCGCGGTGGCGCGCTCGGCTTCGAGCCAGTCGGGCATCTCAGATAACAGTGCGTTGATCTGCTCGGTGGTCAGCGCCTCGGTGATCTCGTGGCGCACCAGGGCGCCCTTCGAGATGCCGAGTTTCATCGCCACCAGGTTCTTCGGGTGGGGTCCATTGATGCGCAGTTCACGCAGCCATTGCGGCGGGTCCGCCTGCAGCGCTTCGAGTTCGGCACGGGTGATGACGCCCTCCTGGAACTCGGCGGGCGTCGCCGGCAGGTACACGTCCAACTTCTTGGCGGCGGTGGCCGGCTTCATCGACTGCGAACTCATACGTCGAGACTATCGGGCGGTAGCCTTTGGGCGTGACCACGCCTGACAATGCCTCCTCGTTTCAGCTGGCGTTTGTGCCCGGCGTGACACCAGGAAAGTGGGTTCGGACCTGGAACGAACGCCTTCCGAAGGTGCGACTCGACCTCGTCCCGATTGACGTCGCTGCATGCGCCGATGCCATCCGCGACGGACGGGTTCAGATGGCGATCACCCGGCTGCCAGATGCCCTGGACCACCGCGACCCGGGGCCGCACCACACCATTGAGCTCTACGAAGAGACAACCGTCGCAGTCGTGCCGAAAGACCACGTCTTCACCGCGGTCGATGAGATAGGCGTTGCCGACCTCGCGGACGAACAACTCTTGTGGCCGCTCGACGAACCGCTGGTGGTCCGGCAACGGCTGGGAAGGGCAGTGGATCATCGGCCGGAAACCACCAGCGACGCAATCGAACTCGTCGCGGCAGGTACCGGAGTGTTGCTGGTCCCGCAGTCGCTGGCCCGACTGCATCACCGTAAGGACCTTGTCTATCGCCCGGTGACCGACGCACCGACCGGGTCCGTGGGCATACTGTGGCCGGCCCCGACGTCTGAGCTCGCCGACGAGTTCATCGGCATCGTGCGCGGACGTAAGGCGACGTCATCGCGGGGTCAGTCCGAACCTGCCCCGAAACGCTCGGCAAAAGAAAAATCTGCCGCCAAACGCGCTTCCCGAGAAGCCGCCGGAAAGATCCCGGGCAAGGGTGCGCGCAAGCCGAAACGGTGACTACTTCGCCAACACCAACGCCGTGGCCTTCGGCTGCCAGTCATTCGTCAGCAGGGCACCGAAGTTGTCTTCACGGTTGTCCGGCGACGTTCCCCAGTCCCGCACCGAGTAGATGAACGCCGGACCGCAGTAGCCCGACTGCGCGGCCGCACCGAGGACATCGACGATCTGGTTCGCCTGCTCCTGCTGACTCACCATGTCGCCGGCACCGAAACCGAACCCACCGATTCCCGAGGAGCCAGCCGGAGGGTTTGCGGTCCCAGGGTTGGTCGGAGCACCCATTTCGGTCAGCCAAATCTTTTTCACCGCATCACCATTGGCCACCATCACCGATCGGATCTGCTGAGTCTCGGTCCAGCCGTTGGGAGTTGAGTTGATGCCCTTCGGGAAGACATACGGGTGCATTGCCGCCGCGTCGAAATAGCCTTTGGCCCCGGCCGCATACATCCTGGTGACAAAATCGACGGCGCCCGCCGCCGGGCTCAGTCCCGCCGCAACCACCGTCGACGACGGCTGTGCCTCCTTGATCGCCGTGTACGCGCCCCTGAGCAATGCGGTGTACTCGGCGGGATTGGCCAACGCACCCCAGAAGATCGGGAGATTCGGCTCATTCCAGATCTCGTGGTGCGTCACATCGGGATAGCGGTTGATGAAAGCCTTCATGAACGCTCCCAGAGTCGCCGGGTCCGACGGTGGAGCGTAGGTCGCACCGAACGCACCACCTCGTCGCGCCCAGGTGGGCGTGGTCAAGACAATGGACAGAACCTTGAGGTTGTGGGCTCGCGCAGCCCCGATCACGCGGTCCGGAATCGTCCAGTCATACGTGCCCTTGGTGCTTTCGATCGACGACCAGTCGACCATCACCCGCAACCACTCCCCCTTCGTCTGGGACACGGCGTCGAGTTCCCGGTTCAAATCCGCACCATTCAAGAAGAGCTGTGCGGCCCCTTGGGAGAATCCGTATCCGTCGGCCGGCGCGACAACGTCGGCCCGAGCCTTCGCCGGTCCCACCAGAATCGAAGCCAGGAATATCGCCACGGACGCGACGACCACCGTCGCGCGCACCACATTTCTTTTCGCTCGCACAGGAGCACCCCCGAAGTCGACGACTTTACGGGCAGTCTAACCGGCCGGGCCCTTCTGCGAACCGCAAAGTTCCAGCCCCACAAAAATGCCGACCTGGCGTAACCCGGTGGGGCATTCCCCCGGATGACCACACGGCTCAAGCGTCGTATTCGACGACCAGCGGTGCGTGATCAGAGAGCCGAAGGTCCGGCGTGGATTCCTTGTCGACCGATACCCGACGTGCGCATCGGGCCAGGCCCGGGGTGGCCAGCTGATGGTCTACGCGCCAGCCGACATCCTTGACGAACGACGCCCCCGCCCAACTCCACCAGGTGAGCGGGCCCGGACGGTCGCCGTGCAGCGTGCGCACGACATCGACCAACCGACGCGGTCCGGTTATCTCACCGAACCAGGCTCGCTCTTCGGGCAGGAAGCCTTCCATCTTGCGGGCGGCGCGCCAGTTGGTGACGTCGTGCTCGGTGTGCGCGACGTTGAGATCGCCGACCAGCAGGAATTCCCGGCCTGCCTGCCGCGCGACGAGTCGGTTTCGCTGGAGCTCGCGGGCGAACCCGGCCAGGAACCGTTGTTTACGAGCATATTTGAGGCCACCGTCGGGCTGCTCACGCATCGATCCGGAACCCTGGAGCTCGGCAGGCAGTCCACCCTTGGGAAGGTAGAGGTTGCCGACCGTCACCGGACGATCGGCCAGATCGACCTCGATGTAGCGGCCCTCTGCAGCGAACGCCGACAGCCCCCGGGCCTTCGGCGGGTGCGTCACCCAGGTCCGCACCGCGGCCGGTTCGCGTCGGGTCAGAATCGCGACACCGTTCCGACCCGGGATCGAACCGACATCGATCGACGCGATGTGGTCACCGAAGTCGCCGACGTCGTCGATGCCGCACCGAAGTTCCTGCAGCCCCACCACATCCGGGCCGCGTCCTGCCAGCCAATCGCCGAAGCCGCGTCGGCGGGCCGCTCGGATGCCATTGACGTTGAACGACACGACAGTGAAACCACCGGTGGGTGTCACCTCGCCTCCTCGATCCCTCAATGAAAAACGCCCCACCTGAATAAACAGGTGGAGCGTATTGGCGGAAGCGGAGGGATTTGAACCCCCGGTGGTTTTACCCACGCTCGCTTTCAAGGCGAGTGCATTCGGCCGCTCTGCCACGCTTCCTTCGGCACAGAGCCTACTTCACCCGGGCCTGAGGGTTCTCACGCAGCCACGTATCGACCTTTCCGAAGGTCGTCGCCATGGCGTCGCGCTCGTGATCGTCGAGGTGATCGAGCAGGTAGGTACGCACCGCGACAACGTGGCCCTTGGCGGCCTCGTGGAGTTTGATCCGGCCGCTCTCGGTGATCCGACAGACACGATTGCGCTGGTCTTTGTCGTGGTTCTTGGCCATCCGCTGCACCCAGCCGGCTTCGGCCATCCGGTCCACGCGCCTGGAGATGGTGCTCTTGGTGCTGAGCGCGCCGTCGGCGAGGTCACTCATCCGAATGCTGTCGGTCTCCGACAGCAACACCAGGATGCGGTAGTCGGCAAACGTAAGGCCCACGGCTTCCACGAGGGAGTCGTTGATCGCGTCGAACAGGCGTTGGGACCCGTTCATGAACGCTCGCCAAGCCAATTGCTCAGAATCATCGAGCCAAGGCACAGCATTGTCCTCTGTCATTTCCCCCCCCGGGTCCTCGGCTTTTGGCTCAACCAATGCCAGGAATAAGCGTTTACAAAGAACGACCTTACCTCGATGAATTCGCGACTTTGTCACACCTGACTATTGGTCAGCCGCCTCGCCGGGTAAAGGTAAAGGATGAGCTCAATGCGCGCAGTCAGCTTGTCCGAGTTCGGCCCGGCCGAGAACCTCACCGTGGCCGACGTCGACAAACCACGCCCTGGTCCGGGAGAAGTGCTGATCAAGGTCGCTGCTGCCGGCGTCAACCGGGCAGATCTGCTGCAGCGGCAGGGCAACTACCCGCCGCCGCCCGGCGCCAGCGAGATCATCGGCATGGAGGTCTCCGGGACCGTCGACGAACTCGGTGCCGACGTGGCGGGCTGGACGACCGGCACCGAGGTGTGCGCGCTGATCGCGGGCGGTGGCTACGCCGAGTACGTCGCCGTTGCGGCCGGACATCTGCTGCCGATACCCGCCGGGGTGGACCTGATCGACGCCGCGGCCCTACCCGAGGTCGCCTGCACCGTGCTCTCCAACCTCAAGCGGACCGCCCACCTGGCTCCCGGCGAACTCGTCCTGTTGCACGGCGGCGGAAGTGGCATCGGCACCCACGGTATCCAGTGGGCCAAGGCCCTCGGCGCAACCGTTGCGGTGACGGCGGGTTCGGACACCAAGCTCGAACTGTGCCGCGATCTCGGCGCCGACATCACCATCAACTACAACACCGACGACTTCGTGGAGGTTGTCAAAGACCACGGTGGCGCCGACGTCATCCTGGATATCGTCGGCGCAAAGTACTTGGGCCGCAACGTCTCTGCCCTGGCCGATGACGGGCGGCTGGTGATCATCGGCATGCAGGGCGGCATCAAGGCCGAACTGAACATCGCCGCACTGTTGGGCAAGCGTGGCACGGTCCACGCCACCGCGCTGCGCGGCCGGGAACAGTCGGACAAGGCCGCCATCGTTGCCGACACCATCGCGACCACGTGGCCGCTGATCGCCGACGGAAGAATCAAACCCGTTGTCGGAGCGACCTTCCCATTGGCAGAGGCCGGCGCGGCACATACGCTCCTCGAGTCGGGCCAGGTGTCGGGCAAGATCCTGCTCACACTCTGATCGCTGCCAAACTCGTCCCGCGCAGGGGTGTCCGAGGGAACTATTCCCTCGGACACCCCTGTCGGGGACGAGGATGGCGGGACTCAGCCCAGAGAGCCGAGAGTGCGTACCAGCTGGTCGATTTCGTAGGGCGTTGTGTAGGGCCCGAGGCCGATGGTCACCGCGCCACCCACGTCGTTCACGCCGATACCGGTGAGCACCCGACTGTTCACGTCGGCGAGCGCGCAGATCCCGTTGTCGGCCAGCCGCCGAACCACTTTGTCCGCGGTCACACCGGACACAGTGAAGCTGACTGCCGGTATCCGGGCCCCGGCCGAACCGATCAGGTTCACCAGGTTGAGCTGGCCCAGCGAGCGCAGCAGATAGTGCAGCAATCGCTGCGAGTACTCGCCGAGCGCGGTCATCGACGTCACCAGCCGCTCACGTCTGGTCCCGGTGGCCGCCTCGTCGAGCCCTGCCAGATGCTCGATCGATGCCACCAGTCCGGCCAGCAATGCGTGCTGATGTCCGTCGACCTCCAGCCGGGCCGGGCCCTGCGCATCCGGGTCGAGTGACATCGACCGCACCCGCGACAGCAAGTCGGGGTCGCGGAACACGAGGGCGGCAGTGGCCGGTCCACCCCAGCGGTCCGCGGAAACCACCAGGACATCAGCGCCCAGCTGCTCGATGTCGAGCGAGACGTACGCCGCGGCGCTCGTCGCGTCGACCACAACCAGCCCGTCGATCGCATGGACGGTGGCGGCCGCGGTGGCCACGTCGACCAACGAGCCGATCGTCGACGACGCCAGTGGCATCGCCACCACGCTCGTGGATCGGCCGACCAGGCCCTCGTACTGCCACACCGGCAGTTCGCCGTTCTCGATGTCGACTTCGGCCCACCGAACCTTGGCACCGAACCGATCGGCGGCACGCAGCCAAGGGAGCACATTGGCCTCGTCGTCGAGCCGGCTGACCACCACTTCCGATCCCAGCCACACGCGGGTGTTGAGACTTTCGGCGAGCACGTTGAGCAGGTGTCCGCGGGACGGTCCGAGCACCACTCCACGCGGGTCACCGCCGACCAGATCCGCGACGGCCTGCCGCGCGGCGTCGATGATCCCGGCCGACTTCAGCGCCGCCGGATAGATACCACCCGGCTGCGAGACCAGCGAACGAAAACCCTTGGAGACAGTTGTCGCGACGGAATCCGGGATCTGCATTCCGGCCTGCGGATCGAGGTGGATCCAACCATCACCGAGCGACGGGAAGAGCCCCCGAACGCGGGCGACGTCATAAGCCATGGCAGTCACCATAGACGGTCCGGGCCGTACCGCAATGCACTTGCCCAGGGCTGCTTCGTGCATCTGTCGCCCACTTCTGGACAATGGACGGATGACCGATGAGAATTTTGCCCACGGTTCGACTCCGAATGACGACAACCACTTCGTTGTGGTGCCCACCGACGGTTCGAACACCGACGGCGGCGACCATCAGGGTGTGGCGGATCTTGTCGAGCAACCCGCCAAGGTCATGCGTATCGGAACGATGATCAAGCAACTCCTGGAGGAAGTCCGGGCAGCACCGCTCGACGACGCCAGCCGCGCCCGCCTCAAGGAGATCCACCGGTCGTCGATCGTCGAACTCGAAGACGGTTTGGCGCCGGAACTCCGCGACGAACTCGAACGTCTGGCGCTGCCGTTCACCGACGACGCCATCCCGTCCGATGCCGAACTGCGGATCGCCCAGGCCCAGCTCGTCGGTTGGCTCGAAGGTCTGTTTCACGGAATCCAGACCGCTCTGTTCGCGCAGCAGATGGCCGCGCGAGCTCAGCTCGAACAGATGCGCCAGGGTCAACTCCCCCCTCCGGAGGCCTTCGGGGGCGCTGGTGGTGCACATCACGGCGTGGGCGGGACCGGGCAATATCTCTAGCTCCGGGCCCACGGGCGCGTCGGCCGGAAGTCCCGTGGCGGTAGGCTCGGCTCTCGTGTCAACACCTGCCGATGAAGTACCATTGCGGCCCCCACCAGCGGAGTCCGATTCGCGGACGTTCCGTCGGGGCTTCGGCGACCTCTCGTCCGGCTTCAAGCACTCCGAACTCTGGCTGCTCCTCGGCTGGCAGGACATCAAGCAGCGCTACCGCCGGTCGTTGCTCGGGCCGCTGTGGATCACCATCGCCACCGCGGTCACAGCCGTGGCCATGGGCCTGCTCTACTCGCAGTTGTTCGGCAACGAGATCAGCTCGTTTCTGCCTTACGTCATGCTCGGCTTCATCTTCTGGAACTTCATCCAGGGATCGATCCTCGAGGGCGCTGAGCTCTTCACCACCAACGAGGGTCTGATCAAGCAGATCCCCGCCCCGCTCAGCGTGCATGTCTACCGGCTGGCGTGGCGTCAGCTGATCATTTTCCTCCACAACATCCCGCTCTATCTGGTCCTGTTGATCATCTTCCCGCAGCCGGTGACCTGGACCGTCATCCTGGTGTTTCCCGGCATCGCATTGCTGGTGATCAACGCGATCTGGGTGGCGATCGTGTTCGGCATCCTGTCCACGCGCTTCCGTGACATCGGGCAGCTGCTGACCACCGCCGTCCAGCTCGTGTTCTTCATGACCCCGATCATCTGGAGTGCGGTCGACCTCGAGAAGAACGTGGGCGCCGACTCCAGCCGGGTCAAACTGGTGCAGCTCAACCCGATGTACCACTACCTGGAAATCACCCGCGGTCCGCTGCTGGGTGAATCGGTGGCGCTCTACCACTGGCTGATCGTCATCGCATGCACCGCCGCCGGATGGGCGCTGGCGTTGCTGATTCTGCGTAATTACCGTGCCCGCGTGTCGTATTGGGTGTGAGGTCATGAGTCAAGTCCGAGTCGATACCTGGGATGCCTGCGTCGATTTCCCGATCTTCGATGCGAAGACCAGGTCGCTGAAGAAGTCCGTCCTCGGCCGCGCCGGCGGCGTGATCGGATCCAACGAATCCAACGTGATCGTGGTCGAGGCGCTCAAGAACATCAATCTGCATCTGTCCCACGGCGACCGCATCGGTCTGGTCGGCCACAACGGGGCCGGCAAGTCGACGCTGTTGCGGCTGCTGTCCGGCATCTATGAGCCCACCCGCGGGTCCTGCGCGATCAAGGGCCGGGTGGCTCCGGTCTTCGACCTCGGTGTGGGCATGGATCCCGAGATCTCCGGCTACGAGAACATCGTCATCCGGGGCATGTTCCTGGGGATGAGTCGCCGCGAGATGCTCAAGAAGATGGACGACATCGCGGAGTTCACCGAACTCGGCGACTACCTGTCGATGCCGCTGCGCACCTACTCCACCGGCATGCGGGTACGTGTCGCGCTCGGCGTCGTGACGTCGATCGACCCCGAGATCCTGATCCTCGACGAAGGTATCGGCGCCGTCGATGCCGAGTTCATGAAGAAGGCACGGGTCCGGTTGCAGGAGTTGGTGAAACGCTCCGGCATCCTGGTGTTCGCCAGCCATTCCAACGAGTTCCTGGCGCAACTCTGCGACCGCGCGCTGTGGATCGATCACGGCTCGATCCGGATGGACGGCGGCATCGAAGAGGTCGTCGGTGCCTACGAGGGCCCCGACACCGCCCGCCACGTGCGTGAGGTCCTTGCCGAGGTCGAAAACGATGCCTGACGCCAAGGTCATCGCCGTAGTGGTGACCCACCGTCGCCTACAACTCCTCGAACAATCGCTGGCCGTCCTGTCGAATCAGAACCGGCCCATCGATCATCTGGTGGTCGTCGACAACGACAACGACACCGCTGTCGCCGAACTCGTTGCCGCGCAATCGGTTCCCGTCACATACATCGGTTCGGCACACAACCTCGGCGGTGCCGGCGGATTCGCGCTGGGTATGCTGCAGGCGCTGTCGCTGGGCGCCGACTGGATCTGGTGCGCCGACGACGACGGCCGGCCCGAAGGCCCTGAGGTGCTGGAGAAGCTGCTCACGTGCGCGGCCACCCACCAACTCGACGAGGTCTCACCGGTTGTCTGCAACATCGACAACCCCGAAACCCTCGCATTCCCGCTGCGCCGCGGCCTGGTGTGGCGTCGCAAACGGTCCGAACTCTTCGCCGACGGCGAGACCTCGGACCTGCTCCCCGGCATCGCCTCCCTGATGAACGGCGCACTGTTCTCGGCTGCGGCGGTCGACGCCGTGGGTGTACCCGACCTGCGGCTGTTCGTCCGCGGCGACGAGGTCGAGATGCACCGCCGCCTGGTGCGGTCCGGCCTGAACTTCGGGACCTGCCTGACCACCGCGTACCTCCACCCCGACGGCAGCGGCGAGTTCCGCCCGATCCTCGGTGGTCGCATGCACACGCAATACCCCGACAACGAGACCAAGCGGTTCTTCACCTACCGCAACCGGGGTTACCTGATGAGCCAGCCTGGAATGCGCCGGCTACTGCCCCAGGAGTACGCCCGCTTCGGCTGGTATTTCCTTGTGCAGCAACGCGATATCGCTGGTTTCAAGAATTGGCTGCGGTTGCAGTCGCTCGGCAGACGCGAGCGTTTCGGCAAACCCTGACGCGAGATGCCGCGCACTCAATACCGTCCGATGGGCCGGCCGGTACCGGTGGTGATCAGCTGCGGCAGGCTCTGGGTGATGTAGAAAGTCCAGCCGCGAGAGCAGGCCTCGAAGCACTCGGACTCCTCGGTCAGACTTTCGTGGGTGAAGTCGAGCGTGGTACCGCCCGGGGTGGCCTTGATGTCGACGACGACGTTGTTCTCGCCTCTCGTTTCGGTGGGTTGCACCCCACCGACGAAGCCGACTGCCCCGGATCGACATCGCCGGGGGAACTTTTCTTCAGCTCGCCGCGACCTACAGCCCCTGGAGGCGTTCGCCGAGGTAGCGGCGTTCGGCGTGGTCATTCCCAGACGGGGAGCACTTCGACACATCCCCGGTGCGCGTACGGGTGGCCCGCCGCGATCTCGATCGCCTCGTCCAGATCAGCGCATTCGATGATGTCGACACCGCCGACAAAGTCCTTCGTCTCCGCGAACGGACCATCGGAGATGAGTTTTTCACCGTCGCGAACCCGGACTGTGGTGGCATCGGCAACGGGACGGAGTCGGGCACCACCGAACCGGACCGCTCGCCGCGCCACCTCCGCATCCCACTTCTGGTACTCGGGATCCGCCTTGATCTCCTCGTTCGAGGGCGCATCCTTCTCGTCGTCGCAGATCAGAAGCACATACTTCCTGGGCCACATACCGCACCGGCCGGGACGCAACAAGGGTTCCCCGGCGGTCCCAGCTTGGGCACGACCAATCGTCACCGCAAAACTAGAACTCGTTCTAGTATGTGTGCACGACGATTCTAGGAGGATCATGCGGTTCACGTTCGCCGAGGCAATGACCGATCCGAGCTACTACCTGCCGCTGGCCAAAGCGGCAGAGGAGGCGGGATACGAGGGGTTCACGATTCCCGACTCCATCGCCTATCCCGAGGAGTCGGACTCGACGTATCCCTACACCGAGGACGGAAACCGCGAGTTCCTCGACGGCAAGGCGTTCATCGAGACCTTCGTGATCGCGGCGGCGATGGGTGCTGTCACCGAGAAGATCCGGTTCAACCCGTTTGTCCTCAAACTGCCCGTGCGGCCGCCGGCGCTGGTGGCGAAACAGGCCATGTCGGTTGCGGTGCTGACCAACAACAGATTCGCGCTGGGTGTCGGCACCAGCCCGTGGGCCGAGGACTACGACATCATGGGTGTCGATCCGAAACGCAAGGGCCGGCGGATGAACGAATGCATGGACATCATCCGTGGGCTGAGCACCGGTGAGTACTTCGAGTTCCACGGGGAGTTCTACGACATCCCCAAGATCAAGATGAATCCCGCTCCCACTGAACCCATTCCGCTCCTCGTAGGTGGTCACGCCGACCTCGCCCTCAAGCGTGCGGTGATCCGCGGCGATGGCTGGATGCACGGGGGCGGCCAACCCGAGGAACTCGACGCGCTGCTCGACAAGATCCAGGACATCCGCAAGGCGGAGGGAAAGATCAACGACCCCTTCGAAATTCATGTCATCTCCATGGATGCGTACACCCCGGATGGCTGCAAACGTCTGGAGGACAAGGGCATCACAGACGTGATCGTCGGATTCCGCATTCCTTACATCACCGGGAACGACACCGAACCGCTGCAGAAGAAGATCGACAATCTCAACTGGTTCGCCGACTCGGTGATCAGCAAGGTCAACGGCTGATCACCGGCACCGCCACTAACTCACCAGACCGGCGCGGAACGCGACGAGCGCCGCCTCGACACGGTTGCGGGCACCGAGCTTGGTGAAGACCGCGGACACATGGGTTTTGACGGTTGTCTCGCTCAGGAATAGGTCGGCGGCGATGGCTGCGTTGGGAGCACCCGTGGCCACCGCCCGCAGGATATCGCGTTCGCGGCCGCTCAACTTGTCGATCTCGGACGGCGCGGTTGCCACCTGTGGCCGTCCGTCCACGATGCGGCGCAACGACTCCTGACTGAACAACGTGTTGCCGGCGGCCACCGCACGCACCGACTGCTGGAACGTCTGCGGCGGCTCGTCCTTGCTCAGGAAACTGTGTGCTCCGGCCGAGACCGCCTGCACCACAAGGTCATCCACATCCATCGCTGTCATGGCGATGACCCGCGGCGGGTTGGGAAACGTCATCAGCACCCGCGTGGCATCGAGACCGCCGACCCGCTTCATCTTCAGATCCATCAGCACCACGTGCGGCCGGAACTGCTGGACTGCGACGGGGACTTGATCACCGTCCTCGACGTCGGCGACCACAACGATGTCCGTGGTGGCGGCAAAGATGTCCGAGACACCGCGCCGGACAAAGGGATCGTCGTCAGCGATGAGCACGGTGATGGGGCTTGGTGCGGTCATGGTCCGCTCAGGGTATAACCCCGCACCGACAGCGATTGTCATGGCACTAGTGCCCCGAGTCACTAGGAATACCAGGGCAACCAGCAATCGGTGACGAACTCACCGCCGACCGCGCCCGCATGGAACGTCCCACCGACATCTCGGACCTGCTCGGCCAGTCCGATCAGCCCGGACCGGGACCCACCCGGTACCGACGGTGGTCGATGGCTGAGCTGATTGCAGATGTTGATGCGGATCCCGTGCTCGCCCGCACCCACGATCGAGATCCGGATGACCTGATCACCGGCGTACTTCTGCGCGTTGGTGAGGGATTCCTGAACCACCCGGTAGGTGACGTGGCCGGAGACGGTACCGACGTCGCCGGGCGACAGGTCGGTGTAGAGCGTGGCGTGCAGCCCCGCGACCCGGGCCCCCTGCACCAACTCCGCAACACCATCGATCCCCTGATGGCCACCGTGGTGCGGGGCCGACCCCCGCAGGACACCGACGATGTTCTTCAAGTCGTCGAGGGCATCGTGTGCGGTCGCGCGGATCAGCGACGCGTTGTTGACGATCTTTTCCGGATTGTCGTTGCCGCCCACCTGAACTGCCCCGGCCATCAGCGAGATCCGGCTCAGGCTCGCGGCGAGGGTGTCGTGCATGTCGCGTGCGATGCGGGTTCGTTCCTCGGCCCGGATCATCTCGTCCCGCATCACGTCGGTCTGTTTGGTCGCCCGGTCGCGGCTCACCCGGGCCTGCGCCAGTTCCACCTGGGTGTGCCGCAACAGCGCAACGGTCACGACGATCCCCACCAACAGCGCGGCGGCCACCCACGGAATCCATAGTGGTACATCCCAATCGGGGCTCGGGGCACCCTCCTCGGGCTGTGGGGAACCGATGGTGAGGACCGAGCGATCCCGGGTGCGCATGGTGTCGTACACCAGCGAGATACTCCCGGCCAGGTACACGGCCAGAGCGGCCAGGGCAAGCCGGATCCCGCGCTCGGTCTGGGCCACGGCGTACAACGCGATCAGCGCCGCGGTGGCGTCGGTGGAGAAGAACATCGGACCCACCACCGCGACGGCAAGCACCGGCAACGGAAAACGATGACGCCAGACGAGCGCAGCGGCCGCCACCAGGTTCAGCAGCAGCCCGATGGTGGAGTTCCACACCGGAACACTGCCGGACTCCTGGGTGAGCGCAACGGCCAGAATCGAACCGAACACGCTCAGGCTCACAGCGCCGGTGGTCCACAGCCGGCGCCGGATCTTGTCGCCGGGGTTAGTTGTCACGGTAAGGAGGCTACGGCGCACCTCTGACGATCCACGATCAGCCGAACGGTCCGCGTTCGGCGGATTCATGTCCGAACGGATGAGTGGTGCCGTCCCTTCGTAGGAGGTGCGTGGGCATCCGGTTGCGGTGTGCTGTTTCTCGCCCCGCCAACCACTCACTCAGGAGGATCAGCCGTGACCAATCCCGGACAGCCAGGCGACAACAGTCCCTACAACCAGCCCTACAACCCCGCGCAGGGTCCGTACCAACAGGCACCCAAGAAGAAGCGTAAGCTCTGGCCGTGGGTGGCCATCGGGGTGCCGATCCTGCTGATCGGGGCCTGCACCGCGGTCATCGCCGGCAGCGTCGGCGGCGACGAGGAGACCAGTGTCACCAAGGCGTCGGGCACCGCGGCCGAGCAGTCGAGCGCCGCCGACGACTCCGGACCCGATTTCCCGGGAAAGCTGGACAGTGACACCGCGGCCGCCGGAGGCGACACGATCACCCGCGACGACCTCGCCTACACGGTGATGCCACTGGCGGCGACCAGTTCCGATTTCGGCGACCACCTGTGCAGCAATGTCACGATCAAGAACGTCGGCTCGAAGCAGAACGACTTCAACGGGTACATCGACTGGAGTCTGCAGGATGCCAGCGGCACGATCCGGAGTGCCACCTTCGCGCCGGAGAAGCAGCTGCTGAACTCGGGCGAGATCGCGCCGGGCGGACAGACGACCGGCGACGTCTGCTTCGAGGCCGGCGCCGGGCCCGGAACCTACGTGGTGTTGTTCGAAGACACCTTCTCGCTGTCCTCGGACCGTCTGGCCTGGGTCAACACGCTGTAGCGGGACCGGTTCGTGGTCAGCGGATCTTGAAGATGACCATCCGCTGCACCACGAAGTTGATGACGGTGGCTGTGCCCTGGGCGATGACGTAGGCGACCATGCTCCACACCACGGTGTCGTCCCAGGTCCGCGACAACACGGTGTAGATGCCCACCTGGACGACGAAGGTCACCAGGTAGAGCAGTGCGACCGCCACGAAGCGGGCCATGCTCGGGTCGGCTTTGAAGGTCCATCGGCGGTTGATGAGGTAGGCCATCGTGGTGCCGCACACGAAGCCGATCGACTTGGCGGCCCATTCCGGGAAACCAAGTACGTGCTGGAAGAGGAGGGTCAATCCGAGGTCGAGTACACCCGACGCCGCGCCGGTGATGACAAACCGGACGATCTGGGTTTTCAGATCGCCGCCGGCGGGCGTCGGGATATCCAACGCCGCGTCCAGCTCGGTTGTCCGTTGCCCCTCGGCCTGCTCTTCTGCCACCCCGACACCCTAGCGGCAACCCGGTCACGACGGCCGAAGGCCCAGGTCACCAGCGGCCCGACGACTCAGTGGCTGCCGGGACTGCCGGGTCCGGAGAGCTTTTCCAGCTCCTCCAACGCGGTGTCGAGGTGGGTGAGGATCCGCTGCAGGCTGGGGACCTCGGCGCGTGCGCCGGTGACCCCGAAGTTCACCATGTCGCTGGTGGTGGTCACGGTGATGTTCAGGGCCTGACCGTCCATCGCGATCGAGGCCGGGAACACGCCGTCGAGCTTGGCTCCGTTCCAGTACAGATCATGCTGCGGCCCTGCGACATTCGAGATGATGAGGTTGAACGGCGGCGGGGTCATCCGGACGAAACCGGGCACGGTCGAGAAAGCGAGCGGCGCCGCGATGACCGCGCCGTAACCCATCGCCTGCAAGGGGCTGAGTTCCCGGATCACCTGCTTGCTCGCCCTCGTGGAATCGACCACGGCGGCAAGACGACGTTCGGGGTCGGGTTGGTCGGTGGCGAGGTTTGCCAGAATCGCGGTGATCGCGTTGCCCTCGGCCGAGTCGTCGTCCTTGGCATGCAACGACACCGGCATCATCGCGATCAGCGGTTCGTCGGGCAGGGCGTTCTGGTCGATCAGATACGAGCGCAGCGCACCCGAACACATCGCCATCACCACGTCATTCAGCGTGATGTCCAGGCCCGAGGCCACCGCGTGCAGGCGTTCGGCAGCCCATTGTTCTGCGGCGAATCGGCGAGCACCACCGATCGGGACGTTGAACATGGTCCTCGGCGCCTGCATCGGGACCATCAGATTGTGGTCGCGCACGGCCCGGAGCCCGACGCGTGCGGACGCCGGCAGGAATCCCACCAGTTCACCGGCCACCTTGAATCCTTCGGAGAGAAGGCTCCGGGACTCCCCCTCATCCGGGGCCGGAGTGGACCGCGGAACAAACAACTGGGGATCCCAGGGCGCGTACGCCGCGCGGGCGTCCGGGTCGGGAGACAGGGTCTTCTCGAGCAGTTTGAGCGCCGATACACCGTCCACCAAGGAGTGATGGATCTTGGTGTACATCGCCACGCGCCCGTCGGTGAGCCCCTCGATGAGATGCAATTCCCACATCGGCCGATGCCGATCGAGGAGCGCGCCGTGGTTCGCGGATACATAGCGCAGCAGTTCACGCACCCGACCCGGACTGGGCAGCACGGTTCGGCGGACGTGATATTCGAGGTCGACTTCTTTGTCGTACGTCCAGCGGACGGTGCCCATCACGGCCACAGGCGACGCCGGCCGCTTCCGGAAAAGCCGGTGGACTTCGGATTGTGCCTGGAACTTCTCGAACATCTGCTCGGCGAGATCGTCGTCGCCCGGCGCCGGTTCGAAGAGTTGCAGGCCCCCGACGTGCATCGGATGCTCCCGCGATTCGGCGATGAGGAACATCGATTCGGTGATCGGCATGTACGGCATGTGCAACTCCCCCGGTGTCACTGGTGTGACTCAGGCTACAAGCTTGTAGCGCTCCGGGCGGTCTCACCGGCAATCATGGACGGCCGTACCATCAACCAGCGCGCGCCAGCACCTGTTCGCGGCAGTCTTCGATCTCATCCATGACGGCCTCGACAACAGCCGCCGCGTCGTCGAGCATGCCGACCTCGCGCCACTGACGTGCCCACGGCGACTCCGGCGCCTTCACCCGGGACAGCGCCCGCAATGACAGACTCGAAAGGTCAGGCGTGACCTGAAAGTGATTCTCGGACAGGCTCTTCGGCCCGCACCCGGAGGCGAGGAGCCGCCCGTCGGAGAGTTCGGCGGCAACCACGGTGGCCGCGGCAAGCGCGGCGGACCCGGCGTCGGCGGTACCGGCGGCGGCCTGCAACGCGGCGCGCACCACCGTGATC
>NZ_DATCVM010000198.1:0-3250 GCF_036566845.1 Williamsia sp.
GATCTGTGGGCGACGTGGTGCGGCCCGTGCCGCATGGTCAGCCCCGCGCTCGAGCAGCTCGCCAGAGAACACGCCGGCCAGATCAAGCTGGTCAAGGTCGACGTCGATGCTGCACCCCGGACGGCTGAACGATTCACCGTCCGCGCCGTGCCGACTCTGCTGGTGATGGACCGGGGTGAGGTTCTCGCTCGCCAGTCGGGCGCAGCTCCGGTCCCCCAGCTGCGCACGTGGCTCGATCAGGCGCTCTCGGAAAATGCCGGCGAGGAGGCGAAGTCATGAGTCCTGTCCATGCGGACCCACATGTAACCGCGATCCGGGCCGTGGTGCCCCGTACCCCGCAGGGCTGCGAGAAATGTCTTCGCCTCGGCACCCCGTGGGTGCATCTGAGGCTGTGCCTGACGTGCGGACACGTCGGTTGCTGCGACTCTTCGCCGGGCAGGCACGCGAGTGCTCACGCTCACGCCATCGGGCATCCGATCGTCCAGTCGATGGAGCCCGGCGAGGATTGGCGGTGGTGTTATGTCGACCAGAACTTCGTCTGAGGGCGCCTCACCCATCGGGTACAGCCCGCCGGTCGACGACGAGACCCCGGACGAGGAGGGCGCCTTCCCGCGGCTGACGGACGACCAGGTCGCGAAGCTCGAGGTCGGTGGCTCGCGTCGACCGGTTCACGCCGGCGAGGTGCTGATCCGAGAAGGCGCGCCTGACAACGATTTCGTCGTCGTCCTTTCCGGAAAGATCGCAGTCGTCGACGAAGGCGACGCGGACGGCGAGCGCCGGATACTGCGCGTGCACGGTCCTGGGCGTTTCCTGGGCGAGCTCGGACTCCTGGAAGGTCAGGTGGCGTTCTTCACCGCCGAAGCGATCGAGGACGGCGAGATACTCGTCGTCCCGGCCGAGCAGGTACGCGAGCTGATTGCCCACGATCCCGTGCTCAGCGATTTGATCCTGCGCGCCTACCTTGTGCGTCGGCACTTGCTGATCGGGCTCGGCTCCGGATTCCGGATCATCGGCTCCTGCTTCTCCCCGGATACGTTGCGACTTCGTGAGTTCGCGATGCGAAACCGTCTGCCCCACAAGTGGTTCGACTTGGAACAGGACGAACGAGTGGAGCAGCTGCTACGCAGCCTGAACGTCGCACCCGAGGACACACCCGTCGTGATCTGGCACGGCGAGAAGGTGCTGCGCAATCCGACGAATGCGGAACTCGCACGCGTCGTCGGGCTTCCTGTCCCGGCACCCGTCGCGGACGCAGCCAAGGACGTCTACAACCTCGTCGTCGTGGGTGCCGGACCGGCCGGCCTGGCCGCATCGGTGTACGGCGCCTCGGACGGGTTGAACACGGTGACGTTGGAGCGGATCGCTGCGGGCGGCCAAGCCAGTACCTCATCCCGGATCGAGAATTATCTGGGATTCCCCGCCGGGGTCTCCGGCTCCGAATTGGCCGAACGAGCCGTGCTCCAGGCCGGGAAGTTCGGCGCCCGAATCCTGGTGTCGGCAGAAGTGACCGGTTTGGGATCCGAGGCCGGGAACCATGTGCTCCGACTGGCGGACGGCGGGTCGGTGCACGCCCGGGCCGTTGTGCTCGCCGCCGGGGCGCGGTACCGCAAGTTGGCCGTTCAGGGGATCGAGGCGCTGGAAGGAACAAGCGTGTACTACGCCGCAACGCATCAGGAAGCACGGATATGCGGCACCGACCCGATAGCCATCGTCGGTGGCGGCAACTCCGCCGGCCAGGCCGCCGTCTTCCTCGCCGAGCACGTCTCACAGGTGCACCTGCTCATCCGCGGCGATGACCTCGGGAAGAGCATGTCCCGATACCTGGTCGACCAGATCGAACACCATCCGCGGGTCACCGTGCACCGGCACACCGAGATTCGTGCGGTCCACGGCGAGAAATACCTCGAAGCAATTGCAGTCGAGGACAATCGCACCGGCGACCAGGACACGATTCGGGTGCGCGCCCTGTTCGTCTTCATCGGGGCGGTACCGCACACAGGGTGGCTTGCCGACGCGATCGCACTCGACGACCACGGCTTCGTCCTCACCGGTGTGGACGCGATCCACGCACGAGCGGACGGCAGCCTGCCAATCAACGGCGGCCTGTCCAGGACGCTCGAAACCAGCCTGCCCGGCCTGTTCGCGGCGGGCGACATCCGCCGCGGTTCGGTGAAACGAGTCGCATCCGCCGTCGGTGAAGGAGCGATGGCCGTACGCCAAATCCATGAATACTTCGAAAGGAGCTGACGACATGCCAGTAATGGGCACCGTGAAATTCCAGCGGTTCTTCAGGGCAGCAGCTGGACTGCAGGTCGACCGGAACGACCTCAAGCGCTATACCGATTTCATCGACGACAAGATCTACGACGTGCTCCTGATCGGCAAAGCCTCCGCAAAAGCAAACTTGCGCGACGTGATCGAACCGTGGGACCTGCCGATCACCAAGGGATTACAGGAGAGCATCCACCGGTTCGAAAAACTCGACGAGGAGATCGAACTTCAGCCGCTGCTCGATCAGCTCACGGCCCACCCACCCTTGGACGTGGCCCTCTCGGAAGAGACCGAGCAACGACTGCCGCTGATCGCAGGAGGCTTGAGCGTAGCGCTGGCGCATACCTTCGCCACGGTCGAACCGGACCGCAAGAACCCCGGCACAGCCCAATGGACCGTCGCCTTCGACATCTTCCACCTACTGCTGTGACTACCACCCGTCCCGGCGAACCAGTAGATCGCCGGGACACCACACCGTGGTCGGGAATCACGAACCACGGTTGTCGACACCACGCTTCCTGAAGCAGAGATGAAAATACGCAGTTCAGGGGCTTGCTTCGGTCGAAACCCTTGTTAATCTAGCGTCGCACTTTGTTAACTTCGCTGCATCTCGACAGGCAGTTGCTAGCCTCGCGCCATGTCCACGAACTTGGACAGGTGAAGTTGGTGCGCCACAGTGATTGTGGCGGTCGGACCGTTACGGTGCTTACCGAGAATCAGGTCGGCTTCACCACCGCGAGGATCGTCGCGCTCAGTCGCATCAGGGCGGTACAACAGGATGACCATATCGGCATCCTGCTCCAGCGAGCCCGATTCACGAAGGTCGGCAACCTGGGGGCGCTTGTCGGTTCGCTGCTCAGGACCACGGTTGAGCTGACAGATTGCGACAACCGGAACTTCGAGCTCCTTCGCCAAAAGCTTTAGGCTACGGGAGAATTCAGAGACTTCCTGCTGACGCGACTCGACCTTTTTACCCGAG
>NZ_DATCVM010000199.1:0-32309 GCF_036566845.1 Williamsia sp.
CGCCAGACCAGAACCGCCGGTGGTGCCAGCAGCACCACCAGAACCGCGGCGACGATCCCGCCGACCACCACTCGCTGAGCACCTTGCGGGCGCCTGCGCCGGCGGGGTGCGCCCACACCGCGGGCCCGGCGACCGAGCACCGCACTGACCGCGACAACCACGGCGACCACAACGATCTGCACGATCGACAGGGCCACCGCGGCTGGCAGTTTGAAGAATCCGATGGCCTGCCGGTAGATCTCGGTCTCGAGGGTGTTGTACCGGCCACCGCCGAGAATGAGCACGACACCAAAACTGGTGGCGCAGAACAGGAAGACCACCGATGCCGCCGACGCGATCGCCGGGGCGAGTGCCGGCAGGGTGACGGTGCGCAGCACGTGCCATCGGCCGGCGCCCAGAGTCCGGGCGGCCTGTTCGGCGCGTGGATCGAGCTGGCCCCACACCGAGCCGACGGTCCGCACCACCACCGCGATGTTGAAGAACATGTGCGCCAGCAGGATTGCCCACACCGACGACCCGAGGCCGAGTCCACCCAGCGGACCGCGCTCACCGAGGAGCACCGTGAACGCCACGCCCACGACAACCGTCGGCAGGACAAAAGGAATCGTGACGATGACCCGTAGCGCGAGTGCCCCACGCAATTCGGAGTTGGCCAGCACCCACGCAACCGGCAGGCCGACAACGAGCGTGAGCGCGGTACTGGCCGCGGCCTGCGCGACGGTGAACCAGAGAAGGTGTGCGGCATCGGCGCCGTCGAGCAACGCCACGAAGTCAACACCCGCACCATCGCCGAACGCTCGCCGAGCCAAGGCCACGAGCGGCCAGGCGAACATCACGCCCACGAACAGCAGCGGAAGGGCCCCCGCGCCCACGACAGCCGCGCTCGACCCCCGCATGGAAGGTCTGCTCCGGGTGGTGGGGCGAAGGGGCACCGCGGTCAGCGACCCATGACGGTGCGCCACTCCTGCTGCCAGACTTCCCGGTTCTGGGCGATGACGTCGAGCGGCATCGTGGCGGGCGATTCGGGCTGGGGTGCGTACTGCGCCCAGTCGGCAGGCAGCGGAGTTCCGGTGCGGACCGGGTACACATACATCGATTCAGGCAGTGCCGCCTGCACCTGCTCGCCGAGAAGGAAGTCGACCACCTTCTGGGCGCCCTCGACATTTTCGGCGCCACGGAGCACACCCGCGTACTCGATCTGTGAGAAGCAGGTGTTCAGAAGGGCTTTCGTGGTCGGCAGGAAGGCCGGCGACGACGCGTAGGACACCACGATCGGTTTGCTGCCCCGGCCTTCGCCTGCGGTGAACTCCTGGTTGTACGCCTCGGTCCAGCCCGGCACCACGCTCACGTCGTTGGCAGCGAGGCGCTCCCAATAGGCCTCCCACTGACCGTCCCCCGGGTGGGCGGCGATGGTGGCGAGCAGGAATGCCATTCCCGGAGACGAGGTGGCGGGGTCCATCACCACGGTCAGTCCCTTGTATTCGGCGGCGGTGAGGTCGTCGAGGCTCGCCGGGGGTGCGACGTTGCGCTGCGTGAACCATTCGCTGTCGACGTTGACACACACGTCTCCGCGGTCGATGGCCGTGAGTCGATTCGGATCTCCGAGCGTGTATTGCTGCGGGCCGAGGTCGTTGTCCGGGCTCGTGTAGGGCTCGATCGCGTCGGCGTCGAGTACGCGGGAGGCGAAGGTGTTGTCGATGCCGTAGACCACGTCGCCGCGGGGCGAGCCGGCGGTGAGCGCAATCGACGAGGACAACTGTCCGGCATCTGCCTCCCGCACGACCTTGAGGGTCAGGCCGGTCTCGGACTCGAACGAGGCCAGGACGTCGTCGGGCAGGGCGAAGGAGTCGTGGGTCAGCAGAACCACCTCGTCCGTGGAATCAGAATCGCCACACGCAGTCAGGAGACCTGCCCCGGCCGAGAAGGCGATGAGCACTGCGACGAGCTGTTTGTGTCGAAGCATCGACCCTCCGGTGGGATTAGGGATCTTCAGATCGTGGCGGTCGGGCCGCCACCGTGAATCTAATCAGGCCACCGGTGCAACAGAGAAATGGAACGTGACGATCACTTCCGGTACCCCGCCAGCGCCTTTCAGATCAGCGCAACTCGAATGCCGTGCCCACAATGTGACATAACAATTGAATCACCAGTAACATTGATCACTCTAGTTACCAGTTATGGTCCCAGAGCGACGCGAACCACTCTGTTGCAGGCGATGGCCTACTGGCGGCAGAGTCACGAAACGGTTACCGTCAGCACGGCGATAGACATGTTGAGCCGGGATCGAATCGGGCTCCGACGCGAGAAAAGGACAACAGGAACTGTGCTCTTGAATCAGCAGGCAGGCCGCAACCACGGGCGCTTCACCAGGGCTTCCGCAGGTCGCGGAGTCCGCCGAGCCGTCACCGCTGTTGCGATCGCTGCCACAGCAGCCCTGGCGGTGCCGGCTGTCGCGTCCGCTGACGACAACGCCTTCCCCCCAATCCCCAAGAACCTCAAGATCGACGAGACCACCCTCAAGTCGCTCGGCGCGTTCGTGCCGGCGATCATCGGCTCTGCGGCCACACCCGGCGCCGACGGCAAGGTCGACGCCAGCCTGATCTCCAACGCCAAGGTGCTCGCGGCAGATTCCGCACTGCCGCCGGAAATCCAGGCGATCTGGGACAAGGTCATCAGCTTCCTCGACGGTTCCGGTGGCGGCGGCCCCGACATCCCGTCGGGCCCGGGCGCGCCGGTCATCCAGCAGTTCCTCTACCCGACCATCGGCCAGGGTTGCATCCCCGGCGGTAACTCCATCGGTTCCGCACTGGTGACCGCCGGCCCGCAGCAGGCGCCCGCGCCCGGTCCCAAGAAGGGTGAGGCCGGCTACGTGTACACCAGCCTCGGCACCGGCCCGGCGCTGAACAACGATGCCGCACCGCTCACCGTCGCCTGGATCAACATCGACACCGGGGCGACCGGCCAGCAGAACCTGCGCTTCAACGATCGGATCAATGCGGCCGAAGGCCCCGGCACCTTCACCACGATCGTGAAAACCGGTCAGGGTCGGGTGATCTCGGCGATCTACGGCAACGTGACCACCAAGACCGAGGACAAGACCGTGAGCTGCACCATCGTCCCCACGGTCGGACTGGCTGTCATCTAGCCACCCCAACCACCAGCTCTCGAGCAGGCGTCGACCTTCGGGTCGGCGCCTGTTTTTGTTGTCCAGAACACAGTTCATGTTCGCACCGCATGTTCTCCCAGATCCGTTGATACACAATCGAACAGCGAAACGGTCGCGGTTACGTCACAGGTTGAACTCACAACTTGCATACGCCTCCGGCGCCATGGTCTTGTGTAACAAGAGCAACATTGGCCACATCTGTCACATCGACAACAGATGGGACCAACCGCGTCTGTCCAAGGAGATCCATGCCCAGCTCAACGATGATCCGCCGCACCGCGGCGACCCTCGCGGTCGTGGCGTCCGCCGCCCTGCTGCCCCCGGTTGTGGCAATGGCCGAACCGGTCGCACCCGACGCGGTCACCGTGACCGCCCCGGCGCAGACCCCCGGTAATGACGCACTCGCGGCGGCGATCACCGAGCTCACGAAGTCGGCAGCCGATCCCGCCGCCCTGGCCGCCGCGAAGGCACTGCTGGGCGGGACACCGCAGATCGAGTCCACGCCGGCGGCCGATACCGCCGCCACCCCGGCCGCCGACGCCACCGACTTCGCCGCGTCGCTTTCCGCCGCCGATGCCATGCTGAAGAAGCTGGGCATCCAGTCCTTCATCAACCCGACCGTCGCCTTCAACTGCGTTGCTCCCACCGAAGACAACCCGTTCGGTGTTGTTGCCGCCGTCGGTGGTGCCGCACCGGGTCCGTACATCATCCCCGGACTGACCGTCCCGACTGCCCTCAAACCCTTCCTTCCCGCGGGCTTCTCGCCCGAGCTGGTCGGCGACGGCGAGACCCTGTACGGATTCTTCCCGGCCGGGATCACCGCCGATGGCGGGGGCACCGGCATGCAGGTCGCCTGGTTCAACATCGACACCTTCAAGGGCGGCTTCGTCGATATGGCGCCGGTCGGCACCACGATCACCGACCAGCTGATCGAGCAGGTCAAGAAGGTCCGCAATCTGAACGCTGTCGAGGAAGCCACCGTCCGCGGTGTCATCGGTCCCCTGGCAAAGGCTTTCAGCCTCCCCGGCGCCCGACTCGCCCCGGTCGAGACCGGCAACGGCACCGTGCTGTCGGCCGTCTTCGGCACCGTGCAGAACGGTGAACGCAGTTGTTTCTTCCTCCCGATGATCGGGATCACCCAGGTTTAGTCCGCTGACGCGGACCTTTGTAGGAGAAGTTGGTCATGAAAAGTGTTCACAAGCAAGCACTACGACGTATCGGTGGCCGCGGCCTGACCGCCACCGCCATTGCGGCGCTGGTCGCGGGCGGCCTCGGCGCCGCGGCAGTCGCATCCGCCGATCCGGCTCCGACGGGCGGAACCGCGGGCAAGGTATTCGCGAACATCGGTCTCCCCGATGACCGTTGGGTCACCGGGGCCGGATCCGCCGATCGCTTCACCTACTGGACCAACGCCGCCACCGACCGCACCGAACTGAGCAGTGCCGCCGTCTACCTCCCCCGTGGCGACAAGCCCGAGGGCGGATGGCCGGTGGTGGCCTGGGCCCACGACACCGTCGGATTGGCCGACAAGTGTGCGCCGTCGTGGTCGGGCAAGACCGAATCGGCAGCGCACTGGAACGACATCACGCCGTGGCTCCGGAAGGGCTACGCGGTGGTCGCCTCCGACTACGCCGGGCTCGGTGTCGAAGGTGCACTCCCCGACCTCCAGACAAACATCAAGGCCCACAACATCGTTGATGCCGTCAAGGCCGCGCACGACATCACCGGAGATCTCTCCGACGAATGGGTGGTGAACGGAAACGGAAGCGGCGCAACGGCGGCGCTCGCCACGGCGCGCGGCGCCACGCAGATCCAGGGTCCAGAACTGAACTTCCGCGGCGCCACGGTCACCAGCGTTCCGGACAATCTCGGGGAACTGGTTCTCAATGCCGGGCCCGGATTCATCCCGGTACCGCTGCCATCTGACCTGACCGCCGAGGTGCTGTACGCCGTCGCCGGTATCCGCGGATCGCATCCCGAACTGAACCTGGACTCCTACCTGACCGCCGAGGGCAAAGCACTGACAGACAAGGCGGTCACCACGTGCTCGTCCGAACTGCAGAGTGCCGTTTCGTCGACCAGTCTGAATGCACTGTTCAGCCGGCCGGTGTCATCGATCCCGAATCTGCGGCCCATCGTCGAGGCCTACCTCGGGGTTCCCGACACCGGGTACGTCAAGCCGGTCTTCTTCGGCCAGGGCTTGCTCGACACGACCGTGATCCTGCCGTACACGCTCGAATTCCTCAGTCGCGTCGAGGCATCAAACCAGTCGACAACCATCCTCACCTACCCGGTCGACGGTCAGGGCACCGCGGCCGCAGCCTTCCCGGACGCCTCCTCGTTCGTCTCCGCACTGTTCGCCCGGTAGACGCCGAATGCGTCTGCCCCACTGGGAGCTTTGTGAGCGAAAAGTCTTCCTCGCTGCGACGCTGGCGGTTTCGGCCGCCGGCGCCGCGCGTTGGCGGCCGGGTGTCGCCGTCGCCAAGCCCGCTGCACTCGCCGCCCTGGCTGTCGGTGTCGCGCGGGGTTCACGGCAGCGCAGCGGCGTCGACAACGCTCTCTTGACGGCCGCGATCACGGCATCGGCCGCCGGTGACTACTTCATGTATCGCGAGGAGTTTGCCACCGGGGCCGAGAAGGATCGACAGATCCAAACGGGTGCAACGATGTTCGGACTGGCACATCTGTCCTATCTGGGCCTGCTGACACGGCACGGAGCCCACCCGTCCAGACGTCGGCTGCTGACACGTCTCGGATTGATGAACGAGGTCTCCGCACTGCTGGCGTTCAACGCGCCGCGGCTGTTGCCGGTGCTGGGGACCTATGGAGCGAGTCTGGCGACGATGGCAGCCACTGCCGGCGATCCGGCGCTGGCCGGCGGCGGCCCGGACGACCCCACCCGGAAGCTGTCCGCCGGCGGTATCACGTTCATGGCCTCCGACGCGATCCTGATGAATCGCCGGTTCCTGCTCCGCGACAAGCGTTTGCGGGCGGTCGCCGAAGCCACTGTGCTGGTGACATATTTCGTGGCCCAGATGCTGCTTCTCGACGGAGTGGACGGCGTCAGCAGACGCGCCCACTCCAGCAGATGAGCCCGGCCCACGATCTCTTCCGGACCTAGATCCGCTTCTCCTCCTTGAGTACCGCTTCGACCTCACTGAGTGAATCCATGTCTTCGAGTTCCATGCCCTTGGTCTCGGGCACCTTGTAGTGCACGTAGAACCAGGAGATGAACGCACAGAAGGCAAAGAACCCGTAGATCCAGGCGAGACCGAGAACGTTGTTGAGTTCGGGGAAGAGCAGCGAGATCGTGAAGTTGGCCAGCCAGTTGACGCCGGTACACACACCGAGGGCGACTCCGCGGATGCGGTTGGGGAACATCTCGCCGAGCATCACCCACATCACCGGGCCCCAGGTGGCGGCGAACGCGACCACAAACAGGTTGGCGCCGATGAGGGCCACCACACCCCACTCGTCGGGCAGGGTGATGTTGTCGCCGGATCCAACCTGCTGCGTGAAGGCGATACAGGCCAGGACCAATCCGGTGAACATGCCCACGGATCCGATCAGCAAGAGTTTTCGGCGGCCGATCCGGTCGACGAACAGGATCGCGCCAAAGGTCATGACCACGTTGATCACCGCGGTGATGACCGAGGTCTTGAACGACTCACTCTCGCTGAACCCGACCGACTGCCACAATGTGGTCGAGTAGTAGAAGATCGCGTTGATTCCGACGAACTGTTGCAGCACCGCGATCCAGATACCCACCCACACAAGCGGATGCAGACCAAAAGACGGACCACGGATGTCTTTGATCGACACGTTCGATTCGCGTTTGAGAGTCAGCCGGATCTCTTTGACGCGCTCGAGGGGATCGGCCTCCCCGGTGACCTCGGTGAGGATCCGGGCGGCTTCTGCATCGAGGTTGCTGCCGACGAGGTAGCGCGGCGACTCGGGGATGAGCAAGGCCAAGAAGCCGTAGATCAACGCTGGGATGACGCCGACCAGGAACATCCAGCGCCACGCCTCGATCCCCCACCAGAACTCGCTCGACGCGCTACCGGCGCTGTCGGCGATCAGCGCATCAGACAGCAGGGCAACGAATATGCCCATCGTGATCGCCAGCTGCTGCAGGGAGCCGAGTGCACCGCGGTAGGTGGCGGGCGCGATCTCGGCGATGTAGGCCGGTGCGATGACCGAGGCGATACCGATTCCGAGACCACCAATCACCCGCCAGATCAACAGATCTGGCACCGACCAGGCCAGTCCGGTTCCGATCGAGGAGATCGTGAACAGGAAGGACCCCAGCAGCATCACTTTCTTCCGGCCCCAGATGTCTGCCAGCCGCCCGGCAAACCAGGCGCCGAGAGCACATCCGAGCAGCGCGATCGCGACCGCGAACCCTTTCATGAAGTGGTTCAGTTCGAAATGCGAACCGATGGAATCGACGGCCCCGTTGACCACCGAGCTGTCGAAGCCGAAGAGGAAGCCACCCACCGCGGCGGCAATGGTCACACCGATGACCTTGGCCACATGGGTATCGGAGTGCTCGGAGGGGGGCTTGTTTGCAGCGCCAGTGGACATCTGGGTCAAACCTTCCTTTCGGACGGCGGCCGGCTGTCAGCTCCGACAGATTCACCACATCGTGACGCTACGCTGCCGAAGCCGCCGAAGTCCGTAGGACGGTATAAGACAATGGATCACAACTCGATCACCATCTAGCGGCGGCGCCCGGAGATTTCAGACCGTTGCGGAGCCGGAACACGATGAGTACTGCGGATTGACCATCGGGAAGAACGCCAGTGCACCGATTTTCTGGTGCACGATGAAAGAGATGTTGCCCCGGCCTGTTTGGAGCGACCCTTCCCAGTTCGCCGAATGGCCGCGTGACGGCAGGATCACCGTCCCCACCGCGCCGGTGCTGGTGTTGGTCCATCGCACCGTTGTCTCCACGGTGTATTCGAACAGCGACACCGACCGCAGGTTGTTGGCGCTGAGGTAGAGCACCGGCGGCGTGGCACCGTCCACGGGGAAGTCGACGTTGTTGTAGACGTCGACGTCGATGCGCAACGGAACCGTCGACCACGGATCGGGACTGTTGCAGCTGATGGTGTCGACGAGTTGTGGTTCGGCCGCCGCCGGCGCGGCCGCGACCACCCCGAGCACGATTCCCGAACCCACTGCCACTGCACCTGCCGCCATTCGGCGCGGCAACAAAAACCTGGTCATGATGCATCCCCTCCACCAGCGCATGTGACCCGACCTTTCTGCATTCAACCAGCTCTCCGGGACGGTCTGCGGCCTTTTCCGTCACTGCCGATAAGCTGGGTTGGCAGAAATCACCCGGCGACCGGAGGTCCGCATGACCCGCCACATCTGTATCGCGCAAGAGCCAGAAGCCGACAAGCTCCTCTCCATCGACGACTTCGCCTTGGTTGTCGGTATGACACTGGATCAGCAGTTCCCGATGGAAGCGGCGTTCAAGGGCCCGCAGAAGATCGCCGAGCGAATGGACGGTTTCGATCTGCACAAGATCGCGGCCGCCGACCCCGACCAGTTCGTGGCGCTGTGCTCGGAGACCCCGGCCATCCACCGGTTCCCCGGTTCGATGGCCAAGCGCATCCATGATCTGGCGGTTTTCATCGTCGACAACTACGACGGCACCCCGTCTGCGATCTGGACCGAGGGTGATCCCGACGGCAAGACGGTCCTCAAACGCCTCAAAGGCCTGCCGGGCTGGGGCGACATGAAAGCCCGCATCTTCCTCGCCCTCCTCGGCAAGCAGCTCGGTGTGGAGCCGGCCGGCTGGCGCGAGGCCGCCGGCGACTACGGCAACGACGGCGAACGCCGGTCCGTGGCCGACGTCGTCGACAGTGTGAGTCTGCAAGAGGTTCGCGATTTCAAGAAGCAGGCGAAAGCTGCGGCCAAGGCAGCCAAGACCGGCTGATCTTCCCAATGCCGATGAATGTGTCCGCGAGTTACGTCAACCCCTTGGGGTGAGTTACGTCAACCCCTTAGGGTGAAGCCCATGGATGCCAAATTGGTGATCGAGATCCCGACACGACTGGGGTTTGCGGTGGCCGGAGCCGCGCTCAGTGCCGTCGAGGCAACCGTGGCGCTGAGCCGGATCGCCGTCGAGAACGCGCACCACGAGATCGCCTCCAGCATGGGCATGCGGGAGACAGCGGCGTTCCGGAGCCCGTTGCAGCTGCTCAATCAGCTCGGTGAGCTGCTCGAAGAAGACCGGTCACTGGGGAAGATCCTCTCGCGCGGTGGCCCTCTGGAACGGCTGCTGGCAGAGGACGGACTGGTCGACCGGATATTGGCCGAAGACGGTGTGGTCGATCAGATGACCGAGGCGGGCGGCCCGCTCGACCGCCTGCTCTCGCGGGGCGGACCGGTGGATCGTCTGCTGTCCGAGGACGGTGTGCTCGCCAAGCTCACGAAACAGGGCGGTCTGCTCGATCGGATCTCCGAGGACGAGGGGTTCCTCGATCGGCTGACGGTCGAGGAGGGCCTGCTGGAACAGCTGGTCGGCGAAGGCGGCGCACTCGAACGGGCCATCGCACCCGGCGGACCGATCGACCGCCTCTCCGAACTGGTCGAGATGATCGGCCAACTGTCGCCGAGCATCGACAAACTCCAGGAAACCGTCGTGGAACTCAACGACGCGGCCGGGGCCCTCAACGACGCGGTCGCACCGGTCGGCGAACTCGTCGGCCGGCTGCCGAAACGTCTGGTACGCGGCAAGAACGGTCACGAACACTAGCCCGAGTGGAACCATCTGCCACTACCTGGGATGTCATATCCGTTTCGATGATCACACGACAGCCCACGGGCTCTCAGCCGATATGCGAGCCGATCGAGATGTTGAACACCATCAGATAGAGGAGGCTTGCTGCCTCGTGCGCGTGGGGCACCGCCCGAAGGGCCAGCGTTTGCAGGACCACCGGCATCACCGAGCAGCGCGCACCCACACCGCGATCACGACCATTGCTGCACCCGCTACCGATACCGGGAACGGCCAGCACCGTCAGCGCTCCCCCAACCACGTCTACAAGACATTTCACCGGTACCGACCAAGGTCTGGCGGTTCACAGAAACGAATCCACGGATCCAGGCCAAGCGACCAAGCAAAGCGAAACTGGTCGTGGTCGGACCACCCGGCGGTGGACCGGATCGTGCAAATCACCATGCCGAACATTCCTGGACTGCGCCCCGGGATCCGCGTCGGTCACGACGATTCTCCGGCGATCGTCGCGCTCATGCTCGCACGCTTCCCGCCGAGTTCGTCGCTCAGGCATGCTGGGCCCAGACAAGGACCTTCCGTTCTGCGAGCCCGTAACAGCCATTGACGATGTTGCCGACGATGCCGAGCACGATGATCGCGGAGAAGAGTGCCGGGATGTCGAACAGATCCTGGTGTAGCTCCATGTAGAAGCCGACCCCGTTACTACCACCAACGATCTCCGACAACACCATCATGATGAGCGAGATCGGCAGCGCCACCCGAAGTCCGGCCGAGATCATCGGCAGAGCTGAGGGGAACACCACCCGGCGGACCATCTGGAATCGGCTCAGACCGTACATCTGTGCCACCTCCAGCCGTTCTCGGCGTGCAGAGCGGGCTCCCTGGATCGAGTTGACCAGGATCGGGAAGAACGCCCCGAAAACGATCACGGCCACGCGCATCGAATCCCCCAGCCCGAAAACATAGACCGCCACCGGAATTACGGCGACTGCGGGCAGGCACCGCATGAACTCCAGGATCGGCGATGTGTATTCCGACACCGTCGTGTTCGAACCGATCACGATCCCGATCGCAATGCCCAGGACGGCCGCGATCACGAACCCCGCCGCGAAGCGGATCATGCTGGGTACCAGATCGTCTCGAAACGCCCCGGGGAACCAATCCCTGAAGAAGACGTCCAACACTTTCGACAGCGGCGGGAGATAGACGCTCGAACCTGTCCTCCCGATCACTTCCCAGGCCACCAAGAGAGCGATGGGCAGCCAGGCCACCGCGCACAGACTTCGTACTCTCATCATCGTCGGTCCTTCGTGTCGCGATGGTGCCAGAATGTGACCCGGCGTTCGACGACGGCGAGCACCATCGTCAGCGCCATCCCGATCAGCCCACACATCACCACTCCGACGTACATCTCCGGGATCCTGTTGGCACTCTGCATGAATGTGATGAAGTAGCCCAAACCACTACTGCTGGTCAATAGTTCGGCGGTGACAACCAGTACCAGCGCGATTGCTGAACTGACCCGTACACCGGTCATGATGCTGCGCGATGCCAGCGGGAGGACAACCCTCCGGATCATCGCGCCGCGGGACAGACCTAGACTGCGGGCGGTGTCGAGCGCGACCGGGTCGGCGTCTCGGACGCCGTAATAGGTGTTGAACAAGACCGGCCAGAGAGCCGCATACGTTGCCACCACGAGCGCGGCGGTGGACCCGACGCCCAGTGCGAGTATCGCGAACGGCAGAACGGACACTGCGGGTACCGGCCGAAGGAACTCGACTACTACACGCACTGCTCGATAGGTGTTGGCGGAGACGCCGAAGAGAATGCCGAGCACCACCCCTATCACAGTCGCGAACAACAGAGCCAGGACAACCGACCCGGTCGTCGAGACGAGCGCGTCGCCGAGACCTCCCGAACCGAACGAGGACCCGATTGCGCCGGCAATCGCCGAAGGCGCTGGTATGTAACGTGATTGCACGAGAAGCCGGACCACGATCTCGGCGATGCCAAGGGCTGACACAACCCCGATCAGCCCCCTGCGAAGGGCTCGCGAACGCGACCACATCGGCGTCTGTCGACGACTCCTGATCCGTTGCTGCGGGCGGACTCCCGCCACCACGGTCACGGCGCGTCTGTCGGCGTGTAGATGATGTCGGCAGCATCTACGGTGGTGTCGATCGCACCGAACCGTTGCAGCAAGTCCAGCTGGCTCTGCAGCAACTCCGGTGTGAGTTCGGTTCCGTATCGGGTCATCTCGACTCCGGCGAGCTGCGCCTCGGAAATCCCGGTCGCCTTCTGCATGATCGCTCGCAGCTCGGCCGCGTTGGCCGGGTCGTTGGCCCATTCGCTGGCCTCAACGATCGCGGCATTGAACTTGGCGGTTGCATCTGCGTTCTTCTCGATCGCGGTGTCCTTCCCGAACCAGATCGTGTAGACGAACGGATTGCTGTCGTTCACCGCGTCGTAGGGGCTCACGAGCTGCCTGGCGAATCCGCTCGCCACGGCGTCTTGGGCGAACGGTGTCTGCAGCACACCTGCGTCGACCTGCTTGCTCTCGATGGCCTGGGCGGTGTTGGAGAAGTCCAACTTCGTGAAGTTCACGGAGTCCGGGTCGACGCCCGCGTCCTGCAGTGTCGCAAGTGTGGAGAGGTGCGGAAGTGTGTTGAGCGCATTGACCGCGATCGTTTTGCCAGCCAACTGTTCGACCGAGGTGATCGGACTGTCTGCAGGAACGAAGATCCATGTCGCCGGCCGCTCAGGGGTGTACATCACACCGGGGGCAACAGCCTCGAAACCCAGCTTCTGCACGTACGCCGTGGCCGTGGCCGTGGGTGCTGTGCAGGCGAAGTTCGCGGTACCCGAGGTCACTGCCGCAGCCAGTTCAGGCACTCCGGCAACAGTTTTGAGGTCGACATCGAGCCCCTGTCCGGTGAAGAAGCCCTTGTCTGCAGCGATGTAGCCCTGGAGACAGGACTCAGTTGCGACGGTCGCGACCGACACTGCGATCTTTCCGTCTGAATTGACGGCGAGGTCAGCGTCACCGCCGCACCCGGTGACGAGAGCTAGGCTCACGGCAGCAGCGCCTGCGGCTGCAGCGCGCAGGGAAAAACGTATGGAGGACATGGTTTTCCTTCAAATTGTCTGTGTTGAGTGAATATCGGGAAGCGACTACGCCGTGGACTGAACGCCCATGTGCTGATGGATGAGGCTGCGCAGGCGCAGGAAGTCGGCGCTGCTGCGCGTCGCGATCTGGTTGCGTGGACGTGGCAGAGGCACATCCACCGAATCTCGGACGACCGTCGGCGGACCGGCCAGCACCTCGACACGATCAGCGAGATACACCGCTTCATCTATGTCGTGCGTGACCAGGACCATGGTGATTCCTTCGTGCCGGTAGCGTTCCTGAACGCTCAGCAGCAGATCCTCCAGCCCTTCTCTGGTCAATGCGTCGACCGATGCAAACGGCTCGTCCAGCAACAGGATCTTGGGGCGGTACGCCAGCGCGCGGGCGATCGCAACCCGCTGCTGCATTCCTCCGGAGAGTTGCCACGGATACTGCTTTCCCTTGCCCGCCAACCCGACTGCTTCCAGGCTTTCGGCAATGCGTCCGGAACGCTCCGATGAACTGAGGTCCTTCCGCCCGACGAGGGGGAATCCCACGTTTCTCTCGACTGTGAGCCATGGCATCAGTGACCGCGTATAGTCCTGGAAGACCAGCGCCATCTCCGGTGGTGGACTTGTGACCTCCACGCCCGCAACGTATACCGCGCCCTCAGTCGGTTCGAGCAACCCGGCCATGATCCGCAGCAGAGTCGACTTGCCCGCCCCCGAAGGCCCGACGATCGCCACGAACTCGCCTTCTTGGACCTCCAGGTGGAGGTCGGCGACGATGTACGGCGCATTCGGTGAGTACCTCTTGCGCACGTGATCGATCTTCATCAGGGATTGCCCCGCGCCCCCGCGCTGGACATCCCTGTCTATCTGGACGTTTGGTTGTGACACGGGTCGACTTCTTTCAATCGAGGGCTTCGGTGAATGGGCTCGCTCCGCCGAACAGGAGGGCAGAAACCGATTCGAGGAGACAGTGGCGTGCAGTAGCTCCGGTGCGGCTGTGCCACGCAGTTCGTACTTTGTACGAACACCTGATCTCTGTCAACGCGAGTTTGGACCAGTCGGCAGCTCACCTGCGGTTGTACACACGGCGTGATCAACAATTAACGGCGCCGAAATCAAGTGCCAATCGGTGGTCCAATTCGATTCGCGCAGTGTGGTCGTACTATGTACGATCACGCTGAGTACCGCCGCAGTCCGGCACCGTCACGTATCCAACCCACCAATTCGCTGGAGCACTTCATGACCAATACCGCCGAACTAGTCGTCAAGGCGACCATCTGGGAAGCGGACGCCGTCCTCGGCGTCGTGCTGGCAGACCTCGACGGCAAACCGTTGCCACAGTGGCAGCCAGGCTGCTGGATAGGTCTGCACGTCAACGGAATCCAACGCCAGTACTCGCTGTGTGGCGACGTGGACGATCCGTACACGTATCGCATCGCCGTCCGGTTGGCCGACGCGAGCCGCGGCGGATCATCGTTCATCCACGATCACCTACGACCGGGACACGTCATCACCGTCGGGCTACCGTTCAACAGTTTCCCGATGGTGCCGGCACCCGAGTACCTGTTCGTCGCCGGTGGTGTCGGGATCACCGCACTGCTCCCGATGATCGCGGCGGCCGATCGTGCGCGGGTCAGCTGGGAACTGTTGTACTGCGGCCGAACTCGTTGGACGATGCCGTTTCTCGACATCCTGGGAACCTATGCCGGGAAGGTGTCGGTCTTCACCTCCGAGGACGGCAACCGACCCGATCTGACTTCTGCCGTCAGCGCACTGCCGACGACGACCAGGGTCTACTGCTGCGGTCCCGAGTCCATGCTCAGCGAGATCGAGACCGCGGCCCGAATTGCCGGGGTGGCGGTATCCGCTGAACGATTCGTTCCCGCCGACGTGGACCACGGCGATGACCTCCCGTTCACGGTTCACTGCACCGAGTCCGCTCTCGACGTAACGGTACCCGCCGGCCGATCGATGGCAGCCGCACTCAACGACGCCGGGCTTGCCGTCGACACAGCATGTTCCGAGGGAATCTGCGGCACCTGCAAACTGGCCGTGACCGGGGGCACTCCCGATCACCGCGATCAGGTTCTCACCGCGCAGGAACGTTCCGCAGGAGCCGCGATCATGGCGTGCGTATCGCGATCGCTGGGTCCGTCGCTGAGCGTCGCGCTCTAGCCGACAACACTTCCCCACACCCACTGAACTCGAGGATCGCAAGACCATGAACCAATCGACACGCACAGAGACCAAGACAGAGCATGCCGACGACTTCGCCGGCCAGGACTGGGGCTCGTGGAAGCAGTACGAGGCAGCAGACCTCGGATACCGGAACTTCTGGTATCCGGTGTACTGGGCACACCAGATCGGCAAGAAGCCGGTCCCGATCACCGTGCTCGGAGAAACGGTGGCGCTCGTGAGGGACGGTGAGGACATCCACGCGCTACACGATCGGTGCCCACACCGCGGAGTCCCCCTGTCCCTGGGTCGCCGCCAATACGAGGGAACGATCAGCTGTCCTTACCACGGCTGGACCTACCGCCTGGACTCCGGAAACCTGTGCGGAGTACTCACCGACGGACCTGACTCACCCATTGTCGGAAAGCTCTCAGTACGAACGTATCCCGTCGAGCAGCGACTCGGTTTGGTCTGGGTCTACGTGGGCGACACCTTCGAAGGGGCGGACGTGCCACCGGTCGAACGCGACATACCCGCCGAACTCATCGGCAATCGATTCGCAATGGGAGGGCGGACCGACATACGAGATGGCAACTGGCGCTTCGCCGCGGAGAACGGATTCGACGAGGGCCATGCCAAATATCTTCACAACACCGCACTCTGGCGATTGTTCAAGGTGATGCCCGCATGGAACAAGACAAGGGTGGTTCCGGGCGAGGAAGGGTGGACGATTCGAGTGCAGGACGAGGTGCACTGGGATGCCGAGATGCCCGGGCTCGGATTGTGGACCAATCGGCGATGGTGGAAGCGGATGCCACTGCCCGATGCACCCGGCAAGGGCAAGAAGGTCAACCCGGTGATCGCGGCCCTCGATCTGCCCGGTTTCGTGAGCATCCGAATGCCCGGACTTCTACGAGTGGCGTACCCGGAGTTCATTCACTACGAGTGGTACGTCCCGGTCGATGCCGACCACGTGCGCTACGTACAGCTCATGGTGCGATTCGAAACTGGCTGGCGTGGAGCACTGTTCAAGATGAAGTACCTCGGCTACATCCGTTGGCTGTTCCACGGCCAGTTCACGGCGCAGGACGCCTGGATGGTCGACGTCATGGACGCGCCGCCCGAGCGGCTCTACCGGCCCGACGTCTCGATCACGGCCTGGCGAAAGATGTGCGAGCAGGCAGATCTCGTTGTCCAGCGACTGGCCCCCCGGTCCGACCCCAATCCGTCGAAGCCCGACACCGCGCCTACGCCTGCGGTGCAACTGCCGCCGACCGCCGGGGAGGTCAGGCGACGTCGGATCCGGAGCGCCGAGCAGTCATGAGCGTGGTGACCGAACACGAGTTCATCACCCTCACAACGACCGTGCCCGGTTCCAAGATGGCGTACTACGTCCACGCCGCCGACCCGGCCTCCGCGCCGGACCGTCCGGTCACGGTCCTGCTCCACGGCGGCGGGCCGGGCTGCGGATTCGTCCCGAACTTCGAGCCTGGCTTCGGCCATCTCGATTCCCGTTCGACGATTGGGATCGATCTGCTCCATTACGGAAACTCTGACGCGCCGGACCTCGGAGAGCGTCCGCGCGAGACCCACACCGCTGCACTCATCGAGTTACTCGAGTCCCTCGGACCGAGTCCCGTCGATCTCGTATGCCTCTCGCTCGGTGGTCTCGTGGCCCTGGGTGTGGCTCTCGCCCGCCCTGAACTCGTCCGGCGGATCGTCATCACGGGGAGCCAGGTGATCGATCCCGACAACGAACTCGGCGCACAAGCCCGAAAACAGCTCTTCGGCACCGGAGAGGTCGGAGTCGAGGATGTTCGCACACTCATCGGCGACGTCGAGTGGTCGGCGGGGCCATCGGCCGTTCCACAAGATCTCGCCGAATTGCGCCGCGGCTTCATCCGGTCCACATCCCCAACTGCCCACGGCACCCCGAAGTTCACGGCGTCTGAACTCAGCAGGATCGATCACCCGACCCTTCTGCTGTACGGCACCGGGGACCTCTTCGTGTCCGAGGCCCAGGTGCGGCGGTTTCATAAATCGCTCGCCTGCAGTCGCCTCACCCTGCTCCCAGGTCTCGCGCATCATCCGCAGAGCGAGGACCCTGCTCGCTATTTCACGACTGTGTTCCGCTTCTTGGACAGCGGAACACCCCTGACCCTGAAGGAACTGTGAACACCGACATCGCGAGACACCGACATACCCAACCACTGGCGAAGCGACTGCTGACACCAATGCTGTTGACTGCCGTCGTCGCGGTGGCCGCCGCCCAACTGCACCGGTTCAGCGCGACCACCGTGGCATCGATCCACCACCCGGTGAACGGCCGATGACCTCAGCCGGGCCAGACGTCGCAGCCTCCGACTGGATCACCCTCGAACGAGCGGCGCATCTGGTGACGACGATGACGGGGATACCCAGTCCGACCGGAAGCGAAGGTCCACTCGCCGAGTTCATCGCCGATGAGCTACGCCGAAGCGGGCTCGAGGGGTCCGTCCAGCGATTAGATCCGCTACAGGCCAACGCCATCGGCCGATTGCGAGGCGACCCGATGGGCAGGTCGCTGATGCTCTACGCACCGATCGACACGTTCTCGGCGGGCGACGACGAGCATGATGTGCCGTGGGTGGGAAAGCAGTTGCGGCCCGACATGGTTCCCGCCGACACCCGTGACGGCGACTACGCCATCGGACTGGGCGCGTCCAACCCGAAAGGTCACGCTGCCGCGATCCTGCTCGCGGGGGCGGCGATCGCTGCTGCCGACATCAGACTCACCGGAGACCTCGTGCTCGGCTTCGGCGCAGGCGGGATGCCGACCAACCACCGCCCCGGACAGGAGAATCCGCGGATGAACACCGGCCAGGGGGTGGGTTGTTCGTTCATGCTCGAGCAGGGCATCTGGGCAGACCAGGCAATCATCTGCAAACCGGGATGGGCGGTGCACTGGGAGGAGGTGGGTCTGTGCTGGTTCGAGGTCCGGGTTCAGGGCACCTACAGCTATGTCGGTAGCCGGCACCGTATCGCCTACCAGAACTCGATCGTCAGCGCGGCCACGGTGATCACCGAGATCGAGGCGTGGTTTGCCCAGTACACGGCCGCGCACACCAACGGACAGGTCAGCCCCCAGGGGAACATCGGATCCATCGAGGCGGGGTGGCCTCACCTCCTGTCTGCGGCACCTGCGTTGTGCCGCTTCCGAATCGATCTACGCACCAATCCGCGGTCCTCCGTCATGGATGTCAAGCGGGAGTTCGAATCCGCAATCATCGGGATCCGACGACGGCACCCCGAGATCTCGGTGGACAGTGAACTGATACTGGCGATACCGGGTTCCGTCACGGACCCAGCGAATCCGGTGGTGCAATCTTGTATCGCGGCCTGGGAGAACGTCGAGGGTCGACCTCACGAGCCGATCGTCGGCAACAGCGGCGCAACTGATGCAAACATACTGCGATCGCGCGGAATCCCCACTGCCCGAGTGGGAATGGATCGTATCGACGAGAAGGCGCCAGTTCGTGTCGATTTTCCGTCGGGTATGAACGTGGTGGATCTGCGATCGGTGGTCCGTCTGGCGCGTTACCTGGTCGCAGTCGCCGTAGACATCTGCGGGGTCGAGAACTGACCACCGCCGACGCGCTCGAATCCGGCCGTGGACAGCGGGCGGTCCTACCGTTCCTTGTCTCGGCGATGGTCATCGCGGTCTCACCACTGTTCGCCACGGGCGCGATGGCCACTGCGATATCCTCGGATCTCCCGATCACCGTCGGACTGCTCGCGACGATGAATGCCGTCTTCTTCGGAGTGTCCGCAGTGTTGTCACCCATCGGCGGCATGCTCGTTCCCAAATGGGGTGTCCCCAATGCCCTGACCGCCCAGACCCTTTGCGGTGGGATCTCACTGGCCGTCATTGCCGGCGCATCCCACAGTGGCGCCCTGATCGCCGCGATGTTGCCCGCTGCGGCGGGAAACGCGTTGATCCAACCGGCCGTGAACACTGCGCTCAGTTCCATACCGACGCATCGTCGAGGCCTCGCACTGGGTACCGTTCAAGCGGCGATCCCGCTTGCCGGCATCGCCGCCGGCTTCGCTCTTGCGATCGCAGGAGATCGGGTTCCCTGGCGTTTCGTCGGACTGGCGTACGCCGGTGCTGCGCTCGTCGTATGCGTACTGTGCCGGACACTTCCGGCACCGGCAGCAGCAACGAAGGTCCGGGTTTCCGAGTCCGCCGGCCCTGGTGACCGGCCGACGACCGCAGCGCCGTTCCGGTCATTGCTCGCGGTGGCCGCGGTGTGCGGGGGAGCGGGCGCCTGCATACCAAGCTTCTCGGCCATCACCGGCACCACGTCGGACGTCGCGAGCTCGTCGATCACGATTGCGATCACCGTCGCCGGTACCGCCTGTGCGGCAGTGAGGATCTGGTCTGGCAAACGAGCGGCGGGTCGTCTCGATGCCGGCCTGCGGATGATGGCGTGGCTTCTCTTGCTGGGTGTCATCGGCTACGGAACGATTGCGATACCTCACTGGTGGGCGTTCGCCCCGGCCCTGGTCGTGGCGTACTGCGGCGCATGGGGCCCGAGCACGCTGATCAACCTGTCGGTGACGCTGATGCGGCCTCACGACGTGGCAGTGGCCAGTGGCCGTTCGCAAGCCGCGTTCTACGCCGGATGCACGACCGGACCGGTCGTGTTCGCGCTCGTCAACGCCCGATTCGGACTTCTCCAAGCGTGGTGGACGATCGGCCTGACCTTGTTGATGGCGGCCGCGGCCGCTGCTCTGATGATTCGCACAACAGAACCCTCACCTGGATAGGATGCGCACATGGTTGACCAGCACAACGGTCGTCGCTCTCGGCGTGGGGCAAACGCCCCCACCCTGACCACGGAGATGATCGTCGAGGCCGCGATCCGCGTCGCCGACGACGAGGGTCTCAATGCCGTGACCATGCGACGGGTCGCCACCGAAGTCAATGCCGGCGCCATGACGCTGTACAGCTACTTCGCCAGCAAGGATCTTCTGCTCGACGCGATCTGCGATTCCATTCTCGGGGAATTCTGCCTTCCGAAGGTCGACGCGGACGCCCCCATCGATCAGGTGCTGCCCGCGGTGGCTCACGCATTTCTCCAATTGATCAGAGAGCACCCTGCCGCCGGTCGACTGTTGCTCGAGCGCGTCACCGACAGCCCACACGCACTCGAAGGCGGAATGGAACAGGTACTGGCCCGCTTCATCGCAGCCGGTCTCGATGGCCCGACAGCCGTACACGCATATGGGGTCATGATCATCTACACCCTGGGCTTCGCCCAGTATCAGAGCCCTCGCACGTGGAATCAGGATGCGGACGAGGACGTCCGCGCCGAGCGAGTCGCGTTCTACCGCACCCTCCCCCACGACAAGTTCGAGACGATCTCGTCGAACCCCGAGGCCATTGTTGCCCTGAGCGCGGACCATCAGTTCAGCATCGGCATAACGTTGTTCGCGAGCGCGCTCGCAGCAGGAACCTACTGAGCCGACATCTTCGCGACCGCCGTCGCCACCAGACCGGCCGCGGCATCGAGCTTCCACACGGTTCCCGGTAGCGGGTCGGCGATCTGATTCAGCTCGGCGTCGCACTGCTCACGCACCATGTCTGTCATGTCGGCGATCGTCGCCGGAGACACGCCCTGTAGGCAGTTCTCCACCCGGCTCAGACGCAGCGGCCGGGGCGAGATCGCTCCCAGCACGACGCGCCAGTCCTCGAGCGCGCCGGTCCGGCCCGGTACAGCCGAGACCGTTGCCGACACCATCGCGAAATCACCCGTGTACAGCGCCAACTTCTCGAAGACACCGACCCTGCCCACGGCAGCTGCCGGCACGATGACCGCTGTCAACACCTCACCGTCACCGATGCCGGTCTCTCCGGGGCCGACCAAGAAATCAGACATCGCCAGTTCCCTGGTCCGGTCGCCGCGAATCAACCGGACCCGGGCGTCGAGGGCGATGAACGCCGAGGCCAGATCGGATGGGGTGACCGCCTGACAGCGGTGCCCGCCGATGGCCGCATGGCCGAAACGGTGTTCGCCCATCACCGCATAGCAGGGGCTGGTCACACCGTTGCGCTTGTAGCACGGGAACCCGTTCCGAAAGAAGTGGCAACGCTTCTCCTGCAACAGGTTTCCGCCCACCGTGGCGGAATTGCGAATCTGCGGGGATGCGATTGTTGCGACCGCCTGCGCGAGCAGCGACAGCATCTCAGACTCACGTTCCACAACTGACAATGTGACGCCCGCACCGATTTCACACCGCCCGTCGTCCATGAATCTGATCCTGGTGAGTTCATCGACGCCGCCGACGCTCGCCAACACCAACGGCATCTGCGGACGGCGTCGATGAGCGACCATCGCATCGCTCGAACCGCCAACCGGGACGGCGCCGGACGCCACCTGACGCCGGAGTTCATCAAGTGTGTCGGGTCGGCGCACAATGCGCGACATCGCCTCTTCGGCCGTGTGATGACCGACACCCCGCCCGAGCCTGGTCCCCCAGGTATGCAACACATGGTGCAGACCCAACGGATAGAGGCCGCGCAGCATCGCGTTCCAGCGAAGCCCGACCCGCAGTCCCTTGTGGATGCGGCGCGACCGTCCCTGGCTCGCCGCCACCGCCGCGACCACCTTGTCAGGTGTGATCGGCAATTCGGTGATCCGGACGCCCAGGGCGTTCGCGACCGCGTTGGCAATCGCCGCCGCAGGTGGGACGATCGATATCTCCCCCACACTCTTGGCGCCGAATGGGCCCTTGGCATCTGGCGACCCCACCAGGAATGGGCGGATGGTGGGCACGTCTGCGTTGCGGGGCATCGCGTAGTTGACGTAAGCACTGTTGACGACCGTGCCGCCCTCCCGGAGCGTCTCTTCCCCTAGCGCTCCCCCGATTCCCATCACGGCACCCCCGATGATCTGCCCTTCGACCAAGGTCGGATTGATCGCGAATCCCACATCGTGGGCGGCGACATAGTCGACGATCTCGACCTTCCCGGTATAGGTGTCGACAAGTACTTCCACACCATGTGCGGCAAACGAATACGTGGGTGAGAGATTCGACGTGTTGCGATCGGGAAGGATCGGCTCGGTCCCTTCGAGCAAATACGTTGTCTCGTGGAACAATCCATCGGTTGCCGCCCCATCCGCATCCAGGGCGGCCGCGCCGATGGGTACACCGTTTCCGTCTGGGCCACTGATACGCCCTCGCGCCAACTCGAGTTCACCCGGGGGGACACCGAGAATCTTCGACGCACTGTCCCGGAGGAGTTCGACCACCTCCCGGGCGGCCTTTCCGACGCTCATCCCGGTCATGTGGGTGCCACGAGAAGACCACGCGCCCAGATCGAACGGCGTCTCTTCGCTGTCGATGGACAGAACTTCGACATTCTCGATGGCGACACCGAGGGTGTCCGCCGCGATCTGCGCCAAAATCGTCCGTTGTCCGGTTCCCGCATCGGCACCACCGAAGCGAACGCGTACCCGGCCATCGGCGAAGACGTCGATGGCAGCGTCACTTCTGTTGGCGTTGGGATAGGCGTAGGCGCCACTGCCGTGTGATCCGGCCGCAACACCCAGCCCTCTGCGCCACCGGCCCCGCTGCGTGCCAGTCGGGTGCCTGCGATCGTCCCACGTCAACTCACGCCGAACGGTTTCGAGGCATTCTCGAAGTGCAACGGTGCTCAGTTGGTAGCCGGCCAGGGTGGTGGTTCCCGCCTCGGGCAGGTTGCGGAGCCTGATCTCGATAGGGTCGATGTCCAGTTTGTCGGCGATCTCGTCGACCTGCGCCTCACTGGCCAGTGACACCTGCGGCGTTCCGTACCCTCGAAACGACCCGCCGGGCTGGGTCGCGGTGTCGACCAACCTCGCGTCGAAACGCACACCGGCCATGGGGTAGAGCGACCCGAGGGTGATGACCCCGACCCGCATCACCGATGGGCCGGTGTGGTTGTACGAGCCGTTGTCCGTGAGGATCTGGGCATCGCAGTACTGCAACACGCCGTCGGCGTCCGCGCCGGTGGTGATCGTGGTTTCGAAGCGGTGCCGAACCTTGTTCGAGGCGAACTCTTCCTCGCGGGTCTGAGCCAGGAGCACCGGCCTGAGCGCTTTCCGGCTCAGCGCCGCTGCCAGTGTCTCGTGCTCGGAGATCTTCGACTTCGAGCCGAATCCGCCACCGACAGCAACTTCCCGGCAAATCACGTCGTCCTGGTCGATCCCGAGGACGTGCGCCACTTCTTTGGTGATGAACCAGGGCGCCTGCGTCGACGTCCACAACTCCACCCGACTCCGGTCCTCGTCCCACTGCGCCAGGGTGATATTCGGCTCCATCACGGCATGGGACAGGCTCGGGTAGACAAACGAACCGGCGACGATGACCGTCGAGCGCTTACGTCCCGCTTCCGGATCACCCCAGTCTCCGGCGAAACGGACGGCAACATTGCGTTCACCAGAGGACCTGTCGTGCAACCCGAATGCTCCTGGGGCCAGAGCCTGCTGCGGCGTCACCGGCGCCTTGAGCACCTTGTAGCGGACGGCGATCGCGGCGCACGCCGCCAGGGCCTGCTCGTAGGTGTCGGCCGCCACCGCCGCGATCTCCTGGCCCACATGCCTGACGATTCCGTCGGCCAGGGGTGGTCGATCATCCAGCGGAGCACCGCGATGCAGATACCGGACACCCGGCCGGAAGTCGGCGCTCGTGATGACTGCCCCAACACCAGGCATTCGTTCGGCAAATGCGGTCTCGATCGCAACGATCCTGGCCAACGGATGCGGAGATCGCAGTACCGCGGCAAAGAGGTGATCGGTCCGGGGCAGATCCGCGACGTAGTCCACGGCACCTCGACTCCGCGCATCCCAATCGATGGGCCGAACACTTGATCCGATGTACGTCATGGCCGACTTGCCTCTCCGCCGGCACCCCGGGCGACAGCACAGACCGCACTTACGATCCCCGCGTATCCGGTGCAACGACATATGTTGCCGGACAATGAATCCCGCACCCTTTCCACCATCTCATCGGGATCGCCGTCGCGTCCCTCACGGAGCAGGGCGGTCGCATGGACAACATGTCCAGGAGTGCAGAAGCCGCACTGAAATGCTCCACGCTCGGCGAACTCCTCCCTGAGTTCACGGGACTCCCCGACGAGCCCCTCCGACGTCTCGACCGGCCCGTCCACCAACGGGACAGGAGTCACACAGGACATCGTCGGACGTCCACCGACCAGCACCGTGCACGCTCCACACTCCCCTCTTTCGCAGGCGAGTTTGATGGACGTGAGGCCGTGATCACGCAGAGCGCGCGCCAAAGACGCGTTCTCCGGAACCTCGATGGTCTCCGCGTTGACCTCTATCCGAGCGGTCCCCGGCGGTACCGGTGCTGGCGCTGAACGATGCGACCACCTTGAGAACACAGATGCCCTTTCGCATTCGAGACCTCGACACAGGGTCTCGGACGATGGATCGTACTTTGTACGATCACAGTACCGGCATCCCCCGACTGGTGCGGGTCACCGGCGCACCGCGGCCCAAATTTTGCACAAACGTCACAATGGGACGGACCGATCACCCCGCCTGATCATCGACGACAGGCTCCCGTAGGGCCGCTGCCCACCCTGTGTGACTTTCGCGAGCATTCCATGTGATGGTGAGCATCGTCGAAATGCTGAAGAGGTTCACTGGGATTGACTCTGCACGTTCGAATATTGTCCGTCCGCCAACTCCACCCAGCCGGCCGAAACAGATCCCACCCGACAGAGCCCAGCCCAAGGCCGAACCACTGATTCAGATCCACGCTCCCAGCCCAGGCTAACGGCCGGACGCCCTGACGATCTGGTTCCACGCGACCGACGCCCGCAGCATGTCCATGTAGCCGTCGATGTCCTCGATCGCCGCTTGCGACGCGTGCACGCTGATCGCCACGTTGTCGCCGATGCCGTGCACACCGTGCGTCACGCTCATCACCGGCGACAGCGCCGGATAGCCGGCGGTGAAGACCACCGGCCGGTCTCCGAACCGCAGGTCCGCCACACCCCGGTTCACACTCGACACGACGGTGTTGCCGCTCACCGAAGCCGGTACGACGGCCGGGTCGAATTGGGAGACGCCCCACCGCAACAAGGGCGCCGGGATCGCCGCAAATGCTTCGTCCGACGCCCGTAGGGCCGGGTGGCTGTTCCGGAGTTGCCGCTCCCCCAACGCCCCCGCGATCTGCCTGGTCCGGACCTCCAGTGCCGCGGTCCCCGAATACAGGCCGATTCCGACATTGCGGAAATGGTTACGCCCCATCGGTTTTCCGAACTTCTCCATCGACACCTCGGCGCCGAGTGTGTCGGGGTCCTCGCCGGTCGACCGCAGATGATCGGACAGTGCGAGCGAGATCGCGGTGAGCGCACTGATCGTCACCGTCGGCCCGGGGAAGTCGTCGCGCCGGAACACCAGGGTGCGGACCGCCCGCTCGCCTTCGGGACGACTGTTGGTGGACAGCAGCGGCCTGCCCTGGGACGGCGGCGGCACTGCGCCGCAGGCCACGTCGTCGACGAGTTGCCGATGAGTGCGAGTGGCCTCCACGGCCCGCCACCCCAACGAGCCGATCTGTTTGGGAAACCGGATGGCTGCCAGGGCGACCGCCTGCACCACCGAGTACGGAGTCTGTGCCTGGGCGGTCACCGGGTCTCCCGGCGGTTGCGGGGCAAAGATCGCACGGGCCAGAGCGGACGACCGGATGCCGTCGGCGAGTGCATGAGACACCTGCAGGACCGCCACGGTGGCCACCGGCCCGCAGTTCGGCACGCCTTCGACGGCCTGCACCAGGTGCAACCGCCACGTGGACCCACGCGGATCGAGCTGATCTTCGGCGAGAGCAGCCACGGTGCGCAGGCAATCGGGCCAGTCGGTGGCCGCGTCGCCGTGCACCACAACCTGTTCGCGGTCGACCCCGCCGCGGACCCAGTAGGGGTAGTCCAGAGCACAGTCGACGTCAGCGATCCGCAGACCCAGATCGGCCACGGCCCGGGCCCGATCGAGGACGTCGTCAATGGCGTCATCCAACTGTTCCGGCGCACCGTCGAAGGCATAGAGGAGGAACTGGTCGTTGGGGATCTTGTCCGACATCCAGTACATCTGGGCGTCGACCGGTGCCATTCGCTCCATGTGGTGAACCTACCGAAGCAATCCACGTCGAGCACCGGATTCCCGGCGCCGCTGAGGTCACGGATCGGCGCGATGTCCGGAATCGTGGGATATGTGTCCTGGACGACAGGCGGCGAGTGGCAGATGCTGACTTGGTGACCAAAACAGTCGTCGTACTCGCATATGGAGGTGTTCAAGCGCTGGACCTGGTCGGACCGGCTGAAGTGTTCGACACCGCCACGCTCCTGCTTCCAGAGGGCGACGGTTACGAGGTCGTCGTGGCGTCACCGACCGGAGAACCACTGCGGGCGAGCGGTTCGCTCACCTTCCACACGTGTCCGCTGCCCGAACCAGGACCCCACATCGACACGCTGATCATCCCGGGCGGCGTCGGCGCGATCGACTCCAGCGCGCGGCCTGACTGCGTGACATGGCTGGCCGACGAGGGCTTCCGGTCGACTCGCATCGCCACAGTCTGCACAGGGGCGTTTCTCGCGGCCGAAGCCGGTCTGCTCGACGGACTGCCCGCGACCACACACTGGGCACTGGCCGACGAACTCCAGCGCCGATATCCGGCTGTCGAGGTCGATCCGTCCGCGATCTTCCGTCGCAGTTCCAAGAGAGTCTGGACCTCGGCCGGAGTCAGCTCGGGAATCGACCTGGCACTGGCCCTCCTCGAGGACGACCACGATCAGAACGTCGCGCAGTCGGTGGCCCAATGGCTGGTGATCTATCGCCGCAGGTCCGGATTCCAATCCCAGTTCGCACCGCCGGTGTGGACGCCACGGGCCCGATCGACACCTGTCCGCGCCGCACAGGAGTACATCGAGGCAGATCCCTCACAGCCGTGCGGCATACCCGATCTCGCCGATCGGGCCGGGATGAGTGAGCGGCACTTCACCCGGCTGTTCACCGCGGAAGTGGGGACACCGCCGGGCCGCTACGTCGAGAAGGTCCGAGTTGACCTGGCCCGGGCGCACCTTGAAACATCGGGCGACACAAATGCTTTCATCGCACTTCGGTGCGGCTTCCGCTCCGCCGAAGTGATGCGTCGCGCCTTCCTGCGCAGCCTGGGGATACCCCCCGACACCTACCGGCAATCGTTTGCCCAGACCGATCCCGGCCTCGGGATCACAGTCCCTGAAACCACCTGACCCGAACTCGGAGTGTTCACATGACCCAGGTAGCGATCGTTCTGTACCCAGGCTTCACCGCCCTCGATGTGATCGGCCCGTACGAGGTTCTCAGATTCCTCCCGGACGCCGAGGTCCGATTCGTCTGGCACGAGACCGGTCCCATAACCGCCGACTCCGGTGTCGCGATACTCGGGGCGACGCACACCCTGTCCGAGACCCCGTACCCCGACATCGTTGTGGTACCCGGCGGCAGCTCGTCCGTCGGGATTCACGCCCGGGACCAGCTGCTGCTGGCCTGGCTCGGCCGGGTGCATGAGACCACAATATGGACGTCGTCGGTCTGTGCTGGATCCGTCATCCTTGCCGCGTCCGGCATCTTGACCGGTCAGCGTGCCACCAGCCATTGGCAGGCGCTGCCCTCGCTGCGCTTGTTCGGCGTGACACCCGTCGGTGATGAGCGAATCGTGTTCTCCGGCCGCGTGGTCACGAGCGCGGGAGTGTCTGCGGGGATCGACCTCGCCTTGTCGATCGCAGGGAAGGTCGGCGGGACAACCCGGGCCGAGGCGATTCAGTTGGCGATCGAGTACGATCCGCAACCGCCTTGTGACGCCGGACATTTCAGCAAGGCATCTACATCGGCGAAGGCCCTGGCCCTCGTCCTGCTCGCGAAGGAGAGCGCCAACCCGGCCCACCTGTCTGCCATCACCAGGCTCGCCTGGACGCAGAGCCTCGCCAAGGTCCGCAACCGCTAGGCCGGCTCCCGACAATCCGCGACTCAATCCGCGGACTCGCCGATCCCCGCGTCGCGGGCCCTGGCGACCGCTTCTGCCCTGGTCCGGGCCCGCATCTTGGACAGGATCTCACTCACCCGGTTACGGACCGTCTTCTCCGACAGGAACAGTCGTCTCGCGATGGCGGCGTTGTCCAGACCTCGTGCCATCAGATCGAGTACCTCGGACTCCCGGCCGGTGAGTTCGGGAAAGGCTCGTGGTTCCGAAGACCGCTGTCCGTGCGCGGCGAAGAATCCGACCACCTGTTCGGCCACCCGGGGCCCGAAGACCGCATCTCCCCTGGCAACTGCGGCGATGGTGCGTTGCACGTCGTCGGCTTCGGCCTCTTTGAGCAGGTAGCCGCGGGCTCCGGCGCGCAATGCGGCAAACACCGAGTCCGGGTCCTCGCTCATGGTCAGCACGATCACCGAGACATCGGGATACCGCTCGGCGACCCGGGCCGTCGCCGCCAGCCCGCCGATACCCGGCATCCGCAGGTCCATGAGCACAACCTGCGGACGCAACTCGTCTATCGCGACCAGCGCGCCTTCGCCATCGGACGCTTCGCCGACCACCTCGACGTCGTCCATCGCGGTCAGGACCGCCAGCATCCCGGCGCGGAACAGTGCGTGATCGTCGACAACCAGGACGGTGGTCACAGGTGGGCAGCCTCTCCTTGCGCCGGAACGGGTTTCATCGGGAGTATCAGTCTGACCACGGTCCCGCCGCCGGCTGCGCCCAGGTGTTCGACCCGGCCTCCGACCTCCGCCGCCCGTTGTCGCATGCTGGTCAGTCCGACCCCCGGTGTGGGGCGCGGCGGCATTCCGCGACCGTTGTCACTGACCCGCAATTCGAGGTGTACCTCGTCTCGTTCGACGTCGATCCGCACCCGCGACGCGGCACTGTGCCGGACGACGTTGGTGACCGCTTCGGCCGCGATCACATAGGTGGCGACCTCGGCCGCGGCGGGTAGGTCGAACAGGTCGTCGCATTGCACCACACCGTCGATCGAACCCAGCCCGTCCACCAGTTGTTGCAGGGCCTGGGCCAGGCCGAGCTGATCCAGGACGGGCGGACGCAGTCCGTGCGACACCGCCCGCACCTGCCCCACCGCATCCCGGACGCGATTGCGAATTGTCTTGGCCTGCTCGGCATCCGCGTCGTCGCCGCCCTTGCGCAACGATGCCGCCAGCGCATCCATCTGCAGCGCGATGCCTGCCAGCGCCGGTCCGACACCGTCGTGCAGGTCGTTGCGAAGGCGACGCCGCTCCTCTTCCCTGGCGGCAACGATCCGGGCCCGACTGTTCTCGGTCTCGGTGACCAGGGAGGCGGCGTAGGCCATCATCGCGGCATGGGCCGCGGATTGTTCGAGCAGTTGCCGTTCGTCTCCGGTGAACTCCTCGCCGGCTCGCCGCGGCGCCACCTCGAGCTGGCCCACCCTGCGTCCCAACGCAACTGCCTCGATGACGATCACCCGATCGGGCCGCAGCCCCTCCCCGACCCGGACCACACCCTCGAATGCCACGTACGGCAAACGCAATTCGGTCTGCAGCGCGAGAATCAGATCGGACAGGGCGCCGCGGGGTTCCGACGCCAACGACACCGCTGCCGAGATCTTCGGAGCCAGGGTCCTCGCGCCCCGCAGCTGTGGAAACCACCAGTCGTCGATGAGGCGTTGCAGACCGGCCCGGACCACAAACGCACCGAGAACACAGACAACCACCAGCGCGACTCCGGCCCGCGACCCGGCGAGCTCCGGATCGATCTGCCACAGCAGCAGCCCGCCGCCCGCGGCGACCAATCCGACAACAACAACCAAGACGATGGAACGACTGAGCGCAAACTCGGCGTCCCGCAATCGATATCGCATCACCGCCGCGACCACCGCCAGCGGCGGGGCCAGCAACGCGGCCACGAATGCGGTGTTGCCGACGTCCGATTCACCGACGAGGAGTGCCACCAGCAGACCACTGGCCAGCACTATCCCACCGACCATGAACCACTGCAGCTGCGCCCGCTGCACCCCGACCGAGTGTCGGGTACGCCGGATGGTCGCGATCACTGCGAGTGGTGTGGCCACACCCAGGCAGAGAAATGAGCAGACGAGCGTCACGTAATTGAGCGGGAACAGCGCGTCGATCTGGATCGGATTCTCCACCGCCGCATCGACATCGGCACGGCCCGGCACCAGCATCCGGGCACACATGGCCGCGGTCGCCAGGGCGATCACCGTCTTTCCGAGAATCCGCTCGAGCCGTGACGCGAAGTGTCCGTCCGGAAATATCAACGGCAACAACGGCACAACGAAGAAGTAGACAACAAAGCCGAACATCGAGACCCAGTCGGCGAGGCCCGCCAGCGGCAGGGGTGACACCTTTTTGTCCCACACGCTGTACTGGCCCAGAAGCAGGTACACACTGATCAGTCCGGTGGCGACGAGCAGCCAGCCACACCGGTTTCGCGGTTGGTGCCACAACACCGCGACCCCCGCCATCGGCCACACCGATCCGAGCACCACGTCGGTGACGAATACCGACTCCACGTCGACCCGCAGGGTCAGTTGGTGATGCAGCAGCAATGCCCCCACCGCGGAGGCGATCGCGGTGAGTGCACAACCCACCGCGAGTCGTCGCAGGACGGGATCGCCCAATCGGTCGGCGACATCACCAAGCCGGTCACCGGCGGCGCGGACGGGAGCGATCACCCGACCATCGTGGCACGCCCGATACGTCGAAGTCGCTGCTCGGACGAAGATTCCCGGCGATCAGGGGCAGGAGTCCCTGTTGCCCGGGATCCGTCCCGCCGCACAGTTCCTGCCATGTCAACCGACGGCAGCAACCACCCCCGACCACAGGAGAACCGCGATGACCACACCGATCAGCCAGGTCACGGAGACCTCGACCGAACCGACAACGTCGAAGAGCCGCTGGCCCTGGGTGGGCGTGGCTGCCGGAATCGGGGCCTTGGCCGGCACTCTGGCCTTCGACATCCATCCCGAATGGGACGAGAACAAGGCCTACAACGCGGACATTGTCGACGACATCAGTAGCGGCAAGGCCCACGGCTCGATCATCGCCGGATACCTGACCGTTGCTCTGCTGCTGGTCCTCGCCGCGGCCTGGCGCCGCCATGTCGAGCCGCGCACCCCGAGCAGCACCGCCGCCCGAGTGGTCCCTCTCGCCTTCACCGCATCGGCCGGCGCACTCTCACTCGGCTATGGCTGGAAGGGCGCGATGGGGTTGTACAACGGCGGCAACGAGGACGGCACCTTCGACAAGGACGGACTCTATGTCCTGTTCGTGCTCAATGACTTCGGCTCGTTCATCGGTTACCTCGGTGTGACCGTCGCAGCCGGGGCGATCGCCTGGATGGCGTTGCGCGAGCGACTGATCTCCCGCTGGATCGGCGTGGTCAGCATCCTGGCATTGCTGCCGGTCATCGCCACCGTGGCGGCGTTCGCCCTGCCCGGATTCCCGGGAGTCGTGGGTGGCGCATGGATGGTGGCCGCCTTCGCCGGACTGGCATTGGGCAAGAGCACCATTACCCGATAGACCTGCGAACCGACGATCGGAGGGGGGTGAAGATCGCCGATCCGATCCGGGTGTAGCGTGACGCGCGCCACAATGGTGAAGCAGTCTCCTACCCATCTGGATCATCGTCGGCGCCGTGTTCGCCGGGTGCGTCCAGGACTATCTGGTGTTGTCGATCTCCATCAGACGGCGGGGTCGCAGCCTCGGTCAGATGGCCCGCGACGAACTCGGTGACGTCGGCGGATTCTCGGCGCTGATCGCGGTGTTCGCGGTGTTCGCGGTGTTCGCGGTGTTCGCGATCATGATCATCTTGATCGCGGTGCTGGCGCTGGTGGTTGTCAACGCGCCGGCCGAAAGTCCCTGGGGTGTCTTCTCTCTCGCGATGACCATCCCGATCGCGCTGTTCATGGGCTTCTACCTGCGCACGCTGCGGCCGGGCCGGGTCATCGAGACCAGCCTCATCGGCGTCGGGCTCCTGCTGCTGGCCATCATCGGCGGCGGCTGGGTCCAGGACTCCAGC
>NZ_DATCVM010000200.1:0-6605 GCF_036566845.1 Williamsia sp.
CCGCCAATGGCACCCACCGCTCCTTCGACCGCAAGAAAGTGGTTGCCTACTCCTTCAGACACACCTACGCACAGCGCCACGCCGACGCTGGCACCTCTCCCGACGTCCTCCGGGAGCTCATGGGCCACGAACAAATCAAGACCACCATGGGTTACTACCGCATCCCACAAAAACGGCGGCGTGAAGCCGCGGAGATAGTCGGCAACCTCGTCATCGTCGGCGACTCCCTCGTCATCGGATCGATGGGACACACCCAGCAGTTGACCGACCAACGCACCACTGTCGCAGTTCCTTTCGGAAAGTGCTCCAACCCGCAGAATGTCGCCGCCGAGGGGTATGGGTGCCCGATCCGACACCAATGCTTCGGGTGCGCATCGTTCAGCAGTGACCCCTCGTACCTGCCTGAGATGCGCCGCCGCCTGCTCGATCTTAAAGCGACTCGTGCCCGCGTCGACGCATTCCGCGGCGCCACCGAGTGGGCGAAACGCGATGCCCGCCCCAGCGACGAGGAAATCGAGGCGCTTCACAGTCGTATCCGGGGCGAAGAGGACAAGTGTCGTCTGCCAGGGGGATGGGACCAGTGTGAGCTGATTTTGCCAGGGTGATGGGACCACCTGGATTGCCAGTTATGGGACCACCGGCGCGTCGCGTCGGTGGTCTCTTCATCTGTTCGTTTGATCGCCGTGACGGGTCCAAGTCACGGAGGCGGCGGGCATGGCTTTTCGGGAGGTCAGTGTGAACGAGATCAGGGAAGTGCTGCGGGTGTGGCTGGGGGTCGCCGGGCTACCAGCACCGGGCTACCGCACGATCGCCGCGCATTGCGGCGTGGACCGCAAAACGGTGCGCCGCTACGTCGAGGCCGCGCAAGCGGCTGGTCTGCACCGCAGCGACGGCGTTGAGGCCGTCGACGACGGGTTGATCGGGGCGGTCGCCGACGCGGTGCGCCCGGTACGCCCGGATGGCCACGGCGCAGCGTGGGAACAGCTGCTGGGCTTCGAGGATCAGATCACCGCGTGGGTGGCCGGCGATGGTGAGCAGCGTCCGTTGACGATCACCAAGATCGAGACCCTGCTGGCCCGGCAGGGGTGCGTGGTGCCGTATCGGACGTTGAACCGATTCGCCACCGAGCGTTGCGGTTTCGGCCGCAAGGACACCACCGTGCGGGTCGCCGACGGGGATCCCGGGGTGGAATGCCAGATCGATTTCGGCTACCTCGGGATGCTCACCGACGCCGACGATGGGCGGCGCCGCAAGGTGCACGCGCTGATCTTCACCGCCGTCTACTCCCGACACATGTTCGTGTGGCTGACCTACTCGCAGACCCTGGTGGCGGTGATCGCCGGATGCCAGGCGGCGTGGGAGTTCTTCGGTGGCGTGTTCACGGTGCTGATCCCAGACAATCTCAAACCGGTGATCGCTGCCGCTGATGCGGTCAATCCCCGATTCACCCAGGGCTGGCTCGACTACGCCGGCCATGTCGGGTTCCTCACCGACCCGGCCCGGGTGCGCTCCCCGAAAGACAAACCGCGGGTGGAACGCGCGGTGCAGTACGTCCGCCGAAACTTCTGGGACGGTGAAACATTCACCAGTATTGAGCAGGCACAGCAGGCTGTCACCGCGTGGTGTCTTCGTACTGCCGGAACCCGTATCCACGGCAGCACGTGTGCACGGCCAGTGGAGGTGTTCACCACCGAAGAACAGGCCCTACTGCTTCCGGTGCCGGGCGCTTACGACGTGCCGATGTTCAAGACCGTAAAGGTGCACCGCGACTTCCACGCCGAAGTCGCCAAAGCGCTGTACTCGCTGCCCGAGCAATGGATCGGCACCGCGTTGGACGTGCGCGCCGATAGTGAGCTGGTGAAGTTCTATCACCGCGGCACGCTGGTCAAAGTCCATCCCCGCCAGCCTCCGGGTGGCCGCAGCACCGACCGCGCCGATCTGCCCGAACACAAGGCCGTCTACGCATTGCGGGACCTGACGACGTTGATCGCCACCTGCTCGGCACACGGCCCCAACATCGGGATCTACGCTGAACGCATCCTCGATGATCCATTGCCCTGGACCCGGATGCGCACCGTCTACCGACTCCAAGGCCTGGTGCGCCGCTACGGCGCCGGTCGCGTCGAGCAGGCATGTTCGCTCTCGCTGGACCTCGAGGTCGTCTCGGTCAACAAGATCGCCTCGATGCTCGAACGTGCCACGGAGAACACGATCCCGGTACTGCCGCTGGCCGTCGGCCACAACGCTACCCGGTTCTCGCGTGATCCATCTGAATTCAACACCACCTCAACATCATTGACCGTCATCGCCAACGCTGACTCCGAGGGGGCCTGCTGACATGAGCTCTACCAACCGCGCACCTGCCGACCCGGTCGGCGCCGACCTCACCCGACTGCTCAAGGCGCTCAAACTCGGCGCCCTGGCCGACACCCTGCCCGAACGGGCCGCCCTGGCCCGCCAGCACAAACTCAGCCACATCGGATTCCTGGAAACACTGCTCGCCGACGAGGTATCTCGACGCGAATCCCGATCAGCCGCCCTACGGGCGAATAAGGCCGGCCTCGACCCCACGATGCGTTTCGACACCTGGACCGCGCAACAGGACCTGCGCTACGACCGCACCCTGCTCGGCGACCTGACCTCGCTACGATTCCTCGACGCCGGACAGTCCGCAATCATCCTCGGACCCGTCGGCGTAGGCAAAACACATCTAGCGAATGCACTGGGGCACATAGCCATTCGCCGCCGCCACAGCGTCCTGTTTGCCCGATCCGACAAACTGTTCACCCGGCTACGCGCCGCCCGACTCGACCACACCGTCGACGCTGAAATCCGCCGGCTGGCGGCCGTCGACGTCCTCATCATCGACGACTTCGCGCTGCGGCCCCTCGGTGCCACCGAAACCAGCGACTTCTACGAAATCGTCGTCGAACGCCACCAGAACAAGACCACCATCGTCACATCCAACCGCGAACCCGCCAAAGCGCACTTGTTCGCGCGAACCTGTGCGGAAGTGGCGTTGAAACGTGACATGTTTGCAGGTATCAGGGTTGGGCGAGGTGGTCGGGCAGTCGGCCCTCGTCGAGGTGATCGGCGAGATAGATCATCGCTCCTTCGGGTCTCATCCCGAAGGCTGCCGCGACGAGTTTCGGGTCGATCGTATTGACCAGATCGGCCAGCCGGGTACTGCGCAGCATCTTGGGTGGCAGGCCGCAGGGATCGAGCAGATGACTCATGTAGGCCTCCGACGCCGGTCGCCGGTCGGCTTTGGTACCGCGCGTGACGATCACGTGCGGGTTGTTGGTGCGCTGGGTGTCGCGGTGATCGAGGCTGCGTTGCAGCGCGTTCCAGCTGACCGGGTCCAGCGGCACCGGGTGGGGGCGCGTGCCGAGGCGGATCGAGCGGTCACTGGTGTCGATGTGGTCGACCTGCAGCAGGCGCAGCTCACGGCTGGAGACACCGTGCAATATGGCGAGGAGCCCGAAGAGGGCTTCGTGCGGATGCGCAGCGGGGTCGGCGCTCCAGCGGCGAAATAGGTCGCGCTGTTGCGTGATGGTGAGTGTGCGGCCACGAAATCCCCTGTGCCGCTTGGCTGACATGCCGTGTGTCGGGTCCACGAGCACCACGCGACGATTGCGTGCGAACCGGAAGAACTGGCCCAACACGGTCAGACGTCGCGCTCGGGTGTTGGGCAACTCGGCGAGGAACGCCTCGATATCCGTGACGTCCACGAGTGCCCAATCCTGCTTGCCCCGTTGCGCTTCGAGGAAGTGAGCCAGGTCTCGCACTATCGTCAACGCTGACTCGATGGTGCGGTCGGAGCGGGGGCGGGTGCCTGCACGCCGGGCCCGGTCGCGGTTGTGCAGCATGGATTCGGCGAAGGCCGCGACAGCGACGCGCATCGGACCCGGTGTGGCGTCGATCCGTTTCTGCCGTCGTCCGGCGGCCAGCCGCTGGTCCTGGTCGGTGGCCATCGCCAGGCCGTGCTCGGTGAAGAACGCTTCCAGAGCGCGAGCCAGTGATCCCATCGACCGGCCAGGTCGGCGGGACCGCTCGAGCACGCTCTGCGGGTGGTTGGGGTGTTCGTCTTCGAGGAGTCGAGCCAGCGTGGCGATCATCCTGCAAGCGCGAGCGGGGCAGTGACGGGCGGCCAGATACGCGACGAAATCGCCGAGCCAGCCTGGTGGTTCAGTGAGCGCAGCGGCCAGGGTCTCACCGCGCACGAACGGCCGGTCCGGGTGGCGCTGCCAACATCGCCCGCACATGCCGTGCGCGGCGTGGCGGCGCAGCTCACCGCAGGACACACAGATGCGGGGCGGATACTTTGGTGGGCGGGGCCGCGAGCACGGGCCGCACCACCCCGTCGACTCGCGCAGATAGCCGGGCTTTGCGCAGCGCGGGCATGTCGATTTCGCGGCGGCGAGCGTGGCCCGCTTCTGACATGGCCGGCATACCGTTTCACCGCGGAATTTGATCGGACCGCCGCATTCGCGGCAGCGGCGTGAGCACAGCATGCACCGGTCTGTCTCCGGCAGCACGATCCGGTCCCAGCCGCAGCCCGGGCATCGTGCCTTGGCGGCCTGCGCCCGCAACCGGCGGGTGCAGTGGCAGCAGTGCTCGCGGCCGATGTATCCCACCGGTGCGCCGCAGTCAACGCAGTCTCGTTGTCGTTTCCCCACCAGCCGCACCCCGTTCCGAAACGTTGGGTGGGCCTACATTGGCGGCATTGATCGGCCCCGCGCGGTGGCGGTCTTGGGCTGCGAGGCGACCGGGCGCGGTCGTGCGGCAGGCTGTTCGACTGGGGTGGTGTCGATCTCGAACAGGTCATCCGGGGTGCAGTCAAGCGCGGTGCACAAGGCGATCAGCGTCGAGACCTTGATCTGGCTTGGCTCCTTGGTGAACAGCGCTGACACCGACGCCGCCGACAACTCCAGACCCGCGCGCTCGGACAAAAGCCGCCGCAGTTCGGTGCCGGTCCATACCTCGCGCTGGGCCGCGGCCATCCGCAGCCGCCAACGAATCCTCATGCCGTCCCATCCTCTCCGCTCAGCTCGGCCAGCGTCGAGGTGACCGCGCGTCGGTAGGCGTCCTCGATGAACGTCGCCGACGGCCGCACGTACCGCATGGTCGAGCTCACCGTCCAGTGCCCCAAAAGCTGTTGAATCGCAACCAGATCCACACCACGCTCGTAGTTGTGGGTGGCGCAGGCCCGGCGCAGCGCGTGCGGGCTGAATCGCTCGGTCGCCGGTCGCCCCTCCAGCTCCATCAGATACCGCAGGCGGTTGCGGATCGTGCCCCGATGCAGTGCGCCACCGGACTCGTCGGCGAACAGCACCGGCGAGTTCGGGAACTTCGGCCGCACGTCGGCCAGGAACCACTGCAACAACACATCCAGACCGTCCAGCATCGGCACCCACCGCGGCCGGGGACCGGACATGTGGGCGGCCTTGCCGAACCGCACGTGCAACTTGCCGAACGGTCCACGATCGAAATGCACGTCCGGAATCTCCAGCAGCGCTGACTCTTCCGACCGCAGCCCAGCGTGATACAGGGTCCGAAACATCGCATAGTCCCGCGCGGCCGGCCCGTACTTGCGGGCGGTGGCAATCCGAGTCTTCAGGAACTCGAAGAATGCGCTCACCCGCTCCGGGGTCGGCGGCGCCGCGACTGCCGGCGAGTCGTCGCCCACGTGCCGGGACGCGTTGAACTCATCCACCGGGCACACCAGCCGCGCCCCGAACGCGGCCTCGATCTCGGCAGCCTTGCGGGTCTGCAGGAACCGATGGAACCCCTTGAAGATCTGCACGTACTCCCGCCGCGTCGACGCCGCCCGCCCCGCCATCGCCAGCTCACCGACCACCCGATCGATGTCCTCGCTGGTGACCTCCCACGCCGGACACCCCAGCGCCGTCAAGGTCCGCTCCAACAGCCCGATATCGTTGTCGATCGTCACCGGGCTGAATCCTCGGGCATGCCAGGACGCCACGAATGCATCGACGCATTCACGTTGAAACACAACAGGATCGGCGGCAACAGCCTCGACCGGTGCGGCGCCACCGGGAATCAGCCGCAGACCCTCCACTCCCCGCACACCTTCTTCCCGCCTAACCAGTTAAGGCAACACCTAACATATCGCGATCACGCCTTGACGATCGCTAAGACACGCAGAACAGCCGAAAGCCCAGCTAGCAGGAGAAATCAGCCACAACGAACATGTGCCAGCTCCAGTTGAATGGTTGACCATGACCGCCGACACCCTGCTCGCCCAATCAGCGATCGACCGACTCACCGCGGCAGCCCACACCCTGGTCATCGAAGGACCGTCCTACCGCCAACGCACTCGACCCGGTCAGCTTGACCCAGCCGAACCCGACGAGCATCCTCAATAACGCGCCACGGTGGTCCCATCCCCCTGGCAATCAGGTGGTCCCATGACCCTGGCAAGCGACACAGCTCCGCAAGCAATCGTTTCGAACCATCCAATTCCTCGGTGGTGCCGTTCAATTTGTGAACCCAAGCGTTCATAGACGCAGCGGTAATCAGCTTGTGCACACTTCCCCGAACGCCCGCCATTTGGACCTCAAGAAGATCCCCGCGACCGATTG
>NZ_DATCVM010000201.1:0-7238 GCF_036566845.1 Williamsia sp.
GTTGCCCATCGTCTGGCTGGCCAGCTTGCCGTACTCGGCCATGCCTGCGGCGTCCTTGACGTCCTCGGTGATGATCACATAGCCCTTGGGCACTCGAATCTCCTTCTTCTCAGTCGATCTCGGCGATCGCATGTTCGGGGCAGTTGTCGATGGCCTCGCGGGCGGCAGTCTCCAGACCGGCGGGCACCTCCGCCGGGTCGGCGACGGCCCATCCGTCGTCGGTCAACTCGAAGACCTCAGGGCACAGCGTCAGGCACATTCCGTGGCCGGCGCAACGGTTTTCGTCGACCGCGACCTTCATTTGACGTCGAACTCCAGATGCAGTTCGGTGAGCCCGCGCAGGATATAGGTCGGGATGTACTGATAGCGGCGGTCGCCGGCCGGCCCGTGCTTGCTCTCCGAAATCCGGATGTCGGTCGTGCGGTCGAGGAGTCGCTCCAGCCCGACCCGAGTTTCCGCGCGCGCCAGCGGTGCGCCGGGGCAGCTGTGGATCCCACGGCCGAATGCCAGGTGTTGGCGCGCGTTCTTGCGCTCGGGATCGAAGGTGTCGGGATTCTCGAAGCGACGCGGGTCGCGGTTGGCAGCGCCGTTGATCACCATCACGGTGCAACCGGCGGCCAGCGCCTGATCGCCGACGGTCGTCGGGACCCGCGACAGCCGGAAGTCGCCCTTCACCGGGCTCTCGATGCGCAGGCACTCCTCGATGAAGTTCGGCATCAAGCTGCGATCCTCCCGCAGCCTGGCCTGGATGTCGGGCCGCTCCCCCAGCACCTTCAGCGCGGTGCTGAGCAGCCGCACCGTCGTCTCCTGGCCTGCGGAGAAGACGTTGGTGGCCACGCGCACCACGTCACCGACCTCAGGCATGGTTCCGTCCGGGAACGTCGCTGTCGCCAGTCCGGTCAGCACGTCGGCGCGAGGCTCGGCGCGACGCTCCTCCACATAGGTCGCGAAGACGTCGTACAGGTACTCCAGCGGCGTCTTGGTGAGCGCCTTGTCCGCGTTGCCGAGGCCGCTGCCATGAGTTCCCCGCGCGAGGCGTTCGAGCAACTCGGGGCGATCCTCTTCGGGCACGCCGAGGAGGTCGGCGATGATGCGCAGCGTGAACGGACCGGCGAAGCCCTTGATGAACTCGCCCTCACCCGGGGCGAGGAAGTCGTCGAGGATGTCGTCGGCAAGCTGCCACATCGCGTCCTCGTTCTCCTTGAGGCGCTTGGGCGTGATCAGCCGCATCAGCAAGGCGCGGTGATTGGTGTGCGTTGGCGGGTCCAGCGTGGGCAGCTGGTCGCTGAACGGGATCTCGTCGCGGTGCTCGATGATCAGGTCGGTGATGTCCCTGTCTTCCATCCCCTCCAGGGACACGGGGAAGCCGGGGAACGGCCCGGTGACCGAGATGCACGACGAGAACGTGTCCGCGTCGTTGTAGACGTCCACAGCCTCCTGCCAGCCGGTGACCATCGTGACACCGTAGTGGTCCTCGCGGCTGACGGGACACTTGTTGCGGAGTGCCTCGTAGAACGTATAGGGGTCGTCCGTCAGCCGACTGTCCCTGAAGAAGTCGACCGTTGTGAGGTCTTCCGACATGCTTGCTCCGTTCCGACGATCTCTCGATACGAGAACGCGATTCTCATTCCTGGGTATCAGGTTTTCATACCGGCTGCGCGCCGTCAACGAAGACCGGTCTCAGTACTCCTCGGGCTGGATGCCGAAGACACTCACAGCGACGGCCAGCAGCTGATAACAGCCGACGGTGAAAACGAGATCGAGGACCTGCTGTTCGTCGAATTGCTCGCGCAGCTGCGACCAGGTGCCATCGCTCAGTGTGCTGGAGCTCTCCAGTTCGTCGACGACACGCACGACGAGCGCGTCGACCGGGTCGATCACCTCGCCGGCGCGGACGGTCTCGATCTCGGCAACCGTCAGGCCGGCGCGCTGCGCGATGGGCACGTGGTGATCCCAGAGGTACTCGGACCGACGTAGATGCACCGCGCGCAGCAGCGCCACCTCGCGCACCCGGGGGGAAACCGTCGAGTGCAGCAGAAGGTGCGCGTTGAACTCGAGGTACGCGCGCGTGAGTCCCTTGTTACGAACGAGCGTGCTCACGATGTTGCCGGCGTCGCGGGGGTTGGCCCGCTCGGTCGGCAACAGCGGGCTCAGCGCACTGCGGACGTCGTCGTCCCACTCCTCGGCGGGCAGCGGCTCCAGACGCGGGGTGGATGCCATCCTTACAAGATCGGCTCGTCGCCGAGCACTGTGGTGCGCAACATCTCTCGCGGGGAATCGGCGTCGTACGGTGCCGCACGGTGAAGGACGCCGTTGTTATCCCAGATCACCGTGTCGCCGACCGACCACCGGTGGCTGTACACCAGGTGCGGCTGGGTGGCACGTTCGAGCAATTCGGCCAGTAGCGCCTGTCCCTCGTCGCGGTCCATGCCGACGACGTAGTGCGCCGAAGCCCCCAGCACGAGGGACTTGCGGCCACTGCGGTGTGTCCAGACCAGCGGATGTTCATGCGTGGGACGGGATCGCCATCGCACCAGCTCCTCCGGCGAGGGGTTCGGGTTGACCCGGCTCTGCGATGCCTCCAGCGAATGCACCACTCGAAGCGCACCGAACCGCTCCTTCTCCTCGTCGCTGAAGGCGTCGTAAGCGGCGTAGGAATTGGCGAACTCCGTCTCCCCGCCCCGCTCGGCCACCTGGACCGCGGACAGCACCGTGGCCTTCTGCGGGCATTCGTCACCGGTCGGCGTGCACCCGTCGATATGCCAGTCGAACGTCGCTCGCAGGTAGGCGGCGGACGCATTCTTAGACTTGTCCAGCGTGATCGGGTAGATGCCGCCGACCGGGTGGTGCCCGTCTGAGGAGTGGTCTACATCGCCGAGCCGCCGGCAGAACGCGACCTGAGCCTCGGGATCCAGGTGCAGGTTCGGAAAGACCAGCACCCCGTTGCGCTCGAGCGCATCGAGCACCGCCTCCGCGAGCGAGTCGTCGCTCACGAGGCGGTCGGGGTCGACCCCGACCACTTCGGCACCGACGCACTCCGTCAATTTGTTGATCGTCAGCAGGCTCATCGCCCGTCCTTTCCCGATGGAGCGTATGAAGGTGGGATCACGGCACCGGTGCGCCGACGCGGTCGATCACGGCGTCGGCGGAGTCGGCGGGCTTCTGCGTGCCGAAGACCTCGACGGCCATCGACACCATGATCATCGAGTAGATCAGGTGCAGGAGGTTCAGCACGTCCTCGGGCAGATCGTCGAGCGGGAACTTGTCGCAGAAGTCGATCGCCTCCTCGAAACGAGGCGAGAACGTGTCGTAGAACTGGTGGATCTGCGGCATCGGCGTGGCCAGTCGGGTCTCCCACCGTTCCGGTTCGGTTGGCAGGCACCATTTCTCGGCGAAAGGTTCGAGTTCGGCGAATGCACTGGGCAGTCGTTGTCCTGACACGCTCATACTCCCACCGGACGGCGCTCGTTCTTGTACTCCTCGACCCAGTCGACGGCCACCTTGTGCAAGTGGCGGACCAGGATTTCCTGGTCGTTGAGCGGATAGTCGTCGACTACTGGCTCGTCCAGGCCGTACTCCAGCGCGGCCTGAGTGCCGCCCAGCATGCCTGCGTCTTGGAGCGCGAACTCCTTGAGAACCACCGATGCCACCTCGTGTTCGACGCGCTCGCGCACCGTTTTCGCCGGGTGAAATGCGTTGTAGGCCTCGAACTTGTGGGTGTTGTGCGACGTAGGCCAGTACCGGTACAGCAGGTACCACCCGTGGTAGATCAAAATCTCCAGGTTCGGGAAGATCTGGAAGTTGGTGATACCCCATGGCTCGATACCGCCCGGATTCAGCCCGGCCGACTGGTGAGTCTCCGGAGTCCGCCACGGCCCGACCAGACCGCTGCGCGTGGCGCGCTCGACCGGGTACATGTACTCGGGCGCGAGTAACCAGCGCCGGGTCCCCGCAGTGGACACCAGACGGTGTGGCCCGTCGATCTGAAAGTGCCCGCACTCGAAGGATGCATTGGGTTGGCGCACCTCTGCGGGCACCTGCTGGGAGTGCAGCGACGGGACGTGGTAATACTCCTGGAACGCGTCGGCGAAGATCTTCCAGTTGCTGTTGTTGTGCGCGACGAAATCGTAACGCTCCGTCATCATCTCGAACGGATAGTCGTCGAGGGCGGTGACCATTGGTCCGAGGAACTCGCGCAGGCTCTGACGCGGTTCCTTGTCGAGGTTGATGAAGATGAACCCGTTCCAGACGTCACAGTGCAGCGAGCTCAACCCGTACTGCTGCTGGTCGAGATCGAAGAACTCGCCCGCCTGCTGCACGAACTTCAACTCGCCGTCGAGCGCGTAGCGCCAGCCGTGGTACTTGCAGGTGAACTGGCGACAGGTGCCTTTGACCTCCTCGTTCGGATAGTCGTTCCACACCAGTTTGTTCCCGCGGTGGCGGCAGACGTTGTGGAAGGCTCGGATCTGCTCGTCACGGCCTTTGACGACGATGACCGACGTCTTGGCCACCTCGATCTCTTTGGTGAAGTAGCTTCCGACTCGCGGAACCTCCTCGACGCGACCCACATTGAGCCACGCCCGCTTGAAGATCGCCTCCCGCTCGAGCTCGTAGAACTCCGGGGACGTCGAGTCACGGAAAGACACCGGTCCCGTGCCGAGTTCGGGATAGTGTTCCGTCCAGCTGCCCTCTGCCGGCTTAGGCCACCGAGCCATGTGAACCTCCCTGTTGTGGTGCGCTTTTCGATTTACCCGTTCCCATCACATCACCGATCCACCGTTGACACCGAGCGTCTGACCGGTGATGAAACCCGCCTCTTCTGAGCACAGGAACCCGACGGCCGCGGCGATGTCGTCTCCGGTGCCGAGGTGGCCGACCGGGATGCTGGCGGCCATCTGCTCGTTGGGCGGCAGGTAGCCCGCGGCCTGGGATTGATGCTGCATCGGCGTCTCGATCCCCGACGGTGGGATGTTGTTGACCGTGATGCCCACTGGGCCGTATTCCCGGGCAAGGGATTTGGTCAACGAGAGCAGCGCACCCTTCGATGCGGCGTAGTGGGCCATCCCAGGAGAGCCGCGCTGCGCGCTCGACGACGAGATCATCACGATGCGGCCCCACCCCGCTTCGAGCATGTCGGGTACCGCCACCTGGGCGCAGTGGAAGGTTCCGGTGAGGTTCACGTCGATGAGACGCTGCCAGGTCTGCGGCGAGATCTCGATGAACGGCGAGAAGTCCACCAGGCCGGCGCTCGTCACCAGGATGTGCACAGGACCGAGTTCGGTACGCACCTTGGCGAACGCATCCTCGACCGCCGCGCGGTCGGTCACGTCGGCCGCGACACCGAGCGCGACCGCCCCCCCGGCGCGCAGTTCCTCGGCGACCCGCTGCGCCGCGGCGCCGTCGAGATCGATAACCGCGACCTTGTGCCCCCGTCGAGCGAGCTCATGGCAGGACGATTCCCCCATACCGGAGGCGCCGCCGGTCACGACGGCTACACGGCTCATCTGTTACACCCCATCACGCTTGCGTACTCCTACTCGTAGACCACACGGACACTGCGGCTGGTGGGCAGCGTCTGACAGGTCAGCACCCAGCCCTCGTCCACCTCGTCGTCATCCAACGCGTCGTTGTTCAGCATGCGCGCGGTACCCTCGACGACTCGCGCCATACATGTTCCACACGAGCCCGTTTCGCACGACGACGGAGCCCGCAGCCCGGACATACGGGCGGTCTGCAGCAGGGTGTCACCCTTCCGGTAGGCGGCCGTCGTCACGCGGCGGTCGAGCTCGATGACGACCTCTTCGGTGGCTTGCGCGTCATCGGCGGTGACGGCCGGAGCGGCGTCGGCCACCGTGAAGCGCTCGAGGTGCAACCGCACCTTGGGCACCCCGGCCGCCTGCAGAGCGTTCTCGACCGTCGCCATGAAGGGCGCAGGCCCACAGATGTAGTACTCGGCGGCGCCCACACCCGCGGTGAAGGAGTCGACGGCGGCAGGCGTGACCACACCGCCGTCCTCGTCATAGTGGTACTCGACGACCAACCGACCGGCGTTGGCCTCCGCGAGACGGGCCAGCCTGTCGGAGAAGATGACCGAATCGCGAGCGCGGTTCGCGTAGAACAGTTTGATGCGTCGCGACGAATCGGCCAGCGCCGTGCGGACGAGCGACATGATCGGCGTGATCCCACTGCCACCCGCGAACGCGACCAGGTCCGCCGAGTCCGAGTCGATCTCGCGCAGAACGAATCTGCCGTCGGGCGGGGCGGCATGCAGCTCGGTCCCCGCGACAGCGGTGTCGTTGATCCAATTCGACACGACACCGCCGGGGTCGCGTTTGACGGTGATCTGCAGTTCGTCCTCGAGTGGCGCCGAGGACATCGAGTAGCAGCGCCGGAGGTCCCTGCCGTCGACGGTTACCCGCACGGTCAGAAACTGACCGGCCTGGTACCGGAAGCGGTGCGAGCAGTGCTCCGGTACGTCGAGTACCAGCGACACCGCATCGGCGGTTTCCCGCACCACCCGCTTGATACGCAGCGGTGCGAATCCGTCGGTGGTGCTTTCCTCGGCCATCACCGCCTATGTTATCAAGTACTTGTCATTATCATCAAGTACTTGCTATCTGGCGGTTCTCACGGCGGTCGCGGTCAGTTGTCCACGTGGTCGGCGTACAGCTGGTGGCCGGTGCCCTGCTCGACCACCCGGCCAAGCAGCTCCCGCAACGTCTTCTGCTCGTCCTTGCTCAACACACCGAAGACCTTGTCATGGGCGGCGATCGCGTCATTAACCACGGCGCCTGCGACGTTGCGCCCCTGGTCGGTCAGAAACGCCTGCAGAATTCTGCCGTGCTGTGGGTCCTGCTTGCGCTGAACCAGGTTCCGCCGCTCGAGCGCCGTCAGTGCCAGCTGCACCCCCTGAGGGCTGATCAGCAGCCGCCGGGCCAACTCCGCGCCGGACAGCCCGGGCTCGTTGGAGAGCTGCCGCAACACACCGATCTGGGCGGTGCTCACGCCGTGCTCGCTGACCGCCTCGTTCACCGTTGTCAGAGTGAAATAGAACGCCTGTTTGAGCAGCCACAAAATATTGTCGGTCAGTTCGATGCCCAACTCCGCGTCACCGTCCATGTGCGCCTCCACTCCTTGACGTTAGCGCTTGTACACCACGCCGTCCTTCATCACGAACCGCACGTCGAGGGTGGTCTCGATATCGTGCGACGGATCGCCCGGTACCGCGATGATGTCGG
>NZ_DATCVM010000202.1:0-15156 GCF_036566845.1 Williamsia sp.
GACTCCCAATTCATTGGTCTTGAGTCATGGCAGCCGGCAACCGTTCGTATACACCTCAACCGTCGACTCTGTGCGCAGGTACGCAGTCGTCGGACTGGATGATGTCATCATCGTCGATTGCGGTGATGTCGTACTGGTCACGACCAGAGCCCACGCATCCGGTGTGAAAGGGCTTGTCGATGGCCTACACAATTCAGATTGCGAAAATCTGTTGTGACCGTGATCAATCGGCGGCAGTTGCTTCGCATTACAGCGATATCGGCGGGGGCGGTCCTGAACCAGCGCGGCACATCGGCGTGTACAACGCTGGCCGAAAGCGTCGAACTCGCCGAAGATCTGTTGGCTCGCACCCTGCCGGCGCAGGCTCTGGCAGCGTTGTCGAACGTCCGAACCCCGGAACGCATGGGCCGCGGGATCCACGTGAGGTTTCAAAGGGCTATGGGTATCTGTTACCGCGACATCGGACTGGTGCAGCGCGGCTTTGTCCTATCCGAACGGGTGCGAGAAATGGCACGCCACGACGGGAATCGGCACCTGTATTCCGAGTCAACCGTCGAGAGCATCATTTGCTTGATGAACGCCGGCCAGTGGACCGCCGCATCAACGCTTCTCCATTCCGAACAGAACGCCTTGAGGTCCAGCAACGATCGCGGGCTAGACATCGAGATCGACTTCTGGCTGGCCCGGATCCTGGAGAGCAGCGGGCACATATCCGAATCGCTCGAGCTCGCGGCGGCCCGCGTGCTGCCAGGGTCTCGTGCTCACGAATCGGCGCCGATGCAGATTGCGCGTCACAGCTTCGTGTGTCGACTCGCGCTGAGCACAGAGAACCCCGACTGGGCAGCTGCGGAGTCTGCGATCGTGGCTGCGCTCTCGTTGCAAAACAGCGCCACGCCGCCACTTCGAAGGGGACAACTCCTCACGGCGCAAGCACACTATCTGCTCAAGAGGAAGGACTTCGATGGCGCGACGGTTTACCTCGATGACGCCACCAATGCTTTCTCGGAGGGCGGAATAGTCAGTCCCAATCACCGCAAGTTGTCCCACGCACTCGCTTTCCACCAACGGCGAGGAGGTTGACCGTGTCGCATAGACGACATTGATCTGTCAGATCATGAGGCCACCGGCAATCGAGGAGTGAGGGGAGAACCTGCTGTTCGCTGTAGATGAACACGGCGGGCAACGGGAACATAGCTCCTGAAAAAGAAGTTGAGTCCGAAGTACTTAACTTTGGAGGAAACATGACCGAACTCAAACGATTGCCGGTGTTGTTCCTGACCGACCCCGTCCTCCTGCCTGGCATGGTGGTCCCGGTCGAACTCGATGACGCCGCACGAGCCGCGGTCGATGCCGCAAAGGCGTCTGACGCCGGCAAACTCCTGGTCGCCCCACGTCTGGACGACCGCTACCCCGCCTACGGTGTGGTGGCATCGATCGTGCAGCTCGGCCGGATGGCCGGCGGCCAATCGGGCGCCGTGCTCAAGGGCGAATCCCGCGCGCACATCGGCTCGGGAACCACTGGCCCCGGAGCTGCACTGTGGGTCGAGGTCGAACTCGTCGACGAGCCCGACGTCACCGATGACGTCCGCGAATTGGCCGCTGAATACAAACAACTGGTGCTCGCAATGTTGCAGCGCCGCGAGGCGTGGCAGGTCATCGACTCGGTCAACAAACTGAGCGACCCGTCGGCCCTGGCCGACACGGCCGGATACGCTTCGTACCTCACGGACGTGCAGAAGCGCGAGATGCTCGAAACCCCTGATGTGGGCGAGCGTCTGCGCACCCTGATCAGCTGGACTCGCGATCACCTCGCCGAGGTCGAGGTCAACGACAAGATCGCCGGCGATGTCCGCGACGGCATGGAGAAGACGCAGAAGGAATTCCTGCTGCGCCAGCAACTCGCTGCCATCCGTAAGGAACTCGGCGAGGACGAGCCCGACGGCAGCGACGACTACCGCGCTCGCGTGGAGTCCGCCGAACTGCCCGACAACGTCCGCGAGGCCGCGATGCGGGAGGTCGGCAAGCTGGAGCGTGCCAGCGATCAGAGTCCCGAATCCGGTTGGATCCGAACCTGGTTGGACACCGTCCTCGACCTGCCGTGGAACGTCACCACCACCGACTCCACCGACATCAAGGGCGCCCGCGCGATCCTCGACGCCGATCACCATGGTCTGGATGACGTGAAGGATCGCATCGTCGAGTACCTCGCGGTCCGTGCCCGCCGGGCCGAACGTGGTCTGCAGGTGGTCGGCGGACGTGGCTCGGGCGCAGTGATGGTGCTGGCCGGGCCTCCCGGGGTCGGCAAGACGTCGCTGGGCGAGAGCGTGGCCCGGGCCCTGGGCCGCAAGTTCGTTCGCGTCGCCCTCGGTGGCGTCCGCGACGAGGCCGAGATCCGCGGTCACCGGCGTACCTACGTCGGCGCCCTGCCGGGACGTATCGTTCGGGCCATCGGTGAGGCTGGATCGATGAATCCCGTTGTGCTGCTGGACGAGATCGACAAGGTCGGCGCGGACTATCGCGGCGACCCCAGCGCAGCGCTGCTGGAGGTCCTGGATCCGGCGCAGAACCACACGTTCCGCGACCACTACCTCGATCTGGACCTCGACCTGTCCGACGTGGTCTTCCTGGCGACGGCCAACGTGATCGAGCAGATCCCGTCCGCCCTGCTGGACCGCATGGAGCTCGTCACCATCGACGGCTACACCGAAGACGACAAGGTGGTCATCGCCCGCGACTACCTGCTGCCCCGCCAGCAGGAGCGGGCCGCGATCACCGACGAGGAGGTCGACGTCACCGATCTGGCTCTGCGCAAGATCGCCGCCGACTACACGCGGGAGCCCGGTGTCCGGCAGTTCGAGCGGTTCCTCGCCAAGCTGATGCGCAAAGTCACCACGGCTCTGAGTGACTCGTCCGAGGGCACCAAGATCACGGTGGACGAACCCGACCTCGTCGGCTACCTCGGCAAGCCCCGGTTCACCCCGGATTCCGAAGAGCGCACGGCAGTGCCGGGCGTCGCAACAGGACTCGCGGTCACCGGACTCGGCGGCGATGTGCTCTACATCGAAGCCGGATCCACCGACGGAGAAGGGCTGGTGCTCACCGGCCAGTTGGGCGATGTGATGAAGGAGTCGGCGCAGATCGCACTGAGTTACGTCCGTTCGCACGCAATCGAATTCGGTATCGACCCGAAGTCACTGGAGCGGAGCATCCACGTTCACGTGCCGGCCGGTGCCACGCCCAAGGACGGGCCGTCCGCGGGTGTCACCATGGTGACCGCATTGGTGTCGATGGCAACCGGGCGCAAGGTGCGCGCGGATGTCGCGATGACCGGTGAGGTCACGCTCAACGGTCGGGTCCTGCCGATCGGCGGGGTGAAGCAGAAGCTGCTCGCCGCTGCACGCGCCGGAATGACGACCGTCTTCATCCCGGGCCGCAACGAACCGGATCTCGAGGACGTGCCCGCCGAGGTCTTGGCGGCACTGACCGTGCATCCGATGACCGATGTCGCCGACATCATCGCCCAGGCATTGGAGCCGGTCGAGCAGAACGCGACTGCCGCGGCCTGATCACGCCGGGTCCGAACAGGCCCACTCGCTTCGGCGGGTGGGCCTGTTCGCGTTGAACGAGAGGGATCCCCCCGCTGCGCTACGGTTCCCTGATGACCAGCGCAGATCCCGTTTTCAACTCCAGACAACTGATGTTCAAGGAGTTGTTCGTCGGGACGCTCATCTACGCGGTTGTTCTGGGGTTCTTCAACGACTACACATCGATCGTCTACGCCAAGAGCTTCTCCACGATCTTCTTCGCAGCCATCGTCTTGGAAATTCTGACGTTCGCAGCGTTCTTCATCAAGGGCCGAATCGTCGGTCGGATGAAAGGCCGGTCGGGCACCGCGAACCGGCTGCTGGTGCTTTTCTGCGTCTGGCTCGTCATGTTCCTGTCCAAGTTCGTGTTCATCTGGGCAATCGACGTCACCTTCGGAGACGACATCAACATCAACGGGTTCTTCGGTATTCTGTTGGTCGCCCTGACCGTCACCGTCGTTCACAAACTCGCCGACTACACGTTCACAGTGCTCGGCGATACCACGACGAAGTCTTCGACCGCGGAGTCCATCTGATGCCGACCGATCGTCGAAAGCGTTTCACCATCGCCTTCCAGAAGCGGGTCGGCAACCCGGTCACCAAACTCTTTCCGTTCCAGACCATCCTGGAGACCACCGGCCGCAAGTCCGGGCAACCGCGCCGCACCGCGCTGGGTGGCAAACGGGTGGGCAATGAGTTCTGGCTCGTGTCGGAATTCGGGACCGGGTCGCAGTACATCAAGAACATCCAGGCGGACCCTCGGGTTCGGCTCCGCCTGCGGGGCAAGTGGCACACCGGAACGGCTCATCTGCTTCCCGACGACGATACCGTCGCACGCCTCAAGGCACTGCCGGCTCTCAACAGCTTCGGCGTCAAGACGTTCGGTACCGATCTGCTCACCGTACGGATCGATCTGGGCTGACATGGCCCCAGCTGTCGAACCCCACAGTGATCACTCCGCATCCTCACCGCAGCATGACTGAGCTTTCCCATATGACGCCTGACCCCGCGCAGCGGTTGGACCTTTTGAGTGCGTTCGCACAGAGCTACGGGACAGGCACTTCCTTGAAGCGCACCACGATCTCGACGAGGGATATCTCCAGACCACGCTGTCGACGATTCACGGATGCCGTTGCGGTTCTTCGTCGAGGACAACAACGCGTGGTGGTTCGAGATCTTCACCGCTGTCGGTGTGCCCGCCGTCGGTTATGACCCGAGGGATACCACCTGCGGCCGTCTGCCGAGGCGGCCGCAGAGTTTCTCGACCCGGAACTCGGAAAGCGTTTTGCCGCAACCGAACCGATGGCCGCATCTATTGCTCGCATCCGGACGAATCTGACGGGGCTGCTCAGCGGCATATAGACCTGAGTCAGACGTCGGAGTTCGTACCCCCATTGATCTCGACTGGACACTGGTGAAGCTGAAGCCCATCCGCACGTGGTGCGGATGGGCTCCTTCTATGTCCGTGCCCACAGCTTCTTTAGCATAGCTAGTTGTGTCGGGCCAATTGAACTGCTGTCAAATGACTTTCGCAAATCATCTACAGCACAGTGTAATAGGTCATCCGTCCACCCAGTGACCGGGATCACATAGCAGCTCTCATCTCCGCGAACGCGCAAAAATCTTGAATCGGAAATGGATTTGTCACGTCAGGTCACGCAGATGAAACAAACCATCCCTATTTTTATGCACGTACACGGAACCGTATACGTGCGGTTCTGGGCCGGTTACTCACTCGCCGGTCCCTTCTTTCTCAGTGCAGCGCACCACAAGTGAAAGGCCGATATGCCGCAACCCGATGCCGTTCCCGCCAGGTCCCGGTTCCGCCGGTCCGCCCTCGCCGCTCCGGCCGCACTCGCAGTCGTGGCCCTCGCACTCAGTGCGTGTGGCAGCTCGGCCAGTGACGAATCAACCAGTTCGGCCACCTCGTGTGTGGATACCTCCGGCAGCACCGTCAAGGTCGGTTCCCTCAACTCGCTGTCCGGCACGATGGCGATTTCCGAAGTGACCGTGCGTGATTCGATCGCACTCGCGGTCGAAGAGATCAACGCGGCCGGCGGCGTCCTGGGCAAGCAGATCCAACTGGTCGGAGAAGACGGCGCCTCCGAGCCCACCATCTTCGCTGAGAAGGCCGAGAAGCTGATCAGCAGTGATTGTGTTGCAACGGTTTTCGGTGGATGGACCTCATCGAGCCGCAAGGCGATGCTCCCGGTCTTCGAGGACAACAACGCACTTCTTTACTACCCGGTGCAATATGAAGGACTCGAATCCTCCCCGAACATCTTCTACACCGGTGCCACCACCAATCAGCAGATCGTTCCGGCCCTGGACTATCTGAAGGAGAAGGGCGTCAAGTCCCTCTACCTGGTCGGCAGTGACTACGTCTTCCCGCAGACGGCCAACCGGATCATCAAGGCCTACGCAGAAGCCAACGGCATGGAGATCAAGGGTGAGGACTACACCCCTCTGGGATCCACCGACTTCTCGACCATCGTCAACAAGGTTCGCACCGCCGACGCCGATGCGGTCTTCAACACCCTCAATGGCGACTCCAACGTCGCATTCTTCCGTGAATACAACGCTGCCGGCCTCAACGCCGCTGACATGCCGGTTGTTTCGGTGTCGATCGCCGAAGAGGAGGTCGGGGGCATCGGTGTGCAGAACATCGAAGGCCAGCTGACGGCCTGGAACTACTACCAGACCATCGACACCCCGGTGAACAACGAGTTTGTCGCCGCATACAAGGCGAAGTACGGCGCCGACAAGCCCACCTCGGATCCGATGGAAGCCGCGTATGTCTCGGTGTACCTGTGGAAGAACACCGTCGAGAAGGCCGATTCGTTTGAGGTACCGGCCATTCAGGACGCTGCCGGCGGGGTCACCTTCGACGCACCCGAAGGCCTGGTCACCATCGACGGCGAGAACAACCACATCACCAAGACCGCTCGGATCGGTGAGATCCGCTCCGACGGACTGATCTACACGATCTGGGAATCACCGGCACCCATCGAGCCCGATCCCTACCTCGAGAGTTACCCGTGGGCCGAGGGGCTGAGCGGCTCATAACAATCGGTTCGCTTTAGATGACCGAAGCCGGCAAAAAGTGATCGGGAAGGAAAAGCACTCGTGGATGTGCTGATCGGACAGACGTTTACCGGACTGAGTCTGGCGTCGATTCTGCTGCTCGCGGCATTGGGACTCTCACTGACCTTCGGTCAGATGGGTGTCATCAACATGGCTCATGGTGCATTCATCATGATCGGTTCGTACACCGCTTACGTGGTGCAGGAACACGTGGTGTCCAATACCAATGCCTCCCTGATCGTTTCACTCTTTGTCGGCTTCGGCGTCGGCGGTCTGATGGGTGTACTCCTCGAAGTCACACTCATCCGGCGCATGTATCACCGCCCGCTCGACACCCTGCTCGTCACGTTCGGCGTGGGCCTGATCCTGCAACAGGCCGCCCGCGACATCTTCGGAGCACCCGCGGTCAACGTGGTCGGCCCGGACTGGCTCAGCGGTGGTGTCGAGATCCTCGGTGCCGTGGTGCCGAAGAGCCGGATCTTCATCATGATCCTGGCCATCGTCTGTGTGGCGGCGCTGGCGGCGACCATGAAGTACACACCGATGGGCCGGCGGATCCGGGCGGTGGTACAGCATCGAGAGCTCGCCGAGACCAGTGGAATCTCCAGCCGCAGAACCGATATCACCACATTCTTCATCGGATCCGGTCTCGCCGGTGTGGCCGGTGTGGCGTTGACGCTCATCGGCTCCACCAGCTCCAACACCGGAACGGTCTACCTCATCGACGCCTTCCTGGTGGTGGTGATCGGCGGCCTCGGCCAGATCAAGGGTGCCGTCATCGCAGCCATATCGCTGGGACTGCTCAACTCGTTCATCGAATACAACACCACCGCGTCGGTGGCGAAGGTGATCGTTTTCGTGCTCATCGTGATCTTCCTGCAGATCCGCCCGCAGGGACTGTTCACCGTCAAGACGAGGAGCCTGGTATGAAACAGTTCTTATCCTCACGCTGGCAGGTCTACTCCGGCTTCGCGCTCGCCGCGGTGATCCTCTTTGCCATCGCCCCGGCCGTGCTCAGTGACTTCCGGCTCAACCTGCTCGGAAAGTTCCTGTGCTTCGGCATCGTCGCCGTCGGTATCGGATTGGCCTGGGGCCGTGGCGGAATGCTCGTCCTGGGTCAAGGTGTCTTCTTCGGGCTCGGCGCCTACATCATGGCGATGCACATCAAGATCTCCGATGCCGAGTTACGCGGCGACAGCGTTCCCGACTTCATGCAGATCGCCGGCATCAACGAACTGCCCGCGTACTGGAAGCCGTTCTCCTCACCCCTGGTCACCATCCTGGGCATCCTCTTCATCCCCGCCGGTGTGGCGCTGATCCTGGGTCTCGGAATCTTCAAACGCCGCGTCAAGGGCGCGTACTTCGCCATCCTGTCGCAGGCGCTCGCCGCCGCGTTCGCCATCCTGCTCATCGGACAGCAGAGCACCGGAGGAAGCAACGGGCTCAACCGGTTCCGCAGCTTCTTCGGCCTCGCACTGAACGACCCGGCCAACAAACGGCTCCTGTTCTTCATCGCCGCCGCGACGCTGCTCATCGTTGTCGCACTGACCCGTCAGCTGATGTACAGCCGATACGGTGAACTGCTGGTCGCCGTCCGCGACCAGGAGGAGCGGGTTCGTTTCCTCGGCTACGACCCCGCCAACATCAAGCTCGTCGCATACACCGTCGCCGCATTGTTCGCGAGTATCGCCGGGGCACTGTTCGTTCCGATCGTCGGCATCATCTCGCCCGCGGACGTGGGCATCGTCCCGTCGATCGCGTTCCTGATCGGTGTCGCCATCGGCGGCCGTACCACGCTGCTCGGTCCCGTACTCGGTGCCATCGGTGTCGCGTGGGCTCAGACCAACCTGTCGGAGAACTTCCCGTCTGGCTGGGTCTACGCCCAGGGCCTGCTCTTCATCGTTGTCGTCGGCTTCTTCCCCGCCGGTCTGGCCGGCCTCGGCGCGCTCACCAAATGGCGTCGCAAGAAGGCGCAATCCGACCCACCTGAATCCGATCCCGACCCGGACAAGGCCGACGTCACACCAGTGGGAGCATCCTCATGAGCGCACACGAGACACCGGTTGCCGACAAGGAACCCGCACTCGGCGGCAACGCCGGCATGTCCAGCGACTATCTGCAGGTCCGCGGGCTCACCGTCAGCTTCGACGGCTTCAAAGCCGTCAGCGATGTGGATCTGACTCTGCTCCAGGGAGATCTGCGGTTCCTCATCGGCCCCAACGGGGCCGGGAAGACCACCGTCATCGACGCCATCACCGGACTGGTGCCCGCCACGGGCTCCATCCAGAAATCGGGTGTGGAACTGGTCGGCAAGAAGGTGCATCGCATCGCCCGGCTGGGTGTGGGCCGAACCTTCCAGACCGCCAGCGTCTTCGAGGAGCTCACCGTGCTGCAGAACCTCGACATCGCCGCCGGCGCCGGTCGCAGCGCGCTCACACTGCTTCGCCGCCGGTCCGGGATCCTGCCCGAGATCGAAGAGGCCCTGGAGACCATCGGATTGCAGCACCTGCGGGACTCGCCGGCAGGAATCCTCGCACACGGTCAGAAACAGTGGCTCGAGATCGGAATGCTGCTGGTGCAGAACGCTTCTGTGCTCCTACTCGACGAGCCCGTCGCGGGGATGAGCCACGAGGAGCGCGAAGAGACCGGGCAGCTGCTGCGCCGAATCGGTGGACAACGAACGGTCGTGGTCGTCGAACACGACATGGAGTTCATGCGGTCCTTTGCCACCTCGGTGACCGTGCTCGCCCGCGGCAAGGTCATCGCCGAGGGTTCTGTCGCCGAAGTCCAGGCGAATCCACAGGTTCAGGAGGTCTACCTCGGCACCGCGGCAGGTGGCACCGAGATCGAAGAAGTCGCCGCTGCCACAGAATCCGAAGGGACCGCCTGATGCTCGAATTGATCGATGTCCGTACCGGTTACGGCCGCACCGAAGTGGTACACGGCGCCAGCATCGAGGTACCCACCGATGGTGTCGCCGCGGTGATGGGACACAACGGGGCCGGGAAGACCACCCTTCTCCGTGCGGCGGTGGGTCTGCTCAAAGTCACGAAGGGCACCATCAAGTTCGACGGAGCAGACATCACCTCGCTGCGCCCGAGTGCGCGGGTCGCGCGCGGATTGGCGTACGTCCCGCAGGGCCAGCAGAGCTTCGGATACCTGACGACTGCCGAGAACCTCCAGGTGGTGGCCGATGGCCGCAAACGCGGTAAGGAGCTGGTCGCCGAGGCTCTGGACCTCTTCCCGGCCCTGAAGGAGCTGCTGACCCGTCGCGCCGGTTTGCTGTCCGGTGGTCAGCGCCAGCAGTTGGCCATCGCACGGGCGTTGATCACCGAGCCGAAGATGCTGATCCTCGACGAACCCACCGAGGGCATTCAACCGTCAGTGGTCGCCGAGATCGAGAACACCATCACTGCGTTGACCCAGCGCGGTGACATGGGAGTTCTGCTGGTGGAACAGCAGATCGGTTTCGCTCTCGAGGCCGCCGACACGTACTACATCCTCGAAGGTGGTCACATCACGTCGTCCGGCGCCGGCGGTGCGGACGCCGAAGCGGGCGTGCGTGAGGCCATGACCATCTGACGACGGTTCGGCACCACGGGTTCGGCCTCCGACAACTCGTCAGCGAACTGTGAGACCGAACGGCAGCCCTCGGCGATGGGCCCATTCGGCGTGGGCGCGGCTCGCGGCGGTTGTCGGTGTTCCGACGCCGTCGACGCAGTCGAGTTGTTCACGTGTGTCGAGAGTGGCACCCAGTTCGCTGAGAATTGCGTTGATGCCCAGATTGATTCGAGCGAGCATGATGTAGTCGCTGGGCACCTGCATCTTGCGGACCGCGCGGCCCACCGGGCCGTCGTCGAACATGGACTGCACGAGGCCGGTGCTGTCCGCCGGGACAAAGGTATGCGGCTGTACGGTGTTCACACTCGATGCCATCATCGACCACCATTCATAGGCGTCGTCGACGCTCAGATCGGTGTCGGCGGTGATGAAGCCGTGTTCGATCATGAGCCGGTACAGCTCATGGCGGTCCCCTTCGCAGGTGGCCCGGAACATCGTGACGATCCCGCGGCGAATCCACTCCGGGAACTTTTTGACACAGCCGAAGTCGACGAAACCCACTGTCCCGTCCTCCCCGAATCGGTAGTTGCCCGGATGCGGATCGGCGTTGAAGAGGTTGCTGTGGCGATACGCCCCGAACCCGAAATACCCGATCGACAATGCCCATCGGTTGCGCAATTCCTGATCCGCGGTACGCGCCTGCGCCCACCCCACACCCTCGAGAAAGGTCATGGTGATCACGAGATCTCCGGAGTGACTGTCGATCACGTCCGGCACGCGAATGAAAGGGTGTCCCCGGTACAGGTCCGCGAACCGCCGGATGCTGCGCGCCTCATGCCGGTAGTCGAGTTCCTCCGCAATGCGTTCCGCCACTTCGACCGCCGCTGACCGTTGGTCGGTGCGCATGGCCCGCGGCGTCAACGACATCCCCAGTTTGAGGAATGTGGCCAGCAGCTCGGTGTTGGCCAGGTCGTCCCGGATGGCACGCGCAACTCCGGGATACTGGACCTTCACCGCGACCTCCCGTCCATCGACCAGTCTGGCCCGGTGCACCTGACCGATGGATGCAGCTGCGATCGGCTCCGCCGAGAATTCGTCGAACGAATCCCCGATCGGACAACCGAGATCAGATTCGATGACCTCCCGGGCCGTCGCGAAGTCCATCGGTGGCGCTTCGGACTGAAGACGTTGCAGCGCAGCCTGATAGGTGGCCATGGGGCCGCCGACGCCGGGATCCATGTCATAGGTCGACAGGAGTTGTCCCGCCTTCATCAGCACCCCCTTGGAGTGACCGAGCATGTCGGCGTAGCGCTCCGCGGTGCGGTGGTGGAACTTATCGACTGCGTCGGTGTCGCCGGCGCGGGTGCGCAGGCCCGCCACCACTCGGCCGCCGGCCGCTCGGGCGGCGAAGCCCACCACGGGGGCCGTGCGGCGAACCCTGCCGGCCCGAACGGACCCGAATCTGTCGGCACCGGCAGGGACAGCTGGTTCGTCGATCATCGGTCTCCCCCATCTGTGAAGATCATCGGTGCCCGGGTGGGACCGCGCAGGATTCCCGACGGGTGCCAGGTCACCGGGCCGGCGAGCCGTGGTTGCCGAGCCTTGATCTGCCGCAACGCAATCCTGAGTTCCAGCCGCGACAACGCCGCACCCAGACAGCGATGCCGGCCGTAACCGAGGGCGAGATGCGGTCGGTCTCTTTCTCGATCGGGACGGAACTCGTGAGGTGCCTCGAACACCGCCGGATCCCGGTTGGCGGCCGCGATTGCCACGATCACCCGCGCGCCGGCCTCGATGGTGCGCCCGGCGATCTCGTGTTGCTCTGTCGCGGCACGCACCACCACCTGAGCAGTTCCGTCAAGACGGAGCAGTTCGTCGATGACGCCATCTGCGCCGACGTCGCCGAGTGTGTCGATCAACCGTTCACCGGGCTCACCGGAGCACAACCGAATCATGCTTGTCCCCAACAGTTTCGCAGTGGTCTCGTGACCGGCGACCGCAAGGAGGATCGCGTTCGAGACCACCTCGTCGAGTTCGAGCTCGGGTTCGGTCGCCAGCAGACTGAGTAGATCGTCTTCGGGGTGGCGTCGGCGCTCTGAAGCGGCGGACAGGAACTCGGCGAACAGCGCCGTCAGCCCCGAGATCGAGGGCAGGGCCTCGGTGGGCAGCACGGTGCCTTCCAGGGCGCCGACCAACTCGCTGGTCTCGTCCCACAGAAGCTGTGCGACATCGGGTTCGAGGGCCATCCACTCTGCGATGACCGCGATCGGCAACGGCTCGGCGATCAGGGACATCAGATCAAAAGGCTCGCCCGCGGCAACACCGCTGATCACCCCGGCGGCGATCGCTTCGACCCCTTCGCCCATCGCAGCGACGCAGTGCGGCGTGAAGACGTCGCGCAATGAGCCGCGCACGCGTCCGTGGTCGGGGGCATCGAGCGTGAGCATGGTCTGTGCCAGCGGCGCATCCTCGATGCCGGCAGCCCTCAGCGCCCGGCGACTCGCATCGGCGGCTGACGGATCGCTGCTCCAGCCGTCCCCGAGCAGAATCTCGCGGGCTGCCTCGTACCCGTTGACCACCCACGATTCCGTCTGTTCGTCGAACCGCACCGGCCCGGGGCCGCGATCCCATGGCCGCGGAACAGACGGTGGTGTGCCATCCGGGCGCTGCCACATCAACGATGCCTCGGAACCGGTCATCACATTCATGTGTGCCTCCAGAGCGCCTAAGTGTTCACTTAGTCGAGCTACTTGGCTACACTAAGTGGGCACTTAGGTTCTTGTCAATGGCCACCGGTCGGCCATCGGCGCCGGACCGGGTCCACGCCGCAACAGGATGAGGACGATGACCACAGCAACGCGAGACCGCCTGATCGACGAGGCGATGCGCCTGTTCGGAGAGCAGGGCTACCGTGCGACGAGCGTTGCCCAGATCGAGCAGGCAGCCGGCCTCACTCCGGGGTCGGGCGGGCTCTACCACCACTTCCGATCGAAGGAACTGCTGCTCGAGGCGGGCATCGACCGGCAACTCGACCGGCTGCGCGCCCTCCGCGACATCCGGCAGATCTTCGAGGGACTCACCGATCTGCGCTCCGAGCTGACCGTGGTGGGCCGGTACACGTTGCAGGTCATCGACGAGGAGAGTCAGCTCCTGCGCATCGTCTCCTCCGAACTCCGCGATCGGCCACGCAGGCTGGCCGACACGCTGGCCCATCTCGTCGACGAGTCTTACGCGGGGATGGCCGGCTGGGTGGAGCGGCGGATCCCTGATGTGGGACGGCAGCGTGCGGAGAACATCGCAGCAGTGGCACTGAACGCGCTGTTCGCGCACCGGACGATGCCCCACTCCCTTGGTCTGCAGCCGCTGGCAATCGACGACGACCGGATCATCGGAGAGTGGGTCGAGATGGTCGCCGGACGAATGGAACGGCTTCTCGACGAAGGTGGACACTGAATCAAGTGTTGCTGAATCCGTTGCTGCGCAACATATTATGACCCACAATCGATGTTGCCGGAAATCATCCCCCGGTGGCGGACGACGAGGGTGGCGCTGAACCACCCTGGGAGGAGATTGTCATCAGCCGAATGATTTCCTCGCGGTCGGCGAGGGAGGGAACGCCCATCCCCGGTGTGTTGCCGTAGACCTTGTCCAGGGGTGTGGAGCTGGTGCGTCCCTGAAGGATGTCGATCGACGTGCTGTCGATGAGGCCTGGGTGCCCGACACCGCAGGCCTCGGCCACCTTCACCAAGTCGCGGCGCAGAGTCTTGATGTAGTTCGCCGCCCTCTCGGCCTTGGCCTCGGGCACCAATCCCCGTGCCGGCCAGCTGTTCTGGGTGGCCACCCCGGTAGGACAGGTGTCGGTATGGCACTTCTGGGCCTGGATACATCCGATCGCCAGCATCGCTTCACGCGCTATGTTCACCATGTCGCAGCCCAGCGCGAACCCCACGATTGCGTTGTCGGGAAGCCTGAGCTTTCCGCCGCCGATGAAGGTGCTGTCCTCATGAAGGCCGCGCTCGGCGAAGATCCGGTAGACCTGGGCGAACCCGAGCTGGAACGGCAGCGACACACTATCGGTGAAGATCAACGGTGCTGCACCCGTGCCACCCTCACCACCATCGATTGTCACAGAATCCACGCCCCGGCCGGACTGTTGCATCAGGTCGGCGAGTTCGTACCAGAAATCGAGATCACCGACGGCCGCCTTGATTCCCACCGGCAGGCCCGTTCCGGCGGCGAGTAGTTCAACCCAGTCGAGCAAACTGTCGGTGTCGGAGAACTCGGCGTGCCGCGAGGGACTGATGCAGCCACGCCCCTGCACAACTCCACGTGCGGCAGCGATCTCCGACGCGTTCGGACGGCTGCCGATTCTGCGCGTCGGTCTCTTGGTGTTCGGCATCGCGTCGGTGGCCTGCGCCGCGGCCCCCACCGACCTGATCCTCATCCTGGCCCGCGGAGTGCAGGGTGCCGGCGCGGCACTCCTCGTCCCGAGTTCTCTGGCTTTGATCAACTCGGCATTCTCGCCGGACGACCAACCCAAGGCCATCGGCACGTGGACCGCGTGGACGGGCACCGCGTTTGTGGTCGGCCCGCTGCTGGGCGGCGTTCTCGTGGACACGTTGAATTGGCGGTGGATCTTCGCCGTGAATGTGCTGCCCGTTGCGGTCAACCTCGTCCTGTCGTACCGGCTTGTCGAGCCGGCGCGGACGTCGGCGCGCACACCCATCGACGCGCCCGGTGCGGTCCTGGCGGCGGTCGGTCTGGGCGGCACCGTCTACGCACTCATCGAACAACAACGCCTGGGCCTTTCCAACCCGGCTGTGGCGATGCCATTGGCGGTGGGCGTGCTGGCCCTCGCGGCGCTCCCGTGGCGCGAGACCCACACCAACCACCCGATGATCCCACTGCACATGTTCAAGGTCCGGAA
>NZ_DATCVM010000203.1:0-19185 GCF_036566845.1 Williamsia sp.
GACAGAGTCCTCGGCGAACTCGAGCAGGCTCATCCCACTTCCCGTGAGCTCGCCGACCTGTGGCGCCCCCGGATCGCGCAGCTTCGGACCGACGCATACGCACTCTCCGACGCAGCCAAGAGCACGGGGAACGAAAGGCACCGAATCGATGAGCGGCTGGCGGCAAAAGTTGCCATGGGCGAAGCTCTCGTCACCCTCACTCATGCCCTTGTCATAGCCCGAGCGGGACGGGGCATCGTTCGCGACAACACTGCGCAGTTGTACGCACGCGCAGCCCTCTTCGTTTTGGTGCAGGGACAAACAGCCGAGGTACGCGACGCCTAATTGTCCCATCTCGCACAGTAAGCACCTACGCCGAGCGGACAGTCTCCTATCAGATCAGGAAGAATCAATGAGCACCGAATTCCTCTGGTACATCCCCAACCAGGTTGACCCCGGCCACCGCGGCGACGACACACAAGCCGGGCACAACAGCCTCGACACCCTCACTCGTCAGGCACTCGCGCTGGAAGAGAACGGTTGGACCGGAGCTCTGCTCGGTGCCGGTTGGGGCCGTCCGGACACCTTCACAGTTGCAACGGCACTGGCAGCCAGGACAACCACATTCGAGCCACTCGTCGCGATCCGCCCCGGATACTGGCGGCCGGCACATTTTGCGGCGTCTGCGGCGGCGCTCGACCACCTCACTGGCGGTCGCGTGCGGGTCAACATCGTATCCGGCAAAGACGATCTCGCAGCTTACGGAGACACCGATGGCGATCAAGCGAATCGCTACGCGCGGACCCGAGAGTTCCTCCAACTCGTTCGCAAACTGTGGACCGAGGAGAACGTGACCTACCGCGGCGAGCATTTCCACGTGGAGAACTCGACCATTGGGCCACGCATCCAGCCCCGGCCAGGCCGACCACACCCGAAGCTCTACTTCGGCGGCGCCTCCGAAGCAGCCGAGAATGTCGCAGCCGCCGAGGCCGATGTTCAATTGTTCTGGGGCGAAACACTTGACGGTGTCGCCGAACGCATCGACAGACTCACAACGCTCAGTGGAAGGATCGAAAGAGAACACGCCCCACTCGAATTCGGCTTGCGCATCACGACGTTTGTCCGGGACACCACCGAGCAAGCGTGGAAAGAAGCTGAGGAAAAGGTAGCGCAGATGGCGGCCCGCCAGCGCGACGCCGGTACGAGCGAATCGCTCGCGCAGAATCCGCACCGCCGTACCGCCGTGGGACAACAACGCCTGCTCGATCTGGCCAGCCGCGGGGAAGTACTCGACGACAACCTCTACACCACCCCCGGCAAGGTGGGCGGTGGTGGTGCGGCGACCACCTGGCTGGTCGGTTCCGCCGAAGACGTAGCGAAATCGCTTCGCAAATACGAAGATCTCGGAATCAGCCACTTCGTTCTGTCCGACACCCCGTACCTGCACGAGATCGAACGCCAAGGCAACCAGTTGCTTCCGCTACTTCGCGGATGACCGCCGAGACCGACACTCCAACTACTCTCAGCCCCAAGTACCGCCGCCATCTGGTGATGGTGTTCGCGCTCACGAACACCATCAGTTTCATCGCGATGATCCAGATCCTGCCGGTAGTTCTCATTCCTATCGCCACCGATCTCGACGTCTCACGCACCGCGGTCGCCGGGGCCTCGACGATATCGACTCTCGTCGGCGGACTGGCCGCTTTGCCGATCGGTCGCATCCTTGACCGCCGAGGTGGACGCACGCTCATGGCCACCGGCTCACTGATCGGGGCGTGCTCGGTGCTGATGTGGTCGCAAGCGACCAATCTGGTGTCGCTGTACGCGGCTTTTGCGCTGATCGGGCTGGCACTGGCGATGTCGACATACGAGTCGACGTTCGCCGTGATCGTGGTTGCGACCGAAGCGCATCAACGAAATCAGGCAATTCTCACCGTCACGATGATCGCCGGCCTGTCCACTTATCTGGTATATCCGCTCCTCGGTTGGATGAACAGCGATTTCGGCTGGCGCACCACCTTGATCATCCTCTCGGCCATCCTCGTCGCTACAGCCGTACCCGGGCATCTATGGGCCGTACCGTCGCGCGCCGCGCATCGCAACCGCGTCCGGACAAGGTCAGGAACGCCTTTCGGTGCAGCACTGCGGCAGCGACGATTCTGGTTGCTGCTGATCGCCTTCGTCGCTCAGGCAGGATCGGCATCGGCATTCCTCCTACTCGTGATCGCATACTTGCTCGACCAAGGCCACTCCGTTGCGGTCGCAACATCAGTGCCCATCGCCGTCGGTGTCCTGCAGATTCTCTCGCGGTTGATACTCACAGTGGCGGGTACCCGCCTGGCCATCACACCGGTCACGTCGTGCGCCTTCGCCATACAAGGGTTCGGCCTACTGTTGCTTCCACTGGCGGGCTTGTCGATACCCCTGACGTTGCTGTGCGTCGCGGCCGTGGGTCTCGGACAAGGCGTCGGAGTCATCGCACGGCCATCGATCCTGGCCGACAACTTCGGCGTGACTCACTTCGCGAGTGTCCTTGCCGCGATCACCATCCCGACAGCGCTGGCTCGCGCCGGCTCGCCGTTGCTCGGCGCGTGGCTCGCCGATTGGCGGTTTCTGGTGGTCTGCGGCGTACTCGCATTGGTGGCCGCCGTCGCCCTGCTCCCACTCCTCGAATTCAAATCCTCGGACTACACCCGACAAAACAACACGTGAAAACCAATACTCGCACCGCTCGTGACATGGTCAACGCCCGTACTTCCTGGAACGTGTCCGGCAGAGCAAGCATGATCGCAAAGAGATGATGGACTCCGCAGAAGAGCCCCGACACGTCCTTCAGGTCAAGCAGTACCTCATAGCGCCATTTCCCTCCACGGCGCACGAGAATGTTGATGGCGCCGTCGCCCAACCATACGAACAGTTCGACGGCAACCACATCCGCGACTCCGTGCCGCTGCTCGTTGAACGTCGCGCCAACAAACCCTAAGATCTCACGCTGCAGCGTAGCGGACGGGCAGGCAGCGCCACACGAGGGACAGTCGGCCAGGTGAGCCGCGATTCAAGCACGGATTGTGGCATGAGCTTTTGTTCAGTAGCCGGTTTCGGGTAACGCGCCACTTCGCTGAACAGGATATTGAAGCGTGCTCATTGAGGCAGGAGAGAAGCCCCTTCATTCCGCAAACTCCGGGCAGGATGGCGCTGGCGGGCAACCTCACGTTGCCGAAGAGGATCTCAGAGGCGACCGATACCCGCACTTCCTGACCGGACTCTCCGTGCGATGACCCGACTCTCTCGTTATCTGTTCCATACCCGATGATTTGACAACACCATCGACACCACGACACCGGGTGATCAACCCGGTACTGTCAACTTGTCGGGATCGATCGGCCGGGCAGCTGAGTGATCAGAGGAACAGGTGGGTGCCCGGCACAGAATCGACGAGGCGTCGCGTGTACTCGTCGACGGGATTGTCGAGAATCGTTGCTGTCGAACCAGTTTCGACGACCGATCCGTGCCGCATCACTGTCACCGTGTCGGCGATCAGGCGTACGACACCGAGGTCGTGGGTGATGAAGAGGTACGTCAACTTGTACGCCGCCTGCAGATCCACGAGCAATTGCAGGATCTCCGCCTGAACCGACACGTCGAGTGCGGATACCGCCTCGTCGAGGATAACGATTTCGGGGTTCAGGGACAGGGCTCGGGCGATCGCGACGCGCTGTGCCTGTCCGCCGGACAGCTCGCCTGCCCGGCGGTCTGCATACTTGCGGTCCAGTCGCACACCGTCGAGCAGTTCCTCGGCGATCACGCGGCGCCGTGCGCGGTCGATGTCCTTGCGGTGCACCCGAAGTGGTTCGGTGATCAGGTCGGCGACCGACATCCGCGGGTTCAGGGAGGAATAGGGATTCTGGTACACGAACTGCAGGCGCCTGCTCAGCCGGGTGCGATCCCAGGTGCCGCTCTGCCCGAGCAGCGTGACCTCGCCTTCGTCGGGTGTGCGTAATCCCGCGACGATCCGGGCGATCGTGGACTTTCCTGCCCCGGACTCACCCACCAGCGAATGGGTGGTGCCGGTTGCGACGCGGAAGGAGACGTCGTCGGCCGCGACCACCGGTTCTGCCTTGCTGTGCGCGGCGTGGAACGTCTTCGACACACCCATCACCTCGATCGCATACTCGGAGGAGGCGCGCTCCTCGGAGGCGTGCGGGGTGAGCGCGTCGACCCGAATCGGCCGCGGGGTCAGGGTTCCGGTCTGCAGGCCGGGAGCGGCGGCGAGAAGTCGTCGCGTGTACGGGTCGGAGGCGCGGTGCAAGAGGGTGTCGCTGCTGCCTTCCTCGACTACGCCGCCGTCACGCATCACCACGACACGGTCGGCGCGTTCGAGCGCGACACCCAGGTCGTGGGTGACGAGGAGGATGCCGATGTTCAGCTCGGTCCGGAGCCGGTCGAGGTGGTCGAGGATCTGCTTCTGCACCGTCACGTCCAGCGCGCTGGTCGGCTCGTCGGCGATGAGGAGTGCCGGCTCGCCGGACAGCGCGATCGCGATCAGCACCCTCTGCTTCATACCGCCGGACAGTTCGTGCGGGTATTTGCTGTAGATGCGGTCCGGCACGGCAAGACCGGCCAGTTCCAGGAATTTCAGCGCGTGCGACTTCAGGTTGTGCCGCTGCGCGGACGTCGTGAACGGAAGCAGCCGGCTGCGTCCGAGACGGTTGCGCAGCGCGTCCTCGAGCTGCCTGCCGACCGGCTTGACCGGATTCAGTGAGACACCGGGGTCCTGGGGCACGAAGCCGACGTAGCTGCCCCGGTAGCGGGCGAACTTGTTCTGGCTCCACCCGGCGACGTCGTTGCCGCCGAGCAGGATTCGTCCTTCGACACGGCTGGCGCGGGGGAGCAGGCCGATCGAGGACCGGATGAGGGTGGACTTGCCCGAGCCCGACTCTCCGACGATGGCGACCAGTTCCCCGGCCTCGATGCCGAGACTGATTCCGGAAACCGCCTTCGTCGCGGAGCGACCACGGCCGGCATACCAGATATCGATGTCTTCGAAGGACAACAGGGTCATCGCGGACCTGCCTCACTCTGCAGTTCACGGCTGATTCGGTTGCTGGAGAGAACCACCGCAAGGATCACGAGCCCGGGCAGTAGTGAGATCCAGGGGGCGATCGCGAGAAGGTCGCGACCCTCGGAGACCAGCAGTCCCCACTCCGGTTCCGGCGGCGGAGCGCCGAATCCGAGGAAACCGAGTGCCGCGATCGCCAGGATCGCCGCACCGAACTGCAATGGGACGAGCGCGACAACCGAACTCAGCGAGTTGGGCAGTACATGACGGGTGAGGATGATCAGTCGGGGTGTTCCGATGCTCGCAGCCGCCTCCACGTAATCGGCCTGCACGACGCGCAGCACCTCGGCCCGCATCACTCGGGCGAAGTTGGCGACCGCGGAGACACCGACGGCGATCGCGACATTGAGGGTGCCGTACCCGAGAGCGGAGACCACCACCATGGTGAGCAGCAGACCAGGCACCGACAGCAGCACGTCGACTACCCGCATGATGACGAGTTCGACCGCGCCACCGACGAATCCGGCGATCGCACCGAGAACGGTGCCGATGAAGAAAGCGATGGCAACGGCGAGCAGCGTCGCACTGAGGGTGATCACCGCACCGTGCACGGTACGCGAGTAGATGTCGCGGCCCAAACGGTCCGTGCCGAAAAGGTGTTCGACGCTGGGACCGACCAGAATGGCTTTGGAGTCCGGGAGGTAGGGGTCCTTCGAAGCGAACAGTCCGGGCACGACGCACCAGGCGATCGCCAGTACGACGATCAGCACCGCCAGCGTGAGGCCGGGTCGGGACAGGATCGGGTTCAGTGCGCCGAAGCGTCGTCGCGGCGGTGCGCCCGGTGAACGGGTCGGCGGCGGAAGGTGGGTCGGCGGCGTGATCGGTTCCGGAGCGGTGACCAGTACTGGGTCCGCGACCAGCGTGCCGTCGCTGTCGATCGTCATGCGGTCTTCACTCCTTCGCGGGCGGCTTTGAGTCGAGGGTCGATCAGGGGGTAGGCGACGTCGACGACGAAGTTGACCGTGACGAACGCGAGGGCAACGAACATGACCACGCCCTGGACCACAGGCACGTCTTGAGCGCGGACTGCCTGCTCGGTGAGGCGTCCGATCCCATTGCGCGAAAAGATGGTTTCGGTGATGACGGCCCCGGCGAGCAATTCGCCGACGATGATTCCGCCCTGGGTGAGGGCGGGCAGGCTCGCGTTGCGCAGGACGTCGCCGTTGATCACCGTGGCCTTGCGCAGGCCCTTGCTGAACGAGGTGAGCACGTACGGCGAGCCGTACTCGGTGCTGAAATTGCGCAACAGCAGCTGCGCGATAGGGCCGGCAACAGGGATCGCGAGCGCGAAGGCAGGCAGTACGAGCCCGTGCAGGCCGTCGTGGCTGATCGGCGGGAACCAGCCGAGCTGGAACGAGAAGACCCGGATGATGATCAGTCCGAGCAGGAAGCTCGGGAACGAGACCAGCAGGGGTGGCAGGCCGGCGATGACGTTCCGCAGCCACGGGGATTCGAGGTACGTGGCGACCCACGCTATGGCGAGCGCGATGAGTGCTGCCAGGACCAGCGCGGCCACCGCCAGCACGAGGGTTTTCGGTAGCGCCTCGGCGATTGCGGTCGCCACCGGCTTTCCGTTCTGGACTGAGGATCCGAAGTCGAGATGCGATGCAGCCCAGAGTCGGTGGAGGTACTGCACGAACACCGGTTGGTCGAAGCCGTACTGCTGCGCTATCTGTGCGTACGCCTCAGGGGAGATGTCGTTGCGCTCCTCAGGGTTGAACATCAGCTCGATCGGGCTGGCCGGCAGCGTGTACAGCAGGATGAAGGAGGCTGTGAACGCGCCCCACACCACCACCAGGCCTCGACCCAGTTTCAGGAGGACATAGCGTGTCATCGGGGTCCTTTTCGAGTGTGTGTCTGCACGGCGCCCGGGTCGGTCCGATGGAACCGGACCGGGGCGAGCAGGATCAGCTCTGGTCAATCCAGGTGCGGAGGAAGTGCAGGCGGCTGGTGGCGTCGAGGTCGATGCCGTACACGCCCTTCGATGCGGCCACCTGCGAGGGCTCGAACACCGGGTCGTACAGGACGTACTCGTCGAGGACGAGGTCCTGCGCCTGCTCGGTCAGCGCGGCCCGCTGCGTCGGGTCCAGGGTGGACTCGAGCGCTTCGAGCGTGTCGACGATCTTCTGCCGGTCCGGGAAGTCCGCAGGGATACGTGCGGAGTTGCCGCGATTCGGATTGAAGTTGACGTTGAGGATCGCCGGATCGTTACGGCTGCGGTTGGTGTTGATCAGGTGGAATTCTTTGTTGACCTGATCCGTCGGGATACTGCTGGCATCGAATTGGAAGTCGAGGTCGATGCCGATCTCCTTGAGCGAAGCCTGGGTCGACTCGTAGGCATAACGGCTGTTGGGGACCAGATAGTGCCCGGTCGCCTTGAGCGTCAGCTTCTTTCCGTCCTTCTCCCGGATACCGTCGGAACCGACCTTCCAGCCGGATTCCTCGAGCAGACGCTTCGACTCCTCGGGGTCGAAGGCCAGCGCGGTGTCGGAGTAGTCCAGGAAGCCGGGGACGTGGGCTGCGAGACCGGACTTCGCCTGCCCCTCGGATGGTGCGAGGATGGTTTCCTTGATTCCGGCGCGGTCGGTGGCACGGACGATCGCGCGCCGCACGTTGATGTCGTTGGTGGGTTCGAGGTCGGTGTTGATGTTCCAGCCCAGGTTCAGCCCGGCGATCGTCCGGGAAGTGATGTCGAAGCCCTGCGCCTCGAGAACGGTCTCGTCGGTGGGGAGGATGTCGAAGGCTGCCTGCACCTCACCCGATTGAAGCGATCCGGTGCGGACACTCGCTTCGGGGATGGTCACGAACTCGACCTTGTCGAGGTAGGCCGGACCCTCGTGCTCCAAACCTGGTGCACCCCAGTTGTAGTCGGCACGCTTGGTGAGGACCGTGCGTTCTTTGGGTACGTACTCGGTGACGACGAACGGGCCGGTACCCACGATGTTCGCCGGGTCGAGGCGCTGCTCGGCGTTGGCGGAGAGGGTCTTCTGCCCGATGATGCCGGGCTGGTTGTTGCCGGAGTAGGAGATGAATTGCAGGATGCCGGCCGACGGAGCCGAGAACGAGAGCTTGACGATGTTGTCGGCGAGGACTTCACTATCCTGATAGGACTTCAGGTGGGTGGAGCCGTTGGGCTTGATGCCGAGCGCCGGGTCACCGAAGACGTACTGGTCGAAGTTCTTCTTCACGATGTCCGCGTTGAACGCGGTGCCGTCGCTGAAGGTGACCCCGTCGCGCAGTGTGAACGTGAACTCGGTGTTGTTCTCGTTGACGTTCCAGGAGGTGGCCAGCCAGGGGCCGATCTCGCCCGTCTCCGGGTCCTGCCACGTCAGTTTGTCGAAGACATTGTTGCCGTAGTTGCTCGCCGCGAAGCTGGTGTTCAGGTGCGGATCGAGCGACTCGGTGGAGCTGAGGGGGGCGATACGCAGGGTGCCACCGATCTGCGGCTCGCCGCCCCCGTCTCCGCCCGCCCCCGGGGCTGTGCTGCTGCATGCAGTCAGCGCGAGAATGCCGCTCAGCGCGAGAGCTCCGAACACGCCTCGGAATCGCCGTCGGCGCTCTCGTGTCGACAGTGAGGCGTGAACTGTTGTTTTCATGAATAGGAACTTATGGTGAAAGCACTTGTCGGGTCACGACATTAAAGCACGGTGAGTCTAAAGATCAACTCGCAGAATAGATGTGGATTCTACGCATAATTGTTCTGTTGTACAACAACGACTCTCACCGGGGCGCGGATGCCGCGATGTTCGCGAGTTGAGCCGACCGAGACTGTTGGTTCTGGCTCTGCACCTGAAGAAACAGTGCCGAACGGGCATGCAGTTGAGCCGTGTCGGTGCCGAGTATCCCCGAGCCGGCCCGCGAGATCACCAGGGCCCGTGCGATCTCGTGAAGCGACCGCAACACCTCGACCTTGAGTGCGAGCCTGTCCTCGAAGTACTGGGGCCCGGCGGGGTCCGACTCCGCCTGATCGGACAGGGCATACGCTCGCGCCCGATAGCGGGCGAACTGCGGCTCCCACGCCTGCGCCACCACCGCACTCGCGCCAGTAGTGCGCAGTTCGTCGAGGATCGCGCGCGACACCCCGAACACGTGCGACCGGACGTCACTGACGATGTTGCGATCGCGCTGATCCCACTCCGATCTCGGAGTTCGCTTGACGATATCCGGTTCCGCTACGAACACCCCGTCGAACGTGACCCGCCACGTACGGCTTCCGCTGGCCGCCACCAGCGGAAGCGGCTCTGCACGCAACCGTTCGTCGTTAACCGAAATCAGCGCGAGCAACTGGGACTCGGTCGTGGGGTCGATCGCAGCGACCGACAGCAGAGTATTGATACCCCAGCCGCTCACCCAGGACACGGTGCCGTCGATCCTCCAGCCACCCGCGGTCGGGGTGGCACGGACGTATCGGGTGGGATAATGCCTGGCGTCGCTGATCGAGGTCCCGCTGAGGACCTCCCCACGCAGCACCCTCTCCCCCACCTCCCCGATCGGCTTGCCACTCTTCGCCAGAGTGGTGAAGTGGACGATCAACCCCGTGTGCTGGGCCCACGCCAGCCAGGTGTTGAAGTCGCCGTAGGCGAGGTGCTCGTGAACCCGGCGTTCAGCGGCCTTGTCCAACTCGGCGCCGCCGAACGAGGCCGGTGCCAGATGGTTGAGCAGACCGATCCGGCGCAGCTCGTCAACGGTATCCGCGGAGACACCCTCGCGGTCGGTCCGCAGGGCTCGGGGCGCGAGGGTATCGTGCGCGAAGGCTCGTACCCGAGCCACCAGCGGATGCTCGTCGGCGGCGTCGACCAGATCGGCACTGCTCGTGTCGATCGGCGTGTCGAGAGTGAGGGTCATAATCATCTGCTCCCGGAAAGTGTGGGTGGACGACTGGTCGGACGGCTCAGGCGGCGGTGTCGAAATCGTGCAGGAGGACGGCGATCTCGAAGCCGCGTCGCTGAAGCCAATGCGAGACGACAGCGGCGCGGGCGCCGGTGGAATCGTCGATCAGGACCACGCGCGCCCCGCGCACGGCGATGGTGCGGTAGGAGACACCGAGTAGCTGGCCACCCTCGGACGTGATCGAACCGGGAAGGTGACCCCGCTCGAACTCCTCGGGTGTCCGGATGTCGAGCAGGTAAGTAGTGCGGTCGCCGTCAGCGCCCCACGCCTGCGCGGTCGCCACGTCGATGCGGGGGAACTCGTCGTGTGCTGCAATCGCCTCGACCCGCTCGGCAGCACGCCGACGTCCCGCCTCGTCGACCGGCCCGTAGACGGCGGTGGCCCCGGTTTCGAGTTCCAAGTTCTCCTCCTTCCATGCGCGTGTGCCGTCGTGTAGATACGAGACCTTGTTGGGGACACCGGAGTCGATGAGCGTCTGGGCGCCGATGATGGCCCTCGGAAGCCCGGCGCAGGAGACCACGACGTGGGTATCGGGCGAGGGCACGACATCCGCGAACCGCAGCAGCAACTCCGCACCGGGAACGCCGACCGCACCGGGAACGTGGCCGGCGGCGAACTCGGGCAAGGTGCGGGTGTCGATGACGACGACGTCCGCGCCCTGATCCTTGAGCGCCTTGAGTTCGGCGGCTGTGACGACGGGGGTGTCGCGTTCGTCGCGGATCGCCAGGGAGAAATCCTTGCCAGGAACGTCGAAAGTGGGAAGGCCATCTGTTCCGCGCCGGGTCCATTCCGGGATACCGCCGGCGAGGACGTGGACTTCGGTCCGTCCGGCGTCAGCGAGGCGGTCGGCAAGTGACTGCGCGACACCGTCACCTCCGTCGACCAGGACGGTTCGCACGACGGCACCCGGTACGAAACGGTCGATCTCGGTTTCGAGTCGGTCCGCGGGGATGTTCGTGGCGAACAACGGCGAGGCGTAGCCGACCTCGTCGCTGGGACGGATGTCGACGACGGCCAGTTCCGCCCCGTCCGCGAGCCAGAGGCGGAGAGTGTCCGCGTCGATGGTTCTTCCGTCGGTGGCCTTCTCGGCCGTCGCGGTCGTGTCGATCGATGAAGTGCTCAAGGAGTTTCCACCTTAGCTCGGTAGCGGTTGGATCGAGTCGCGGCACAGTGGCCGGTGGCGACAACATAACCCCGGGAGAGGGGCGTCGGAAGCGCCTTACGTGCAACCGAACTGAGCGAAAGTCCCCGACCTTCGACGATCCGCCGCACCGGAGAATGAATCACGCTGGTTCCAGTGTCGCGGGCTACCGGATTTTCGCCCCCAGGTGCTGACGAGAAGTTCACGGCGCCAATCATGTTCACGGGCGCCGTGACACGATCCGAGCAACGCCACGTGGGAGGGTGTTTGAACCACTGCGATCGAATTTGTTGACGCGCCCGCCGATCGGTAGGTGAGATGGGAGGCACGATCCGCCACCGCTCGGTGACACCGCGGTGTCGGTTCGATGATGCTCACGTCCCCGCAGCCTAGTCCATCGTCACCAAAATTGCTGTGCACGAGACCCTTTCGAGCCGATCAGCGACCACATCCATCGAATGGAGCATTCATATGAGCGCTGGAGCCGACCTCCCACAGCGGAGGATGACGCTCGCCGCCTCGATCGTGGGAGCAGGTGCGTCTCCGCATGCGTGGAACTGGCCGGGAACGAAGTGGAATCGCTTCGCAGACTGGGAGCACTACAAGCGATGCGCGGAGATCGCCCGATCCGGGATTCTGGACGCGGTCTTCGTCTCGGATCATCCTGCATTGCAGCGTGATGCCCGGCACGGCCCGGGCCACTTGTTCGACCCGATCGTGCTGTTCTCGGCGATCGCAGGCGCGATCCCCGATATCGGGTTCGTGCTGACGGCGTCGACGAGCTACAACTCGCCGTACAACCTGGCACGCCGCCTCGCGAGCCTCGACTCCATCTCCGGTGGCCGGGTGATCTTCAACGCGGTTGCCAGCTTCAACCCGGACATCACCGCGAACTTCACCGCGGAGGAGATCCTCGGCCGAGAGGACCGCTACCGCAAGGCCGACGAATTCCTCCAAGTCGTCAAGGAATTGTGGTTGTCGTGGGACACGCCGGAAGGACCGGAGCCGACGGGTCCGCTATGGAACGAGACCACGGCCCGGACCATCGACCATCACGGCGAGTTCTTCGACGTGCGAGGTCCGCTGAACGTGCCGGTGGGTCCGCAGGGGCACCCGGTGATTTCGCAGGCCGGCGCATCCGAGCAGGGCATCGACTTCGCCGGCAAGCATGCCGAGATCGTGTACGCGGCGGTCCTCGGAAAGCAGGCTGCCCTCGACTACGCGGCCGCACTCGACGGGGCCGCCCGCAGTCACGGCAGGCCTGCCGACAGCATCAGGCTGCTCCCCGGCATCAACGTGTACCTTGGTGACACCCGCGAGGAAGCGCTACGCCGGCACGAGGCTTTCCACGGGGCAGGCAGCGAAGACGACCTGATCGCGCGGTTCCTCGACCGACAGCGTGAAGTGAACCCGGCCTTCCCTCGTTCCGTCGACGTCGATCGACCACTCGAGCCGCATTGGTTCGAGCCTGCAGAGGATCAGATCGGCCCGGTCGGTTTCAGCAAGGCGGTCCAGGATCTGGTCCGCACCGAGGAACCCACGACCAGGCAGATCGTCCGGCTGGTCGGCGGCAACGGGGGGCATAGGGTCGTCATCGGGACGCCGAAGGACGTGGCCGACTCGCTCATCGACTGGTGGGCAGCCGGGGCTGTGTCCGGATACAACGCGCACTTCCCGCTGCTGCACGACGACCTGGAACGGTTCGTGCAGCAGGTGGTTCCGATCCTTCAGGCGGAGGGCGTGTTTCCCGCCGAGTACGACTCATCGACCATTCGTGGCCGCTTCGGTCTTCCCGACCCGCGCACCACCGTACCCACCCAGGAGAACAGATGACCACCGATTTCGCCGCCGCACCCCTCACCGTAGCCGAAGGCCCGACCGACGAGGAACTGCTATACAAGTATCGGCCCGTGTTCGAGCGGATCGCCGAGGGAGCTCTGGAACGCGAGACCAGTGGCCGCCTCGCGTTAGAGGAGGCAGGCTGGCTACGGGAGGTCGGTTTCCCTGCAGTGCGGTGCGGGTGCCGCGAGAGTTCGGCGGCGACGGCGCGAGTCTACGTCAACTTTACCTACTCGTCGTGGAGCTGGCTGCGGCGGAATCCAATCTGCCGCACGCCCTTCGGGTCCACTCGCGATTCGTCGAGGACCGCTGGCGAGAACGCCACGCCGAGCGCGGGCAGCAGTGGCTCCGCCGCGTCGGTGACGGGATAGTGTTCGGCACCGCGGTCAGCGAACGGGAGGGGACGTTCCGTCAGCCGTCGACGACGCTGCGCGAAGTGAACGGGCGGTTCGTCGTGAACGGAACCAAGTACTACAGCACCGGCGCCCTCTATGCCGATTACCTCACGGTCGCGGTGCTCGACGAGGCCGGCGAGCGGCGCACCGCCGTCGTCAGGGCGGATGCCCCGGGTGTGGAACGGATCGACGACTGGGTGGGCTTCGGACAGCGGGGCAGCGCGAGTGGCACCACCGTGTTCGCCGACGCGGAGGTGGAGGGGCCGGAATTCCTGTTCCCGCCGCCAGGGGGCACCGCGGGGCACCTCGCGCACTTCCAGCTGACGCATCTCGCCACAATCGCTGGTATCGTCCGCCGGGCGACTGACGAGATCGCCGAGTTCGTACGCCTCAGGCACCGCACCTACCCGCAGGCGAAAACAGCGGTCGCCACACAGGATCCGCTGATCCAGCAGGTGGTGGGTCGCGCCGACGCCTCTGCCTACGCGATCCGCGCCACCGTCCTCGACGCCGCAACGTCTCTCGACTCCGCAGCGGATGCCAGGTACGCGCTAACGATCACCCCCAAGGCGGAACGCACGCCCGAAGCGGAGGAAGAGACGGCAGCATTGGAACTGAAAGCCGAGCTCGACGCCTACCGGGCACAGTCCATCGTGCTGGAACTCGGGCTGAAGACGACCACGGAGATCTTCGAGGTGGGCGGCTCGTCCGCACTGGACCGCAAGTACCAGTTCGACCGGCACTGGCGGAACGTGCGGACCCTCGCCTCCCACAACCCACTGATCTACCGGGAGCAGCAACTCGGCGATTACGTCCTCAACGGCACCCCGCCCGCATTCCAGTCGCCCGAAGGCGCGTCCGTGATCGGCACACCGCCCGCGAGCTGACGCTACCCGCACATGATGTCGGCGGGCTTCACTCCGCTTTGGGCCGCTCCCACTGCTGGTAGCGGCCCACATCACCGATGCGGGTGAAATCGGTATGCAGGACAACACGCATGTCCGGAGCGAGTTCGGCGACTTGACGTTCGCTGATCAAGACCGCGCCGCTGCCGCGGAACCGATCGGCTATCGCCCGCTGATAGCCGAGGGCGGTAGAGAGCGCCGCACTGATGTCCGAGTCCGCGACCGCGATCTCACCGACGATTGCGGCGTAGCGGTCGACGAACATCAGACACTCGCCGCAACCACGCCTGAGTCGAAGCACACCAGCCGCCGCCACCCGCACCTAGCGACGACCCAGGCTGCCAGCACGATCAACGGCACCACCGCCCACAACTTGACAGTGGCCGCGACGCCGAGAACCACAGCCGCCATCACGGCGGAGTTGCTCGTCAGTTCCGCCAACTACGTGAACGGCGCCAAAGCCACCAAAAAACCTGGCGGATGCACGCACTGGAAGTCCCGATACAGCAACGAACCCGACCACACATGCTGGGTACCGAAGAAAATACACCGACTCGTCGAACCCGAACGATCCATCCAGAGCGCCGCGCCGCCATCCCGCGCCGATCTGCATCACTGCAGCCACTACGGCAACCGACATCACCACCGGCACACCCGACCGACGATCCACCGTCCGGTCGACACCGGCCTCGACAATCGCCATAAACCCCAACCTTCACTTTGCAAGCAAAGCTAGCGCAAAGAACAGCGAAATCAGCCTGCTACGTCTGCAGTTGGGGTTCCGCTTCCGTGCAAGAGCATCGTGCCGAGTTCACCGGGTTGTGCCTCCCCCTGCCCCGATGTCATGAGGCCTGACCGCGGTAGTTGCCGGACAGCTCGGCAAAAGAATTCTCGGGTTCACGAAGATCGAGGTGATCGCGCAAGGTGATCCCGCTGTACTCGGACCGGAAGATGCCTCGCTGCTGAAGAACCGGGACGACTAGATCTACGAAGTCTTCCAGTGATCGAGGTAGAGCGGCAGGGATGATCGTGAATCCGTCCACCGATCCACTCCGCCACCAGGTTTCGATGTGGTCGGCCACCTGGACAGGATCTCCGATGACCACGCGATGACCGCCCAGAACTTCGGTCAACAGATGTCGGACGGTATGCCTGGTTGCCGCTGCATAGTCGGTGAGTGAAGTGAAGAATCCCTGGGGACCGACGCGACCGAGCGGCAGTTCCAGTACGTGTGCGGGGAGCGGAGAATCCAGGTCGAACTCTTCGTCCGGATACCCCAACCATGACGCGAGCTGGCGAACTGGAGCGCTCTCGGGGCGAAGGCGCTCTTGCAGTTCGTCGAACTTCGCCCGGGCGGCTCGTTCGGCATCTGCCACTATCGGCACCAGACCGGGAAGAATCCTGATCTGATTCGAATCGCGGCCGAGTGCAGCGGCTTTCGACCTGATCTCGCGGGAAAATGCTCCCGACGCGTCCAGATCGAACTGGGTGGCATAGATCGCCTCCGCATGCGCGGCGGCGAATTCCCGCCCGTGCGTAGACGATCCGGCCTGGACCAGAACCGGGCGCCCCTGTGGCGATCGGGTGACGTTGAGCGGACCGGCGACCGAGTAGAATTCGCCTTGGTGCTCGACTGCGTGGACCAGATCCGGATCTGCAAAGCGCGCATTCTCTTGATCGCCAATGAGAGCGCCGTGTTCCCAACTGTCCCATAGTCGTTGGACGAGACCCACGTATTCTCCTGCTCGACGGTACCTCTCGTCGCGTTCCGGAAGGTGGTCGATTCCGAAGTTCTTGGCGGCGTTCGGCTCGAATGTTGTCACCACGTTCCATCCGGCACGGCCATTGCTCACGTGATCCAGCGAGAGAATTCGACGAGCAAGGTTGTACGGAAAATTGAGAGTGGATGTCGCAGTGGGAATCAATCCGATCCGGCTGGTAGACACCGCGAGCGCACTGGTCAGCAACACCGGGTCGAGGGAAGCCGACGGTCCGCGCCGATACCCGGTTGTTGGACCGGGATGTCCGGGAACAACAATGCATCGAGTTTGCCGCGCTCGGCGATCTCGGCGACGCGGCGGTAATGGTCGAGAGTGATGAAGGCGGTGGGATCGAGTTCCGGGTCGAGCCAGGCTGCCGCGTGGTAACCGGCACTGCCGACGTTGACGAAGAAGTGCAGCGAACGAGCCATCACGCCACCACCTGGTCGATGTGAGACGACGGAACCACATGGCGGGGAACCGCCAACCCGAGATGCCCACGGAGCGTGGTGCCGTCGTACTCGGTACGGAAAACACCGCGGCGCTGCAACTCGGGCACGACGTGGTCCACGAAATCGTCGAAACCGCTCGGAAGCACGTCCGGCATCAGGTTGAATCCGTCGGCCACGCCTTTGTCCACCCAGCCGACGATCGCGTCGGCGACCTGCTCCGGGGTACCGGTGACGATCCGGTGTCCGGCACCGCCGCCGAGGCGTTTGAGCAGTTGCCGAACGGTCAAGCTCTCACGCCGGGCGAGATCGACCGCGATCTTGTAGAACGTCTGCGATCCAACTGCTGCGTCCGGGTCGGCCAAGAGTTCCCACGGCAACGACCGGTCGAGTACCAAACTTTCGCGGGGAACCCCCAACTGCCCGGCAAGGCGTTCGAGGGCGTACTCGGGGGGTACCAGTTCGGCGAGCAGTTCACGACGCGCGTGGGCTTCGGCTTCCGTACTGCCGATCACGGTCGACAATCCGGGCAGGACGATGACGTCTTCGGGCTGACGGCCGTATCCGAGCGCCCTCGCCTTCACGTCACAGTAGTACTCGCGTGCCTCGTCCTCGGTTTGCGCCGCAGTGAAGATCACCTCGCCGACCCGGGCCGCCAGTGCCCGGCCGTCGCGCGAAGCACCCGCCTGCACGACCACCGGCTCGCCCTGCGGTGACCGCGGAACATTGAGCGGGCCCGCAACGTCGAAGTGTTCGCCGTGATGGTCGGTACGATGAATTCGCGTGGTGTCGGCGAACGTCTGGGCGGATTTGTCCCCTACCAACGCGTCGGGTTCCCAACTGTTCCAGAGTTTTCGGACGACTTCGACGAACTCTGCCGCACGTTCGTACCGCCGGCCGTGATCTGGCTCGTCGTCGAAACCGAAGTTGCGCGCTGGTTCCCGGCCCGCCGTGGTGACGACGTTCCACCCCGACCGTCCGCCACTGAGTTGATCGAGCGTCGCAAAGCGTCGGGCCACGTCGTACGGATCGTTGTAACTCGACGACAGTGTGCCGATCAATCCGATCCTGGACGTCGAGGCGGCCACCGCAGCAAGCACCACCGACGGCTCGAGACTATTGAACGGCCGATAGCGCAGATCGTCCCGGATCGCCGGACCGTCGGCGAGAAATACGGCATCGAACTTGGCAGCCTCGGCTTTGCGGGCGATGTTCACATAGTGCGCGAGGCCGAAGCTGGCCAGCGGATCGGTTCCCGGTAGTCGCCAGGAGCCGCCGAACACACCGGCGTTGAGGATGTTGACGTTGAGATGAACCTGACGGGTCATCGCTGTTCGCCTTCTTTCGAAGCACCGGCCGCGATGGCGGCCTTACCGAGGTTGGTGAGTACAAAATCGCTTTGCGGGAAATGAATTCGCCCCACCATCGCATTGCGGTGATGGCGTTCGAGTGGATTGCTTCGGGAGAGCCCGGGATTCCCGGTCAGGTCCAGCGCGGATTCGGTGATACGAATCGCGGTCGAGGTCGCGACGTGTTTGGCCAGGCCCGGCAATGGTCCGCCGTCGCCGAGAGTGGTGGCCGCGTGACGTACCAGAGCCCGACTTGTCTGCAACTGTGCCTCGATCTCTCCCACCCGATCGTGGAAGCGCGGCACCGTTGCCAGCGGCGCCCCGAGCGCGGTCGGAATCCTCTCGTGGAGGTATCGCACCAGCCAGTCCCTCGTGGCGATGGAAACACCATTGTAGTTGGCGGCCAGGAGCAAGGGCAGTACCTGCCGCCCCGCATTCCGTACCTTGTTTGTTCCCTCGCGCGGATCGCGCACGTCCACCAGTCTGGAGTTCGGGACGCGAGTCCCTTCGAAAACCACGGTCTGGGTATCGGACGCTCGTAGACCGAGATGGTCCCAGGTCGGAACCACTTGCCATCCCGGAGTATCGCGGTCGAGCAGGAACGTCGCCACCAGTGGCTCCGGGTCGGTGGTGCTTGCGGTGACTGTGAACCAGCGCAGCCCGGAAATACCTGTTCCGTATGACTTTTCGCCGTCGATCTGCCAATCTCCACTTGCGAGTCTGGTGGCCGTGGTCGCCGGAATACCGCCACGTGAGAGGCTGCCCAGCTCACGCTCGACCGCGAGTCCATTGATGAGCGCACCCTCGGACACTGCGCTGGCAAACACCTCGGCTTTGAGTTCGTCGGGCCAGCCGTTGTCCGAGTTCCGCAGTGTCAGGTGGTTGGTGTAGTTCCACTGCAAGATCAGTCCTACCGACGGATCGGCGGTGCCTACACGTTCGATCACCTCGACGAGTTCGGGTGCGTCAGCGCCCCCGCCGCCGAATTCCACGGGAACAGCCAGTGATTGAGCTCCGATGCTCTGCAGTGCTTCGAACGCGTCGACGGGGAACTTCCCGACACGATCATGATGCTCGGCACGCGAAGTGATGAATTCGAGCACTCGCTCGAAGGCCTCGTCAGTTACCGGGGTGGGCAGCGTCGACAAGGTTGTCGTCAGGGTTGTCGTCATGGAGGATAGTCCTTGTCATAGATCGGAAGTCGGGGAACTCGGGGTCAACGTGCGCGACCCACATCCGTGAGCTCGGAAGGATCGGACCCCCACGGAAGATCGAAGTTCTCTCGTAGCGTCGAGCCCACGTACTCGCTGCGGTACAGACCGCGCGTGACCAGCTCGGGAACCACATGATCGACAAATT
>NZ_DATCVM010000204.1:0-9568 GCF_036566845.1 Williamsia sp.
CCGCCGTTGATCGAGGACATGTACAAGCTCGTCAAAGAAGGCCATCCGGAGCTGATGGAGAACGCGGCCGCCGTCGGCGAGCACGAGTACCGCGAAGCGACCCGCGATCTGCAACGTTCTCTGCGCGGCCTGGTCAAGGGCTCGTTCGGTGAAATCTTCAACGGCCACACCACCACCGAGATCGACCTCGACGCCCCGGCGATCTGCATCGACGTCTCGCACATCCCCGAAGGCCACACCCGTCTCAAGGCCGCGGTCATGTTGGTGTGCTGGTCCGACGGCTTCGCCGCCATCGATGCCGCCCACGCCCTGGCCGATGCCGGCCTGGGACCGCAGCGCCGCTTTCAAGCTGTCATGGACGAGCTCTGGCAGGTGCTCGGGCTGGGTGAGTTCATGGTCGATCGCGTCAACTCGCTGACCCGATTGAACCGCACGATTGCGACCGCGTTGTGGATGATCACGCACACGATCACCGACCTCGAGGCCATGGGCTCGGTGTCGGCGGCGAACAAAGCGAAGACGTTCATCGAACGTGCCCGCGTGAAAGTCATCGGCGCTGTTCCGGAAGCGGAAATCGACCGCCTCGAACGGATCGTGAAGTTCACCGGCACCGAAGCCGACATGGTCACCGGTTGGTCTTCACCGCCTGCTCGCACCGGTGAGCGGCGTAAGGAAGGTGAGCCGAAAGAGCCGCCGCCCGGTCAGGGCAAGTTCCTGATCAAGGTCGGTGAGACCCGCACTCCCGGAATTCCCGTGCAGCTGATCTTCACCCCGTCGGAAATCGCGTCCGGCATTCACGACACCAATTCCCGGTACGGCGACCTCACCTCGGACGCCGTGAGCGATGACGACAGTTTCGAAGGAGAGGGCGCGGCATGATCGCCGAACGCAAGTACAAGTCGCTCACCCCGCAATTGCGGGCAGCCGCGGTCAAGAAGGTCGCCGAACTGAGCACCGAAGTGTCCTCGCGGTGGAAAGCGATCGTGCTGATCGCCGAAGCGTTGGAAGTGCACCCGAACACCCTGCGGAACTGGGTCAACGCAGATCCGGAGATGGCCGCGACCAGGCGCGTCGACACCGCTCGTCTCGAACAAGAGCACCGAGTCCAGCTCGCGGCCGCCACGGAACTGATCAACGAACTCTCCGATCACCTCCACGGCCGCAGGCAGTAGGGGCAGGTCACTTCGGTCATGGACGTGAAAAAGATCGGCGCATTCTGCGGCGCCGCGCTGCTGGGTTTGGTGATGATCGTGGTGGTCATCATCGGCCCGGCCACGGAGAATCCCGATTGCGTACCCGGCGGAGGCCGGGTCGGATCGGTGGCTCCCGCCGGCTCACTGGTCAAGCCGACCAAGAGCAGCGAGACCACCGATACTTCGGGATTCGGTGCGCGCTGGGGAACCCAACACCAGGGCATCGACCGCGCCGGTCCCGTCGGAACACCGATCTACGCGTTCACCGACGGCCGCGTTGTCGCTGCCGGCCCCGCCGCCGGATTCGGCAACTGGATCATTCTCGATCACCAGATCGACGGGAAGGTCTACTCGACCGTCTACGGGCACATGTTCGACGACGGCGTTCTGGTCAAGGTCGGCGACCAGGTTTCCGCTGGTCAGGAAATCGGCAAGATCGGCAACGCCGGCGAGTCCACCGGCGCGCATCTGCATTTCGAGGTCTGGGACGGTGGCCGCTTGCCCGACGGTGCCGGAACCGCAGTCGATCCGGCGCCCTGGGTCGACAAGGCCGCCGAACCCGGTGCCGCCGCCCCGACTCCCGCACCAGGACAGGAACCTGCACCGAGCAACCCGGCTGAACCGGGCACCGGCGGGCTCAATTCCAGCCAGCTCGCTCTCGCGAAGCAAGCGGTGGCCGTCGGGGAGTCGATCGGAGTTCCCGATCAGGGAATCGTCGTCGCCCTGGCCACGATGAGCCAGGAGAGCACGTACCGGATGCTTGCCAGCTCCAACGTCCCGGAATCGCTGCAATACCCGCACGACGGCGTCGGCTCCGATCACCTCTCGGTCAACCAGTACCAGCAGCAGGTCACCATCTGGGGAACCGCGGAAGAGCTGATGAACCCGGTGACCGCGAACGTGAAGTTCTACGACGCCCTGCTCAAAGTGTCGGGCTGGCAGTCCATGCCGGTCACCGTGGCTGCTCAGACGGTGCAGGGCTCGGCGCACCCGGAGGCGTATGCCGACGACGAGCCGCTCGCCCGTCAGCTCGCCGCCCAGTTTAAGGGCGCCGGCAAGGACCTCACTCCGCAAGAGTTGGCCGACATCGCCAAGGTCGGTGTTGCGACCGCCGTCGTCGACGGCGGTGTCGGTGTCTGCACTCCGGGAGTCTCGAACTCCGGCGGACCGCAGTTCAAGCCGGGTGGACCGTTCGGTGCGAATGTCATCGCGGCCGCGTCCCGGTGGATCGGTACGACGTACGCGTGGGGCGGCGGCGATCAGAACGGACCGACCAAGGGCATCAGCGACGGCGGCGGCGGCGGAGATGCGAACGGCGATCCGAACAAAGTCGGCTTCGACTGCTCCGGTCTGACGCTGTACGCGGTGTTCCAGGCCTCCGGCGGACAAATCCTGCTTCCACACTTCACCGGAAGCCACGGCAACCCAGGGCAGCTGTACGACGCGCGGGGACAGGACATTTCGTTCGATCAGAAGCAACCCGGCGACCTGATCTACTTCGGCGCCGGTGGGGACACCCACCACGTGGGCATCTACTACGGCAACGAAAACGGCCAGGACATGCTGCTCAACGCCCCGCAGTCCGGGCAAACCGTCTCCATCATGCCGCTCTCGGGTTGGGCCGGCGAAGACATGTACGTCAAGCGTTTCGGATAAAGGGAGAACACGATCATGACTCGCACACGCAACACTGCGGCCGCTGCCCTGCTGGCCGGGGCGCTTCTGCTCGCCGGATGTGGTTCCGGAGGCGACGGCCACGACAACCATCCCCTCGACGAGGGAGGCCCCGCCGACAGCTCACTGACGACCCCGCCCCCGCCGCCACTGCCGGGTGCGTTCGCCGGAGTCGACCAGAACGATCCGGAATCGGTCATGGTCGGCGCAGCGCAAGCCCTGTTCTCCTACGCCCCCGCCGAGGATGCGAACCAGCTGGCCGCAGCGCAGCGTGCCGCGCCGCTCTTCGACGAGCGGTACTACTCGGAGAACTCCGGTTCCTTCATCGCCCTCGCCCCGATCACCGGCAAACAGTGGCAGAGCTGGGCGGACGAGGGCGCGATCGTCACAGCATCGGCGAGTGTGACCAGCGACGAACACCCGGCCGATCAGCCGGCGAAAGTTTCCCGCGTTCTCGCGGTGACACAAACAGCAACCACACCGGAGGGGAAACCATTGAGCAGCAACACCTTCGCGGCATACATGAGCGCGACCAAACTCGGCGTCTGGCGCGTGAGTGCGGTGGCCGTGCGATGAGCCACGAACTTCTCTACGCGACCGGAACCGCTGCCGGTGAGCCGGCGGCGGCACTGGGCATCGCCCTCGAAACCTTGCAGGAGCTGCTCGGCGAATTGGAGTCGAACAACACTTTCGTTGTCGTGCAGGGACATTCGCACACCATCACGCCCACATCCGTGCAGCAGCCAGGGATGATGCGCAGCGAACGCCCCGGCTACATTGCCACCGTCACCACCGTCGTGGAGATCTCATGAGCGGGGGAGCGCACCGGCTGCTGAACTGCGCTGTTGCGCTCGCGGTCGTCGGGGCCGGTGTCTGGGGAACGGTCACTGTTCGCGAGTTGATCGCACCGGTCACCGATTCCGCGGCGTCGACGTCGGGTCAGGTGGTCCGGGTCGTCGACGGCGACACTGCCGATGTCCGTTTGGATTCCGGCGAGGATCTGCGGGTCCGGATCTTGGGGATCGACACTCCGGAGACGGTCAAATCCGATGCTGCGGTGCAGTGTTGGGGACCGGAAGCAAGCGCCTGGGCGCACACGATGCTCGACGATGCAGCGGTGACGTTGACGGGCGACCCTCGCACCGGCGATGTCGACCGATACGGCCGATCGCTGCGTTACCTGACCTTGCCGGACGGCACCGATTACGGCGTACTTGCGGCGCGGTCGGGCATGGCGCGGGCGTACGTCTACGGCAACACACCTATTGAGAAGACAGCGGAAATAGCTGGGGCGCAAGAGGATGCGCGTTCGGCAGGAATCGGACTCTGGGGTCCGCCGTGCAACGGAGAGGCAAACTGATGAGTACCAGGGCAGTGAAAGATCCATCAGCTTCGGACGGGCTGTTGCCGGCAGTTCTCATCGCCGGTCTGGTGGCGGTGGTCGGCGGCAGCGTGTGGGCGGGCATCCACCTCGGGACCGACCAGACCGCGCCGGGAAACCCGATCGCGATCGTCAAGGGCTTGATTCGAGGTGAACTCGTGTGGGAGACCGGGGCGACCCTGGTGGTTGCTCTGGTCCTGGCAGCAGTGATCGCTCTCGTGGTGGCCACGGCGGTGCTGGTGCGGCGGGTGCAGGGGGAGAAGACCCGCATCGACGCGAAAGCGAAGGTCATGGGCACCGGACGCGATATCAAGGGCATCACCGAGAAGGAATGCCGCTCGATCGCGTACAAGAGCTTGGGCATGAAGGAAGAGCTCAAGGACCGAACGAAAGCGGTCGGGGTGCAGATCGGTAAGCACCTGCTGACCGGGCGGATGCTGCGCGGCAGCTACCAGGATCTTCACTGCGACATCTGGGGACCGCGTACCGGTAAGTCGTCCTCGCGGGTCATTCCGGCGATCCTGTCGGCGCTGGGAGCGGTGTTGACCACGTCGAACAAGCGTGACGTCGTCGACGCGACTCGGGCATGGCGGTCGGTACGGCTGATCGACCGGGAAACAGGAGACAAGGTCAAGGCGCGGTCTGTGGACTGGGGAACCTACAGCGACCCGGCCAAGCCCGTCGCGAAGGGCAAAGTGCATGTGAACACCCTCGTTCCGCGGAAGGTGTGGGTGTTCGATCCGCAGGGCGTCGCCGGTGAGGAGCCGACGTGGTGGTGGAATCCGTTGTCCTGGGTCACCGACGAGGTCAAGGCCGCTGACCTGGCAGAACACTTCGCTGCCGGTGACGACGGAGTCGAGGCGAAAAAGGACCCGTTCTTCGATCCGGAAGGGCAAGACCTGGTCGCCGGGCTGCTCCTCGCGGCCGCTGTCGACAACCGTCCGATCACCGATGTGTACCTCTGGGCGACACAGGAGACCAACGACGAACCTGTCGCAATCTTGAAGGAGGCGGCCGGCGGGAAGTACGCGATGCAGGCGAGTGGCCTGGCTGCGCAGTACAACCAGACCGAAAAGCAGCGTTCGGGTGTTTTCACCACGGCGAAGAAGATGATTCGCTCGCTCAAGCTCTCCGCGGTCCATCCGTGGGTGCGACCGATGGGCCCGGGGGACAACCGCCCGCATTTCGATCCTCGGGCGTTCGTGGCGAACGACGAGACGATGTACAGCCTCTCGAGAGAAGGCAACGGTTCGGCCGGTCCGCTGGTCACAGCCCTGACGGTCGCGATCATCGACGCCGCTGAGCAGCTGGCCACCAGCTCACCGAAGGGCCGTCTACCCAAACCGCTGATTGCAGCTCTCGACGAGGTCGCCAACGTGGTGCGCTGGACGAAGCTCCCCGGCCTCTACAGCCACTACGGCTCACGCGGCATCCTGATCATGGCGATCTTGCAGTCCTGGTCACAGGGTGAGGACGTGTGGGGCGCCAAGGGCATGAGCAAACTGTGGTCCGCCTCGAACGTGCGCGTCTACGGCGGCGGTGTCGCAGTCGACGACGGCAACTTCCTCAAGGACATGTCCACCGCGATCGGTGAGCACTGGGAAATCACCGGCTCCGTCTCCAACAGCGGCAACGGTCGCAGCGTCTCCAAACATCGCAGCAAGGAACGCACCCTCACCGAAGCCGAACTCGAAGCGCTACCCCGCGGCCGCGCGGTCGTACGTTCCTCCGGTAACTCACCAACCCTGGTGAAGACGGTGCCCTGGTGGGAGGGACCGAACAAGGACGCTGTCGTGGCCTCGATCAAGGTTCACGATCCCGAACCGGAGAAGACCCTGGCGAAGGCCGTCACCAAGGTCGGCGCCGTCGACGCAGTGGAGTTGGTCGCATGAGCACCGATTTCGATTTCCCCGGATTCGCCGACGACTTCGAGCCGCCACCGGAAGGCGCCTACGACGAGGTACCGATCGACGACCCCGCGCCGGCTGTTGATCCTGGCATCGCCGCGCCCGCCGAACCTGCCGGTGCACTCAGTGCGCAGATGGAAGCGTTCGTGGCACGGGCGATGGACAAACGGATCAGCCAAGAAGCGGATGCGATCGCGGCCGCGAAGTTCGAGGAGATGCTCACTCCCGAACTGCACACCCAACTCCAAGAAGCCGCACAAGCACGCCTCGCCGCGCAGCTCGCGGCGGCGCTCAAGATCCCCGACGATCCCGAACCCGAGCCGGAACCACAGATGGTGTTCGGCTCGGCAGAAGAATTCATGCGCGACTGGCTCGCCCCGACCTACCGCCGCCAGGTGACGGACACCCCTTCGCGGGTGTGGTGCCCGCAGTGGTGGAAGCACGAAGAAGCGGTCAACCGCGTCGAAGCTCTCTGGCGGGCGTGGGAGTACCTACGCCTGGATGCGAAGACCGGCATGAGTGTGTGGTGGCGCGATCACGCCGATCACCACATGGAAAAGCTGTTCGCGGGCGATGGCCCCTTCAAAGCGTGCTCGGCCGAGCGGGGCCACAAAGGTTCCGTGAAGCCGCTGCCTACCGACAAGGCTCCGGACGCACTGTTCCCCGATCAGCGCGAGACGTGAACCCCCGCGAAACCGCACTTTCGGCCCGCACCCGGCGGACCGGTCCGACGAAAGGTGAGAACAGATGTCCGATGACGAAGTAGGCACGATCGGCCGCGAAATGGGCATGGCGATGCGCGTGGCCATGCAGGTGATGAGCCGACTCGCCGAGCAGATGGCACGCTCCCGCGAACAACGAATGCGGGACGCACAGCATCGCAGCGAACAGGCAACTCGCGAGTACGCCGAACGTCTCAAGGTCGAACGGACGGCCGCCGAGACGCAGCTGCGAGGAGTCTCGGACAAGCAGTGGTGGGATCACGCCAAGCCGGAGGCGATCACCGACGCCTACTTGCAGGCAAAGGCGTGGAGCCCTGAATCGGAGATCGCCGCCCAGGCCGCACACAAGATCCGCTCCGAAGTCCACCAGCGATACGGCTTCGACGTCGACAACGATCAGGCAGCACGGGACTTCCTCGCCTACGGCCGTGCATACAAGGACGTCGCGGGTACCGAGCAGAAGCGGGCCGCTCAGGATCGCGTCGAAGCTGGTGCCGCGATGACCGCGGCCGAGAGCGCCGACCGTAAAGCCGAACGCGCGGCGGTCGAGCTCGAAGAAGCGAAGACGTGGGCGCGGGAGAACACTCCGGAATGGTTCGCCGTCTGGGAGCAGACGTACGGACCTGAGGCGGGGAAGGAAGAACGGAGCGAAGCAGAGAAAGAACTTGTCGGGGACTGGCAGCGGTCGCAGCCCGAAACGTCGACGACAGTCGAGGAAGGCAACCGCGTCCAAGGCGGCGATGAGCGCGGTGAAGCCGTCGAGAAGTACGACTCCGCGGACCGGCGCACCGCGTTCGCGAACAGTATGCACGCTGCCGGCGTCGACGCCGAAGCGATCGCGGCGCGGATGTCCGCCGACACTGCGCAGGGGCGTCCCGCTCGGGATGCTGTCCGCACCGGACCGGGCAAGCCGCCAGTCGCGCGGAAGGGGAAGCCGAACAAGTCCCAAGGCCGCGACCGGCAACACGCCGGCCGGTAGGGACTCGACTGGAAGGTCCCGCGCACGTTGTGTGCGGGACCTTCCAGTCGACGTTCTAACCGGTGATACCTCCGATTGCGAGGGCTCGATCAGCGAATTCCTGTCCGGCTACTGTGGCGATCTGTGTTGAAGCCACCGCGAGCGTGGACCGAAGCCAGTCCATGCCTCGTTTAGCTCCTTTGCGGAGTATCCCGTCGATATCGTCGAGAACATCGTCGAGATCCTCTTGATCAGCATCGACGACTGCTCCCGCCATGTCTTCCCTGAGCACCCGCAGTGCCTCGAGTGCCTCGTCAAGGGTCATGCCGGCAGTGATGTTCACAGTCGCAATGTTGGTGTGCCCCTGTCCTCCGAGCACCTGGTTACCGACGGTCATAGTGCCGTAGTTATCGGACGAAATCTTCGAAATATTGGTCACCGAGGTCCGATCGATAGGAGAAGCGAGGATCAGATAAGGGTCTCGCAATGCGCGTCGGCCGACCGAGGTGGTTTCCACATAGAAAAACTCCCCGTTCGCCTGTTTACTGCCTGTGAGCATCCCGAGTTCTTCCAGTTCCTCCGCAGTATGTCGAATCTCCAGTGGTGTCAACGCACCGGTGAAGTCTTCACCCAGTGAGCTTTCCACGAGCCCTTGAGTGCTGTTATAGGACGAAATCCACTGAAGGACCCGACGGGCAAGCATCTCCGCGCGGTGGCTCTCACGCGCATTGCGCGCGGGCACAGAGCCCGCAGAGGTCAGTATGAAATCGAAGCTTCCATCCATGGTGGCAGTGCGATCGATGTAACCCAACCCGCTCAGTTCCTCGTACACGGTGAAAGCATCAGAGGTGGGACAGACGTCGTCGGGCAAGGAATCCGACTGTGGATTGTCGGACAACCAACGTAGGGCGCAAAGGGCACGAAACGTCAGACTCAAAATTTCCTCGATTCGAAGTGCGCCCACGCGGAACGCATCCTCATAACTTCTCGGTCTAGCCGAACGTCCCGAGACAGGAACTCGACAGTGCCGAAACTGCGGCGATGGGTAAGAATGCTGTAGTCCTTTGAACAAAAACGTCTGTGGCGTCCGGATCGGGACCATAAGCGTCATGAGCTGGGTACCCGGACTACATTTTCGAACTTGAGGAAGGCCGGGGAGCGATAGATGTCTCCCCGACCTTGCCACTGTTGTCGAGCTACTTCTTCTTGGATTCGACGACCGTGGTCTTCGGATGACTCTTGGCGTAGCCCTTGGTCACGTATTTACCGGTAATCGCACTCCGTGCACTTCCTTTGGAGCTGCGTCCGCTGTTCTTGGCCATTTCACCTCCTCTCCTGGATCCCAAGCAGATCGGGGATGCGACAGGGCATCCCCCAGATCTGTTTTACGGAGTGATCCGGGTAGTTCGGGTGACGGTGTTGACCTTGACGGGAACGGTCTTCGTGGTGGTGGATCCGCCGCGACGGATCTTGACCGGCACGCGGACAGTCTGGGTCCGTCGAGTTGTATTCGTACTTCGGGTCGGGCTCACGAGGAGCCTCCTTAGATTTTCAGCGCCGGCACAAAAACCTGTCCTCACCCACGGGCCCGACTCGGCGGGCCCGACTTGTCAGGTGTACCGTTGCCAACGCATCCTCAGAAAATGCAACAACAAGCACCCCGACTGGCGGACAGCCCCTGGTCGGGGCATTTGTGTTTCTCCAGCGCTCAAGACACTACACCTAGTGGCCGA
>NZ_DATCVM010000205.1:0-31019 GCF_036566845.1 Williamsia sp.
CGGTGCGGTCCTGGAAATGCATTGTTAGTCCCGCCATAACCAGTGTGAAACCGGTGCCTTCTGTACTGGAATACGCAGCCGGATCCGGCTTCTCGCCTCGCGGCAGTGTCGCCGCAGCGGCCTCAACATTCCGTCCCATCAGGAGGACTCTATGTCCGAGATCGACCAGACCATCGCCGAGAATATCAAGACCTCCCTCGCCGAGATCCCGCACCCATCGTTGCCGAAGGGCAGCAACATCTACGGCGGTACCAAGATCTTCCCCGACTACAAGGCAAACGACGGCGAATCGTACTTCACCCTGGTTCACGGTATCGCTCATGAATCGTCGGTGAGTTTTGTGGCAGTCCTGCAGGCCACCCGGGCGCTGCGCAAGGGATTTGAGTCGGCAATGTACTTCTATGGACCCGGCGCCATCAACTGTCTGGCCACCCGTGGGTTCCCGACCACCGGCGACTCGGGGTTCCCGGGTGAGCAGAACATCAACGATTCGCTCGCCACATTCATCTCCGAAGGCGGCACGGTGTTCTGTTGCCGCTTCGGTCTGGCGTTGCACGGGGGACGCGAGGAAGACCTCATCGAGGGTGTCATTCCGGCGCATCCGCTCGATGTGCAGGATGCGCTGATCCATTACGCACGCAAGGGCGCGATCATCAACTCCACCTACATGGTCTGAGAGTGCCGACATGCTGGAGACGGAGCGGAGCGGAGCTCGACCCGAGACGCTGGAGACGGAGCGGAGCGGAGCTCGACCAGAGCAGGCCTTATCGGCACGCGTAGATCTCGCGTTGCTCGGTGTTCGTGGCTCACCGCCGTTGCGCCGAACCGCGGGGGCCGGTCCCAGCGACGATGGCCACCTGATCATCGATGGCCTCAGTGCCGCGGTCCCGCGCAATCCGCTGAGTCCTTATGTCCTTGACGGTGATCGGGTCTTGCTCGACGGCGAGGAGACTGGGTTGGAGGTGTCGGCGATCGAGAGGCCGGCCTTCTACGACCTGCGCACCGAAACAGGCGTCGCATACGAGAAGATAGCCAAGCTGCACGGTCGCGACGTATTGGCGACCACGGTGATGCAGACGTGTATCCGCTACGACGAGTCCCAGCGCTGCAGGTTTTGCACCATCGAGGAGTCGCTGCGGTCCGGTGCCACAGTGGCCGTCAAGAAGCCCACCGAGCTGGCCGAGGTCGCCGAGGCGGCGGTCCGTCTCGACGGTGTCAAACAGATGGTGATGACGACAGGTACCTCCGCTGCCAAGGACAGGGGGGCAAAACATCTGGCGCGCTGCGTTCGTGCGGTCAAGGCGGTGGTTCCGGATCTGCCCATCCAGGTGCAGTGTGAACCGCCCGGAGATCTGGCCACCCTCAGCGAGCTGAAGGACGCCGGAGCCGAATCGATCGGTATTCACATCGAGTCCCTCGATGATTCCGTCCGGAGACACTGGATGCCGGGCAAGGCGAGTGTTTCCATCGATGAGTACCGGGCTGCCTGGTCGGAGGCGGTACGTGTCTTCGGACGCAATCAGGTGTCGACCTACCTGTTGATCGGATTGGGTGAGGACCCCGACGAATTGGTCTCAGGTGCACAAGAACTCATCGAGATGGGAGTGTATCCCTTTGTGGTGCCATTCCGTCCGCATGAGGGGTCGCTGGCGGTGGATGTCGATCATGCCGCTGCCCCACGTAGTGACGTCGTCGAAGACATCACCCGACGGGTCGGCAAGGAATTGACGGCCACGGGCATGCTCGGGGCCGACCAGAAGGCCGGGTGTGCCGCCTGCGGCGCATGCAGCGTTCTGCAGAACGTGGGAGGTTGACCGTGCACGCAGGCAGCAGAGATCTGGCGATCCTCACCGGTCCGCGACCCGTCGCTTCGCCGGCCGCGTTTCTCATCCAACCTGCGCGGGACACAGAGGAACTCACTCAGTATCGTGCGCTCCGCCACCAGGCTTTTGTGGTGCGGCAGGCGCTGTTTAAAGGATCTGACCGCGACGAGATCGACGACGACCCTCGCACCGTTGTGCTCTGTGCGACGGCGCCCGACGGCACGGTGTTGGGCGGGGTGCGGCTGGCGCCGGCCACCGCCGACGACATCGGCTGGTGGACCGGCAGCAGGCTGGTGGTAGCGCCCACCGAACAGGCTCGGGGGGTCGGTCCCGCGCTGGTGCGAGCAGCAAGCGCATATGCCGAGACTTCCGGGGTACTCCGATTTGATGCCGCAGTACAGCAGCGGTACCTGTCGATGTTCACCTCACTGGGCTGGCAGTACACCGGCGACGTCGATGTCGCGGGCGTTGCTCATGCAGCGATGCGGTGGCCCATCAACAAGATCGAGCGTCTCGTCACAGCGACCAAGGCGATGCTCGCCGAGGTGCTTGCGCCGCTGTCATCCCAGTCGATGGGATTGGGTCCCAGTGGTTTCCGTGGCGACGACGGCACACCGGTTCCGGGTAGTGACCTGATCGCGGCCTGCGACGCGATCATCCCGTCAATGGTCGAGCGTGATCCCGAATGGGCGGGCTGGTGTGCGGTTTTGGTCAATCTCAACGACCTGTCCGCGATGGGTGCCACCCCGGTCGGACTGCTCGACGCGGTGGCGGCACCCACACAATCGCAACTGACGAGAATCATTCGTGGGATGGCCAGAGCCGCGCAAGCATGGGGCGTTCCGGTTCTCGGAGGTCATACGCAGGCGGGTGTTCCGTCATCGTTGTCGGTCACCGCGCTGGGCCGCACCGCGAGACCGATACCGGCCGGGGGCGGACGTGTCGGTCACGACTTGCGGCTGACCGCTGATCTCGGAGGCAACTGGCGGCCGGGATATGCAGGTCAGCAATGGGACTCGACGTCGACACGTAGGTCCGAGGATCTGGCGCGGATGGGCACCTACGTGCAGCGGGCGGCCCCTGCGGCAGCGAAGGACGTCAGTATGGCCGGGCTTGTCGGAACCACCGGCATGCTCGCCGAGGCATGCGGAACCGGCGCGTTGCTCGACATCGCCAGTATTCCAAGGCCTTCCGGTGTTGCGATGGGCGAATGGGTCACCGCATTTCCGGGATTCGCAATGATCAGCGCAGACGCGCCGGGCCGAGAGGTTCCCGATGCGGGACCGGCGACCGGTGCTGTCTGTGGACAACTCATCGAAGGCCGGGGGGTCAGCTTACGTTGGCCCGACGGCACGATCACGCAAGCGGTGCACGGCACCGTCACAGGATTGGGGAAAGCATGAGCACCACAATTTCTGTCGCGTCGGCGCAGTTCGGCCGCGACATGGAAGAGGCGTACCGGACGATCGGTGCACTGATCGAACAGGCAAAGCAACGGGGCAGTGACCTGCTGGTTCTCCCGGAGGCGGCATTGGGCGGCTATCTGCCGAGTCTGGGCGGGGGCGACGAGAGTCCGGAGGCGCGTCAGCGCAGACTCGAAAGTCTGCCGCCCGCTCTCGAACTCGGTGGTCCGGAACTGGCACGGGTCGCCGCGATGGCGGGAAACATGACGGTCACCTTGGGATTCTGTGAGGCCGACGGCGAGACCCGTTACAACGCCGCGGTCACCCTTTGTGGCGACGGGATCCTCGGGTCTTATCGCAAGGTCCACCAGCCGCTGGGTGAAAACCTCTGCTATTCAGCCGGTTCGGAGTATCCGACATTCGATACGCCGGTCGGCCGCATGGGCATGCAGATCTGCTACGACAAGGCATTCCCGGAGGCTGCCCGGGCGTTGTCACTCGGCGGGGCGGAGATCATCGCGTCTCTGTCGGCCTGGCCGACGGCGCGAACCAACGCCACGCCCAATATGGAAGACGACCGCTGGAAGCAGCGTTTCGACATCTATGATCGGGCTCGCGCGCTGGAGAACCAAGTGGTCTGGGTGGCATCGAATCAGGCCGGAACCTTTGGTTCCCTCCGATTTGTGTGCAGCGCGAAGATCGTTGGACCCGGTGGTGAGGTTCTCGCCGACACCGGCACACAGGAAGGCCTGGCGACCGCAACACTCGACGTCAAGGAGGCGATGGGAGCGGCCCGCGGCGGTGGTATGTACAACCTGCGTGATCGACGCCCTGAACTCTACGGCAGTGTCACCAAGCCCAATCGCGTCGAGGAACTGACCTATGCCTGAGATGACCTTCACCGTTCGCTGGCCGGATGGTTCACAACAGCAATGCTATTCACCATCTCTGGTGATGCACGACTTCCTGGAACCGGGCGTGGCTTACGCGCTGGGCGACTTCGTGTCACGCAGCACCAAGGCCTTGACCATCGCCAGCGACCGCGTCCGCGCGAAGTTCGGGTTCGCCTGCACCTCCGCGGCCGCCCAGATCGAGGACATCGAGGCGGCGGCGCGTCAGATGCCCGACGGGCAGGTCACGATACTGACGATGAGCGGTGCCGAACTCCTCACTCCGACAACGGCAGGACAGTCATGAACAACCCCGAAGCAGGTGCCCCGAACGTCGAGGAGGTGCCGGTGGTGGTCATCGGTGCCGGACAGGCCGGTCTGTCGATCAGTTGGCATCTGGCCCAGCGAGGTATTGCTCACGTGGTACTCGAACGTGACACCATCGCCCACGAATGGCGCGACGGACGCTGGGACAACTTCACACTCGTCACACCCAACTGGCAGTGCAACCTGCCGGGATACGAATACTCCGGCGACGATCCGAACGGCTTCATGACCCGCGACCAGGTCTACGCCTGGGTCCGGGACTACGCACGGACGTTCGACGCCCCGGTACGCGAACATGTGTCGGTGACATCGGTCAGTCAGTGTGCCGGTGGTGGATTCGATGTGCTCACCACCGCGGGGCCATTCCGAGCAGACCACGTGGTGGTCGCGGTCGGCGGCTATCACACACCGGTGATCCCGCGGTTCGCGGAAAAGCTACCCGACCGGATCGCACAGGTGCATTCATCGCAGTATCGCGGTGCCGATCGGCTCCCCGATGGGGCGGTGCTGGTCGTCGGATCCGGCCAGTCGGGCGCGCAGATCGCCGAAGACCTGCACCTCGCCGGTCGAAAAGTTCACTTGGCCACCGGAAGTGCCCCCCGGGTGGCCCGCTTCTACCGAGGTCGCGACTGCGTCGCCTGGCTGCACGACATGGGCGTCTACGATGTCTCGATCTCCGAACATCCGGGCGGTCTGTCCAAGCGCGAGAAGACAAATCACTATGTGACGGGCCGTGACGGCGGACGTGACATCGATCTACGAGGGTTCGCCCGTGAAGGTATGCAGTTGCACGGCCGATCCACCGGGCTTGTCGGGACAACGATGACGTTCGCGCCCAACCTGGCGAAGAACCTCGCAGCAGCCGACGCCGTCAGCGATGCGATCAAGGACGACATCGACGCCTATATCGATCGCGCCGGCATCGATGCGCCGACAGAACAGCGATACGTCCCGGTGTGGACGCCTGAAGCCGAAGTGACCGAACTGGATCTGGCCACCACCGACATTTCCGCGATTGTCTGGTCGATCGGCTTCCGTACCGACTACAGATTCCTCAAGGTGGGGGTTTTCGACGGAGAGGGCATGCCGACCCACACCCGTGGCGTGACGTCGGCACCCGGTGTCTACTTCCTCGGCCTGCCATGGCAGCACACCTGGGGTTCGGGGAGGTTCGCGGCCATCGCGCGTGATGCGGAGTATCTGGCGGATCAGGTGATCGCGGGGTGTGTTCCGAGCGCACAGGCCAGGTCGAGTCACTAGGCTGATCGGCTATGGCACCCATTCGAGTTGCCGCATTGGCCGCCCACTTCGGCAGGGATGTCGAGCGGGCAGTGAGCAAGATCGTCGGGATCATCGAAGCGGCTGCGCGCGACGGCATCGACCTGCTGGTGCTGCCGGACGCGTCGATCGGGGGCTACATCGGTGACCTGCGGTCACCGGACATCGACCACCTGCCGCCGACAGTGGGCACCCACGGTCCGGAACTGACGAGGATCGCGGAGGCAGCGGGATCGATGACAGTGTGTGTGGGCTTCACCGAGGCTTGGGAGGGCAAGCGGTACAACACCGCCGTCTGCCTGTCTGGTGGCGGCATCTTGGGCCTGCACCGCAAGGTCCATCAGCCCGCCGGCGAATCGCTGGCCTATGCCGCGGGTGACACCTTCGCTGCCTTCGACACCCCCGTCGGTCGGATCGGAATGCTCATCGACTACGACAAGACCTTTCCGGAATCAGCTCGCACTCTGGCGCTCGACGGGGCGAGGATCATCTGTGCGCTGTCGGCGTGGCCGGCGAGCGTCACCGATCGTGCCTCACGGCTGCCCAATGACCGGCAGTCCCGGCTGTTCGACCTGTATGACGCGGCCCGGGCCGCGGAGAACCAAGTGGTGCTCGTGTCGTCGAACCAGACCGGTGTGATGGGTAAGCTGCGATTCCTCGGGCAGGCCAAGGTGGTCGGTCCCGGCGGTGAAGTGCTGGCGAAGACGTGGGCCAAAGGTGGAATGGCCATGTGCGACATCGACATCGACGCCGAGATCAACCGCGCCCGCACGGTGCTGCATCACCTGGAAGAACGGCGCATCGACACATATTGGCAGGACAATCCTTGAGAGTTTCACTACTGACGTACTCCACCAAACCGAGAGGCGGCGTGGTCCACACCCTCAACCTCGCCGAGGCGTTGGCCCGCGCGGGGGCCGACGTCACCGTCTGGTCGTTGGCGCGCGGCGGCGACCCGGGCTTCTTTCGCCCGGTCGATCCGGCTGTGACGGTGCGATTGGCCCGCTTCGACGACCTCGAACGCGATACGGTCACCGACCGGATCGTGCGGTCGATCAAGGTTCTGGGTGATGAGTTCGATTCGGCTGCAGCAGATATCGTCCACGCGCAGGACTGCATCAGTGCGAACGCGGTGGGCCGCTGCATCCGGACCATCCATCACCTCGACCAGTTCACCACGCCGGTTCTGGCTGCCTGCCATGAGAAGGCGATCGTCCTGCCGTACGCCCGGATCTGCGTGTCCGCTGCGGTGGCACAGGAGGTTCGGAAAGGGTGGGGTTTCGAACCGACCGTGATACCGAATGGTGTGCAGGCGGACCGGTTCGCGGATGCAGCCGGGAAAGGTCCAGAATCCGTTGCTGCGCGCCAACTGTGGCGCACCCGGCTCGGAAAGTATGTGCTCGCGGTGGGCGGAATAGAACCCCGGAAGGGGAGCACAGACCTGCTGGAAGCCTATGCATTGATGCGGCGCGACGATCCGGCACTTCGGCTGGTGTTCGCCGGCGGTGAGACGCTGTTCGACTATCGAGGCTATCGATCCGACTTCGACCGCCGGGCATCTGAACTCGGCATCGAACCGATCGTCTTGGGTCCGGTCCCGGACAGCACCCTGCCGGCACTGGTCGCCGCGGCCGCGGTGTTCGCGTTCCCGTCGACCAAAGAGGGTTTCGGCCTGGCCGCGATGGAGGCCTTGGCTGCCGGCACTCCGGTGGTCGCCCGCGATCTGCCGGTGTTGCGGGAGGTCTTCGGTGAGACCGTTCGGTATGCCCGGACAGTCGCCGACCTGGCATCGCAACTGACGGCCGCGATGGACGTAGACCCGGACAGGCAATCAGTGGGTCGCGCTCTGGCAAGAGGCCTGACCTGGGAACATGCTGCCCAACGTCACCTTGGGTTCTACCGCTCCCTGATCTGACCCCACCCCGCGCCGCCGAGCGTGCCCATCCAACCGCCGAGCGTGCCCACATCACCGCCGAGCGTGCCCAAATCGCCGCCGAGCGTGCCCAAATCACCGGTCAGCGTGCCGAAAGTGATTGCACACGAACAAGTTAGGCACGTTCGACGGTAACGAGGGCACGGTCGGCGGCGTTATCGGCACTCTCGGCGGTGAAGGTGAGCACGCTCGATCACGGGACCTCTGTCAGGACCCGGTCAAGCGGAACCTACCGTAATGCCTCATGTCAAACTGCCCGCGAAACCAGGCTTACCGTACTTGCAGGATCCGGATCCGATACTGCACACTGGACGACGTTCTGTTCCCGACAGTCAGGTTTCCAGTGAAGATCATCGACGGCCCCGCGTCCTAGCGCGCTGACACCGTTCGATTCGTCGCACTCTGCGGCGGGATGAGTTGTTGGCGCACTCCGTCACCATCCTCCTGGGAGCCCTCATGCCTCCACATTCTGAATCAGTTATCTCCTTCCGTGACGTCTGTGTTGATTGGCCGGACGGTACCCGCGCGTTGTCGAACCTGAGCGTTTCGTTCGGTACCGGGCACATCGGTGTCGTCGGCGCCAACGGGTCAGGTAAGTCAACCTTGCTGAAAGTCATTGCGGGCGAGGTTGTCCCGACGTTCGGTTCGGTCACGGTCGGCGGTGACGTCGCGTATCTGCCGCAAGATCTGACCTTGCAGATCGACGAAACGGTTGCGGACCTCCTCGGCATTCGTGCTCAATTGGACGCCTTGGCCGCGATCGAGGGCGGCTCCACCGATCCGGCTGACTACGAAACTCTCGGCGACAACTGGGACGTCGAAGCGCGCGCCCGGCAAGTCCTTGACGAGGCCGGACTGGCGAGTCTTGGTGTGGACCGTGACGTGGCCACATTGTCAGGAGGTGAGGTGGTGCTGACCGCGATCGCCGGACTGAGGCTGAGGGATGCACCCATCACATTGCTGGATGAGCCGACCAACAACCTCGACCGGGCTGCGCGGACGCGCCTCTACGACCTGGTCCGGAGCTGGCCAGGGACGCTTCTGGTCGTCTCCCACGACACCGCGTTGCTCGAATTGATGGACACCACAGCCGAACTGCGCGAACGCGAGGTCACCCTGTTCGGTGGGCCGCTGAGCGAATACCGGGAACATATACGGCTTCAACAGGAATCGGCCCATCAGGATCTGAGGTCGGCGCAGCAGGATCTGAAGGTCCGGCAACGTCAACGGATCGACACCGAAACGAAGGTTGCGCGGCGCAGTCGATACGGGAAGAACAACACCGGACTGCCGAAAATCCTGCTCGGCGCGCGCAAGCGCAGTGCGCAGGAGACAGCCGGTCGACTACGGGTGGAGGGCGATGCCAAGATCAGCGACGCGCGGCGAGCGATCGAGAGTGCTGCCGAATTGATCCGCGACGACAAGCACATCCGCATCGAATTGACCGACCCCGATGTTCATGCGGGTCGCCGGCTCGCTGAGATACACAGCGGCGATTCGACGATCGTGATCGCCGGGCCGCAGCGGGTCGCGCTCACCGGGGCAAACGGTGCCGGAAAGACGACGCTACTGCGAACGCTGTGGGATCCCGAGCCTTCGGAGAATGGCCCGTACGCGGTGGCCCACACCGACCACATCGGTTATCTCGCACAGCGTCTCGACGACCTCGACGATGCCGCGAGTGTTCTCGACAACGTGCGGTCGGCGGTGCCCGACGCCCAACCGAATGCTGTGCGGGCCAAACTGGCTCAATTCTTGCTGCGCGGGGATGCGGTGGATCGGCTGGTGGGTGAACTGTCCGGTGGTGAACGATTCCGGGTCGCGCTGGCGCGACTCCTGCTCGCCACCCCGCCAGTTCAGTTACTCATTCTCGATGAGCCGACCAACAACCTGGACATCGAGAGCGTCGACCAGCTGGTGGATGCGCTCTCGGCGTATCGGGGCGGGATGCTGATTGTCAGTCACGACGACGCATTCTTGTCCCGGCTCGGCATCTCGCTTTCGCTGGTGCTCGCCGACGGTGTGGTGGAGCCGGGCGAACTCTTCAACACCGAGTAGACGACGAGGCCGGCGACCAGGGCCCAGAAGGCGGATCCGATGCCCGCGACCGAGATCCCGGCCGCGGCGACCACAAAGGTCGTGATGGCCGCGGTCCTGCTCCTGTCGTCATGCAAGGCGGCAGCCAGCGCCCCCGCGAGGGTATCGAGCAAGGCCAGGCCGGCCACCGTTTCCACCAGACCGGTCGGTGCGATCGTCACCAGTGCGGCAACGGCAGCCGAGCCGATACCGAGGATGAGGTAGACCGGGCTCACCGCGGCAGCCGCGATCCACCGTCGACGTGGGTTGGGTTCGGCGGCCGGCGCTGCCGTCAGCGCGGCACTGATCGCGGCGAGGTTGACCGCGTGGCCGCCGGCCGGCGCCACCAGCGACGTGAGAGCACCGGACACCAGCATCGAAGGGCGCCAGGGGATCCGGTATCCGAAACTGGACATCACCGCGGTGCCGGGAAGGTTCTGGGAGGCCATCGTGACGATGTACAGCGGCAACGCGATCCCGACACAGGCCTGCCAGGTCCATTCCGGCACAACAAGATCCATCCGGGGTATCAGCGAATCCGCGGTCACGCCCTTGTCTGACGTCAACAGGACCACTGCGATGACAACGGCCGCGGTTCCGAATGCGGCGGGCACTGCCCAGCGCTTGGCGTACCTGATCAAGATCAGCCAGACGACGATGACCGGGGCGATGGCGAGCGGTCCGGCGGCGACCGCACGAACGGGTTCGAGGCAGAGGGGTAACACGATGCCGGCGAGCATCGCCTGGGCGATGGGAGTGGGAATGGCTTGCACGAGGGCTCCCAGGCGCGGCCACAATCCAGTCGCGATGACCATCACCCCGACGAGTGCGAATGCCCCGACCGCGGCAGGGAACCCGCCATCCGGTGTCACCGTGCCGGCGAGTAGCGCGGCACCCGGGGTCGACCAGGCCAACGTGATCGGCATCCGGTAGCGGGTCGCCAGGAAACCGACTCCGATGGCGATGGCCAGGCACAGGGCAAACAGGCCCGATGCGGCTTGTTCGGGTGATGCACCGACGGCTCGCAGGCCGGTCAGGACCACGGCGAACGAACTGGTGAAACCCACCAGCGACGCGACGACGCCGGCGGTGATCGGCTGGGTGAGCGACACACGAACCTCCGCGGTCGGGACTGTGAGGACCATCGTAGAGTAGATTGGATCTTGGATCCAATTAAAGGAAGATGTAATGCCGCCGACACGTTCAACGCAAATCCTTGACCTTCTGGGAGTTCGTCCCACCTCGGTGCAGCACGCGCGGACCGTCATCGAAGCAACCTTGGCCGAGGCGATCCTCGATGGATCCCTGGCCAGTGGCACCGCACTTCGCCAGGCAGAACTCGGCGAGGTGTTCGGCGTCAGCCGGATGCCGGTCCGCGAAGCCCTTCTGTCGCTGCAGGCCCGCGGTCTGGTCGATCACGTGCCACACAAGGGTGCGGTGGTGGTCGGCGTCGACCCGGAGGACGTCGTCAACACCTATCGGATCAGGTTGCTCCTGGAACCAGAAGCACTGGCCGGTTCCATCCCGCACCTCGGACTTGCCGACATCGACGACGCGCGCCGCATCCTGGAGGCCATGGAAGACGATCCCGACCTCGTGGATCTCGGCAGACTGAACTCTGAGTTCCATCTCGCTCTCTACAAGCGGCATCCGAATGCCAAGTTGCTGAAGCTGATCGGGCGGGAGCTCGACGACGAGGACCGCTATCTGCGGTTCCATCTGGCCGAGTTGGGTTCTGATCAACTCGCCCAGACCGAACATCGGCAGTTGGTGGATCTCGCCGCACGCGGTGCGACCGGTGATGCGGTGGCGGTGCTCCGGCAGCACATCGGCGCCGCCGCCGACACGATCGAGGCGTACTTTCGCGGGCGTTCGCAGAACTGAGCCCGATATCAAGCCTGTTCTCCTCGGGTATCCCTGCCCGGTTCGGGTATCAAGGAAGCATGCCCGAAGGTGACACCGTGTTTCAGGCCGCAGCGCGGCTGCATCGCGCGTTGGCCGGAAAAACGTTGACGCACTGCGATGTTCGGGTGCCGCGTTTCGCGACATCGGATCTGTCCGGTCGCACCGTAGATGAGGTGCTCGCCCGCGGGAAGCACCTGTTGATCCGGGTGGGCGAGTACACCGTGCACTCCCATCTCAAGATGGAGGGGCGCTGGGACATCTACACGAAAGGTGCCAAGTGGCGGCGACCGGCATTCAAGGCCCGGATCATTCTGGAGGCCGGGTCGGTGCAGGCGGTCGGCTTCGAACTCGGCACACTCGAAATCCTTCGTCGCGCTGATGAAGACGCGGCCGTCGGCCACCTCGGTCCCGATCTGCTCGGAGCCGACTGGGACGCAGATGTTGCCGTCGCGAACCTGTCATCGAATCCGGCCCGGCCGATCGGCCTCGCCCTGCTCGATCAGCGGATGCTGGCCGGGATCGGCAACGTCTTCAGGTGTGAGATGTGCTTTCTTCGCCGGACCCACCCCGCCGTGCCGGTGGCTGATGCGGGGGATCTCCGGGAATGGGTCGATCTGGCGAAGAAGGTGCTGGAGTTCAACCGAAACCGCACGATCCGGGTGACAAACGTCGACCGCGCCGGTGAACGAACGTGGGTTTATGGCCGAGCGGGGCGACCGTGCGGGCGCTGCGGGACCACCGTCAGGTCAGTGGACCTCGGCGGCGGATCCACCGATCTCGAGCGGGTCATCTACTGGTGTCCGTCATGTCAGCCGCCACCGTGACCAGGTCGGTCCGGATCGGTTCATCGAAGGGCTCGGGTCGAACCCGCCGGGCCGATCGGCCGCGCAGGAAGGCCGCGATTCCGGCGACGACCACCAGCACCAGGACGTAGATGCTGTAGCCGATGGCAGTGGGTCGCAGCCCGAAGTGTCCGACTGCGATACCGCCGATCACCGCGGGGATGCTGAATCCGATGTAGCTCACCACGAACAAGGTGGAGAAGACCTGCCCGCGTTGCTCCGGTCCCGTGGCCGCGATCAGCACGGCCATGATGCCGGCAAACGTCGCCCCGAAACCGAACCCGGCGATCGCCGAACCGAGAAGATAAATCGGGAGCGTGGCCGACATCGTTCCGATCAGGTTGATGATCAGTCCGGTGCCGAGTGATCCGAGGCCGATTGCGACCTTGCGTTCGGCTGACCACTTCGATGTCGCCGCGGACCCGAGCGCGCCGCAGGTGAAGAACGTTCCGAGGATGAATCCGGTGGCCATGTGGTTCTCGACACCGAAGATCCGAGGCACGATCGACGACCCCAGGGAGAGGGTCAGTCCGCCCAGGGACCAGACGGCCAGGACCCCGAAGGTCGACGTGAGGAACACCCCGCGGACTGACGGCGGCAGACCGGCACTGGGCCGCAGCACCCGCCAGAGATGCCGACGGGAGTCGAAGCCCGCCCGTGCAGACGTCTCCGGGACGAAGGCGATGAGCACAGCGGAGATCGCGAACGCGGCGATCAGGATGAGGAAGATCAGCTCCCGGGGCATCGGGGCGTACTCGATGAGGATCCCGGCGACGATCGCGCCGAATGCCAGTCCGCCCAGGGGCGCGGCAGAACTCGTGACCGACCCGATCCGGGGATTCGGCTGCAGATCGACGATCGTGGCACTGAGGGTGCCGGTCAGGGCTCCGGCGGCGAGGCCCTGCAATATGCGGGCCGCGATGAGCATGGGCACTCCGTCGGCGAATGCAAACATCACCATCGACACGGCCATCATTGCCAGCCCGCCGAGCAGGACTGGGCGCCGTCCGATGTGGTCGGAGAGCGATCCGACCGTGAGCAGCCCGGCCAGCAGTGCGATCACGTAGACCGCGAAAATGACGGTCAGCGTGAAGGAGGAGAACCCCCACAGCTCCTGATACACGGGGTATAGGGGAGACGGCGCCGATGCCGAGAACATCATCGCGACTGTGGTTGCCGCGATCACGATGAATGCGGTGAGCTGACCAAGCTGCCGAGATGCCATTCCTGTACCCAACCCCTGGCAGCCGCCGACAATTCCTGACGTCTGCGAAAGATCTGGAAACTCAGCCGGCCGGTGGGTTCGGTGGCTGCTCCAGTGTTGCCCGGAACGCGTCGGCGGCCGCGTCCCCGTGGTGTTTGTAGCTGTTCCGCGGATCTTTCATGTCGAATCGGACAGCACCCGACTTCGCCTCCCGGAGAACGCCTCGGATCTCACGGGCGGTCGGCGGCCAGAAATCGGTCGTCCATCGCGGCTCGGCGAGCTTGGCGCGGAAAGGGTCGATGCCCGGGACGACGATGTCGGCCGCGAACTCGCGGGTGGGTGTCTGTCCGTCGCTGCTCACCCGGACGATGTTGACGGCCACGATGGTCGCGGTGCCGGATACCCAGTTCTTACCGAACATCGCGTTCCTCTTGGTCAGGGATGAGGCCTAAACCATAAGCGAAGAGAACCGTTGTTGCCCGAGTTCAGGAGGGCTTCTCACCAATCGACCTTGCACTCGACCCGTGTGAGTGCTAAAACGAAACCTGGCACTCACCAACCGTGAGTGCTAGGTCGGAACGGTGAGACCGGTCCTAATGACACGACCGGTCGTCCGTCGCGGGCACCGAATCCGACTATGAACTTCCAGTGTCACCCCCTATCGGAGGATCACTTCGTAATGGCCAAGATCATCGCATTTGACGAAGAGGCTCGTCGCGGCCTCGAGCGGGGCCTCAATGCCCTCGCCGACACCGTAAAGGTGACGTTGGGACCCAAGGGTCGCAACGTCGTGCTCGAAAAGAAGTGGGGCGCCCCCACCATCACGAACGACGGCGTTTCCATCGCCAAGGAGATCGAGCTCGAGGATCCCTACGAGAAGATCGGCGCCGAGCTGGTCAAAGAGGTCGCGAAGAAGACCGACGACGTCGCTGGCGACGGCACCACCACCGCCACCGTCCTGGCTCAGGCCCTCGTCCGCGAAGGCTTGCGCAACGTCGCTGCCGGCGCGAACCCGCTCGGCCTGAAGCGCGGCATCGAGAAGGCTGTCGAAGCCGTCACCGAGTCGCTGCTGAAGTCCGCCAAGGAGATCGATACCAAGGAGCAGATCGCTGCCACCGCCGGTATCTCCGCGGGCGACCCTGCCATCGGTGAGCTCATCGCCGAGGCCATGGACAAGGTCGGCAAAGAAGGCGTCATCACCGTCGAGGAGTCGAACACCTTCGGCCTGCAGCTCGAGCTCACCGAGGGCATGCGCTTCGACAAGGGCTACATCTCCGGCTACTTCGTCACCGACGCAGATCGCCAGGAAGCCGTCCTCGAAGATCCGTACATCCTGCTGGTCTCCGGCAAGGTGTCGACCGTCAAGGACCTGCTGCCGCTGCTGGAGAAGGTCATCCAGGCCGGCAAGCCGCTGCTGATCATCGCCGAGGACGTCGAGGGCGAAGCCCTGTCGACCCTGGTTGTCAACAAGATCCGTGGCACCTTCAAGTCCGTCGCCGTCAAGGCTCCGGGCTTCGGTGACCGTCGCAAGGCCATGCTGGCCGACATCGCCATCCTTTCCGGTGGCGAGGTCATCAGCGAAGAGGTCGGACTGTCCCTCGAGGGCGCCGGCGTCGAGCTGCTGGGCACCGCACGCAAGGTTGTTGTCACCAAGGACGAGACCACCATCGTCGAGGGCGCCGGAGATTCCGAAGCCATCGCCGGACGCGTGGCTCAGATCCGTGCCGAGATCGAGAACAGCGACTCCGATTACGACCGTGAGAAGCTGCAGGAACGTCTGGCCAAGCTGGCCGGTGGCGTTGCTGTCATCAAGGCCGGCGCTGCGACCGAGGTCGAGCTCAAGGAGCGCAAGCACCGCATCGAAGATGCCGTGCGTAACGCCAAGGCTGCTGTCGAAGAGGGCATCGTCGCCGGCGGTGGCGTGGCCCTGCTGCAGTCCGAGTCGGCCATCGACTCGCTGACTCTGGAAGGCGATGAGGCCACTGGCGCCAACATCGTCCGCGTCGCTCTGGAGGCTCCGGCCAAGCAGATCGCCATCAACGCCGGCCTCGAGCCCGGTGTTGTCGCCGACAAGGTCCGCAACAGCCCGCTGGGAACCGGCCTCAACGCCGCCACCGGCGTGTACGAGGACCTGCTGGCCCGCGGCATCAACGACCCGGTGAAGGTCACCCGCTCGGCGCTGCAGAACGCAGCCTCGATCGCGGCTCTGTTCCTCACCACCGAGGCCGTCGTCGCCGACAAGCCCGAGAAGAACGCTGCACCGGCCATGCCGGGTGGCGACGAGATGGGCGGCATGGGCTTCTAGTCCACGCTTTCCGCTCTACGTTTTCTCGACTGAGCCCGGTCACCTTCTGGTGGCCGGGCTCAGTGCTGTTTGCCGTAGGCGCCGACAAGGCTTTTCACGCCTACCGTCTGAGTATTTTCACCCTGCTGCGCAATGGTGGCGAGGCCATAGTGTCCTGGCATGACCTTCAACCAACACATCGCAGGGCCGCGCACCACCAGCCAAACCGTCGACTACACCATGACGGTGATGCTGCTGGTGCTACAGGGGCTCACGTTTATGGCCAGCGTCTACATCAGTCTCTTCTTTGTGATGGCCACGGACTCGTGCTACGGAGATTGCGACACCGGGCCACTCACCACGGCGTATGCGGTCACCGACGGTGGTGGCCTGGTTGTCATGGTGTCTGCGATAGTCGCGTCGCTCGTGCTGCTGGCGCGGCGACGCCTCGCGTTCTGGGTGCCGCTGGTCGGAATTGGTCTGCAGGTTGTGCTGCTGATGGCAGGGGTTGACATCGCGAGCAGCATCATGTGAAGCGATGCGGAATGCCGGGTGGTCGAAGGTGGTTGTGGATGACATGGCTGCTCCCATCACTGTCGACATCTGGTCTGACATCGCCTGCCCGTGGTGCTATATCGGCAAACGGAAGTTCGAGGCCGGACTCGCCGAGTTCGAGAGCCGCGACGATGTCGAGGTGACCTATCACAGCTACGAGTTGTCCCCCGATACCCCGGACGACTTCGCGGGGTCGTCGATCGACTACCTGGTCGAGAAGAAGGGGATGCCCGCCGACCAGGTGAAGCAGATGCTCGGCAATGTCACCGGCATCGCGGCCGAGGTCGGGCTCGACTTCGACTTCGACTCGGTACTGCAGACCAAGACTCTGAAAGCCCATCAGGTGCTGCACCACGCCAAGGCGCAGGGCAAGCAACTCGAGTACGCGGAGCGGTTGTTCAAGGCGTTCTTCGAGGAGGGACGCCACGTAGGCAACAGCGAGGTCCTGGCCGACCTCGCCGTCGATGTGGGCCTGCACCGCGATGCGGTGCTCGCGGTGCTGGCGTCCGGTGAATACGCCGACGCTGTCGAAGCCGACATCGATCAGGCTCGCGCCTACGGCATCACAGGTGTCCCGTTCTTTGTCATCAACGGCAAATACGGTATCTCCGGCGCACAGTCCCCCGAGACGTTCACCGGAGTACTCGACAAGGTTCGGGCCGAGGAATCCACCAATGTCTGAGCCCTTGCACACCCCATTCGAGCTCGTCGGCGACCAAGACGTCGGCGTGTGTGTCGATGGGGTGTGCGCGGTTCCGGGATCAGAGCCCGGGGATTCGGACCACCGTGAAGGTGATGTCGGTCCGTAACCGGAAGCCCAGGTGTTTGTACAGCTCGTTGGCGTTGGTGTTGTCGGCCGCGGCGTGGAGGAACGGGGTTTCGCCGCGGGCATAGATCCCGTGGGCGACGGCCGGAGCCGGGTCCGGAATCGCACCCTCGCCGCGGCGGATACTTCGGACCCCGGGGGCATAGCCGCTGGCCAATTCGGTTGCCTGCTCGTCGGTTTCGGCGACGACCGCATCCACTGATGCGCCGGCGACCGCGGCACTCGAACCGCCGGAGGCTCCGAGAATCCAGACCTGAACATCGGCACTCTCACCCGGCGCGGCGTGCGCGGGCAGGCCGTCGGTGCTGACATGCGTTCCGTCCAGCAACGCGAGGACTTCGAAGATCTGCTCGTCGTAGCTCGGTGCGTATGCACCGGGTTGCTGGAGGAGTTGAGCAGGTGCGTGATGGATTTGGTCGCGAATGCGTCGACGATGTTGTACAACTTGGGCAGCAGCAGCAGTCCGTTCGCGGTGTAGGAGTCCCCGTCGGCGCAGCTATGCCGGCCACCGGCCGGGCACCTGACGTTCAGCTGCGGGTCACCCCGCCTCGCTAGCCTTCGCAGGAGTCTCGGACCGGGGGCGCAGCGCAGGCAGGGGTGCAGGGCAGGCAGGGGTGCAATGGAACTTCGACATCTCACGTCGTTCATCGCGCTCGCCGAAGAGTTGCATTTCGGCCGGGCGGCGGCCCGGTTGCACCTGTCGCAGCCGTCGCTCAGTGCGCAGCTGCAGAAGCTCGAGAAGTCACTCGGGGTCAACCTGGTGGTCCGGACCTCGCACGACGTGCAGCTGACGTCGTCGGGAGTCGAGTTCGCCAAGCAGGCCCGGATAGTTGTCGCACAGATGGACAAGGCCGTCGACGTCGCGAAATCGACCGCTGCCGGCCAGGTCGGTTCGTTGAACATCGCATACAACTTCCTGGCGAGTAGGCACGTTCTTCCGGCCGCTCTCACCAGGCTCCATGAGCGGCATCCCGAGATGGCCGTCTCGTTGTGGGAAAAGCGAACGGGACCGCAGCTGAGCGGTCTGCAGGATGGCTCGCTCGACGTCGCGCTTGTCTACGGGCGGCCCCAAGTACCCGGTTTGCGGGCGAGACTGCTGCTGTCGAAGGTGCCGATCGTCGCGGTGGTGGGGCGTTTGCACCCGTGGGCGGGACGATCGAGCGTGCGATGCGCCGAATTGGCGGGCGAGAGATGCGTTCTGTTCGCCCGCGAGCAGTGTCCACCGATGTACGACGTCATCGTCGGCGCTGCGGCGGAGGCCGGAGTCGCACTCACCATCGCCCAGACCGCGGACGATCCGAGCGGGACCGGACACATTGTCGCGGTGAAGCCCTACGTCGCGTTCGCGTCGCTGTCGCGTGCGGCCGCGGTGGGGATGGGCACGGCGGGTGCGTCTTCGGTGGCGGTCAAATTGGTCGATCCGATCCCGACGGTCGACCTGTACATGGTGTGGTCGGCATCGACCGTGAACACCGCGGTCGACGCGTTTGTGGGATGTGTCGACGACACCACTACTTGAGTCCGCTGCGGACAAACGCGTTGACGATGTGCCGTTGCAGCACGACGTACAGCGCGAAGATGGGCAGGCACGCAAGTCCGGCGAGTGCCATCATCGGACCCCATTGGTCGCCCTCGGTGCCCATGAAACTGCGCAATCCGAGCTGCAACACATCATTGCCCTGCTGGAGAACGACAGCGGGCCAGAAGTATTCGTTCCATGAATTGATGAACAGCAGGATGGCCAAGGCCGCCAGCGCAGGTCGCAGGTTCGGCACCACGACCGTCCACAGGATCGACCACGAGGAGCGGCCATCGGCGCGGGCTGCTTCGATCAGCTCTTTCGGAAACCCCGCCATGTACGTGCGCATCATCAGTACTGCCAGGGCCGAACTGAGCGTCGGGAGCACCACACCTGCCAAGGTGTTGAGCAGTCCGAGCTGATCGAGCAGGACGTAGTTCGGCAGCATCGTCACCTGGTACGGCACCAGCCAGGTGCCGACGAAGGCCAGATACAGCACTCGCTGAAACCTGAACCGGTACATCGCAAATGCGTACGACGCCAGGATCGCGATCAACATCTGGCCGCACGTCGACGCCAGCGCGACACCAGACGTGTTGATCATGAGGCGGACGACGTCCACCTTGCCGGCGGCCTCGGAGTAGTTCTCGACCGACAACGGCCAGGGCACCGGAGTCAGCGAGCCGACGTCGCCCGGCCGGCGCAGGGATGTCGCCACCAACCAGTAGATCGGGAACAAGCACGCGGCGGCGGTGATAGCCAGGGTGAGGTGGTTCCGGATGCGCGCAGCCAGGGCGCCACCCGCGGTCGTGCGCGGGTGCGGCGCCGCCCCCGGGGCGCTGTCAGTTGTCATGGAAGGAGATCCGTTCCGACAGCCAGACGAGGAATCCGGCGACCACTCCGAATCCGAGGAACAGGACGACGCCTGCCGCTGCGCTCAGTCCGGCGTTGAATGAGTGGAATCCGTAGTCCCAGAGCAGGTAGTAGATGTTCGTCGTGGCACCGGCCGGCCCGCCCTGGGTCAGGGTGTCGATCAGCGGGAAACTCCACTGGGCGCTGAGCAGAATGGTCATGAGGGTGAGGAAGACCAGCGTCGGGGACAGCAGAGGGAGGGTGATGCGGGCTCCGATCTGCAGGCGGGTAGCGCCGTCGAGTGCCGCTGCCTCTTCGTAGTCGGAACTGATTCCCGCGAGGCCGGCGGACACCGCCAGCACCGCGAACCCGATCAGGTGCCATCCGGTGATCACGATGATCGTGAGCTGGGCGGTGCTCTTGTCGTAGATCCAGTTGTGGTCGGTGCCCAACAGTCGGTTGACCACACCACCGCCCGGGTCGAGGAGCCACCGCCACACGGCTGCACCTGCCACCGGTGCCACCAGGAACGGGGCAAAGATCAACCCCTGGTAGATCTTCGAACTGCGCACCGTGATCCCGCGCATCGCGAAGCCGATCACCACCGGTAGCACCACGGTGAACGGCAGGAGGCCGATGATCAGCGTGGCGGTCAGCCACACCGCATCGCCGAGAGCCGGCAATTCGAACAACTTCCGATAGTTGTCGACACCGACCGATTCCATCGGGCTGGTGGGCAACAGGTTCCACGAGACGGTGGACAGTTGCACGGCCTGGACCAGCGGGCGATAGGTCCACACCACCAGCAAGGTCAGGGCGGGCGCGAGGTACAGGTACGGTACGGCGCCCCGTCGCAGCCGCGACCATCGTCGGTTCCGCATGGACGGCTGCGGTGCGGCGGGGTGGCGAGTCGGCGCCGGCGGCTGGGCTGTCACGAACATGATCTGCTAGTCCGGTTTCGCCATGAGCGACGAAAGACGCTCGAGTGCAACCGATTGAGGTTCGTTGTAGACGTCGCGGGCGTCGACGACATCGACCGATGTGGCCACGGTCGTCTCGCCGAACAGGTCGATCCGGCTGAAGCCGAACCCGACTCCCGCTCGCTGCCGGCCCTGCGGTGACACCGGATCGGTGCGATACGACAGTGGGGACCCGATCCAGACGGGGATTCCCGACAATGCCGAGGCCCCGGTGTAGTGGGCGTGGCCGCACAGGATCATCCGGACATCCGAGCCCGCGATCACGGACTCGAGGGCACCTGGACGGGTCAGCCTGAGAAAGTCGACAGTCGCCAGCGGTGAGCGCACCGGCGGGTGATGCATCACCAATAGTGTCCCACGGGGCGCCGGGTCCTCGAGTACCGTTGCAAGCCAGTCCACCTGGTCATCCTCGAGTCTGCCGTCGTGGCGCCCCGGCGTGGTGCTGTCGAGCACCACGATGCGAAGTCCGCCGACCTCGTGGACTGCGTCGTACGGGGCTCCCAGGTCTGTCGAGCCGTTGCGACCGAGATCCAGGCCGATCCGAAACCCGGCCCGATCGTCGTGATTTCCCATCGCGTAACACACTGCTGCTCCGAGTCGGGTTGCGGTGGGCTGCAGCATCGTACGCAGAGTCCGGTACGCCTCGATCGAACCGGAATCTGCCAGATCCCCCGAGACGATGATCGCGTCCACGGAACCATTCCACGCGTCGAGGTGGTCGAGTACTTTGCGTAGATTTCGCGTCGTGTCCATCATTCCGTGCATCAGGTCGCCGCCGGTGCTCAGATGGGTGTCGGTCAACTGGATCACGGTGTGTTCGGGCCCGGTCATGACGCCGGCAGGAGGGTGTTCGCCTGCTCCTGTGCGGCGGTCAGTGTGGTTGCCGGATCGGCGCCCTGGAAGACGGCAGACTCCACGGCAGACATCATTCCGTCGCGAATCTGCAGGTAGTCGTTGCCCGGCATCGAGATCCACGGCTCCATCGTCTTCAGCTGCTCCAGGTTCGGTTCGAGTAGGGGATTTCGCCCAGCCCAGGCCTGGAGGCCGGCAGGGTCGTCCATGAGCCCGGTTCGCAGGGGGAGGTAGCCGATACCGCTGGAGATCTTCACGTAGGCCTGTTCGCTGGTGAGGAACTTGATCAGTTCCCACGACGCGCGTTGCTTCGCCGGGTCCTGGGACAACACGAACAGTGATGCGCCGGAGTTGGTGGGTACCACCGGTTTGTTGTCGAAGCTCGGCATCGTCGTCGAGCGCAGGTCCCATCGGCCGGCGGCTCCCTGGACGAACTGGTCTTGAATTGCGCTCGTCTCCAAGAGCATTCCCATCTCCCCGCGGGTAAAGGCCTCGTAGCCCTGCTTCTGGGTCAGCGTTGGCGTGGCTCCGGATTTCACCATCTGCTGTGCCATCTCGACCACCTCGACGGCTGCGGGATCGGCGAAGGTCAGGGTGTCGCGGTCCTCCGAGATCACGCGGCCGCCGTTCGACCGCACCAAACTCTGGAAACACCAGTCCTTGGCGGTCTTCGTCAGGCAATCGATGTAGGCGCCACCTTTCCCGGTCTTGTTCACGATCGTCGTGGCGGCGACCGCCACCTCGTCCCACGTACGTGGGGGATTGTCCGGGTCCAGACCGGCCTGTTCGAAAAGAGATGCGTTGTAGTAGAAGACGTGTGTCGAGAAGACGAACGGGATTCCGAATGTCTCTCCGTCCCAATCGCTCAACGTGCGAGCACCCGGCGCGAACGGATGCGTGTCGCCGTCGAAGTGCTGCTCGACGGCATTGTCGCCGACCAACTGATCGAGCGACTTGGCCTGCAATTGGTTGACGGTGAAATCCAGGTCGGAGAAACCCAATTGGGCCACGTCGGGCGGATTGCCCGCCGTCATCTGGTTGCGGATGCTCGAAATGGTGTCGGTGGCCGGGTTGGGACTGTTGCCCGCCGGCTTCTGAGGAGTGACGGTGATGTTGGGGTGCGCTGCCGCGAAATCGGCCAGCAGGCTGTTGAACGTGTCCGTCCATGCTCCCGCCAGCCCGTAGTTGTAGCTCTCGAAAACGATGGAGACCTTTTGGTCGGCCGTCAGTTCGGGAATGGCAGCGGTCTCGGTCTCGTCCGGGGTACTCGACAGGCAACCGGCGAGCAGCAACGGCAACACGATCAGTGGGACGGCAAGTGTGGGTGGGGGTTTCACGGCAACGCTCCTACCTGAGTGAGTTCGAGATGTGCGGGTTGTGCTTCCGGCTGCTGCCACCGCAGCCGCCGGCCGTCGTCGGGGTCGAAGAGATGTAGATCCGAGCAGTCGGCGGTGAGGGTGACCTCGGAGCCGACGTCAATGGCCCGGGCGGTACCGGTTCGAGAAACGCGTGCACACAACGTGACCGAGTTGATCGCACAGTGCACCAGCACATCGCCTCCGAGGTTTTCGGTGAGTGTCACCACGGCTCGCAATCGCACCCGCTTCTCGGTCCGGGGCTCCGGGGTGGCCTCTGAGTGCTCCCGGAGTCTCAGTCGTTCCGGCCGGATGCCGAGTGTCAGACGACGAGAGTTGAGGTTGCCGGCACCCGCATTGATCCCGAGGGGCACGACGGTCCCGCCGATCGTGGCGACCAACTCGCCGGCCCGCACCTCCATGGCCGCGGTGACGAGATTCATGGGTGGAGCACCGAGAAAGGCCGCGACAAAGGTTGATTGCGGACTGTCGTACAGCGCCTCCGGCGTACCGACCTGCTCGATGCGGCCGTTGTTGAGCAGGGCGATGGTGTCGGCCATCGTCATCGCCTCGACCTGATCGTGCGTGACGTACAGGAATGTCTTCTTCACGCGCTTGTGGAGTTCGATCAGCTCGGTTCGTGTGACGGCCCGCAAACGGGCATCGAGGTTGGACAACGGTTCGTCCATCAGGAAGGCGCTGGGGTCGCGGACCATCGCCCGGGCCAGGGCAACCCGCTGTCGCTGTCCACCCGAGAGTTGGCCCGGCCTGCGGGCCAACAGCGCCGTCAAGCCCAGAGACGCTGCCACGCGCTCGACCGCGGTCCGCGCCTCCCGCTTCGGCACCTTCGCGGTGCGCAGCGGGAAAGCGATGTTGTTCGCCGCGCTCAGATGGGGGTACAGCGCGTAGCTCTGGAAGACCATCGCCAGATCACGTTCTCGCGGTGGGACTTCCGTGACGTCAGTGTCGCCGATCATCACGTTGCCTTCAGTCGGTGTCTCCAGGCCCGCGACGATGCGCAGCAGCGTGGATTTGCCGCATCCGCTCGGACCGAGCAGCACCATGAACTCTCCGCCGGGCACGGTGAGGTCGATCGAATCCAACACGGTGTCGCCGTCGAAACGTTTGGTCACCCCGACCAGTGACAGCGTGGAACCAGTTGGTGTGCCGGCTTCCGAACCCATCGGTGCCTCGATCCGCTCGTCGGTGCCGCTGTGGGCCTTCGCAATCAGATTCGCGGAGTCGAACAGCGAAGGAGGTGGCGATAGGGAACGTCGATCGTCCGAGTGGAAGGTCTGTGGCCGACGTACGAGATGGCAGGTCCCGGTGGTGGATGGGAGTGTGTGGATGGCGTCGTCGGCGCGCCCCCAGGTACCGCCCCGTCAGGAATCGGTACCCCGCCCGGTGGAATCGGGTAGTCCGCTACTCATGCCCGCCGGTGGTCGGTGGTCGTAGTTTCAAGATGCGGACTGATGCCTACCGAGGGGTGTTATATGAGCAAGTCGAGTGCGATCGGGACATGGGTCCACGAATCCGGTCCGAGGACCGTCGACGAATTGTTCTCCGGAGTGAGCCTCGGCCGGGCGAGGCTGGTCCAAAACGGTGTGGTCGAGCCGGTGACACCGGGATCGTCGATCAGACTCACGGCGGGAATCGACGTCACCCTGGTGGCCGAGATCAATTCGGTCTTTCCGGTCACCGACGTGATCGGACAGGTTGTTCGCGAGTTCGACGAGCAGTCTCCGGGCGCCGTCGGGACGGTGGTGACGGATGGGTTCTGTGACGCGGTGTCGCCGGGGCACAGTGGACTGATCGAGCTGGTCGTCGACGGCGCCCACATCCATGGTGACTCCTCGCTGGTCCTGCAGATCGGTCTGATGAGATCGAGGATGACCGATGAGATCCCATTTCACATCCGTGTCTCCGCTGCCGGCGACTGAGACCTCAGGGTTCTGAATCGGCCTGCATCGCCCGTAAGACAGACAGCATCTCCGCGCGACTGTTCGCTCCGATCCGGCGGCGAATGCGGGCCACGTGGTGTTCGACGGTCTTGGCGGAGATGAACAGTCGGTCGCCGATGTCCTTGTAGGTGATGCCGAGTAACAGCAGTGAGACGACCTCACGTTCACGTTCGCTCAGCACTGCGGCCGGGGACTGAGGCGTCGGTGCATCGCCATTGGACTCGGTGATGGGGGTCTGGTGCGTTCGCAGCGATCGGGCCAGCTGGAGCATCGTCGAGGCCACCCGTGAGTCGGACGAGTAGAGGGCCGCCTGGCTGGCCAGACGCGACCCGTCCCAGCTGTGACCGACATCGGCGAGCCCGCGGGCCGCCGCCTCGACATCGGTGGGGTCGATGTTGCCGCCGAGCATGTGAATCCAGACCCGTCCGGCACGCGCCAGCGTGGCCGCGTAGGGACTGGTGCGGGCGGCCTCGGCGAGGGCCTGCGCGTGCGGAACCAGTTCGGACGGAGAGTCTCCGGCGATCGCGGCATGCACGCCGTACCAGTGCATCGATGCCGACCACGACGGCGGATTCCCGAGCCTCGTCAACAGTTCCTGCACGGCCTCGAGGGTCGGAGCCAACTCGTCGAGAACCTGCAAACGAGCTGCGGCCACCCATATTTCACCGATGGGCAGCAGTCCGCACAGATCGACCGAGTATTCGCTCAGCGGTTCTTGCACTGCCTCCCACGCGCTGCGCAGTTCGCCGAAATCACCGGACCGCCGAGCCAGTGCGACCCGGAGTCCACCCCGACTGAGCTGATCGCGCAGATGCATCGTCGACTGACCCAGCCGATCGAGCTGCGCTGTCGCTGTCGCAACATCTCCCTCGAGCAGGGTCACCCACGCGACCAAGAGTTGGTGCCGCACCCGATGCAGGGGCGGGACATCGTCCACCGAGTGCTGTGTGAGCACCGACCGTGCCTTCGGCAACTTCCCGAGGTGGATGGCCAGGGTTGCGGCCAGCGCGGCAGATCTGTCCGGGGTCGTGGTCGCGGCTGTTCCGCGTTCGAGCGCGGAGGCCCGCATCAGGGTGTTGAGCGCGTTCGGCGAGGGCGCGTCGATGGATTCCACCAGTCCGGTGAGGATGAGTCGATCAACGGCGGCGCGGGTGTGCGGCGGGTTCTGCGCCGCAGCCACCGAGTCGTCGAGGGCCTTGCGGCCGGCGTCGGAATCGCCGATCGACAGGTGGACGGAAGCCGCCATCACGTCGTGGTTGCCCGAGGTATGGCCCAGCCAGCAATACAGTTCGGACGCGCGCCTGGCATTTCCCCGAATCGCGGAGGCGGACGCGGCGATTCTGACCGCGAGTGGCCGGCTGTCGTCCGAGAGGTTGTCCCACAGGGAATCGATCGTGCGCATCGATCCGGTGAGATCGCCTGCGCAGGCCCGGGATTCAGCAGCGAGAAGGCGGGTCTGGACGGTCTCCCGGTTGATCCGGGCCGCGGCGTCATAGAACGCCGTCGCCTGGGCGGGCTTGGCCCCGGCTGCCGCATGGAGCAGCGTGGGAACCAACTGCGGATCCGCGATCCCATGGGAGGCCAGCTGCAGCGCCAGCGGTCCGGGCAGCGGACCCTGCTCCAATCTGTTTGCAAGCAGCGAACTCTCGATCTCGTACCGGCGTTGATGTCCGATGACACCAACCGCGGCCGCGTACACACGCTCACTCCATTCGGCCGGGCCCTCGATCATGCCGGTACACCGTGCCGTGTCGATCAGCTGTTCGGCCTCGGTGGGTGTTGCCCCCAGCACCGAGATGAGTTCGGCCGTGCCGACGGCGATACGCAGGCTGCACAGTAGGACGGTGGCAACCGCGGATTCATCGAGTGTGTACAGGCGCTCTCGCATCGCCCGTTCGACTGCCTTTGCCACCGCCTTGGGGCTGCCGCCGGGGCCGCCATGGATGCCGGCGATGGCCGCATCGACGAATCCCCGGTTTCCTCCCGTCAACACCTGGATGTGATCGATCAGCGTGGACGGTGCGCTCGATCCGGTCGTCTCGGTCAACCGTGCTGATATCTCCTCCCGGGTCAGCGGTTCCAAGTGGATCGGCGCGGTGTCGCGTTGCAGTGCCGCCAGCGTCCGGGTCAGCGCGGCGTTGCGGTGGCGGGGTTCGCAGGCGACGACAACGGTGTGACTCCCGGCGTCGGCGACGGAGGCAACGATGTCCAGATCGCCCTCCGGCAGGTGATGTCCGTCATCGATGACAAGAGCGTCGCAGTCGCGCAGGTTGACATCGACGCGCGATGCGATCCGCATCCCCAGATCGCCGAGCGAGAGCCGGATGTATTGCATTGCAGCGGTTTTTCCGGTGCCGGAGTCACCGGTGACGGCCTGGGATCGGTGCTGCTCCGGGTTGGCCTTCATCGCGGTGAGGAAGCCGCGCAGCTGCCGGGGCGGGCGCCCGATCGAGAGATCGGGTGGGCGACCGGCGTTCGACGTCAACGACATCGAGCTAGGTCGGGAGCGGTTCGACGGGATCGATCACTTCCGGCGATACCTCTGGGGGAGTACCTCCGGGATCGACGCTGTCCGGTGGGGTTTCTGAGGTGGTGATCGGCGGTTCAAAGGTCTCTTCGGGAACGAAGGTCTCCTCGGGAATCACGACTTCCTCTTGCGTTGTCGTGTCCTCGGTTGTCGTCTCCGGCGTTGTCGTGATCGACACCGACACCGACGGCGCAGGTGCCTCGGGCGTCTCGGAATCGTTGTTGCTCAGTGCGAAGGCTGTCCCGGCCGCGGCCGCGAGCACGAGCGCCGCGGCGACGCCGATGAGCACCAACCGTCGTCCGTGGCGGCGGTCGGAGTCTTCGGCGGTATCGGTGTGGTGCTCGTTGAACGTCAACGCCGGTCTCGGCTGCGCCCGTGGCGGCGGATTGCCGTCGTTCCTGACCGGGACCAGGTTGGGGTCGGTGTCGGTCGGGGGCCGGGGGCTCGCCGGAAATGATTCCGTCGGAGGGGACTGGCGGGTTCCGCTCGCCGGTTGTGGTGTGCTGTGTGGCCCACTGGCGCCCTGCCCGGGTATCGGAAAAGGGACGGGCCGCGGAACCCGGGTGGGCCCGGAGTCGGTGGCCGGCCTGGGCACAGACGCTGCGGCAATCCTCGCCGCACCCGCGGCGATGGTCAGATGCGGATTGTTGTCGATGCTGACCGGGAGGTGCAGGTCCCCGGAAAGCCGTTGTGTCAGCAGAGGTATGGCGGCGCTGCCACCGAACGCGAACACACTGCCGAGTCGGTTGGCCGGCACTGATTCCCGGTCGAGCAGTTCGCGCAGTGCGTCAACCGTTCGACCGAGCGGTTCGGCCGCGAGATCCTCGAACTCGGCCCGGGTGATCCGCACGTCACCGCCGAACATCGGCAGGTCGACTGCGATGGTGGCGGCGGTCTCCGACGAGAGTTGCTCTTTGGCCGCCACGCACTGGGCGCGGAGCGCTGACAAAGCACCCAACAGATTCGGATCAGGATTGGACAACTGGTGCGGGTCGTCGACAACCAGTCCGAGCACGTGGCGCATCAGCGCGTGATCGAAGTCGACGCCGGCAGGTTCGTCGACGCGAAGGGGTTGCCCGATCAACTGGACCTTGCCGGCATCGGCCAGCGCCACCGAGGTGCCGGTCGCGCCGGCATCCACCAGTCCGATGATCCCGTCGGAGGGAAAGTCGGGGTGACGTCGGATCTGGGCGAGTGCGGCAGCCATACCTGAGTGGAGTTGGACCGAGGCCGGCAATCCCGCGGCGGGTAGCGCGCCGCGGAGGTCGGAGACGGCATTGGGTGGCCAGTACGACGGGTACGCGACCACGATCGGAGGTGGCTGTTGAGACTGCCCGAGGAGACCCCGGATGACACTCTTGACCGCTGCGGCGGTGAGCATCTCGGCGCGATGGGTCTTGCCGTCGGGAGATGTGATCGGCACCGGATCACCGACCCGTTCGACAAACCCGGACACCGTCACCCCGTCACCGCGGACCCGGGGATTCTCCGACGCGGTCCCACATTCGACGGGACGATCAGGCGACAGGGTCAGGACCGGGGTCCGGATGACCGGTGGGGCAGAATCAGTGGGAAGTGTTGTCGCAGTGAGGCGCTGCGCGCCGATCGCCACTCCAATCGCGGTGGGATACATGGCGTTTCCTTTCGCTCGTCCATCCATCATCGCAGGCAGCCCCATCCGGGGATAGAGGATTCGGCGGGGAGAAAATCCTTTGGGAGATATCCCCGATAGGGGAGGGTGTCCGGATCGGGGGTAGTCCCTATTGCCCTCGGTGAGAGTGCGGGCTGTACCAGTAGTCCCTGTGGCGCGCGCGGCGATACTCTCGGACATACGTAGTCAGTAGGTGCCCCGGCTCGCGCGGCCGGGAGAGCGTGGCGTGCCAGACGGCACGGAGAGGATGGATCATGCCTGGGACCACTTTGCTGGATTTTGTGATGGGGCTGGTCCACGATCCGGTCGCGGCCTCTGAGTATCGGTCGAATCCCGAACAAGCCATCGCCGACGCCGACCTTCACGGTGTGACCGCCGGCGACATCGAAGCCCTCATTCCGATGGTGTCCGGGGGAGGCCAGGACGGGGCCGGACTGCAGAATCCGGATCGGGGTATCTGGAGCGGCGGTGACGTCGTGCAGTCGTTTGACGCATTCGATTCACCCGGTCTGGAGCAGGAATCGATACATTCTGACGTCGACACTCTCGAGCACCTCGATTCGTTGCGATCTTCACCCGGATTCGATGCCCGCGGAAACGATGGCGCCGGGCTCTTCGATTCGGTGCCGGATTCGTCGATGTCATCACCTGAGGTGGTGCACGACGACGAGTTCGCTCCGAGCGTCGACCCACTCACAGATCCTTCACCCTTGCCGGATCCGGCAGCGATGCCGGTCGACGACCCTTCGCCCGGACCCCTGGATTCGCAAGGTGCGCCCGGAACAGAAGGATTCGACTCGGGCCACGACTGGGGTTCCGTCGACGACTTCGACATCTGAGATCCCCAGGTGATGAGTTCATTCCCCCAATCCGAACCCCACCCGGGACAACGCACCCCATATCGATGTTCCAAATGAGGGGGTTCGCCCCCGTTATCTGTAAAGGCCAATCTCTCTAACGTTGTTTTCAGCTACTCCAGAGGGGAGGGCACACCAACTATCCAGGAGAGTCCGATGACACAAGCACCGATGGCCTTGTTCGAGTTCGTGATGAATATGTTCCAGGACGAGAAAAAGGCGGCAGAGTTCGACAAGAACCCTGACAAATGCATGGCGGACGCCGGACTGCAAGACGTCACTCCGCAAGACGTCGCTGCCGCGATTCCTGTTGTCGTCCAATCTGTTACCCCTCCGGGAGGTGGCGGATGGTCTCCGTCGATCCCGTCGCACGGGAGTCCTTCGCAGATGATCCAGCAGGTCGTCAACAACTACTACGACCAGCGAGTCGACGTCGACATCGTCAACACCGGGGGTGGTGACATCGACGTCGACATCAAGCAGCAGAATGCGAACGGCGACGGTGCCGTGGTTGTCGGCGGCGACAACGAGGGGCCGATCGCGACCACCGGCGGAGTGGCCGGCACCGACAACAAGGTCGGCAACAAAACGGACGACCACAGCACCAACGTCGACGATTCGATTCACGGAAACAACAGCGGAAACTCTTCGAGCACAAAGGTTTCCGACAACAGCCGGAATGACAGTCACAACAAGATGGACGTGACGTCCACGGGCGCCCCGGCACCGATGGCACCTCCGCCGCCTCCGGTTCCGATCCCTGTGGACCCCTTCGACGCGCACGGTGGCATTCCGTTTGTGCCGGCCTATGCCGATAACTCTGTAGCAGCGGACCCGAGTGATCTCGGGGGCGGCATGGTCGACCCCGGGCCCATCGAAAGTCAGGTGCCGGACACCGGCGACAGGGTCACAACGGAAGTCATGCCAGATGACCCGCAGTCCGTCAGCGACGGTCCGGTCCCGTTCGACCCCGCGGCACCCGACGACCCCGCCCTGGGTATCGCCACCAGCGATATCGTCCCGACCGAGCAGGCGGAACCGATGGTGGTCGCCGAGATGGATTCGGGGCAGACATACGCGCCTGAGCCGGCCATGGCGGTGGCCGAGGCTCCCGTCGCG
>NZ_DATCVM010000206.1:0-6962 GCF_036566845.1 Williamsia sp.
TGAGGGCCACGGAAGGATGGTGGCCGCCGCGATCTTCGGTACCTGGGCCGGCCGCGGTATCAAGAATCTGACCATCGTCCCCGAGGACGTCGACGTCAGGAAGGCAATCGAGGTCGAACGTGCGGTCGCCCTGAACGTGCAGCCACACCGCGATATCGACATCATGCACAACGTCACCGGTATAGCGCTCGATCCGTCACTGCCACCCGAAGAGCGCCGCACCAGGTTCGCGCGAACGTCGAAGATCATCATTGACGCGACCGGCTTTCAGTATGAGGGCGAAACGCCTGCGGAACTCTGCATGCCTCCACAAAGTGCTCTCGACCTCGTCGACGAACACTGGGCAGAGGACTTCGGGGTCACGCCGAGATGATGACGACGTGGGTTCGGCCTGAAGACAGACGAGCGGATGTTCATTCGATGAACTCGGCCGTCGCCGCGAACTTCTCGATGGCCGAATTGTCGGGTTCTCTATGCGGAAGGAAGCCGTGACCGCCCAGCGAGTCCGGGTCGGTCGGCTCCAGGTTGCCGAAGAGCTGCATCAATTCCTGACGGACGAGGTACTACCCGGGTCTGGAGTGCAGCCAGACACGTTCTGGAGGGCCGCAGAGGCGATCATCGCCGACTTGGCCCCTCGAAGTCGCGAGCTGCTCGCCGTGCGGGACAGAATCCAAACCAGCCTTGATCAGTGGCACCGTGCCCACCCCGGCCCGCCGGGCGACATTGCGGCGTATCAGCGCCTGCTCCGCGAAATCGGCTACCTGGTTCCCGAGCCCGAGGACTTCGCGGTCACCACCACGGGCGTGGACGCCGAGGTCTGTGACCAGGCCGGGCCGCAGCTGGTGGTGCCGTTGCTGAACGCACGCTTCGCCGTCAACGCGGCCAATGCCCGCTGGGGCTCGCTCTACGATGCGTTGTACGGCACCGATGCCGTCGACCGCGGCGGCGTACTCGCTCCCGGCACGTCGCACAACCCGGCGCGCGCTGCAGAGGTCATCGCCCGCGGGCGCGAACTGCTCGATCGTGCCGTGCCACTGGCGACGGGTTCACATGCCGACGCCGTTGGCTACGCGGTCGGCACGGACGGTCTCATCGTTGTGTTGTCCGACGGAACGGTCACCGGTCTGGGCGACGCGGGCCAGTTCGTCGGGCACCGCACCGGCGACGAGCTCGAGGCCGTTGTCCTCGCACATCACGGCCTACACCTAGAGATCCATATCGACCGCGTCCATCCAATCGGGGCATCTGATGCTGCCGGAGTGAAGGACATCGTGTTGGAGTCCGCGGTCACCACGATCATGGACTTGGAGGATTCGGTTGCGGCGGTGGATCCCGCTGACAAGGTTCTCGGCTATCGCAACTGGCTGTTGCTGATGCAAGGTCGTCTCAGCGAGCGGGTCACCAAGGGCGGGGCGACATTCCTGCGAAGCATGAACCCAGATCGCCTATGCACCGCTGGTGACGGGTCGGTGGTCACTCTTCACGGGCGGTCGCTGCTGTTCGTGCGGCACGTTGGCCTGCTGCTGACTACCGACGCGATTCTGGACGCAGAGGGTGCCGAGATTCCGGAGGGCATCCTAGACGCGCTGGTAACCGCGCTGTGCTCTCTGCATGACCTTCGCGGCAACCCCGAGCTGGCCAATTCTCGAACGGGTTCCATGTACTTCGTGAAGCCGAAGATGCACGGCCCCGACGAAGTTGCCCTGACCGTCGAAATGTTCACGCAGATCGAGGAGGCCTACGGCTTACCGTTCGGCACGATCAAGCTGGGCATCATGGATGAGGAGCGGCGTACCTCCGTCAACCTCAAAGCCTGCATCCACCAGGCCCGTGACCGTATCGCGTTCATCAACACAGGTTTCCTGGACCGCACGGGCGACGAGATCCACACCTCGATGCAGGCCGGCCCGGTCGTGCGCAAAGTAGACATGCGTGATCAGGCCTGGCTGGCTGCCTACGAGCGACACAACGTCGATGTCGGCCTCGCAGCGGGCTTTGCGGGTGTTGCGCAGATCGGAAAGGGTATGTGGGCGATGCCGGACCTGATGTCCGACATGCTGGCTCAGAAGATCGGGCAGCTACAGGCAGGCGCGTCGACGTCGTGGGTACCGTCCCCGACGGCGGCCACTCTGCACGCGATCCACTACCACCAAGTCGACGTTGCCGCCACTCAACGGGAGCTCTCGACGCGCAAGCCGATTGGAATCGACCCGATCCTGGCTCTTCCCGTCGCGGCCGACCTACATTTGGGTGCGGCGGACAGGCGTCGGGAACTGGACAACAACGTGCAATCCATCCTCGGCTATGTGGTGCGCTGGATCGACCAGGGTGTCGGCTGTTCCAAAGTGCCCGACCTCCACGGTGTCGCGCTCATGGAGGATCGGGCGACTTTGCGAATCTCCAGCCAACTGCTCGCCAACTGGCTGCTGCACGGCGTGATCGCTCGAGATGACGTGCTGGACAGCCTCCACCGGATGGCCCCCGTCGTCGACGGGCAGAACGCGGGCGACCCGCGCTACGAACCGTTGGCCGTCGGTGACGAGTCCCTGGCCTTCTGCGCCGCGCGTGACCTGATCCTGCTCGGCGCCGCTCAGCCCAGCGGCTACACCGAGCCGATACTGCATAGCTACCGCCGGCAAAAGAAGGAGATCACGCCATGAGCATTTCGCTCGATCAAGCCCGCCAAATAGTCGCGTTGACCAGGACCGAGGCAGCACGCGCCGGGTTGAAGCCGATGACCGTCGTAGTCCTTGACTCCGGTGGATACGTGATCGCGGCCGAACGCGAGGACGAATCGTCCAACGGCCGCTTCGAGATCGCGTTCGGTAAGGCGCACGGTGCGCTGGCGCTCGGGATGGGGTCACGGTCCCTCATGGCCCGCGCCGAGGCGCAGCCGTACTTTATCGCCGCGGCCACTTCGGCTGTCGGCGGAGCGCTGGTACCTGTGCCGGGCGGGGTGTTGGTGCGGGACGGCGCGACGCTCGTCGGCGCGGTCGGCGTCACCGGTGATACCTCGGACAACGATGAGGCGGCGGCCGTGGCCGGCATCCGCGCCGCAGGGTTTGTAGCGCAACCGGATTGATCTTGGCAGGTCCCGATTGTTGGGCCACGTGGTTGTCGATCCGTGGGTGAATGATTCTGTCGGTCTCGCACTCCACGGGATGATGCCGGTGGGTGCATTGAGGCCCCAAGTTCAATTGGAGCGGGCAGGCCCAACAACATTGTGCGCCAACAGTTTCGACGTCACCATGGTTTCCACGACCAATGTCGACGCTACGGCGAATGGTAGCTTGGCCGAAATTCTCCAGTAACAATGGAATCAACCTGCTGACGGGACGGCCTGACCCAGTATCTCCCTGGCCAGAGGTGCCCTTCTAATGACCCGGCGACCCAACCGTCAGCAGGCCGCCGCAGGCGACGCCGTGATGGACCTGCTGGTGCAGGCGACATAATAGGCTGCCTCTTGCGACCTCACAGTCGGACTTCGACGGAAAGTTTTGGTCGGTGGTGGGTGAAGAGAAACGGTCGCGAGTTTTGTCGGCCAGTGGCAGCCAGGCAAGAGTTTCTGTGGGACCTCGAGATTCGGGCTACCTTTCGTCACTGGTGGCGAATTAGTCTGTGCTACAACACTTCCCGCCGAGAGTGTCGATTTGCTCATCGAGCAGCCTTGACCACGCTGGTTGGGTCAATCAAGAGTCAGCGTGGAGAGTCCGGGTGTGTGCCAGGTGATGGCATGGCGCCAGAGGGGAAGTCGGCGCCAGATCATGTCGGGGAGTACGTCGCCGGCGATGTCCTTGACTTGGGTGTGGGGGAGCTCAGTCTGTATCGGTGCGTTGTGCTGCCAGTAGCCACGAGTGCGGGTCGGGATATGGCGCTGCACGGTGCGGGGCTTCGAAAGCGTAGTCATGCATGGGACGTGCGCGAGCGTCGTCTCGCCCAGTGATGTTCACGGATTGGCATCACGGATGGACACTGTCCACGCCAGCGGAGTGCCGCTCACTTGGGGTGGGTTTGCGGTCGTTGTGTCGCTGTGGTTTTCACCGCCAGGCTCGGGGTCATGGGTTGTTGCGTGTGTCGTAGTCGGTGCGGGCTGTGGCGACGTCATCCATGTTGGTGTCGGCCCACGCTTTGAGTTGGGCGAAAACTCCGACCAGGGACAGGCCCAGAGCGGTCAGTTCGTACTCAACTTTGAGGGGCACCGTCGGAGTCAGGGTCCGCAGGACCAGTCCGTCGCGTTCGAGGTTACGCAGGGTTTGGGTGAGCATCTTCTGGCTCACGCCACCGATACGCCGCGCCAGATCCGAGTGCCGCACCGGGCCGTTCACCAACGCACAGAGAACCAGCGTCACCCATTTGTCGGCGAGCCGCGAGAGCAATTGGCGACTGCTGCAGGTGGCGAGAAACGAATCATGGTCAGCCACAGCAGCAGCGAGCGAGTCATTGTGAGCAGCTACCACCTGCACACCTTCTTTCAGATAGTAGGGCACTCATAGGTACCTACTTCCGAATCGTTCCCTACTAGGTAAGGGTAGTCAACGACAAGGCCGACAGCCCCGGGCGTTGCAAATGCAGTAGGAGAGACCGTGCCATCGACACAGACTCCGGATAGCACAGAGTCCGCCGCCGCAGGGGTGGGTCCGGTACGTGCGTGGGGAGCGGTGGTCGCGCTGGCGGTGGCCGTTTTCGTGGTGACAGCGACCGAGATGCTTCCCGTCGGTGTGCTCCCGGAGATGGCCGCCGACTTGGGTGTGTCCGACGGTGCGGCTGGCCAGAGTGTGACGGTGTATGGGTTCGTAGCCGGAGTGTTCGCTCCGTTGATGACGTCGTGGACTGGGCGGGCGGATCGGCGGGTGCTGCTGTTGTGGATCGTGGGGGTGTTCGCGGCCGGCAATGCGGCCACTGCGCTGGTCCCCAGCTATGAAGGATTGCTGGCGATCCGGGTGGGGATCGGGATGGTTCATGGGTTGATGTGGTCGATCACCGCCGCGATCGCGGTCCGGTTGGTGTCAGCACGGTCGGCGGCCAGGGCGACCGCTGCAGTGTTCTCCGGCATCTCGTTGGCTTTGGTGCTTGGTGTTCCTGCGGGCTCGGTGCTGGGGTCCTGGGCCGGGTGGAGGGTGGCGTTCGGGGTCTTGGCCGCTGCCACAGTTCTGGCGTGGTGCGTGGTGTTCGTGTTGGTGCCCGCGATGGCGCCGCGTGGGGCGTTGCGTCTTGGTCAGCTGAGGTCGCTGCTGTTGCGCCGCAACGCTATCGGCGCGCTGTTGACGGTGACCGCGCTGGTGGTGGTCGGCAACTACGCGGCGTACACCTACATCGCTCCGATTCTGCTGGGCCGCGGCGCGGCCGGGTCGTCGGTCGGGGCGTACCTGCTGGTCTATGGGGTGTCCGGTGTAGTCGGTAACGCCGGCGCGGCGTTGCTCCTGTCGCCCACACGATCGGTGCGAATGGTCCTGATTGCTCCGGTGGCCGTGGTCGGGGGTTCGCTGGCGGTGCTGGCTGTTCCCGGTACCGGTGCCGTGGCTGCCGTGGCTGTGGTCGTTGTGTGGGGTGCGGCCTACTCGGTGATCCCGGTGGTGCTGCAAACGCTGGTCCTACGGCTTGTGCCGCACGCGCACGAAGCCGCGAGTTCGTTGTACGTGATGGTGTTCAACATTGCGATCGGTGTCGGCGCTCTGCTGGGTGCTGTGGGCATCGCCGCGGCAGGCCCGTCAGGGCCAGCTGTGGTGGGAGTGGTGTTGTGCGGGGCGGCGATCATCGTCTGTGCCGTGGCAGGCCGCCGGTTCCGCAGCGTCGGCTGAGGTCCCCGCGCGCGCTCGAGTTGTGGCCGAGCAGGGGTCGGTGAACTCCCGCCCGAGTGGAATCTGCAGAAGCCGACATCACATCGCAGGCGGTATCCGATGGTCTTATCCTGGGGCGATTGTGCACACCGTTGCGACGCTGGAGACCGGCGCCAACCAGCCAGGCCAGGTCCACACGCCGATATAGCGAGCTTGGCTCCGCACGTGATCGTGGATCCGGACTTCTCTGTGCATGCGGTGCCGGACTCTCCCGCAACGGCGCGAGGCGCAGGGCTGCGGCGGCGACCTGATGGAAGCACTCTGCGGTATCAATACGTTCAGACCTCTCCGCCAAGTCCCGTGAATCTGATCGCCGGGTGTGCATGCGCGCAGCGGGGTGGATGTGTTCGTCGCCTATATCACCGCCCGACTGATCTACGATCCGCAACCGTGGCCTCAGCAGGGCATGGCGGCTTGAGCGGACGTCGACGGCCCCGCCATTCTGATTCTGGTTCGGTGACAGCATCTTTCGCGGGAGTCGCCAAAACCACGGAGTCAGTGCGGCGATCTGCACACGACGGCGCGAAGACCGCACGGAGGTCGCCGAGCGTGAAATCCTTGTACTGCTGCCTATTTCACCGTATCCAGCAACCCTTGCCGAGACGCGCAGCGAGAACCGGTGACACCACCGTCGCCGCTGCCACGCTCGACCGACATTTCAACGCTCGGTGGTCCTCAAACTCGACGACGAGTCCTGCCCCCTGCGAGACCACCACGCGCGATCAGAAAGCCACCGGACCCCGCCCGGACCCTCCGTCGACCGCGGTGCAGCAGAACCGCCTGGCGAGGGGGTATTTTTCTGAGGACCGTCATCGCGCAAGTGTTGCGTGACTCTTCGCACGGCGACGCGTAATGGACGCACCTGATGCGGGTGCGGCGGATGCCGGGTTGCGCTGCGAAGTCGACACGTCAGGACCCGGAGCGTGCCCTGGATGGAGGCCTTGCGAGGACCGCTGGGGAGCGGCTCGCCGCATCGCGCAGCCTGGTCGTACCCTGTAGCCGTGAGCATGTCCGAGTCCGACCCGGTGGCGGAGATCCTCCGCATTGTGCGGGCGCGTGACCCAGACCGTGATCTCACGGTCAAAGAGTTCGCTCTGCGCTTGCGGCGCTTCAGCCACCACGTCG
>NZ_DATCVM010000207.1:0-16335 GCF_036566845.1 Williamsia sp.
CGCCACGGCCGGCAATCACTACGACGCGAACAGTCACTTCCTTGATCTCGTGACCCATCCTTGGGATGAAGATCAACGCGGCGCTGTCAACGTTATCGATTGGATCGGTGAGAATGCGGATGCCCCAGGCTATGAAGGCGAACTCGCGGGGCGCTCAGCGACCACCCTTGCAAACCTGTTGATCAACAACGAGGATTTGCTCAGCGGACGCATACCCGCGGATGACATTCCCGGAACCTATACCTCTCTCGGCCAGGTGAACCCACACCTCACCCAGTCGCTCGCTCTTTCCATGTCTCCGTATCTCGCCAACTTCGTCGATGCACCCGATTCGATGCTGGTGAACCAGCACGCTGGTCATATAGACGAGGTGAGCGAACTGTCGAAGTTGTTCAAAGTACTTGATTCGGACCCCATCTCTGCCGGAATCATGCATACGGCATCCACACAGTGGCAGAACAATCTCGCGTACCAATACGGCATGGACCCAGACATGACCGAAGCCGGATTTTCTGCTGGACAACTGAATCAAGCATCAACCGAGGGATTCGAAGATCAAATGAAAGTACTCGTTGACAACAAATACTGGGAAAATATCGTCGAGTACAACCTGAACTCCAGGGATTACGACACTGTTGCCGGATTACTAGGAAGTACGCCACTCATTCCCGTCAGCGTGGGCATCGGCACTGTTAGCCCCATTGTGAAATTTGAGATGTTCGACATCCCCAACGACCCTGCGACCCTCTCTGAGAATCAGTGGAATGACGTATACAAAGAGATTCAAAATACCAGCCAAAGCGACTCGATAGTACTCGACTACAGCGCAGCCGAAGGTTATCTGCACCGCAATCCGGAAGCGGCAAATGAGGCCTTCTCGTACAACCTTCCAGACGGACGAGAACTGTCCTATGTCGGCCCGGATGGGCGGATCGATTGGAATGCTGTAACAGAGAATCGGGGAACCTTTCAGAAGCTGATCGAGGAACTCGGCCTCAACAGTTGGGACGGCAGGTACGACGATGGGTTATCGGACAATGCGATCGATCAGACAATCATTCCTATCCCGAGTGACCCCGCACTCCCACCCAATCCCTAGTATCGCGGGTACGGTCGGCTTCGTTTGTCTGTGCCTCCTGACCAGTTCCTGCGCGTCACCAGCACCGCACCCAGGAGCCACGCCACCATCTGCCGACATCGGCTACCAACAGCCAGACATCATGCAGTACAACATCAACTGGTCGGCGGAGAACACACTCGACCTGATGTCTCCCGACGGCACATTTGTTCGAGCCTTTCGCGAATCGGCTGTCCTTGCTAACTACGCCGGCGGATCCGACTCGGCGTACCCAGGCTTCCAAGACGCCATCACTGCCACCATTGACCGTAGCTTTTACGACGCGGAGTGGCCATACCCACACGTATACGGAAACGAGTACAACCGGATCTTCGAATTCACAGAACTAGCAGCCGATAAAGTTCAGATCATTGCGTGCGCAGTTCAACCTCATTCCTTTCCAATGACTCCCATACCGAAGCCAGAAGTCCCAGGCAACGGCAATGTCACCGCTTATAGACTCATCTACCAACGTCAGGGAACTTCACCACCGAGCAATCAGCAGGGCAACCGAGAAGTCCCTTATGCATCAGTATTCGGAGATTGGAAAGCAATCGAATACGACAGCAATATCGATATTGACACGCCTGAGGCAGTCACACCCTGTTTGACTGCCAACTACAAATTCCACTACACGCATTCTCCAGAACCTGGCTGGCCCGAAAGCCCACAACCGCTCGCCTGAACGCTTGCCGGTCAATCTACTACCGCGTACCTCCCTGTCACGATCCGCGCGATGTTCGCCAGTGATTCCGAACCCTCGTCCCAGTACTTGCTGTGTGCGGCGGTGCTGATCCCTGGGCCATCGTCGGAGGTGAACACTCGAGCGCCGAAGCCGGCGTCGTGGGGATCAGGCCCCAGCACGATCTCGACGGAGTTGATCCAGTCATTGCTCGCGACAGTCGCCCACACTCGCTCGGAGTTCGGACGATCGTCACGACCGGTCAGGTTCAGGTCGTTCACGTCGTCGGGTCCACCGAGTCCGGGGCTGGCAACAAACACCAGGTCATCGACGTTCAGTTCACGGTCACCACTGGCGGCCTCGGCGGCGACTACGGTCCCGTAGCTGTGGCTGACGATGGTGTTGTGCGACGGAGTGGCGCCCTCATGGGTCGCGCGGAGCCCATCCTGCAGATCGACAAGTGGCTGTGCCCCTCGTGATGCCGGGGCGCCAGAGCCGGCAGCGCCGATGTCTGGTGGGGCGTCGTATCCGAACCAGGCGATCGCCGCGGTGTCTGTTGTTCCGCGGGGACTGGCGGCACGGACCATCCGGTCTGCACGATCGACTCCCCCACCCATCTTGCTGAGATTGGCCCCGGTCCCCGGCACATAGGTCACGACGTTGACGGCGGTGTCGGGATTGTTCACCGCAATCGCGCCGTGGCCCTGGGTATCGATCTGCATCAGGTAGCGCTTCTTCCCGTCCACCTCTTTCGAGAGTGCACTCTCCACAGCCCCCAGCGCGGCGAGATCACGTTCAGCCTGCGCTCGAACATCCTGCCCTGCAAAATCATTGGCGATCACGTCTCGGGCCTTGGTCTCCAGCTCGGCCAGATATCGGCGATTGAAGTGATCGCGGTCGGCAACCGGGATGCCATCCATGTTCCCGATGTCGCGATTGCTGTTCCACAGCGCCGCCTTCTCGGCCGACGTCAAACCGTCCCAGAACGTCTTGAGCAGATAGGGGTCGCTCGGCAGTTGACGTCTACCGTCGACAAGTTCTTGCACGGCGTCCCGCAGCGGAACCGGCGTGGTCGCCCGTTCCGCATTGCGCGCCAGTTCGCCGAGGGTTTTGGTGATCTGGACGGCCAGGGTCGAATCAGCTTGACCGGCGGCGGCGAGCGCTTCCATCAGCCACGTCTGGTGTCCACCGGCCTTTCGGTCGGCCAAGGCCCGGGCTGCGTCGATCGGCAGACTGGCCGGAATGTCTGTGGGATAGCCGGGTCGGGAGTCGGCCGGCGCCGTGACACCACCGTCGTCGGCCACCAGGTACCCGAGCCACGCGATGGAATTGGCGCGGTCGCGGGCCACCCGGCAGGAGTGAACGATATCGGGTCCGAGCCGGTTGATGTCGTCGGCGATGTCGAGGATGGTGATCGCCAGCCGGTTGCTCGCCTGCGCCTCGGCATCCGTTCGGGCCTGCGACGCTTCGGCCGCATCACCCTGCCAGCCCTGCATGGTGGTGGAAACAGCACGTGAGATGTCATTCATCGAGGCATCGAAGACGTCAACCGCGGAGTCGATCTCCACCGCGGTGTGGGTCAGCGCTTGGGCATGGGTCAGCCAGGTACGCACCTGCGGCACAGTCGGTTTGCTCATCGATCACAGCTTCAGCAAGCCGCTGATGGAATCTGCATACTGCTCATCGGTGATCCCGAACGTTGACCCGGCAAGCGCGTTCTTCTGTGCCAGCGCATCAACACGAGTTGCGACCGATGCGAGGGCGGACTCGATCTGTAGTTCCGCGGTGGCACAGACTGCGGCAACGTCAGACCCCGACAAGCCCCGCAGCAGATCCGAGAACGCGTTGTGGACATCTATCGCCCGGATGCCGCGCGCTGCAGCCCACAGATCTATCGCCAGCGTGACCAGCGCGTCTCGATCCGCCTTGACCACTGTTCCCATCAGACTCCCCCAATCCTCGATGAACGAGGTTGAGGCTATAGAGGCTTCATGATCGTCGACGACCGCTCGACCGCATCTGCGCCACGCTTGTGGACTGCGCGGCCCGGTGTTGACAACTTCTATGGCACGGCCGACTACCGGGTGGGCAGCTTCGCACCCATCTTCTCGCAGAACTTCTGGGTGGCTTTCATCGGCCGCAGCATCACGGTGAACTCATCGATGAGGTTGTCGGGCGTCTCGTGGATGAAGTCGCAGCCCTCGATGTCGAGGCCGTCGACCTTCGCCTTGAACACGAGCCCGGTGTAGCCGTCGAGCGGTGAGTTCAGTTCTCGGACATAGGTGAAGTCCTCGAAAGTGTCGAATGCCGCGCGCAGGATCATGTGGACGACATCACGCCCCTTGTAGGCGGTGAACGCAACCGGGCTGTTGAAGACAACGTGTTCGTCGAGCAACCCCGCGATGTCATCGATCCGGCGCTCTTCCACCGCCGCGCGGAATGCATGCATGGTCCAGTCCTCCTCTGACGCCGCCTAGAGCAGCAGCTTCTTCTGCACCTTACCCATGGCATTCCGAGGTAGTTCGGCAACTACGCGAATTTCCCTGGGCCGCTTGTGGTTCGAGAGCTCCGTGGCGACCAGGTCGATGAGCTGCGCCTCGTCGATGCCCTCCCCGACCACCACTGCGACGATGCGCTGCCCCAGGTCACCGTCGGGCACGCCGATCACCGCGACCTCACGCACGCTCGGGTGTCCGAGCAGAACGGTCTCGATCTCGCCGGCACCGACGCGGTAGCCACCCGATTTGATGAGATCGATCGATGCACGCCCGACGATTCGGTGCATGCCGTCGCGGTCGATGACGGCGACATCGCCGGTCGCGAACCAGCCGTCCTCGAGCCACGACTCCGCGGTCGCGTCAGGCCGGTTCAGGTACCCTTTCGCCACCATCGGACCACGAATCTGCAGGTCGCCGATGGATTCTCCGTCGTGCGGCACCTCGGCACCCCGGTCATCACGCAGCCGGGTTTCGACGCCGGCGATCGGCAGGCCAACCCAGCCCGGGCGCCGTTCACCGTCGAAGCGGGTGCTGATGGTGATGAGGGTTTCGGTCATGCCGTAGCGCTCGACGACCTCGTGACCGGTCAGTTCCTTGATCTTCTCGAACACCGGAACCGGCAACGGCGCACTCCCGGATACCAGCAATCGAGCCGACCCCAGCGCGCGGGCGGACTGCTCATCGGCGGCGATCCGCGTCCATACCGTCGGGACGCCGAAATACATGGTTCCGGCCGCCGCCGCATAGTTCTCGGGCGTCGGTTTCACCGTGTGCACCACGGCGCCGCCGACCCGCAACGGACCCAGGATCCCCAGGATCAGCCCGTGAACGTGGAACAGCGGAAGACCATGGACCAGAACATCATTGAACGTCCACCCCCAGGCCTCCGCGAGGGCATCGAGGCCGGCTGCGATGGACCGCCTGGACATCGGAACGCCCTTGGGCAGTCCGGTGGTGCCCGACGTGTACATCACAAGCGCCGTCGAATCCGGATGGGGTTCGGGATGACTGTGCCACGAACGCGCATACATCCGGACCGGGAGAACCTGCAGGCCACCGGTGTCCTCGGGCGCGGCGCCGAGCCAGGCCTGCGCAGCTGAGTCGGTGAGCATGTGTTGACGTTCGGTTGCACCGACATCCGGGGGAACCGGGACCACGGCCACACCCGCGATCAGCGCGCCGACCACAGCGACCACGGTTTGCGCGGTGGGCTGCGCCAGCACAGCGATGCACCTGGCACCGCGGATCCGTTCGGCGACAGAGGTGGCAGCACCGATGAGGTCACTGCGCGACAGGACGGTGTCGCCGACCGTGACAACTGCGGGTTCATCCGCCCGGTTGGTGAGGGAAGCCTGGTTCAACGACGGAAAGAGCATCACCCGACCACTTTGTCACATCGCAATGGCACGTCATCGATCTCGCTCGACCGGAACCACCGCGCATTGTCAGACCGTCCCGGCACACTGAGACGATGAATCCTCGCCCCGTCACGATCACCGTCACCGGTCACGCGGATCGGCAGTTCACGCCGAACCGGTGCACCATTGGGTTGTCGGTGCATTCCGACGGCAGTACCCGGGAGACCGCCTCTGAATCGGTGACAGCTGCAGTCATCGCCGTCACCGACCTGGTGAAGGCACTTCAGGAGCAACCTGAGTCACCTCTGCAGCGCTGGTCCCTCGACCAGGTACGTCACGACCGGTACCGGCCCTACCATCGAGAAGCCAAGAAACGCCCGTGGGTGTTCCGCTCGACGGCCTCGGTCCAGGCGACGTTCAGGGACTTCAGCGCGCTGGGCACCTTTGTCGATCAGGTCTCGGAGATCGACGAGGTCGAGGTCGGGCGGATCCACTGGTGGCTGACCCGCAAAGCCACCGCGAAACGGACCGCGCAAGTTCGCGATCTCGCGGTCCGCAACGCTCTCGAAAAGGCGCAGGGATACACCCAGGGTCTCGGCTACAGCGAGTTCACGGCGGTGGCGATCGCCGACCCCGGCATGCTCGGCGTGACGACGGGTGGCGCCCGCTACGACGAGCCGGTTGCCCGCGGCATCATGCCCATGCCCATGGCCGTCTCGGGAGCACCTGGCGGCGACTTCGAGGACCGACAGGTCATCGAACTCGAACCTGATCGGGTCATGATCTCGGCCTATGTAGAAGCACGATTCGAAGCGGTCAAGGACGCCCCCACGACTCAGATCTGATGGCATTCTGAACCGATGGACACCGCCGGGCCCTTCACAGTTGTCGAGAAGTCCATCGCTGACCTGCGTCTGGCCCTCGAGACGGGACAGATCACGTGCGTGGCGTTGGTTGAGCGGTACCTCGAACGCATCGATCACTACGACCACCACGGCATCCGGTTGAACGCGGTCCCGGTGATGAATCCGAACGCGCTCGATGAAGCCCGAGCGTCGGATCAACGGCGCGAGAGCGGCGGCTCGCTCGGGCCACTCGACGGCATTCCGTACACCGCGAAGGACAGCTACAAGGTTCGCGGTATGACCGTCGCGGCCGGTTCACCCGCGTTCCAGGATCTGATCGCCACCGACGACGCGTTTGCCATCGCCCAGTTGCGTGCCGGTGGTGCCATCTGTCTGGGGCTGACCACGATGCCACCGATGGCGGCCGGCGGCATGCAGCGCGGACTCTACGGCCGCGCCGAAAGTCCCTACAACGCAGACTTTCTCACTTCTTCGTTCGGATCCGGATCATCGAACGGGTCGGGTACCGCCACCGCGGCGAGCTTCGCGGCCTTTGGTCTCGGCGAAGAAACCTGGTCGTCGGGGCGCGCGCCGGCATCGCACAACGGGTTGGTCGCGTACACCCCGTCGCGAGGTGTCATCTCGATGCGCGGCAACTGGCCGCTGTACCCGACGATGGATGTTGTTGTCCCCCATACCCGCACTGTCGCCGACATGCTGGAGATCCTCGATGTCATCGTCGACGACGACACTCAGACGCGCGGGGACTTCTGGCGAATGCAGCAGGTGGCCACGGTGCCGCGCGCATCGGCGATCCGCCCGCCGAGCTACCCCGCACTCGCCGTCGCGGCCGCCGTGCAGGGCAAACGGCTTGCCGTCCCGCGGATGTACATCAACAAAGACCACGCGGGCAGCGACCCGGTGCGCACCCGGCAGTCGATCATCGACCGGTGGTGGGGCGCCCGCGCTGTGCTCGAGTCGCTGGGCGCAACGGTGGTGGAGACCGACTTCCCCGTCGTCGAGAACCACGAGGAAGACCGGCCCGGAGCCAAGAGCATGGTCACCCGCGGATTGGTTCCACCCGACTATTACGCCTGGGAGATGGGCGTTCTGATGACGTGGGGCTGGCAGGACTTCCTCGACGCCAACGGCGATCCGAACCTGTCGGCCCTGGCCGATGTCGACGGATCGCAGATCTTCCCGCCACCGGATGGCGCGCTACCAGACCGCTACGGCGTCGAGGACGAAGATTTCTCGATCACCGTCGAACGCGCCCAAGTGGGAGTGCCCTCACTCGAAGACCTCCCTGATCTCGACTGGTCACTCCAAGGGCTGGAAGCCACCAGGAAGCTGGACTTCGAGGACTGGATGCAATCCAATGCCATTGACGCCGTGGTATTTCCGGCACAATCGGACGTCGGGCCCGCCGACTCGGACGTCAATCCCGACTCCGCCGACATCGCCTGGGCCAACGGAGTCCGCTTCTCCAACGGCAATCTGGCGATCCGGCACTTCGGAATCCCGACCGTCACCGTCTCGATGGGGCTGATGACCGACACGAAAATGCCGATCGGTCTGACCTTCGCAGGCAAGGCGTACGCCGACAACCAACTGCTGTCGATGGCCGCCGCATTCGAGGCGGCGGCCGGCCCGAGACCGGTCCCGCCGCGCACACCCGAGCTGCCGTGAACATCTTCTCGCGCCGGTCGATCAGGCCGCCGTTTCCTCGACCAGTTCCAAGGTGTTGCCGTCAGGGTCGGTGATAATGGCCAGCCGCTTTCCGGGACCGATGTCCATCGGGCCCATCTGCACTCGGCCACCCGCGCCCGCGCCTCGCTCAATCAACGTCTCGAGTCCATCTGCGACATAGAAGGTGAGGTATCGCAGGCCGGTGGTGGCGAGAAAGGATCCGGTCGACTCGGCGTCCGACGGCTTCTGCTTCGGCACCATCAGTTTCAGTGTTGTGCCACCGCCGCGAAGCCGGTGCACCGTCCCTGACCCGGACGCGGTCACCTCGAGTCGTTCCATCTGGAACACCGTCACGTAGAAGTCGACCAGCGCATCGTCTGCACTCACGATCCCCACTTCGATCCGATCCAACATCCCCGCACTCCTGACAGTCGAATTGCGCCGGCGGACCACCAAGCACGAGGCAACACTTTCACAGGTGAAAACGATATTCTCGCGTGATCGGAATTTCGGCTCTGCTCCCCAGTCCCGCCCGAAATCTGCTTGACCCGCGCGACCAGTTGCTAGACCTTTGAGCCGAGAACACAGCGAAGGGAAGATCGTGGATGCGTTGAACCGCAAGAAGGAACGCCAGGGCGACCGTGCATTGCTCAACCAGATCCTCGACGAGGTGCATGTGGCAACGGTGTCCACGGTTGTCGACGGATTGCCGTGGTCGGTGCCGATGTTGATCGCGCGGCACGGCGACGCGATCCTGATGCACGGTTCCACCGGCGCCGGCGCGCTACGGCACATCGCGGCAGGTGCGCCGGTTGCGGTGTCGGCGTTCATCGTCGATGGTCTGGTGGTCGCCGACACCCTCTTCGACCACTCCATGAACTACCGATCGGCCGTGGTGCGCGGGACCGTCGAGAACTCCGACGTCGATCCGCGCGAGGCTCTCAACGTCGTCGGCGACAGCATCCTCCCGGGTCGCAGATCGGAAGTCCGACCGCACTCCGGCAAGGAAATCGCCGCAACGATCGTCTTGTCACTCCCGATTGTCGACGGCCAGTGGATCACCAAGCGACGCACCGGCGGCCCTGGTGGCGACACATCCGACGTCTGGACCGGGCACATCCCGATGCGCACCGTCTACGACGAACCGATCACCGAGACCGAAGGCCACATCCCGGAATCGGTGCGCCGCTTGAGCAGCTAGCCTCGCGGCGACCTAGAGCGCGCCGAGGGTTTCGGTCATCTGCTTCTGCGTCTCGTCTGCGAGTCGCTTGAAGACCAAGCCGAAAACGGGGTCGGACAGCTTTGCGACACCGTTGAAGACAACATGCGCGTGGTACGCCACCGTTGTCTTCGCCGGGCCCTGCGGGTGAATCGAGATGTCGTCGATACTGGTGGCCGTCTTGTTGACACCTTCGAGGGTGACCCGATCAGGGTCGTCGCGGGTGAGTTTGTACCTCAGCTGAGTCTTGATCCCAGCGATCTTCGAGGTGTTGTCCCACTCGGTGCCGAGCACAACCGGCCCGGTACCCACTTGCGTGCACTTCCTTGTTCCGGGGTCCCATTGCTCCGCATTGGCAAAGTCGCGTAGATAGGCGCGAACCTTGTCGACCGGCGCGTCGACCGTGAACGTGCGTTGTACGTTTACCATCCTTCAACGGTAGACGAACGATCGCGCTATAGCACCTGACCTGCGCAAACAGATCCGTCGGCGGTCAAACTCAGCCGACGGGTGGGCGAATCCGGTGGTCTCGAAGAACGGTGCGGCTGCCGATGCAGGGTCACGCGGATTCACATCCGCCGGTTCCTCGGGTCGGTGTTCTCGGCGATCCTGACGATCGAAAGGAAGAACTCGTAGATCACGCGGCTGAGGACAACGTAGATCAGCCAGAACAGCGGAACGACTACCAGCGCAACCAGGATCAGCAGAACTCCGACAGCTGCGCCGTCGTCTTCACCGAACGCCGCGAATCCCCCGATGAGGGCGACGAAGAAGTAGATCACGGCAACGATCGAGATCACCACAAGCCGGAGGGTGACGAACTGCGTGAACCTGGGACCTGGCTCGAATACGGGATTCGGTTGACTCTGATCACCTGTGGGGTTGGACTTGTGCGCACTACCTTCCGTACCTGCGGATTTCGACCTGTCCGGGAGTATCTGCCCAGCAGAGGTGATAGCAACCGAGTCTGAACGATTGAAATAGACGGGATTTCGAGTCCGCGCGCCTCCGCTCGTCACACCACGGCATCACCAATCCGGCGACGACGATCGGCGCGTCGTCGAGCCCGTTCGTCGATGTCGAGCGCGTTCAGGGTCGACAATTCTCCGGAGAGGCGGGATCCCAGCGCCGCCAGGAAGTCCTGCGCCTCGGGGTCCGATTCACTCAGCACCGCGTCGACGATGCCCGAGGAATGCAGGTCCGTCGCTCGAATACCCTGCTGTGCAGCAAGATCCGAAGCGTGGTCGGTGTCGCGATATACGATCAGGCTCGCACCCTCCGGTGGCAACGGTGACAGCCAGGAGTTTTCCATCGCAATCACCCGATCAGCGGGGAACAACGCCAACGCCGCGCCTCCGGCACCCTGTCCCAACAGCACCGAGATCGTCGGCACTGTCAACGCGGTCAATTCCGCGATGCAGTGGGCGATCTCGTTGGCCAGGCCACCCTCCTCGGCATCGGCCGACAGATCGGCACCCGGCGTGTCGATCACCGTCACCAGCGGAAGTCCCAGCCCCTGCGCCATCCTCATCCCTCGACGCGCCAGCCGCAGATCCGCCGGACCGATCAGCGCACCCGGTACCTGCCGATTCCGATCCTGGCCCACCACAACAGCCGTCTGGCCACCAAAACTGGCCAATGCCAGGATGATTCCACTTCTCGAGTCGGCCTCGCCGCCACCCGCCAACTCGATGGACGCGGCGGTCGAACGTTTCAACAGTTCGCTGACCCCGGGTCTGCCATCGGCCCGCGATGCCGTCACCACGTCCCAGGGAGCATTCTCCGAGACCGGCGCGCCGTCTTCCAGCGCCATCTCCGAATCGGCGTCGGACTCCCTGCCATCGAGCAGACCCACGATTCGGGACACCGCGTCGCCCAACGCATCCACCGCGACCACCAGGTCGATCAATCCGTGCGACCGCAGATTCTCCGAGACCTGGACGCCCTTCGGGAACTCTTCGCCGTAGAGCCCTTCGTAGACCCGGGGACCGAGAAAGCCGACCAGCGCACCGGGTTCGGCCAGGGTCACATGACCGAGCGATCCCCACGACGCGAACACGCCACCCGTGGTGGGGTGACGCAGATACACCAGATACGGCAGACGAGCCGCCTTGTGGTCCACGACGGCCGCGGTGATGTTCACCATCTGCAGAAATGCGGGGGTGCCCTCCTGCATCCGAGTACCGCCCGACGCCGGAAGTGCAAGTACAGCAAGCCTTTCGGACGTGGCACGCCGGATCGCACCGACCACGCGCCGCCCGGCCTCACGGCCGATCGAGCCGCCCAGGAACCCGAACTCGCTCACCACCACCGCGATGCGCTCACCGGACACCGTGGCTTCACCGCAGAGAACTGATTCGTCGAGGCCGGTTTTCTCTCGGGCACGAACGATGTCGGCGGCGTATTTCGGATCGTCGGGCAGCGCGGTCAGCTCGATGTCCCAGGGCTGCCAGCTGCCCTCGTCCACCAGCTTGGCCAGTAACTCGACAGCCGCCATCCGTTCGCGTCCACCCGTCGCATCGCTCACGCCCTCAACCGTAGTGGACCAAAGGCCGGCGACCGTCCGATCTTGGTGCGTTTTGGCGAGGCCGACCTGCGGAAACGCTCGCCAAAACCCACCAAGATCGGAGGTTCCGGGGTCAGAAGTACTGGGCGCCGCCGTCGACCGAAACATGCTCGGCGGTCATGAACGACGACTCGTCCGACGCCAGGAATGCCACGGCATTCGAGATCTCCTCGGGTTCGGCCACGTATTGGTTGAGGAACGGGGTACCCATCACGGCCAACCTCGGATTGGCGGCGTTGGTCTCCTCGATTCGCGCAACCATGTCACCCGACCCCATCGGCGTTGCCACAGCACCCGGGTGCACGCTGTTGACACGGATGTTGTGCGCGCCGAGTTCAGCCGCGAAGGCGCGGGTCATGCCGGTCACCGCGTGCTTGCTCGTGGTGTAGTGCACCATGAACGGCTGCACCTTCTTCCCGGCATAGGAGCTGATCAGGATGATCGATCCGCCGCCGCGCTCGACCAGCGCAGGCGCGGTGGCCATGACTGTGTTCCAGACACCGGTCACGTTGATGTCCATGTGGTCGGCGAACATCGCCGGAGTCGACTCGTCCCAAGTCGCCGGAATGCAGATGCCGGCATTGGCGACCACGATGTCAAGGCCGCCGAGCTGATTGACCGCCTCGGCCGCCAGAGCCTTCAGCGCATCCAGGTCCCGGACGTCGCCCTGCCTCAGAATTGCTTTACGACCTTCGGCCTCCACCAACGCAGTCGTCTCTGCCAGATCGGCCGGCGTTGCGGACTCGTACGGCACACCGGGTAGCGGCGCCGCCAGATCGAGACCGACTATGTCTGCTCCCTCACGCGCGAGCCGTACGGCGTGGGCACGTCCCTGGCCGCGCGCAACGCCGGTGATAAAAGCAACCTTGCTCTCCAGTCGTGACACGTGCACGCCTCTTCTCTCGTAGACAGTTCGCCGCACCGACTGTATGCCTCCGCAAGAAACGTGCACTTCAAGCTTGTTGCCCGCGCAATCCCACTACCATCAGGCAATGATCGATCACCTCGCGCTCCAGTCACCCGATGCCGCCGGTTGCGCGGCGTTCTACGTGAGCGTCTTCGCCCCACTCGGCGTTCACGAGGTGATGCGATTCGACCGCACCGACGGGCTGGTCATCGGCCTCGGCACGGGCGACTTCCCGGAACTCTGGTTCGGACCTCTGGTCGACCCTGGCACGCGTCCTGTGCACCTGGCGCTCACCGCGGCCGGCCGCGAAGCCGTCGACACCGTCCATGAACTGGCGATCGCAGCCGGCGCCGAGATCCTGCACGAGCCGCGGGTCTGGCCCGAATATCACCCCACGTACTACGGCGTCTTTCTCCGCGACCCCGACGGCAACAACGTCGAAGCCGTGAACCACGGGTTCTAGAGCGGCGCCCACCCCCATCACCCGCGTACCCCGCCCCGACGATTCCCGCGGTAGTTAATCTCCCGCTGATCGGAAGGGTTCCGCCGACCTCGTATCCAGCGGATGCTCACCGTATTCGCCTACCCACCCATACCTTTCGTACGAGCATCGGAGACCTTCCATGAGCAGCACCAACCGATCCGTCGCCATCATCGGGGCCGGTCAGACCGGCATCTCCGCGGCCGTCGGCTTCTTGAACGCCGGATTCGACGTCACCGTCTACAGCGACCGAGACCAGGCGGGCCTGTTCCGCGATGTGTCGGCCACCGGTACCGCGGTGACCTTCGGCCTTTCGCAGGAATCGGAGGCCGCATTGGGTGTGGACACCTTCGCCGGCCGCGCACCCCAGGTCACCGGGATCAGCGCCCGCACCATCACCGGCAGCGGCCACGACTACACCGAGCTCCTCGATTTCGACGCCGACTTCCCCGGATTCGAGGCCATCGGTGTCGACACGCGACTCAAGGTGGATGAGCGCATCACCCAGTTCCAGGACAAGGGCGGAACGTTCCTCGTCGAGGAGGTCGACCCGGACCGGCTCGACACCATCGCCGGCCAGCACGACCTGACCCTGGTCGCGACGGGCAAGGGAGGGCTCTCCACGCTGTTCTCGGTGGACGAGGCGCGGTCGCCGTACAAGAGCCCGCAGCGCAGTGTGCTGCTGCTGACTGTCGAAGGCCTCGACCACGGTCCGGACGTCTTCGCGCACCGCAGCGCGGCCGGCGGCAAGCATCAGGCCTTCAACTTCGCGGATCAGGGCGAAGGCTGGTGGGGCCCGTACCTGCACAAGGACGCCGGACCGTCATGGTCGTTCCTCGGATGGGCGCAGCCGGGCAGTGAATGGGAGCGGCGTTTCCAGTCGGTCACCGATGCCCACTCGGCACACAAGGTGGTCATCGACCTGCACCGCGAGTACTTCGACTGGGACCTGCCCGAAGTGCTGCGGACCCGGGTCATCGCGGAGGACCCGCACTCCTGGCTACAGGGCGCCGTCACGCCGACAGTCCGTAATGCACTGGGTCACACTGCAAGTGGGCATCGCATCACCGCTCTCGGCGATACCGCCGTGGCCTACGATCCCATCACCGGCCAGGGCGCACAGAGTGGATTCATCCAGGCCGCGGGGCTGGTCGCCGCGGCCAAGGACCACCAGGGCGAGTTCGACGACGTCTGGATCACCGAGACCTACAACAAGTTTTTGACAAGTCGGGTCGACGCCGCCAATCTGGCAACCCGAATCTTCCTGCGCGATCCGGTCTTCGCCGACTACGCATCGGTCCTGTTCCCTGCCGCCGCCACGAACCCGAAGTTCGGCGCCGCACTCTTCGGGCTGCTTTCTGATCCGTCGCCCGTCCTGTCGATCAACTCGGTTGATGACGCGAAGTCCCTCATCACCGCGGTGGCCGGTGAGGACGCCGATTCCATCCTGGCGAAGTTCGCTCCGGTCGGCCGGTTCTCACGATCTGAGCTCGACGCCCTGGCTTCCGCCATCTGACCTGCTCCAACCCAACGCTCCACCCGTGTCGGACGATCCACTCGTTCGTGCGCGGGTGGAGCGCCGGCGTTTGCCGTGGTGTCGATCTCCCACAGATCACCGCCGGCCACCGATAACCTCGGCACCATGGACTTCGACGATCAGCGCGCCGCGCTGGTGAACGCCGCGCATCGACTGGCCCGACGTCGCCTGGTGATCGGCACCGGTGGGAACCTCTCGATCCGGGTGGGTGACCGCGTGCTCGTGACACCCAGCGGTGCCGACCTCGAGTTCCTGACACCAGATCAACCGGTTGTCACCGACCTCGATGGCGCGGTGGTGGTAGACACCCAGTACCGGCCGACGTCCGAATTGCTCCTGCATTTGGACATCTATCGGTCGACCAACGCGACAGCCGTGGTTCATGCACACCCGGTCGCATCGATCGCCGTCGCCAATCTGGTCGACGAGCTACCGGCCGTGCACTACACCGCAGCACTCGTCGGCGGAGGGGTGCGAGTGGCACCTCACAAGATCTTCGGCACCCAGGAGCTGACGGACGCGGTGGCGCGAGCCCTCGCCGAGCGGACCGCAGCGCTGATGCGGAATCACGGATCGGTCGCGTATGGCGATTCGATCGAAATGGCCTGCGACCGAGTCGAACTTGTCGAATGGCTGGCGGAGATCTACTTGAAAACCGCTGCGGTGGGGCCTGGCGCCGTGTTGGATCAGGAACAACTCGTCGCAGTGGCGGTCGCTGCTGCTCAACGCGGCTACTCGCCGATCAGCAGGAGATGAGAATGCAGGTTGTGACGTTCGGAGCGCACGTGCTCGACGTGGTGGTCCATCCGGTCGAGGAGATCCCGCAAGGCCAGGGCGCGGTGCTGGTTCCCCACATCCGGATGGTGCCGGCGGGTCCCGCCGGCGGCACCGCGGTCACCCTGACCAAACTCGGTGCGGTGGTGTCGACCGTCGGAGCGATCGGTCACGACGACTCCGGGGATCTGCTGAACACACTTCTGAATCGATACGGTGTGGTCACCGAACATCTTGTGCGCGTGGATGATCAACCGACATCGATGAGCGTGCTGCCCATCCGCGCGAACGGAGATCGGCCGGCCCTCCACATGCCCGGCGCCAACCTCACCTACCCACTGGACCAGGTTCCCATCGACCTCCTCACCAGTGCCGACCACGTGCACATCGGCGCGCCCGAGTTGCTCAATCCGCCTGAGCTGGTGAAGGTTCTGGAAGCGATACACGCTGCCGGGACCACCATCTCGGCGGATATCCTCGCACCCGGCGATCCCGGAGTCCTCGCGTGGCTGAATCCGGTTCTGCCGCACCTGGACTACCTGCTGCCCAACGACGAACAGATCCTCGGATTCACCGGTGCCACCGATCTGGCCGTCGGGTGTCGAGCTCTGATCGACCTCGGCGTGGGATGCGTGGCCGCCACTGCGGGCGCCGACGGGGCC
>NZ_DATCVM010000208.1:0-75943 GCF_036566845.1 Williamsia sp.
CCGTCGTAGCCAGGGGGTACCCAGAGTCCGTGACGACGCAACGCTGATACACAACCGAGTGCTCCGCCCTTTCGGACGGCTTCCACCACAGCGGCATCCGCGCTCGGCGTCGCATACCAGCCGGGACGTAGCCGAATCAGCGATCCTTCCCGGACTCGCTTGCGAACATCCCAGTCGTCGAGTCCCAATTGCCGTAGCTCAGCCAAGCTGAAAACACCAAACTTCATACCTATCGGACGCACGGCGAGCCATCGGTGGCCCACCCCCTGAGATCGTCCCCGAGATCACCCGCCGCCGGCATATTGCTATCTGCCACCCCAGATCGCGACGATCTCAGGGTCCGTCGTGACTTGTCGTGTCACACTTCGCCGATGACGCAAAGCGTTGCGGTGATCGGTGCCGGGCCGGGTGGGCTGGTGGCCGCGCGGTGGCTGCTCGCGCAGGGATTCGACCCGACGATCTTCGAACAGGGACCGATGGTCGGCGGGCAATGGACCGGCCTCACCGCGCACAGCGGCATCTGGCCGACCATGTACACCAACACCAGTCGTGTCCTGACAGCGTTCAGCGACCTCGAACACGTCACCGACCGGGTGTTCCTGCCATTCCAGGAAATCCGAGCCTACTTGCACAGATACGCCGAGATGTTCGATCTCATCACACGCACCCGATTCGGCACCCGGGTCGACTTGGTCAGCCGCGACGGCGACGGGTGGCTGGTGGGCCACACCGGCACCACCGAGCGATTCGACCGGGTTGTGGTGGCCAGCGGTCGTTTCCAGAAGCCGGCGATTCCCGCCGTGCCGGGTCTCGACACATTCGACGGCCCGGCAGGCGTCATCTCGTCCTATGACTACCGGGGCGCGGCCGCGTACCAAGGCCGCCGAGTTCTGGTGGCCGGCTGCGCAATCAGTGCGCTCGAGATAGCTGCCGAACTCGCACAACTGGGCGCCGACCGGGTGGTGCTCACCCAACGGCGGCAGCGGTACGTGCTGCCGAAGTTCGCCGCCGGCGTTCCCTCTGACCATCGGATGTTCACGCGCTACGGCGTCCTCGCCGATGACACGCTCGACCCTGCCGAGATCGATCGGCAGCTGAAGGAGATGGTGGTCGAGGCCGGTGGCAGCCCGGAGCAATACGGTGCCCCGGTGCCGAACCCGTCGATCTTCGCGGCCGGGGTCACCCTCAACCAGCAGTTCCTACCGCTGGTGGCAGAAGGCCGGATCACCGTGCGACCGTGGATCGAATCGATCAGCGGCGCGGCGGTGTCGTTCGGCGACGGACCGTTGGACGTATTCGACGGCCTGGTGTTCGGCACCGGCTTCGACCTCGACATCCCGTTCCTGGACGAGGACATCCGCACCACGCTCGACATCGACAACCTGCATCTGGACAGTGACCGGTACACCTTCCATCCCGACCTCCCGGGCCTGGCCTTCATGGGTATGTGGGACCAATCCGGCGGACTCTTCGTCCCGCTGGAACTGCAGGCCCGATGGTTGGCGTACACGTGGGGCGGAGTCATTCCGCCGGTTGCCGAAGCCGAACAGAGGCGGGCGGTCGCGGCCTACCGGGCGCGGCGCGGCCTGCCCCAGAAAACCCGGATGAACCTGGCCGCTGTGACGTTTGCGCGAGCAGCGGGTGTCGAACCTCTACTGGACAACTGGCCCGGCCTGCGCCGGGCCCTCCTCTTCGGCCCGCTGGCACCGAGTTGCTTCCGGCTCGACGGTCCTGATGCGCTCCCCGACGCGCCGGAACGGTTCGTGCGAGAAGCCGCGGCCTTCGGTGCGATCACGTCGAACGAGTTCACCGCGCGCGAGCTGCACCAGTGGTCACTGATCGAGAGTTCCCGATAGCGCTGCTCGACCTCGTCTCCACACATCGGCATCTCCAACTCGCAGTAACGCCTGTGTAATCCAGAAGAAACCGCAGCGGCCTAACGTCCCCCTGCATGAGCCCTGCTGACCCCACGGGAGTAACAGAAACAGACGCAGCACCGTCTGTAGCCACCAAACGCCGTCCACTGGGGACCGGGATCAACATCTCGGGTCTGACCAAGGAGTTCAAGACCAGCGGCATACGCGGTGGATCATCGGTGACCGCACTCCACGACGTCGACCTGCAGACCTCCGAGGGTGCGTTCCTCTCATTGCTGGGCCCGTCCGGTTGCGGCAAATCGACGGTGCTCCGGATACTCGCCGGACTCGAGGAATCCACCTCCGGCACCGCACTGATGAACGGGCGGTCGCCCAAGGAGTTGCAGTCGCAGCACGAACTCGGTATCGCCTTCCAGGACTCCGCCCTGTTGCCCTGGCGCAGTGTGGAAGCGAACATCAAACTGCCTCTGCAGGTCGCGGGTATGCCCGTCGACTCCGAAGCCATCACCGACCTCATCGAACTCGTCGGACTCAAAGGTTTCGAGAAGGCGAAACCTGCGACGTTGTCCGGTGGTATGCGTCAGCGCGTGTCCATCGCGCGCGCGCTCGTCGTCAAGCCGACGGCGCTGCTCCTGGACGAACCGTTCGGCGCCCTCGACGACATGACCAGGCAACGCCTGAACATCGAACTCCTCCGGATCTGGACCGAGAAGCCGGCAACCACGCTGATGGTCACCCATGGCATCGGCGAGGCCGTCTTCCTCTCCGATGTGGTTGCCGTGATGAGCCCGCGTCCGGGAACGATTCTGGAAACCGTGACGATCGACCTGCCCCGTCCCCGCGTGCCCGACATGATGAGGACACCCGAGTTCCACGCACTCCACGATCACCTCAGCGGTCTCCTGTTCGGCAGCAAGGGATCGGCGGGGGTGGCGTGAGTACCCTCACCGCTGACCGGCCTTCCGTGGGGGCCAGGCTGGGCGGTCGCGCACAGATCGCCGGAAAACGTTGGGGTGCAGGAGCAATCGGCATCCTCGCCGTGCTGCTCCTGTGGTCGATGGCCGGGCATTTCGAATGGTTCAAAGGCACCATACCCACGCCGTGGGCCGTGGTCGAGACGATCCATGACAAGGGCTGGGAATACTACGCCAACAACTTCGGTCCGACCATCGAACTGTCGTTGCGCGGATTCTTCTGGGGCAATGTGCTGGCTATCGGTCTGGCTCTGCTCGTGGTCGTCATCCCGCTGATCGAGGGCGTGGCAACACAACTGGCGATCATCAGCTACTGCACACCGATCATCGCGGTGGCACCGATCATCCAGGTCGCATTCGCCGAGGTACAGACTATGATCGTGTTCCTGGCAGCCATCTCAGTGTTCTTCACGACCATGATCGGCACCCTGTCCGGGCTGCGATCACCGCACCAGGCCAGCCTTGATCTGGTCAAAGTGTATGGCGGCGGCGCGATCTCACAGCTGATCCGGGTGCGGATCGTGTCAGCGTTACCGTCCACCTTTGCCGCATTGAAGATCGCCGCCCCGGCAGCAGTCCTCGGCGCGGTGCTCGGCGAGTTCCTGGCCATGCCCGAGAAGGGCGCGGGCCCGGCGCTGATCATCTCCCAGCAGGCCGGCGACATCCCTGCGGTGTGGGCGATCGCCCTGCTCACCGGTGCGGTGGCCGGCATCGGCTACGCCATCGTCGCTGTCATCTCGGTGTACGTCACCCGCTACAGCACCGGAACGGCAGGCAGCAAATGACCGCCACCACAACAGCCCCGCCGACTGCACCGGTCCCGGCCGAGGCCGCCGCCCGGGCGCGCTCGGGCAATGCCAAGGCCATCACCTGGGAGATAGCGAAATTCGTCGGCTCGCTGGTGATCTCGTTCATCCTGATATTGGTGATCTGGTGGCTGTTCCTGCTGGCATTCCCCGACATCGGGCCCATCATCGGCAAGACCCCGGTGGATGTCTTCCACTATCTGTTCACCGAACCGACCTCGGCTGCCGATCGCGGCGAGATCATGGACAACCTGTGGATCACGTTGAAAGACGCCGGAATCGGCTTCGTCTGCGGGATGAGCGCGGCGATCATCGCAGCGGCCTTGTTCGTGATGTTCCGGCCGGTGGCCCAGACATTCATGCCCATCGCGATGCTGCTGCGGTCGGTGCCGCTGGTGGCGATGACCCCATTGATCACGCTGGTGGTCGGTCGGGGTGTGGCAGTGGTCGCGGTGATGGGCGGCATCGTGGTGTTCTTCCCCGCGCTGGTGATGATCATGACCGGACTGGCCAACGCACCGCGGCAGATCAACGACGTGATCGTCGCCTACGGCGGCACCCGCTGGACCGCGATGCGGATGGCATCGCTGCCATCGGCGGTGCCGGCATTGTTTGCCGCGGCAAAGGTCTCGGTTCCGGGCGCCATGATCGGCGCCACCGTCGCGGAGTGGTTGGGCACCAACAAGGGTCTCGGCGCAACGCTGCAGCAGGCCTTACCGGCGGCGGCCTACAACGAGCTGTGGGCATCCGTCCTGGTCATCACCGTCGCATCGATCGTCGTGTACGCCTTTGTCGGTGTTGCCGAAAAGCTCGTCCTCGCACAGATGGGCACCAAGCCCACCTGACCGATTCGAGCAAAGCCCTGTTGTAACAATCTAATTCGCACCCGAAATACCGCGGAAACCGAACCGGCCTAACGTCAGCGGCGAGCAATCACAACCAAGGAGTCAACACATGGCCTACACGTTCGACCGCCGATCGTTTCTTCGGTATTCCCTCATCGCCGGTGGAGCCGTGGGTAGCGCCAGCGTGCTGGCCGCTTGTAGCTCGGGTAGCAGCGACTCCAGCGGAAGCAGCACCACCAACCCGAAGGTGCAGTTGTCGTGGCAGAAGAACATCGAGTTCGCCGGTGAGTACTTCGCCATCGAGAACGGCTACTACGAGGCCGGCGGACTCGGGACACCCGAACTCATCACCGGCGGCGGGCCCGGTACCGGTGTCGAGACCGGTCTGACAGCCAACAAGGTCTGGATCGGTATGACGGCGCCGCAGCTGACCGCTCCGGTCATCCTGCAGGGTGCCGCTCTCAAGACCATCGCCGCCACCTTCCAGAAGAACCCCTTCTGCATCGTGTCCGGCGAGGGAACGCCGATTCTGTCGCCGCAAGAGATGAAGGGCAAGAAGATCGGCGTGCAGGCCTCCAACGAAAACGTCTTCAAGGCACTCCTCACCGCCAACGGGATGACCGACTCCGATGTCCAGAAGATCACCGTCCAATACGATCCGACACCGCTGACCACCGGCGAGGTCGACGGCTGGGTGTCCTATGTGACCAACGAACCGATCACCTTGGCAGAGGGCGGGTTCCCGAACGCCAACTTCCTGTTCGCCGACTTCAACCTGCCGCTGGTCGCCGAAACGCTTGTGGTGCGCCAGGAAACGATCGACAACGAACGGGACAAGCTCAAGGCCTTCCTCAAAGCCGACATCCAGGGCTGGTACGACGCCGTCGCCGACCCGGCCAAATCAGCCGAACTGGCCGTCACCAAGTACGGCAAGGACCTCGGACTCGAAGTCGGCGAGCAAACCCTCGAAGCGCAGGCACAGAACCTGCTGATCGTCTCCGACGAGACCAAGGCGAACGGCCTGCTGACGATGACCCCGGCCCTGATCGACCTCAACATCGAGGCGCTGGCCAAAGCCGGCTACGACATCACCGCCGACCAGATCTTCGACATGTCACTCATCGAAGAGGTCTACGCCGAGAACCCCGACCTGAAAAGGGCCATCTGACACGACCGACCTTCTCGAGCGTGTCCGGACGCTTCGGATTGATACGTTCAGTTCATGCCGATCCGCGAAGAAGTGCAGGGCCGAATCCTCATCGTTCACCTCGAGCGAGAAGAGAAGCGCAACGCGATCAATGTCGAGATGGCGGTGGGTATCAGCGCTGCTCTCGACCGTCTCGACGACGAAGACGAGCTGTGGACGGGGATCATCACCGGCACTCCCAACGTCTTCTGCGCCGGCACCGATCTGCGTGAGGGCGTCGGCGCCTACACCGACCGCGGCGGCGAATACGGTGTGATCAGGCGCAAACGGGTCAAACCACTGATCGCCGCGGTCGAAGGTCCGTGCCTGGGTGGCGGTCTGGAGATCGCGCTCGCGTGCGACCTCATCGTCGCATCGACCACCGCGAAGATGGCGCTGCCGGAAAGCCGTCGAGGGTTGGTCGCGACGTCGGGCGCACTGTTCCGGGTGACCAGGGCCCTCCCACCGAACATCGCCACACAGCTGCTGATCACCGGGACCGGCCTGACCGCTCAGCGCGCACATGACCTCGGGCTGGTCAACGTCGTCAGCGAACCCGGACATGCCCTGGCCGATGCGCTGGTTCTGGCCGATGACATCAACCAATCCGGGCCGGTCGCGGTGCGGGCGACCCTCGCGGCGCTGGCAGAGCAAACCGAAAACGCCGATGTCGCGGGGTGGCAGGCCACCGAACGCGCGAAGGACGTCATCATCGCTTCGGAGGACATGCGAGAAGGTGTCGAGGCGTTCTTCGGTCGACGCCCACCGGAGTGGAAAGCGCGGTAGTCCGGCTGCCGCCACCCCACCGTCGAGCGTGCCCTTGTCGCCGTCGAGCGTGCCATTATCGCCGTTGAGCGTGCCGAAACTGCACGTGCGCAATCAGTTTCAGCACGCTCGGCGATTCGATCCGCACGGTCGACGGTTCGATGGGCACGGTCGGCGGCCGTCAGGAGAGGGCTTTGTAACGGTCGAGTGCCACTTGGCGCTGCTGTTTGTGGTCGACGATCGGCTCCGGGTAGTCGTCTGGACGCAGCGCGCCCGGCTCGTGCACCGCAGATCCGCTGATACCCCGCAGTTCCGGAACCCAGCGCCGCACATAGTCGCCGGACGGGTCGAACTTCTTGCCCTGAGTCGTCGGATTGAACACCCGAAAATACGGCGCGGCGTCCGTACCGGTACCTGCCACCCACTGCCAGCCGTGCTGGTTGCTGGCCATGTCACCGTCGACGAGCTGGTCGAGAAACCAGCCGGCGCCGCGTTGCCACGGGAGATGGAGATCCTTCACCAAGAACGATCCGACGATCATCCGCACCCGGTTGTGCATGAACCCACTGTCACGAAGTTGCCTCATTCCGGCATCGACGATCGGGAAACCGGTTCTGCCCTCCCGCCACGCGGCGAAGTCCGCATCGGCGTCGTCGCCCGAATCATGTTCCATCGCATCGAATTTCTTGTTGAGATTCCACCAATTGCTGTCGGGGCGCTGGTGCAGGACGTCGGCGTAGAAGTCACGGAAAGCCAGCTCCCGAATGTACGCGGCGCGGCCTTCGCCTTCATGCTTCTCGAGTTCGGCCAGCAACGCACGCGGATGGATGTTGCCGAACTTGAGATACGCCGACATCCGGCTGGTCGAAGCCAGGTCTGGTCGGTCGCGATGGGTGCTGTAGTCCCGGGCGTCAGCGGCGATGAAGTCCGCAAAGCGTTCATACGCTGCCCGTTCGCCGGCAGGTAAGTCCAAGTCGGCCTTGGCTTTCGGAATCTTGATCCCCCGCACTCCGGAGACGTCGTTCGGGTCGATCCAGGTTGCACTTCCGACACCGGTATCGGCCGGCGCTCGCCAGCCGTGCTCACGCCACCGGCGGAAATACGGGGTGAACACCCGGTAGGGCTCACCATCGCCCTTCAACACCCGTCCCGGTGCCACCGCGTACGGCGATCCTTCCGCACACAACGGGATGTCACCCAACGCCTTTCGGACCTTCTTGTCCCGCCGCATGCCGTAGGGCGCGTAGTCGGCGCTGATGTGGACTGCCTCCGCGTCGATCGCCCGGGCAATCTCTGGGATCACCTTCTCGGCCACGCCACGGACCACCAGCAACGACCCGTCGAGCTGATCGTGGACATCTCGCAGCGAATCGTAGAGAAACGACAAGCGACGACCCCCCGACGATGCCTCGAGAGTCGGGTCGACGACAAAGCACACCAAGACCCGGCGCCCTTCGGCCGCCAACAGAGGTGGCAGGTCGCTCAGGCGCAGGTCACGACGCAGCCACAACACAATCGGTTGTTCGCTCATCACACCATCGTGCCAATCTCGACGCGAAGATGTCACCGCCGGCCATCGGTACGGCACGACCAACAGCCAGAAGGGCACGACTGCCGGATGAGGGTCAGTCGCTGGAAGCGCCCGGCGGATTCACCAGAAGGTCGATCACCAGAGCAGTCCAACCGGTCTGATGGGTGGCACCGAGACCGGCGCCGTTGTCGCCGTGGAAATACTCGTGGAACTGCAGGTTGTCTTTCCACGCCGGATCGGTTTGGAAGATCTCCATGCCGCCGTAGACCGGCCGGCGGCCATCGGAGTCGGGCAGCCAGATGGCGATGAGACGTTCCGACATCTCTTGGGCGATCTCGAAGAAGGTGCGTTCGGTGTCGGTCCCGGTCGGAAACGCGATCCTGGTTTCCTCCCCGAAGAACATCCCGTACTGCACCAGCGCGCGGATCGCCAGGTAGTTGACCGGGAACCACACGGGTCCACGCCAGTTCGAATTACCGCCGTACATCGCGGTGCGCGATTCGGCGGGCTCGTAGTCGATGATCGCGCCCGCCTCATTCGGCAGTTCGTAGGGCACGGTGTATTCCTTCGACAGCGACCGCAGACCATACGGCGACAGCAACTCGTCCTCTGCGAAGACCGAACCGAGGAGTCTGCGCAATTGATCGACGCTGAGCACCGACAGCAGGACCGTGGTGTTCCCCGCCTCATCCGACCGAATCCGCCACGATCGACGGTTTCGTTGGTCCACATCCCGGAAACGGCGCTGAAAGCGTTTGCGGAGACGTTGGGCCCGGCCGGCGTCATCGATCGAAACCGTCGCCGCGGCGAGCGCCGGGATCACCCCCACCAGCGACTTCACCTTGATGGCCGAACTGCGGCCGGTGGCGTCGGTGTACCGGTCGTAGAAGAAGCCGTCCTGCTGGTTGTACAGACCGGACCGCTCGAGCGCCTCGCCGATCAACGCGAACTGCTCGAGGAACTTGGTGACCATGTCCTCGTAGACCGGTTCGAAGTCGGCCAGACGCTGGGCGATCTCCAGCATCGCACTCGAGTAATACGCCATCCAGCCGGTGCCGTCCGACTGCTCCAGTGTGCTGCCGGGCGGCAGATGGGACCGGTCGACCGGACTGATGTTGTCCAGGCCGAGGAATCCGCCCCCGAAGATGTTGTTGCCTTCCGGATCTTGCCGGTTGAGCCACCACGTGAAGTTGAGCAACAGCTTCTGGAAGACACGTTCGAGGAACTGCACATCTTTGCCGCCGTCGATCATGAACACCCGGAGCGCCGCCAGGGCGTGGACCGGCGGGTTGATGTCGTCGAAACTCCATTCGTAGGCCGGCAGAGCACCGTTGGGGTGCAGGAACCACTCCCGGAGCAGCACCACGAGTTGGTACTTCGCAAAGGCCGGATCCAGATGCGCCCACGGGACCGCATGGAATGCCAGGTCCCAGGCCGCAAACCACGGGTACTCCCAGGGGTCGGGCATCGCGAGGATGTCGTTGGCATCGACGTGGCGCCAACCCGTGTTGCGGCCGGCGCGATGGCCTGGCGGAGGTGACGGCTGCGCAGGATCCCCGTCGAGCCACCGGGTCACGTCGTAGGAGTACATCTGCTTACTCCAGATCAGACCGGCACTGGCCTGGGTGAGGATGCGCATACGCTCGGGTTCGATGTCGGCCGGCGCCAGCGCAGTGTAGAACTCGTCGGCGTCGCGCTGCCGATCGACCATGATCTGATCGAAAAATGCACCGGCCCAACCATCTTCGAATAGTGCTGATTCGGCATCGGCGAGACGCAGTCGAAGCTGGACGGTCTGGCCCGCCGGAACCGACAACCGGTACCGCCACGCCACCTTGGTACCCCGCTCGTCTGGATTCACCGTGGCCGCACCGGAGACCACGTGATCGTTGATCCCGTCCTTGGGGTAGGGCGTGATCGGCTCGCCGCCAAAGATCTTCGGAACATTGGTCTCGTTGTTGCAGAAGAGCACCTGCGGCTGGGTGCCGTCGCCGGCGACCGCCGCCTGCAACCGATAACCACCGAGCCGGTGATGCTCGAGCACCACCGCACCGTCCTGCATCGCCAGATCCGGCAGGTCACCGTTGCCGTCTGCGCTCCAGGTGTTCCGGAACCAACCCGTCGGCATCACGTCGATGGTCTGGTCGTCGGGTCCGTTGTTGGTGACGTCGATCCGCATCAACAGGTCGGTGGCGCTCGCCTTGGCGTAGGTGACATCGACAATCCAGAATCGGTTGTCGTCGAAGATCCCGGTGTCGAGCAACTCGTATTCGAAATCGTCACGTCCCCGCCGGGCGTTCTCGTCGATCAGATCCTGATAGGGGAACTCGGCCTGCGGGTAGTGGTAACGCCATTGCAGCAGTGCATGACTCGGTAACCCCTGCAGATACCACCAGTAGTCCTTGACGTCTTCGCCGTGGTTGCCCTGCGGTCCGGTCAGGCCGAACATCCGCTCCTTGAGGATCGGATCGGCGCCGTTCCACAAAGCCAATGCCAGACAGAAGTCGTGGCCGATGTCCGAGATTCCGGCCATGCCGTCTTCGTTCCATCGGTATGCCCGCGACCGGGCGTGGTCGTGCGGGAAGTACGACCAGGCATCGCCGTCGTCGCTGTAGTCTTCCCGGACCGTGCCCCAGGCCCTTTCCGACAGATACGGACCCCACTGATACCACGGATTGGCGTCATGCAGACCGTCTTCGAGGCGGCCGGTGGCCTCCGCCAGCCGATCGTGTTCACGCGTGCCGCTCGGTGGCTGCTGACGATTCTCCATCACACACGCTCCTCGGTTGTTGTCTCGGTCTCGTCGATCCGGAAGAGATGCCACAACCACGGATCGAGCTCAATGAACATTCCATCGCACACATCATCGCCGCTGCGCAGGAAATCGAGGTCCCGGGTGGTGTCGACCAGCCGGAACCGACTGCCTCGCAGATCATCCCAGTGCGTGGCCACCGTGCCGGACGCCGTCGAATCGCTGAGGTTGACCACAACCAGCCACCGGCTCTCACCACGGCGGGTCCAGGCCAGCAGACTGCCGGACGTGGTGTTGCCCTCCCATCCGGTGATGTCGCAGGGCGCCCAGTCACCGGTACGCCACACGGGATCTCTCAGCGACCCCAGCACACTGAGATAGAACTCGGCGAGATCCTTGTCGACTTCTTCCACCGGACCGCGACCGAGATGCACCGGTACCCGCCGGACAGCGCCGGAGAGTTGCCCGTCGTAGATCAATTTTGCCCCGAGGCCGGTCAGGGTCGCCACCGCCACGGCTTTGTGTTCGTCGGCTCCGAAGGTTGATGCCGCGCGCGGTTCGTCATGGTTCTCCAGGAATCTGATCAGACCGCGCTGGTGGTCGGTGTCAGCGCTCAGTCGCGCACGAACGGCGTCGGCACCCTCGTGCCCGGCATAGGAATCATAGAGACGCTTGTCGTAGCAGTAGTCGAACCCCTGCTCCTGGAGCCGTGATTCGAGGTCCCAGTAGGCCTCGGCGATGAAGACAAAGTCAGGGTGGACCCGCCGCACCGCGGCGATGGCCGTCGGCCAGTATCCGTCGGCGGGTGGGTTGCCCGCACGCTCACCCCACGTACGGGTGACGACGTCGTCGAGTGGGAGCATCGCCATATCGCAGCGGACGCCATCACATTGCTCCGCGATCGACAGCAGGGTCTGAGCGACCTGATTCCTGAGTGCGGGTGAAAAGGTGTTGAGCTGCACCACATCACGCCATGCCGGGAAGTACGGGTCCCGACCGTTGGCGAAGACCGTACCGCCGATCTCGACAAACGACTCCGGATCGTCACGCAGGTCGTCGACACTGCCGGTGATGAAGTACTCGGGATTGCTGCGGATCCACGGATGATCGGGTGCGACGTGGTTCGGGACGAAGTCGAGAATGAGTGACAGCCCGCGCTCTGCCAGGGATTTGCGCGCGGCAACCAGACCTACAGTGCCGCCGAGGCGCTCGTCCACCTGGTAGTCCCGGATGCAGTAAGCGGATCCGGCGACGTCGTCGACGGTGAAGTCCGGCAGCACATCCTGGAAGCTCTGAGCCACTGCCGGCTCGTCCAGGGCGCGTGCGATGCCGGCGGGACTGCGCCGCCACACCCCCATCAACCACACCGCGTCGAAACCCAGATCGGCGATCGAATCCCAGACGTCGTCAGGAACGCCGGCGAGGTCGGTTCCGAGTTCCGCCAACCACGGCCACGTGTTGATCTCATAAATGAAGGGCTGTGCGATCACGCTGTCAACCTATCTCCGGTGACGGGAAATCGCGCAGGAGTTCCCCGCAGATGCAGGCGTTTGCATCACTGAAGACAAGAGAAAACCCTGCACATGAATCGTGCAGGGTTTTCCGGAGAACTGTGAGTGGCGGTTAGCTGACACCCAGGAGATCGATCACAAAAATCAGGGTCTTGCCCGACAACCGGTGACCGGCGCCCTCGGGGCCGTATGCCAGCAGCGGCGGGACGACCAGCTGACGACGTCCGCCGACCTTCATGCCCGGAATGCCTTCTTGCCAGCCGGGGATCAGCCGATCGAGCGGGAAGTTCGCGGACTGACCGCGGTTCCACGACGAATCGAACTCTTCACCGGTCTCGAACTCGACGCCCACGTAATGCACATCGACAACACCACCGGCGACGGCTTCGGGGCCGTCTCCGATCGTCACATCGGTGCTCACCAGTTCGGTGGGCGCAGGGCCTTCCGGAATTGCGATCTCAGGTTTACTCATGTCTCAGCGCTGATCCATCTTCAGGTAGTCACGTTCGGTGTATCCGGTGTAGATCTGCCGCGGGCGGCCGATCTTTCCGGTCGGGTCGGCGTTCATCTCACGCCAGTGCGCGATCCAGCCGGGCAGGCGGCCCAGGGCGAACAGCACGGTGAACATCCGCGTCGGGAAGCCCATTGCACGGTAGATCAGGCCCGTGTAGAAGTCCACGTTCGGGTACAGCTTGCGGGAGATGAAGTAATCGTCCGACAGGGCAACCTCTTCGAGACCCTTGGCGATGTCCAGCAGGTCGTCGTTGACGCCGAGGAGTTCGAGGATCTGATCCGCGGTCTCCTTGACGATCGCGGCGCGCGGATCGTAGTTCTTGTAGACGCGGTGCCCGAAGCCCATGAGCTTGACGCCGTCTTCTTTGTTCTTGACCTTGTTCATGAAGGCCTTGGTGTCGCCACCGGACTCTTTGATCTCGTCGAGCATCTCGAGGACGGCTTGGTTGGCGCCACCGTGGAGCGGGCCCCACAGCGCGTTGATGCCGCCGGAGATCGACGTGAAGAGGTTGGCCTGCGACGAACCGACGAGGCGGACTGTCGACGTCGAACAGTTCTGCTCGTGATCGGCGTGCAGGATGAACAGCATGTCGAGGGCCTTGACGATGTCCGGGTTGACCACGTAGGGCTCAGCCGGGAAACCGAAGGTCATCCGCAGGAAGTTCTCGACCAGGTTCAGCGAGTTGTCCGGGTACAGGAACGGCTGACCCGTCGACTTCTTGTACGCGTAGGCCGCGATGGTCGGCAACTTGGCCAACAGACGGATCGTCGAGAGTTCGACCTGCTCGGGATCCTTCGGGTCGAGCGAATCCTGGTAGTACGCGCTCAGGGCGTTGACAGCGCTCGACAGGACGGGCATCGGGTGCGCGTTGCGCGGGAAGCCGTCGAAGAAGCGCTTGAGGTCTTCGTGCAGCAGGGTGTGCCGGCTGATCTTGTTCGTGAAGTCATCGAGCTCGGTCGGCGTCGGGAGCTCACCGTTGATCAGCAGGTAGCTGACCTCCAGGAAGCTCGAACCCTTTGCGAGCTGCTCGATCGGATAGCCGCGGTAACGCAGGATTCCGGCATCGCCATCGATGTAGGTGATCGCGGACTTCGTCGACGCGGTGTTGACGAATCCGCCGTCGAAGGTGGTGAGCCCGGTGTCGGCAAGGAACTTGCCCAACCCGACTCCATCACTGCCCTCGGTAGCTTTGACGATAGGAAGCTTGATCTCTCCGCCGGGATAGCTGAACGTGGCGTTTGCCTCCGCTGCGGCTCCATTGGCGGACACTGTTTCGGCGGACACTGGGTCTTCCCCTTTTCGACGGGCTGACCGATCTTGTGGACCGGTACTGATGCTTTCAATCCAGAGTCGTCGAACCGGTGGAACCGGCTGCGCAACCCGTTCACAACTTAGTCGCTTTACAGCTCGCCCGCCCATGGAGGGTCCGCCCCAGGCCTCGAGACGGTCACCGCCGCCGCTTTCGCGGCGAACGTCAATGCATCTGACCAGTCATTACGGCTCATGCTACGCACCTGGGCGGGGTCGAGCATCCGGTGCAGACTTAGCCAGTGCAGCACGGCGCCGCAGATCGTGTCCCCTGCGCCGATGGTGTCGACCACCGACACTGCCGAGGCCTCGACCTCCACTGTGAAATCGGGTGTCACTGCGGTCAGACCGTCGCCGCCGCGCGTGATGACAACCGCGCCGACACCCGCCCTCAGCCATTGCGCCGGTCCGGTCCCGGACGGGCCTTCGGCGAGCCAGGCGGCATCGTCGTCGGAGACCTTCACGATGTCGAGGTCGGGCAGCCAGTTGGCGAAACGGCTGCGGTAGCCGTCCGGATCGTCGATGACACCGACCCGGATGTTGGGATCGAGCAGCGTCAGCCGTCCCTCCGCGTGGCTGCGACGCAACAGGTCCTCATAGGTACTCGCGCCCGGTTCCAACACCATCGACAACGTTCCGAAGGCGAGCGCGCCCACGGTTCGGGTTAGCTGACCGGGGTCTTCCACCAGTCGATCCGCGGTGCCCTCGAGGTAGAACGAGTACTGCGCTGACCCGTCGGCGCCGATACTGGTCAGAGCCAGCGTCGTCGGTTCCGGACCCCGCTGCAGTAGCGAGAGATTCACCCCGGCGCTCCGCAATGCCCCGGTCAGGGCCTCCCCGTAACCGTCGGTCGACAACCGTGAACACAGCGACACCGCCGATCCCAGGCGTCCGAGGGTGATGGCCACGTTGTAGGGGCCACCACCGAGCGCCGGCGTCAGCGCGGCGAGCGGACCCTCCCCCGCCGGGACGAGATCGACAAGGCCCTCACCACAGACAACGATTTCTCTCATCGCGTGATCACTCCGATCTCAGGGCCGATCCCGGTACTTCAAACCCCAGCGGCCGGTCCATACCTGACCTGGTTCCAACACGATCAGATCTGTTCCCGAGGCCAGCGCGTTGGGCGGGGCGGTCATCGGTTCGATCGCCACCGCGCGACCGCGGCCGGGGTATGCCTGCTCGTGTCCGGGATCAGCGGTGAACGCCTGAGCCCAGCCGAAATTGAGGTCCGTCCACAGCTCGGTGACGCCATTTGTCCCGATCAGCCGGTGGGTGATGATGCCGTTGTGGTCAACCATGCCGGTGAACGGGGTGTCGAGCCATCGACCGGCAAGCGTTTGCGGGGTCCGGTAATCGTAGTCGGTGCCGGTCACATCCACCGGGTCACCGGCCGGGAGTTGCCGTTCCGGGTCGAGCGGCTGATACTTCTGCGCCGCGAGCTGCAGCGAGCAATCGTCCGTCGCAACGTCCCCGACGCGAACAAACGTGTGCTGCCCCAACGCATATGGGGCGGTCTTGGCCCCGTTGTTCGTGGCCGTGTGGGTCACGATCAGCCCGTCGGCGCCGACCGTGTAGTCCGCGGTCAACTGCAGATCGAACGGCCACCCCGGATGCTGGCCCACCGCCACACCCAGCGTCACCGACGAGCCGGTCTGATCGAGGATGTTCCAATCGACCATGCGCACGAAACCGTGGTTTGCGTTGTTGCGGCCCGCTTCCGTGATCGGCAGGTGATAAGTGACCCCGTCGAAGGTGAACGTGCCGTCGCCGGTTCGGTTGGGCCACGGCGACAACACCAGGCCCGCCGACAACGGCGGTTTGACACTGGGTTCGATCTCCCAGGTCTCGGTCAGGAGCCGATCACCCCACCGGACCGCCCGCAACCCGGCACCCGTTTGCGCAATCTCTGCGCTGTACCCATCGGATTCAATGCTGTATCCCGCCACGACTGCAGTGTGCCACGCCCTCTTCCCTGGTCCGGCGACTTGACACACGCATCCACGGGTCCGCCTGGTACGGTCTCAGCAATTCACTGGGGACTGGGGAGAAACTGTGGGGCAGATCACGACTTCGAGGCGGATGTGCACGCGTTGCCACGCTATTCGAGTGGAATCCTTGGCGAAGGCACAAGCGCCGCGGCTGAACTTCGCGTACACCTCGCCGAAATAGGTTCATTGACCGCTAGTTGGCCTATCCAGTCAAACTACGCGATACGAACGTTGGGCGCGGCCCTGGAGTCTTCGGTTTCCGCAGTCGAGAGAAGTCTGACCGAGATCAGCATTTCGATCGACGCTGCCAAGAGTACGTTCGCGTCGGTCGACGAGCACACTGCCAGCGGGCTCCGAGGAAACCGCGCCCTGTGACGACTACTTTGGCTGAAATCGACCGATGGGATCCGGAAACACTTGATCAGCACCTAGTCGGCGAGAAGCCTGATGGCTTCGACGACCTTTTCGAGAACAAAGCTGGGCCAGGCAGCCGCGCGGTTGTACCCCAGCCTCGCGTTGATGGAACTGACTCAGGTTCTGCATCCAACCCACCGCAGACTGTCATCGTCAGGTGAACGTGAGAAAAGCCCCTTCGACCCGGTGGGATTCCCGGCTCTGGTTGTTGTCGACGGGTTTGACGATTGCCCTCACTGGAATCACATCAGGCGTGTGGGCTCACCTGGCAAGGGATCGCACGGATTTCAGCGCACTGCCGAATCCGCTCATAGTCTGCGTCATTTCAACCACAGTTCTTGGCGTCGCACTACTTGCGATTCGCCGACGCGGCATCACGCCCACGCTCGCCGTGGTTCATGCGATCGCAGTTGTCGGCATCCTTCTGTCCATCATCCCCACGTTCGACATTCTCTTCTGGACGCCATGAGTCTGCGACACTATTTCGGACCGTGGACCGCACTCGGGCTCGTACTGGGGATCTCCATGTGCTTCGCCGGATACTTTGTATCGCCCTACATCTGGATCGGCCTGTTTGCGGCGATGATCGGATTGAATGCGAAACAATCCGCCGTTGCCCAGATCAGCTGCGGGATCTTGACATTCTTGGCAGTGCCGTTGATAGCCCTGATCGTCTACTCGGCGTAACGGCAAACGCACAGTTGCGACAAAACCGCCATGCTGGATCCCATCCGATATGACGAAATATGTTCTGCACCAATATTTATGGGTACTCCTGGCCGACTCTGAACCATGATTGACCGATCCCCGAGAGTGATTCGGTTCAGTCCTCGATGCTTTCCTCGGGCAACAAATCCTTCTGGTCGAGCACGTACAGCAATATCAGCGACGGGACGACGATCAGCAACAGCGCCACCGCGGACACCAGCAACGCAGCCAATGTCCCGCTGGGCGCGGCGGCCTCGTCCACGGTGGTCGACTCCGGCAACAGATATGGCCATTGCGCGACGCCCCAGGCGAGGATCACGGCGACGACGGTGACGGCAGAGGTCGCACGCGCGAACCGGTCGTCGCCGCGGCCGACGAGCACCAGCGATACCGCGCCCGCGACGACGGACACGATCAAGAGCGGCAGTGCACGAGAGGTCAGTCCGTCGAACAGGTGGTCCGCCCAGCGGGCGAGAACCGGAATACCCGCGGCCGCAACGACCCCGGCCACGACCGCCGACCCGACGGCACGGCGGCGAAAGTAGGTCGCCATCTCCTCGTCGTCCAGGCGATGGGCATCGCAGGTCAGACGCACAGCGGCCAGCCAGGCCGAAACGACCACGGCGAGCACACCACCGAGGATCGAGACCGGATTCATCCAGCTCTCGACGGGGTCCCCGGCCTCACCCCCTGGCGGAACCCGTCCGGCGGCGATCGCCCCCGCGACGGCTCCGAAACAGAATGGTACGAGGACCGACGACGAGGCGAACGCGGCACCGAACCGACGCTGATCTCGGGTGCGCAGCACGGCCTTGCGGAAGGCGAAGCCCGCCCCTCGCGCCACTATGCCCAGCGCAGCGACTGTGAGCGGCACGAAGAGGGTCAGGGTGATCGACGCATAGGCGGTCGGGAACGCCGTCCACAGAACCACGAAACAGAAGATCAGCCACACGTGGTTGGCCTCCCACACCGGACCGATCGCCCGGTCGATCATCGCTCTCGGCCGTTCGCCGCGGAGGGCTCCGCCGGCGACCAGGTCCCAGAACCCGGCGCCGAAGTCTGCGCCGCCGAACAGGGCGTACGCCGTGACCGCGGCGAACATCACAACCGCCACGGCGTCACTCATCGGTCGGCACCTTCGCCGGTTCGGCGGACTCCGAGTTCGGCCCGTACGGCACGTCGTCCTCGGTGAAGTCGCCCGGTCCGTCGCGGGCCTCCGCGTCGCGGAATCGTCGGCTCATCCCGCGTAGCACCAGGATCGTCGTCACGCCCAGGGCGAGGTAGACCGCGGATACCGCGATGAAGGTGATCCAGACGCCGGTGTTGGCGGTGGCCGCGTCTTCGACCTTCATGAAGTTGTAGACGATCCACGGTTGCCGACCGACCTCGGTGACGATCCAGCCGGCTTCCATGGTGATCACGGCGAGTACCCCGCAACAGGCTGCGATGCGCAGAAACCATCGGCTGCGCGGCATGTCTCGCCGGAACACCCACGACGCGGCGTACCAGACAGCGATCAGGAACAGCAGCGTGCCGAGTCCGATCATGACGTCCCACGACAGGTGCACGATGTTCGCCTGCCGGACCGTCACCCGCTCTGACTCCGGGAAACTGTCCAACCCCTGAACCACGGTCTTCTTGCCGGTGCTCGGGTCCGAAAGCCACGATGCCAGTCCGGGTATCGGTATCCCACCGGACACGGTGCCGTCCTCGTTCAGGTGGCCGAGCAGGGTCTCGGGCACGTCGCTGGAGGTGGTGGGGACGAGTTCGATCGCCGCGAACTTCGCGGGCTGATTGTTGTACACCCACCGAGCGAGCGCGTCCCCGACCGCCATCTGCGGAACGATCGCCACACACGCCACCGTGAACGCGATCAGGAACCCGGTGCGGTGGTAGCGGTCTCGCCGCCCCCGCAGCATGCCGACCGCATAGACGGATGCGACCAGGAAGCCGCCGACGACGTAGGCGGCGAGGATCATGTGTGCCGACTGCAGCGGCATCGACTTGTTGAAGATGACACCGAGCGGGTCGACCTCGACGACGGCACCGGACGAGTCGAGGGTGAATCCCGACGGCGCGTTCATCCACGCATTCGCGGCGACGACGGACGCGCTGCCGAGGATGCCGGTCAGCACGATCGGAATACCCGTGAAGAAGTGGGTCCACGGTTTCAGACGACGCCACCCGTAGATGTAGATGGCCAGGAAGATCGCCTCGGTGAAGAAGAACAGCCCCTCGAAGGCGAACGGGACCCCGAACACCTCCCCCCATCGACCCATGAAACGCGGCCAGAGCAAGCCGAATTCGAAGCTCAGTACCGTGCCGGTGACCGCGCCGACGGCGAAGGTGACCGCCATGTACTTCGACCAGCGTTGCGCAAGCAGCAACGCGTCGGCGTCCGCATGTTTCAACGCCCGGTAGTTGGCGATCAGCGTCATGAACGCCCACGAGACACCCAGCGGAACCAGGATGATGTGAAACGCCAGGGTGAACGCCATCTGTGAACGCGCCCACGGCACCGGATTCACCTCCGGCATCGACAACAGCAACTGGCCGGCGCTCATGACATGGCGCCGTCCGAGAGAACCGACGGGTACGTGCGGCTCATGCGAGGTGCCCGATCGGGCGAACGGCGGCGCCGATCACGACGACAGCGCATTGATCACTTGTGGGCATCGCGTTCTCCTCGACGTTGCAAAACCCTTGAACCCGTTCCATGGTCGCCAAACGACGCAAACCGGATATCGTTCGGCACGATGCCGAACACCGCTTCCACCCGGGGTGCCGCCCTCCCGCTCCCGACGCGAGGGCGCGCATGAAACTCGAGTACCGAAAAGCGATCCAGTGTGGATGGCCAATGCAATATCAGCACAGTAGAGCCGGATACGCTTCGCGGTCGACACATTCGATACCTAGGTGGCCTCAACCACCACCCCGGGAGCGATGCGCGTACGGCACAGACTCATCCTGTCCCCGTACATATTTCGACGCAGCGTTTCCATCGCTACCTGAGTGCGCATTAATCGAAAATTCACCCGAATGCGCTGCCCACTCGACCGGACGGCTGTACCATGAGCAGGCCCGGTGGCCACCCAATCTCCGAAAGTGACGTGCCGATGACAGCGAGCGCCGATTCCGGTTCCACCATTTCGGAGAAAGACCAATCGAACGCCGACGTGCTGGTGATTTTCGGTATCACCGGTGACCTGGCAAAAGTGATGACTTTTCTTTCGCTGTACCGACTCGAGAAACGCGGGCTGATCTCCTGCCCGATCGTCGGTGTCGCAGTGAATGACTGGACGGTTGCCGATCTGGTCGACCGTGCTCGCACCTCGATCGAGACCGCGGGCGGTGAGCCGGTGGACGAGGACGTCTTCACACGGCTCGCGGCACGATTCGACTACGTCAGTGGCGATTTCGGAAAGACCGAGACCTTTGACGAGCTGGCCCGACACCTGAGCGGGAAGCACAATCCGGTCTTCTACCTCGAGGTCCCTCCGTTCCTCTTCTCGACCGTGATCAAGGGTCTCTCCGATGCCGGCCTCACAGACTCGGCAAGAGTGGTGGTGGAGAAGCCCTTTGGACACGACCTCGATTCGGCACGCGCGCTGGCCGCAGAAATCCACCAGTACATCGATGAATCCCAGCTGTACCGGATCGACCATTTCCTCGGCAAAAAGGGGTTCTCCGAAACGCTGTACCTACGTTTCGCCAATGCGATCTTCGAGCCGGTCTGGAATCGCCAGTACGTGTCCGAAGTGCAGATCACCATGGCCGAGAGGTTCGATGTCGCGGACCGCGGGCATTTCTACGACCCCGTCGGTGCATTGCGCGACGTGGTGGTCAATCACATGATGCAGCTCGTTGCCGCCGCAGCCATGGAAGCGCCGTCGGCGTCGCACGCCGCGGCGTTGAAGGACGCGATGGTCAATGTGTATCGGGCAATCCCGGCAGCAGATCCCGCGAACTACATCCGGGGGCAGTACGAGGGCTACCGGGACGTCGACGGGGTGGCATCGGATTCCACCACCGAAACGTATATGGCACTGCGCCTGGAGGTGGACAACTGGCGCTGGTCGGGTGTGCCGTTCTACCTCCGCACAGGCAAGTGCCTCCCGGTGACACAGACCGAGATCCGGCTGGTGTTCCGCCGCCCGCCCCCGGTGTGGTTTTTCGACGCCACGCATCAACCCGACCCGGCGCACCTGGTGATCAAACTCGATCCGAAGACCGGCATCCGCATCAAGGCCGAGGCGCAACGCGGTGAGGGCAAAACACCCGAACCGATCACGATGGACATGGAGTTCGCCGACGAGGGCGGTGAGGGCGCCACCCCGTACGAGGTATTGCTGCACGCCGCGATGGTCGGCGACAGCGCGCGCTTCACCCGCCAGGACGGTGTCGAGGAGGCGTGGCGGGTGATGCAACCGCTGCTCGACGCGCCACCGACAGTGCAGCCCTACCCGAAGGGATCGTGGGGCCCGCCGAATGACCTGCTTCCCGGGCAGGACCGCTGGTACGAACCGTGGTTGCCGGCGGACAAACATCAGTCCGGCCAGGACCGCGGGCCGGAACCGTGGGTACCGTCGTGACTCCCGCCGATCTCCGACCACGCCTTCCTGTCGAACTGTCCATACCGGTGCGTTGATTGCCGGGGACGGAGCGATCGACTGGCTGTGTGTACCGTCGTTCGACTCCCCCAGCGTCTTCGGTTCCCTACTCGATCGCGGGGCCGGTACCTTTCGGATCGGCCCGTTCGGGGTCATTGTCCCGGCGTAGTGCCACCACGAGCCCGCAACGAATACCATTGCCACAGTGTGGAATACCACCACCGGGTGGGTCGAGGTCCGCACAGCTTCGACGATGGGCCCCACTCGCGGCGAAGACACACCACGCCGCATACCCGCCCGCCGACGAGGACGCTGATCACACGCTTGTCCGTACGGTCCGATGCCTGTCCGGCAGCATGGCGATCGAGCTGGTGTGCGAGCCGGTATTCGACTACGGACGCGCAGAGGCCGAATGGACCCTGGTCGACGGGAGTCGTCACACCGCGGACGCCGCCGGCGATCGCGAACGACCCGACCGAAGACGGCTTCGTGCTGCGCTACCGCACCGGTGAAACCGATGACGGACTGTCCGGGAAAGAAGGCAGCTTCCTGATCTGCTCGTTCTGGCTGGTATCCGCGCTCGCCCTAGTCGGTGAGACACAGCGTGCCCGCGACCTGATGGATCGCCTGATCAGCATCGCCTCACCACTCGGCCTCTTCGCCGAGGAATACGACACCAGCACCGGGCCTCATCTGGGCAACTTTCCACAGGCCTTCTCACACCTGGCCCTCATCGAGGCCGCCGGCCGCATCGTCTTCTCCGACCTCCTCGCCGAACTGTCCTGACCGCGCAGAGGTCCTGGCATCGCCGGGGCAACGAGGCGTTCTCACGTTCTTGTTCATTCCGTTGACCGCGCAGCTGATTTACTCGGTAGGGCAGCGACGGATCGACAGGAGGCCCACGATGCGCGAACTACCCGCCGGACGCGACGCGATGCTCCTCGACTTCAGCGGTGATCCGCACCCTTCCATCGCCACCCTGAAGACACATTCGGTCCTCAAGTCGGCCATGGCCGCGGGGTCCCTGCCCAGAGTCCTCGACGTGGTTCCCGCAGCGGAGACCGTGCTGGTGCAGGCCGAACCCGGACGCGGTCTCGACGAGCTGTCGATTCGGCGCGCGTTGCGTCGCGTCGATCTCACCGAAGGCACCACCGCCACTTCCGCGTCCGTCGAGCCCATCGCGATCCCGGTGCGCTACACCGGCATCGACCTCGACGAGGTGGCCGAGACCTGTGCCATGACCGTCAGCGAAGTCATCGGAGCACACACCCAAACGCTGTGGCGCGTGCAGTTCATCGGATTTGCCCCCGGATTCGGCTATCTCGTGCCCCAACAGAGTTCGACCGCAACCACTCTGACCGCGCTCCCCCGGCGGGAACAGTCGCGCCCTCGTGTCCCGGCCGGATCCGTCGCCGTGGCGGCCGGGTACAGCGCTGTGTACCCACGGGAGAGTCCCGGCGGGTGGTGGCTCCTCGGCAGCACCGATATCGCTCTGTGGGACAACAATTCCGAGCGTCCGGCGCTTCTGACCCCAGGCGCGGTGGTTCGATTCACCGACGTGCGGGCGGACACATGACCGACCTGATCGTGGTCGCTCCGGGGCCGCTCACCACAGTCCAGGATCTGGGCCGCGCCGGGTATGCCGACCTCGGCGTACCGTTATCCGGCGCTGCCGACCGTCGGGCACTCAAATTGGCGAATCGACTGGTGGGCAACACCGAATGGGCCGCCGGCCTGGAAGTCACACTGGGCGGACTGCGACTTCGCGCCCGGCGACAGGTACTGATCGCGATTACGGGCGCACCTGCCGACGCCCGGATCGACGACGTGGACCGTGGGCACCACAACGCAACCGTCCTGCCGGCGGGCGCCGAGCTGTTCGTGCCATCACCCCGCAGTGGCCTGCGGACGTACGTCGCGGTGCGCGGCGGTATCGACGTCGCACCGGTGTTGGGGTCACGATCGACCGATCTGTTGTCGGGACTCGGCCCGGCCCCGCTGCGCGCCGGCGATGAACTGGCCGTCGGAGACCTCACCGGCCCGTGGCCATCGGCAACCGAGGCCCCCTGGGACGTACTCGACCCCCACCGCCCGGTGCCGCTGTACGCATCGGCGGGGCCGCGGATCAATCACCTCGAAGACCCGGCCGCGCTGTACACCGGTATCTGGACGGTCAACCCGGCATCAGACCGGGTAGGAGTGCGTCTCGACGGGAATCAGGGATTGCGCCACCGCAGCGACGTCGGTGAGATGCGGTCAGAACCGGTGGCCCTCGGATCGATACAGATACCGCCCAGCGGGCAACCGGTCATCTTCCTCGCCGACCATCCCACCACCGGGGGCTACCCGGTGGTGGGTGTACTGGTGGCCGACTCCATCTATGCGGCAGCACAATTGACCCCCGGCAGAGAAGTTCGATTCGTGGCGGACTAGCCGGCAGGGCCACTTCCGCGCCGACACTTTGCCGCTGCTCATCATCACCACGGCATCACGCCGGCTCACCGCACCCAACGGTGATCCGCCGGTCGGCTGGTCGGCACCGAAGATCCAGATCGGCCCCTCGGCGAGGTGATCAAGTGCCTCGTTCGCAACATCATTCGGGTCGGCCAGCGGTCGCGTAGAACCGGCCGAACCCAGCACGCGATGCATGGAGGGTGTAGCCCCTCGGCGAGGATGAGGTCGAAAGCCCTGGTCGCCCCGTACGCGCCATCTGGACGCGAATCGTTGGACCCGCCGCACTGGTACGTCGACGCCCGGTCGAACGAATCGTCGAGTTGGTCCTTCGAATACTGCGCCCGATCGACGAGACCGGGTAGGTCCGCCGAGCAGGCAGGTGAACGTTGACACACCGCTGAGACAGATCTAGAGTTTCGTCTCAGCGAGCCATCATGAGCGTGAGTCATCAGCGAGTCTGTCGACGGAAGGTATGACCTTGACCGAGGTGCGACAACCCGAACCGATCCAGCTGCCGGCAGCGCCGGTAAACCCCGCTGCCGAACCCGAGCTGCCCCTGGGCCCGGACTCGGTGACCTGGAAGTTCTTCGGCGGATGGCACGGCATGCTGATCGGACTGTGGTCGGGGTCGATGCAGAACATGCATCCGAAACTCGGCGCTGCGGTCTGGGAACACTCGGACTTCTTCGGCGAACGCTGGCAGCGCCTGAACCGGTCGTTGTACCCGATCATCGGGGTGGTCTTCGACGGCACCACCGACACCGGTCACGAGGTGCGGGACTACCACCGCGAGATCAAGGGCACGATGCCCGACGGCAGCCGGTACCACGCACTTGATCCCGACGTCTTCTATTGGGCGCACGCCACGTTCTGGTACGGCAACATCCGGTGCGCGGAGGTCTTCGGGCCGCCCATCACAGAGGCCGAAAAGAGACAACTCTTCGAAGAATCGCGCGCATGGTACGCAATGTACGGCGTGAGCACCCGTCCCTGTCCCGACACGTACGAGGAGTTCCTCGAATACTGGGATCACATGTGCCGCAACGTCCTCGAGGACCATCCGGCGGTGCGCACCGTCCTCGACATCTCCGAACTCCCACCGCCACCGTGGATGGGTGGGGTGCCGCAGCCGATCTGGAAGGTGATGATCCGACCTATCGAGCGATTCCTCACCTGGCTGACGGTCGGGCTCTATCACCCCGCGGTCCGCGACATGATGGGCTTTGGTTGGTCCACGAAGGACGAGCGACGGTTCCGGCGCTTCGGCAAGGCGGTCAACACCTTCATGCAGGCACTGCCCGAGCGCTATCGCAAGCATCCGCGGTGTCGGGATGCGTGGGATCGGCTGTCGGGCAGGGTTCCCGCCGACGCCCCACTGCTCCAGACCCCGCGGCGCAACCTGCCACCGGAGGCCGTGCGCGGCAGCGCGATGCACTACTGCCCGGTGACCGCCACCCGCCGGGCCGAACTCCCCTGGCAGTCCAACGACACCGGCGAATGCCCGGTCACACACTGACCGCTGTGCGCATCAACACCGTTGCTGCGCCGCGGGTTCCGGGTCAGTAACGCTCGGGCTCAGGGCCGAGCGCAAAGCTGCGGCCGCTGACCTGATCTGGCGTCACCTCGACGTACTCGTACTTCAACGTCGCGATCCACGGTGTCAGCGGAAGCTTGTCCGCTTCAACAATTTCCGCGGCCGACACCAGATTCCGCGCACTGCCCTTGATGATCACGCTCCACGCCCAGCCTTCACCGGTCGAAGCCGCATCGACCTCGAACAGCACCGACGAGTTGATGGTCAATTTCAGAAGTTTGCTGCCGGGCGCGGTACGAAAGAAGATCAGCCCTTCGTGGGCAACGTAATTGACCGGGAAGATGTCGATCTCGTCGTCCACCGAGACCACCACCCGACCCAACTCGGACCGGGCCAATCGTTCCCAGCACTCATCGCCTGTCAATGTCCGGACCGGAGCACCTGATGCCATGGCTTCCACTCCTCACCGACCACCGCCGGTGGTCACCCCAGCAGCGTCACACGTCGACGTCGACAACCGCTAGAGTCGAAATGCCCTACCATGTCCACCAAGCATTCTGACCACCTGAAGTCTGAGGAGGGCACAGCGAGCGCCGCACCTCCTCACCTGCGGAGGACATATGACAGCGACCACACCGACCGCGCCCCTCACACTGCAAAAGGTGCCCCTGAGCAGTGAAGCAGCGCGCATCGGGGCAACCGCCTGGCAGGCCGTCTGCGGCGGGGCCCGATTTGCCGCTCGCGCTCTCGGATCCGACGACCTCGCCGCCACCGGCGCGGGAGAGACCCGGAACACCTTTGCCGCACTCGGACCCACCTACGTGAAACTCGGGCAGCTGATCGCGTCGAGCCCCGGAGTGTTCCCACGGGTGTTGTCCGATGAGTTCCGCACGCTGCTAGACCGTGTTCCCCCGGCCGATCCCGAGCAGGTCCGCAGGCTCCTCACCGACCAGCTCGGCCGGGATCCCGATGAGGTGTTCGCCGAGTTCGATCCCGAACCGATCGCGTCGGCCTCCATCTCCCAGGTCCACGAAGCGGTGCTGGTGTCCGGGGAGCACGTGGTGGTGAAGATTCAACGCCCCGGAATCAAGGCGAGGCTGGCCGCCGATCTGCAGATCTTGCAACGCACCGCTGCCGTAGTGGAGTTCTCGTCGTACGGCCGCATGCTCAGTGCCAAGGCCGTGATCGAAGACTTCACCGCAAACCTCAACTCCGAACTCGATTTTCGAACCGAAGCGGCCGCGATGGAGGAATGGACCGCCGCCATCTCCGGCTCGCGGTTTTCCGACCAGGTCAGGGTGCCAAAAGTCTTCTGGGACTACACGACCGAACGGGTCATCACCCTCGAGTTCGTCGAAGCCATCCGCATCGACAATGTGGCGGATATTCGAAGGGCCGGCCACGACGGCACCAAGATCGTGAAGACCCTGCTGCTGTCCCTGCTCGAATCCGCGTTCACCGATGGGATCTTCCACGGCGACCTGCACGCCGGCAACGTCCTGGTGGACGCCCAAGGCCGAATCGTCCTGTTGGACTGGGGCATAGTCGGGCGCTTCGATGACAAGTCCCGCCTGATCGTGCGTGAACTACTCGGCAACCTGATGCGCAGCAACTACGAGGCGGCGGGCCAGGCCTTGGCCGCACTCGGCACCTTCGGCAAGCCCGGTTCGGTCCGGGACACCGCCAAGGATCTGCGCCGGGTCGCGGCCCCCATCGGTGGCACCGATCTCGGTGACATGTCCTATGCCGATCTGGGCCGGCAGCTCGCGAATCTAGCCAAAACCTACGATGCCCGTCTGCCCCGTGAGTTGGTGCTCGTCGGCAAACAACTCCTGTACGTCGAGCGATATATGAAGTTGCTGGCACCGCGGTGGAAGGCGATGTCCGACCCACAGGTCGTCGGCTACACCGCCGGACTCCTCAAGGACTCCGCCCGCTCCCGATAGTGGTGGCTTTTGGCGGCTCTCACCTGGGCTTTTGGTCGCGAGAAGCCACCACTTTCGGGAGCGCGGGGGGTCAGCCGCCGGCGGTGGCGACCGCGACGATGAAGACACCCTGCAGCCGCCCACGCATCTCATCGCTCGCGGCGGACAAGAGGATCGATTGACGGAACGCCGACGACGCCATGTCGGCCGCACCACAGACCATGAGAAGTCCCACCGTGATCGGCAACATCGGAAGAGCTGTGTTGCCCGCGAATGCGACACAGATTCCGACTCCGATGATGGCCACACCCCAGATGATCACGCAGATGATGGCCGCCAGACCCTGCCGATGGATCCGGGACACCCCAGCCGGAGAAGATGCCGCCGGCAAGCGCACCGAGCGCAATCGCCGAGAACAGCAACGCAAACGCGAAACCACCTTCTTCGGGGCCGCCGAAGCTCTCGTGGGCCATCTGCGGGAACAGCGCTCGCGGCATCCCGAAGATCACCAGCGGCACCAGCCCGAAAACACCGGTCAGCCCGACATACGCGGAGCTGCCGGTGAGTTGATAGATCTGGGCGGGGACAGCGACCACCGTCAGCTACGCACCGATGACCGTGACGATGTTCGCCCACCACAGGCGACGAAAATGTGGGTGTTTGAGCGGGGTGGTGTCAACGAGGAAGCGGCGGGTCACGCGCGGCGACCCGACAAGCCGTCAAACATCTACGGCTGCAACCTTGTCACCGCCCATCGGGCGTCGACCAGTGTGCATCGGACACGATTGTGCAACCGGTTCGCGCGGCCCTGCCAGAACTCGACCTCCACGGGCTCGATCACGTAACCACCCCAATGGGCGGGCACGGGAACCTGCTGTTCGCCTCCGAACCGGGCCTCGACGGCGGCCGCCTTGTCCTCGAGTGCTCCGCGTGACTCGATCGGCGCGGACTGCTCGGACGCAAAAGCGCTGAGCTGAGAACCACGTGGGCGCTTGGTCCAGTAGTCGGCGGTTTGCTCGGCGGGTACCTTCGTCACCGGACCACGGAAGTGGACCTGCCGCTCCATCGCGATCCACGGAAACGTCACCGCCGCATGTGGAACCGCGTCGAGGTGCCGACCCTTGTCGGATTCATAACTGGTGAAGAACGTGACCCCGCCGGCGTCCACACCTTTGCAGAGGACCGTCCGCGTCGACGGGTGGCCGGCGGCATCAATCGTTCCCAGCACCATGGCGTTGGGTTCCGGGATACTCGCGTCGACGGCCTCGTGTAGCCACTTGCCGAACAGTTCGAGCCACGGTGGATCACCCGCGAGCCAGATCGGATCAAGATTGTCCTTGACGCCGTCGGCACCGGCCGCCTGGTCCCCTGATCCCCGCCGCCCGATACCCCCGGATGCCGCGTAGGCCATCCGCATATTGGCCAGATCGATCGGTTCGCGTTCCACGGCCGATAACGCTACTCCCGGCACACCGGAGAACGCCTCTGGCACTACAGTCCTAGTGAGGATGAACACAGGGCAACGGCAAGGAGCTCGAGCGATGGCAGTCAACGTCGAAATACCCGAAGGTTTTGTCGAAGGCCTCGAGGGTGTCACCGCGTTCACCACCGAGATCGCAGAACCCGACAAGAACGGCGGGAATCTCCGGTACCGCGGCGTCGACATCGAAGATCTCGTCGAGAACAACGTCACGTTCTCCGACGTCTGGGCACTGCTCGTCGACGGCCGGTTCGGCGACGGGCTGCCACCGGCCGAACCGTTCCCGTTGCCCATCCACACCGGTGACGTCCGCGTGGACGTGCAGGCCGGTCTCGCGATGCTCGCACCGATCTGGGGCTACCAGCCGCTCCTCGACATCGACGACCAGATCGCACGCGACAACCTCGCCCGCGCCTCGGTGATGGCGTTGTCGTACGTCGCACAGTCGGCCCGCGGCATCCACCAGCCGGCGGTCCCCCAGAAGGTCATCGACGAATGTGACACCGTCACAGCCCGTTTCATGACCCGCTGGCAGGGCGAACCCGATCCGGCACACATCCGCGCGATCGATGCCTACTGGGTCAGTGCCGCCGAGCACGGCATGAACGCCTCCACGTTCACCGCCCGCGTCATCGCCTCCACCGGCGCCGACGTCGCGGCCTCGTTGTCCGGTGCCATCGGCGCGATGTCGGGACCGTTGCACGGTGGCGCGCCCGCCCGGGTGTTGCCGATGATCGAAGAAGTCGAACACACTGGGGACGCCCGCGGTCTGGTCAAGGGCATCCTCGACCGCAAAGAAAAGCTCATGGGTTTCGGCCACCGCGTGTACCGCGCCGAGGACCCCCGCGCCCGGGTCCTGCGCCGCACCGCCAAAGAACTCAACGCGCCGCGATACGAGATCGCCGCAGCGCTCGAACAGGCGGCGCTCACCGAACTCCGCGAACGGCGCCCCGACCGCGCGATCGAGACAAACGTCGAGTTCTGGGCCGCGGTCATCCTCGACTTCGCCGAGGTCCCGACGCACATGATGCCGGCGATGTTCACCTGCGGACGGACCGCCGGATGGTGCGCCCACATCATGGAGCAGAAACGGCTGGGCAAGCTGGTCCGTCCGGCTGCGCTCTATGTGGGTGCCGCACCGCGGCGCCCCGAGGATGTCGAGGGCTGGGACACCATCGCGCCGAAGTGACGCACGTCATGGTGGGATCTGGTGAACAAAACCCCAGGTCACGCTAACCAAAACCCACCATCATCGGGCGTGGCGGGGGTCTCTAGACTGATGGCCATGAGCGAATCGATCTCCATTCCGGCCAACCTCTTGCCCAGCGACGGCCGATTTGGTTGTGGCCCTTCCAAAGTTCGCCCCGAGCAGCTGCAGTCGCTGGTCGACACCGGCGCCTCCGTCTTCGGCACCAGCCATCGCCAGGCTCCGGTCAAGAACGTTGTCGGCGCGATCCGCAGCGGACTGGCCGACCTGTTCTCGCTCCCCGAGGGCTACGAGGTCGTTCTCTCCAACGGCGGCACCACCGCATTCTGGGACGCCGCGGCATTCGGTCTGATCTCCAAGCGCGCCCTGAACCTGACGTACGGCGAGTTCTCCAGCAAGTTCGCCACCGTGTCGAAGAAGGCGCCGTTCCTGGACGATCCGGTGGTCATCTCGACCGAGCCCGGCACCGCACCGAGCGTCAGCACGATCACCTCCGAGCAGTTCGACGGCGTCGACCTCGTCGGCTGGGCCCACAACGAGACCTCGACCGGTGTGGCACTGCCCGTGAGCCGTCCTGAGCTCGCCGGCGACGCCCTGATCGCCATCGACGCGACCTCCGGCGCCGGCGGTCTTCCCGTCAACGTCGCGGACGCCGACGTGTACTACTTCGCACCGCAGAAGTCCTTTGCGTCCGACGGCGGACTGTGGATCGCGCTGATGAGCCCGGCCGCGCTCGATCGGATCGCCACCATCGGCGCATCGGATCGCTGGTGCCCCGAGTTCCTGTCGTTGCCGACCGCCGTCGACAACAGCAGCAAGAACCAGACCTACAACACACCGGCCGTCGCGTCGCTGCTGCTGCTCGCCAATCAGATCGAGTGGATGAACAGCAATGGCGGCTTGGACTGGTGCACCGCCCGGACCGCCGACAGCAGCTCACGCCTGTACAACTGGGCGCAGGCCAGCGAGTTCGCCACCCCGTTCGTGGCCGATGCCGCACACCGCAGCCAGGTGGTCGGAACCATCGATTTCAACGACGACGTGGATGCCGCGGCGGTCGCTAAGGTGTTGCGCGCCAACGGAGTCGTCGATACCGAGCCCTACCGCAAGCTCGGCCGCAATCAGCTCCGGATCGGCATGTTCCCGGCCGTCGAACCCGACGACGTCAGCCGCCTGACCGAGTGCATCGACTACGTCGTCGGCGCCCTGTAGCCGTTTCACTCCACTTCGCACACCCCTGCTGAGCTGGCACTTTTACGCGTGTCACACCCTCGAATTCGGCCTGACTGGATTACTCTGACGCCAATGCACACCGACACAGATTCACCGGCTAGCTCCGAGACGTGAAGGAGAAGCAGATGCGAGAGCTTCGAGTCATCGGCCTCGAGCCGGACGGCAAGAAGGTGATCTGTCAGGACACCGAGTCGGGCGAGAAGTTCCGTATCCCTGCTGATGACACCCTGCGGGCAGCCGCCCGCGGAGATCTGACCCGGATGGGACAGATCGAGATCGAGATGGAGAGCACCCTGCGGCCCCGCGAGATCCAGGCCAGGATCCGCGCGGGCGCCACGGTCGCCCAGGTGGCCGCGGCCGCCGGGGTGCCGGCCAATCGTGTCGAACGTTTCGCCCATCCGGTTCTGCTCGAGCGTTCCCGCGCTGCCGAACTCGCCGCTGCCGCACACCCGCTGCGCTACGACGGACCCGCGCTGTCCACGCTGGGTGAGGTGGTTGCCGCCGCGCTCGGAGCCCGTGGACACAATCCCGACGACACCGAGTGGGACGCCTGGAAGGCCGAGGACAACCGCTGGATCGTCCAGGTGAGCTGGCGCGTCGGGCGTTCGGTCAACCGCGCTCACTGGCGCTATCTTCCCGGTTCCAACTCGGGGACGGTCGAGGCGATCGACGAGGTCGCGGACGAGTTGATCGATCCGGACCTGAGCCGGCCGCTGCGTAGCGTCGCCCCCGTCCCACCGATGGTTGACAGCTCCGACCCGGATCATCCCGAACTCTCCTTCGACTACACGCCGCCCAAGGCGGCACGGGTGTCACCCATTTCGCGTCCGGCGCGGTTGACTGTGAAGTCCGACGGCTCGGGCGAGGTCACGGTGGACGCCGACTCCCTTACCGGCGAACAGCGGGCCCGCCGCACACCGCGGCCGCTCTCTGCACAAACCCGACAGCAGCCGTCCGACAACCACATCGACCCGGTGGACGACGCCGACAACGTGCCCACTGTCACCGCCGACGCTGCTGACGTCGACCCGCACGACGTCGACCCGACACCGGAAACAACTCGCGCCCCGGAATCGCCTGCTCCGCAACCCGGCCCCAAAAGCCCTGAGGTCCAGGACAAATCGGATGCGAACCGCAAACGAGGTCGCGGCAGCCGCAAGCCTTCCGTCCCGGCCTGGGAGGATGTACTTCTCGGGGTCCGCAGCAGCGGCAACCCGTGAGGCGGGTTTAATTGTTCGGTACGTGAGACTGGTCGGCACCCACGAAAGGACTTGAGTTGGCAGCGAAGGCGTCGATGCTCTGGTTCGTCAACTCGAACGATCCGAAAGCCGCTATCCGACAAGGCCTGCAGCACGATCCCGCGGCAGCGGCAAGCCTGGCCGGAGCGTTGTGCCCGGGTCTCACCGCAGTACCCATCGGCGAGGCAAGTCTGGCAGCCGCCGCGACTCCGGCTGATGATCAGCTCTTCGTCGGTGTCTACGGCTCACTCGTGGTCGTCACCAGCCCGGTCCTCTCGACCACCACGCCGTCCGCCCTGCCCGAGTCGTGGGTCACCGCAGTGCCCGCGGATGCGGTGATCGTGCTGCACACCGAGCCGGAATCGTCGCTGGGTGCGTTCGCCCGGTGGGAGAACGGCACACTGCGACGTTCCTTCTCGGCCAACCCGGTGACGATTCACGAAAACACCGGTCTGCCTTTCATATTCGAAGGACCGTTCTGGGCCGGCGAGCACCCGTTGTTGTACGCAGATGGCGCCAAACCCGATCCGCAGGCATTGCCGTTCCATCCACAGGAGTTCGCCGAACAGGCCATCCGCGAATGGCTCGGCTTCCGATTCACGACACCGCTCGGCGACGACGACTCCGACCCGGCACACATCACCGTCTCGGGTTTCGCGATCCGCCCCGCGGGCTATCAGCCCACCGAAGCCGACGTGGAACTCGCGCTGGCGCCGGGCCCCGATGCGATCAACGGCGAGCACGGCGAAACGGGCGACGCGAAGCCGCACACTCCGGGCCGGGTGGCCCGCTGGTTCGGCTTCGGCCCCAAGTCCTGAGTGACGCCGGTCCGCATCAGCCGGCGATTCGGCGGGTCAGCGGGCCCGCTCGTAGAATGCCAGTGCCGCAGCCGTGGCCACGTTCAGCGAATCGGTACCCCGGGCCATCGGGATTCGGGCCCGCACGTCACCGGCGCGCATCGCGGCCTCCGACAGCCCAGGGCCCTCGGCCCCGACCATGAAGGCCACGCGCTCGGCGTCCACCGCATCGGACAGCGGTGGCGCAGCGGCGTCGGGTGTCAGGGAGATGATCCGAAAGTTGTTGTCGCGGAGAACTTCCAAGTCCGATGGCCAGCTGTCGACATGGGCGAAGGGCACCAGGAGGACATGGCCCATCGATACCCGGACCGATCGCCGATAGAGCGGATCAGCGCAGGCACCACCGAAGATCACCGCATCGACCCCCAGCCCTGCCGCGTTCCGGAAGATACTCCCAATGTTCTCGTGATCGTTGACACCCTCGAGCACGGCCACCGTCCGGGCATCGGCGAGCACGTCGGCGAGCGCAAGCGGCTCGGGGCGGCGCGCCACGGCGAGGACACCCCGATTCAGATGGAATCCGACCACCTCCGCCATGACATCGGCACTGACCCGATAGAACGGCACACCGGCAACCGATTCGCCGGACAGGGTTGGTGCGAGCTCGGTGAGCCGCTTGTCCACCCCCAGGAATGCATGCGGCAAGAACCGGGACGCCACCATGCGCTGCGCAACGAACACACCTTCGGCGACGACAAGAGCCTTGCCCGGAGTTCCGCCCGGCAGTAACGGCAGGTCAGGGCGCCGGTCGGCGGAGTTGAGGTCGCGAAAGTCGTCAACCCGGGGATCCGCGGGATCATCGATATCGATCACGATCGCTGCAAGATCCGACCTGATAGCGCCTGGTTGGGTGTTCGATCCGGCCATCCGGATAGTCTGCCCGACCCGCGATGTGACAAGTTGGAGGGGTGAGCAAAGGCAATCTGACGCTTCGTCGCGCAACCGAATCCGACTGGCCCGACATCGCGATCGTCGATGCGCGCGCGTTCGCTTTTGTCGAACCACTCGACGACGAGGCGCTGGCCGACATCCGATCGAAAGTCGCCGACGGCGACGTCGTGGTGGTCCACGACACCTCGGACCCGCAGCGCCCCGTCCTGGTGGGCGTGTCGATGTTCTTCCGGATGAAGATGACCATCCCCGGCGGCCACCAGGTGAGCCTGCCCGGGCTGTCCTGGGTATCGGTCGCCGCAACGCACCGGCGTCGCGGAATCCTCCGGCTGATGATCACAGAACTGTTCGAGCAGTGGGAACGCGAGCAGTCGGTCTTCTCGATCCTGACTGCCTCCGAAGGCACCATCTACGAGCGATTCGGTTACGGTCCAGCAGCTTTCGAGAACTCTGTGCGCCTTGATCTGCGGAAGACCGCCCTGCGGTCAGCGGCGCCGGACGAATCCGAGGTCCGGTTCGGCGACGCCGACCAGATCCGCGCATCGGTCCCCGAGATCCACGACCGCTGGGCCGCGACCCGCCCGGGTGCCCTCGCCCGGACATCGGTGTGGTGGAACATGATCTTCGCCGATCGGCCCATCCTCCGGAATGGGCGCAGCAGCCTCCACTACCTGCTGCATCCGGACGGCTACGCCAGCTACCGAATTCACCACGAATCCGAAACTTCCACCATTGCAGAGGTTTCCGAGATCTTCACCGTCACCGACGAGGCACATACCGAGCTGTGGCGGGTGCTGTCCGGGCTCGACCTGATCCCGGCGGTCACCGCCACCACACCGGTCGACGATCCACTCCCCCTCAAGCTCACGGACCTGCGGGCACCGACGGTCACGGGCATCCGGGACAGCATGTGGCTGCGCATACTCAATGTGGCACAGGCGCTTTCGCTACGGGAGTACGGGCACGACACCGAGTTCGTGCTCGAGGTCACCGACCCCTACCGCGAATCCGGTGGCCGCTGGAACGTGGCGATCAACGGAAGCCGGGCGACGGTGACCGTGACCGATGCCGAACCCACCGTCCGGGTGGACATCGCGGTGCTGGGCAGCCTGTACCTAGGGGCGTATCGGGCTGTTGACTTCGCTGCGGCGCAACGGCTGTGGACCGTCGACGGGCCCACGCTGCACGCGTTCGACCAGGCGTTCAGTACCGACCGCAAACCGGTGGCCGGCACGTTCTTCTGAGCAACGGGGCGGCACCTGACCTCAGCCGCCTCAGTCGCTCTCGGTGACAATCCCCTCGATGATGCCCACCGCGCCACGCAATGTTTCCAGCTGGGTGTCATCGAGCCGTTTGAGCTGAGCCCGCAACCACTCCTCGCGAGCGTTCGCCTCGTCGACCACCAACGCATCGCCCGCGGGGGTCAGGGTCACGATCACCTGCCGGCCGTCGGTCGGGTGAGGTTCACGCTTGATCATTCCCAGGTCTGCGAGCGAGGCGATCACGCGCGTCATCGACGGCGGTTGGACGCGCTCGCGGGCCGCGATGGCGCCGGGGGTCATCGACCCCTCACGTTTGAGTGTGGACAGGGCCGACAGCTGGGTCAGCGATACCACGGACGACGCGCGGCGGCCACGCAGATGCCTGGTGAGTCGTACCACGGCAATAGCCAGGTCACTCGGCAACTTCTCGTCATTCTGGTCCACGGCATTGAGAATAGGTGAGCCTGAACGAAATGCGTGATGAATAGCCCACATTTCATTTGTTCACCTCACAATTGAGCTACCCCTAAACACCGGTTGCGCATACTCAACCCACGGGCGTCGTCGAACGATCAGACTTCACACGTGGTCAAAATCGATTATCCTGACCCGATGGCCTCAGGACTTCCCGAACTACCCGCCCGATGGACCGCACCCGGCCCGGTGATCATCGTCGGAATGACAGCCTGGCTGATCGCCACCCTCGTCGTGGCGATCTGGGACCTCGGCACCGACAACACACTCACGATTTGCCTGGTGGGGCTTGGGGTGGGTCTTTTCGGATGTTTTGTGGTGTACCTGCAGAGGCTTGCGGTGCGGAGAGGGAGTCCGGCGGCCCAACAGGGCCTGACCTGAACGTGATCCACGTCGCGGCCGCCACGAACAGCGCCCCCAGGATCCACCCGGCGATGACATCGGTCATCCAGTGCGCTCCGAGATAGACCCGGGAGACACCGATACTCAGCGCGAGGAGCGGCGCGAACACCAGAACCCACACATGCGACCGCACCCAGGGGCTCACCTGATAGAGGGCCACCGCGATCAATCCGTACACGATCGTCGAACACATGGCGTGGCCCGAGGGGAACGAGTGGCTCGACAGATCGATCAACCGCTCCGGTATGGGCGGCCGATCGCGGGAGAACAGTTCCTTGAGGGCAACCATGATGAGTGAACCCACCGCTGAGCCGAGACCGACGAACAGCACGAGCTGCCATTTTCGGGCAATCGCAAAAGCAATGACAACAACGATCACGACCAGGTACAGCGTCACCGTGTTACCCAATGTGGTGATCGCCCTCATCGCCGCTGTCCAGGCGGGTGTCCGGTGGTCCACCATCCAGTCGAGCACGTACTGATCCGGACCGAACGACGTTGCCTGGCCACTGTTCTGCGCCAGTTCAGCCGGGAATGACGCCGGACTCTGCATCAACATGTATCAACCCGCTCTCGTCACGCCACCACGGCACCCGATGCTCGGCGCTGACATCACCTCGCCGCAGTTCCACGACGAGCCCAGAGTGCACGCGAATGGGACCGGCCGGCATCTCGCGATTCTGCGACAGGGCAGATCGCAGTGCCCAGGGCTGGGCACCCCACGTCGATTCCACGCCGACGGCAACCGGTCCACCGACGAATTCCTCGGTGGCGGTCGGGATATCAAGCAGATCAGCAAGATTGGTGGCCAGGGAGAACTCACCGGGTATCACCGACACGGTCTGGGCCGGGTCCAGCGCCGCCGCCAGCCACGGTGCGTCCAGAACGACCGCGTCCGCGGCGACCGTGCCGGCCAACGTGCGAAACCCCTCGGGGGGTTCGAGGTGTTCGAGGTGGACCCGGCCGTCGCGTAGTGCACGCGCCAATTCCGTGTGGGCGGTCAACGCCACCGACGGCGTGATCTCGCGACCCGCATCTGCCAAGTGCGACAACACCATCCGAGCTTGCTCGGTGTCTTCCACATCGGCACTGCCGAGGGCCCCGGCGATGTCGTCCGCGTGCGGGTGATCGAGCGGATCGATCAGACCCGACGCGGAGATGTCGCTCGGAGCCCGCCACCCGCCCAGCCGCACCCCGTCGATCACGGCGTAGTGCCGTAGCCACCAGGCAGTGTAACCGCGCCGGTCTGCGAGCAGCGGGGCCACGTCGGGGGATGTCGCCATCAGGCTCAGCGCGCGGGGCCACCTGTCCGGATCGACGAGGTCGAGATCGCGGACGGCGACCAGGGTCTGGGGCGCGTCGACAAGCGTGGCCCACCACTGCGATTCGTCGGGCAGATCATGTTCGGGGCCGGTTGGATACTCCTCCCGGGTCAGCGTGAAGTCCCATCCGACACCGAGTGCCCGCAGGGCCGCCGCCCCGTACCGCTCCACCCAATCGGGACTGACGACACCGAATGGTGAATCCTCAACCAGCACGGCAGCCAGCGGACTGCCGGGCAGCAGGAGTTCGTCCGCCGGACGAAGATCGCCGTCGCTCGTCGGCAGGGCCAGTGAGCCCAGCCAACCCGGAACCGGTGAATCCGGTGATCCGCGAAGAAGACCCAGTACGCTCCGAGCGAGTTGTTCACTCTCCGGGTCCGACTCGACCTCGGCCTTCAGCGCCGGATCCGCCAGCATCTCCCCGACCGAGATCCGCCGGGCGCCGAGACGCTCGAGAAGTTCGTGTACCGCGTCCGGATGAACGGTCGGCAACCACGACGGTGCTGCCGTATCCGCATCATCGTCGGAGGCGTTGACGCCGTCGGAGACGTACGGCGGCAGTACCGTGCCGCGGGCTCCGGGCATCGTCCGGCCGTCGACCAGCGGCACCGGCAACGCGCCCAGTTCGTCCACCTGTCCCTGCGCCGGCATCAACAGTTCGGCGTAAAGCCTTCCCCACCAGCCTGGTTCACGCTGAAGGCCGGTGAGCCGGGCAGCGACCTGCGCAAGCCCGATCTCGCTGACCCCCACCGAGCGCAACCGACTCAGCGCCGACCGCTCGGACAGGTCCGGATGCACCAGCGTGGTGATGATCTCTCCGATCAAGGCCGCGAGCCCCGGCGTCAGATCGACCAGCACATCGGCGCGCGAGGGAATCAGATCCTCCCCATCGGCACCGGGCAGCCACCGCCCCCGAGTCAGATCCCCGATCAGCGCGGTCCGCAGACGATCGTCCTCGTGGCTGGCCGCGAAACCCGGCGACGGGATCAGCACCAGCCGTTCCGAGGGCGGCAGGTGGGCGGCGAACTCCGCGTAACCGATTGCGAGCGTGGCTATATCGGCATCTGGATGCAGGCCACGACGATCCGCCGTCAGCCTCACGTCACCGATGCAGATCGCCGGCACCGTCAGTTCGACGTCGGTCCGGGTCGGTGCCCGGAGCACACCCGGCGCCACCGCGGTGACCTGCCCGCCCCGCAGCGGGAGCAACCATCGGGTGTGTGGTGCCACGTATTCACGCCACCGCTGCGCCCCGATGGTGACGAGGTCATCGTCGCGGGTCCGGGTGAAGGTTTCCGAGCCTACCGAAATCGTCTCGATGGCAGGCAATTCCAGCAGCAGCTCCACACTCTCGACGCAGAACTCGGCGAGCATGGTCGCCGCATCGACCGCGCCATCGAGGTCGAGCACCACCTCGGTGTCGAAGCCGGCCGCTGGGAGCGCATCGATCGACCATGCCAGCCGCAGCGTCGGCACCGGATCCGCAGCGAGGTCGGTGCCTGCGAGCTGGGCCCTGGTGCGCTCGGCGGAGAATTCGATGGACCCGGTACGGGAGCGGATCTGGACGTGATCGGTGACGGCGGCCACCGCACTGAACCCGACACCGAACCGGCCGACGAGACCTTCCCCGGATTTGCTCGACGACCGCAATGCGGTCAGGGCCTGCACCCCGGAACGGTCGAGCGGGGCGCCGGTGTTCGCGACATGCAGAGCACCGTCATCGATCCATACCGCCACCCGGCCGGCGGCACCGGCTTCAGTGGCCGCATCGGCGGCGTTCGCGACGAGCTCGGTCAGCAGGCGATCGCGGTATCCGACACCGACAAGATCGGATTCAGCCGCGGTGTCCTCGTGCAACCGGGTGGGCGACGCCATCCAGGACGCCACGATCGCGTCCCGCAACCGGTCAACACCAAACGGGTCGGTAACGGTCGGGGATTCCCCGACGTCCGGGGACGCCGAGGACGAGGAGCGACGCCCGCCGGAGTGCGCCATCACGCGCGCTCAGGAGTTCGCGTGGATTTCGACCGCGCCGTCGTCGTAAGCATCGAACGCCGGGCTACCGGCACCTTCGGGGGCTTTCACATCCGAGTGGGCGCCACAGCCGTACTCGGCATGGACCACATGGCCATCAGCGGAGAACTCGTTGGCGCAGACGCCGAACGCTGCGCGCAGCGAACCCACCACCGGTAGATAGAACGCACAGGTGAGGCAATTGTGCCGAGCACTGCGAGCCATGTCGGCTGCCGGTCCGTGATCGCCGTCGACCCACCGCTGCGCGGCGTCGAGACGACCATCCCGGCTCAGCAACCGCTTGCGGCCGAGCCCGATTGCCTCGGCAACAGCTGCTTCTTCATCGACGAGATCGAAATCACCGTTGTCGACGTAACCGGGTACCAGCCGGGGGTCGTCGGCGGGTGCCGCCAGCAGATCGCCGGGATTGAGATCGCCGGGTCTGACCCGCTGATCCCACGGCACCCAATCAGGGGCTGTCAGTGCGGAAGACCCCGGGAGCAACGCCACCTCGTTGATGGTGACGTCGTCGCTGTCGGGGCAACCGGCCAGGACCACACACCACTGCCACCCGCGGTATCCGGGAACGTTGGCCTCGAAATAATGGGTCACGGTGAAGTCGGCCTCGGTCACGGCATCGAGGTGGTCCCCGATCTCCCGGTCGTCGGCGTCGATGGCATCGCGCGCCTGATCGACGGCCGAGGCCAGGAGCGACGAAACCCGTTGTTGGTCGGGCTGCGCAGCATCGGTCGCTGTTTCTGGCTGTTCAGTAACCGCGTTCACTCCTCTAGTGTGCCGTATCGCAACTCGCCCGGGGACCGAGGGTTGGTCGGTAGTCGCGACATAGGGAACAATCAGGGAAGTGAACCGAGGAAATCAACCACACGATCCTCGTGCGACCCCCTCGGACCGGGGCGGTGTTGCGCGGGGCAATGATGGTTCCCCCGGCCACGATCCCCGCCGGCGCCCGCGCCCGGCGCCCGGTGCGCATCCCGGATCCGCCAACTATCCGGCGGATGGTGGGCCCCCTCGCACCTCGCAGCCGACTCCCCCGCCCCGCGGCCCGGGGATGCAGAAGCCGCCGCCCCGGAATCCACCGCCACAGAACCAGCCCCCACAGAACTTCCCACCTCGAAACAATCCGCCCCGCAGCGGTCCACCGCCCGGCGCGTACCCACCGCCCGGCGCGTACCCACCGCCGGGTGCGCCCGGCCGCCAGGACACCCGGGCCCAGACATCGCAGAACCGGCATCTGCCACCTCTGGACGAGACCGACTACCACCGCGACGACAACACCCGCGCCATGCCGCGCAAGCTCACCGTCACCCGGGTTGCCGCACTGCGCGGGCGCGAGCTGACCGCGAAGGGGCTCGGGAAGATCCATCAGGCGGCCACCGCGGACGGCGCCGATCGATCCGGCCTGACGGCGTTGACCTATCCCACGGTTGTGAACTTCGCAACCGACGCCGCGATGACGATCGCGTTGGCCAACACGCTGTTCTTCGCCGCGGCAAGTGCCGAATCCAAGGGCAAGGTCGGCCTGTACCTCGCGTTGACCATCGCCCCGTTTGCCATCATCGCGCCGCTCATCGGACCACTGCTCGACAAACTGCAACGCGGCCGCCGAATCGCGATGGCCGGCACGTTCGTCGGGCGAACGATCCTGGCTCTGCTCGTCATCGCCAACTCCGGTTGGGACGCCGGGTCGAGCCAACTGACCTATGACCCGTGGGTGCTGTACCCGTGCGCTCTCGGAATGTTGGTGCTGTCCAAGTCCTTTGGCGTTCTCAAATCCGCGGTGACCCCGCGGGTGCTGCCACCGTCCATCGACCTGCCACGGGTGAACTCTCGTCTGACGACCTTCGGTCTGGTCGGAGGCACCATCGTCGGAGGCGGTGTCGCCGCCGTCTTCGAGATGCTGCTCGGCAAATTCCTTCCGATGCACGTTCCGGGCGCGATGGTGTGGATGACGGTCATCACCGTCGTCGGCGCCGTCCTGTGTATGCGGATACCGTCGTGGGTCGAGGTCACCGAAGGCGAGGTGCCGACGACGCTGACGTATCACGGCGAACCGGCCCGTACCCAGATGCCACCGCCCGACGACGCCAAGAAATCGACCGTCAAGGCCCTGACGGCAAGCATTCGGCAACCGTTGGGCCGCAACGTCCTGACCGGGTTGTGGGGCAACGGGACCATCCGTATCCTGACCGGATTCCTGACCCTGTTCATCGCCTTCTATGCAAAATCACAGCAGGGCGGCGGCAGCGGCTGGGCCCAGGTGGCGCTGCTCGGCGCCGTCGGTGCCGCAGCCGGTATCGGCAACTTCATCGGCAATGCCACCGGAACCCGACTCGAACTGAAGAACCCCCAGCGCGTCGTTGTCATGGTCACCGGTGCCTGCGCCGGATTCTCCCTGCTGTCCGCGATCTTCGGAAACCTCATCTTCGTCACGATCACCGCCCTGGTCGCCTCCGGCACCAGTGCGATCGGCAAGGTGTGTCTGGACTCGTCCATCCAGGACGATCTCCCCGACGAGTCCCGCGCTTCGGCATTCGGCCGCTCCGAAACGGTCCTTCAGATGGGCTGGGTCTTCGGCGCGTCGCTCGGCGTCCTGATGCCGACCAATCTGACCATCGGATTCGGTGTTGTCACCGGTATTTTGGTTCTCGGCTTCGCCCAGACATTCGTCACCAATCGAGGATCGACCCTGGTACCCGGATTCGGCGGCAAACGACCTGACATGACGATGCCGACCGGCGCAATCCACGTCGATCCCACCGTGCGGGAGTCGTGGAACAAGAACACACGGAAAAAGGGTGCTCGCGAAGAATGAGTTTGTCGACCGGCGAAAAGAAGTTCGTCATCATCACGGCGATCGTGGCCGTCCTCTTTGTGGCCGTCGTCGGTGGCACCGTTGCCGCGCTGACCGTCGGTCACGAAAGCAAAGACGTCCCGTACCTGCAGGTGGCCAGCGGCGACAAACTCGCGCGTGTGGAACCCCTGAAATACTGCACCATCAACCTGACCAGCTGCGAAGGCTCTCTCGACAACCCGTCGTCACGTGTCCCGGTCGCCATCGGTGACAGTGCCATGGTCTCGGTGTCGGAAGAACTCTCGGTCGGTCCCTGGAACCTGATCGCGATCTATCTGACCGAGAACGGTCTGGAAGGATCTGCGACGACCTACTCCAGCGGATCCAAGCGGACCATCACCCTGCCGTCCACCAAGGACCGGATGCTGGCCGGTTTCGAGGTCCAGCAACCATCCCAGATCGAGGTTCAGGGCGAGGGTTTCATCCAGCGCGGGTTGTGGAGTGTGGACACCCGTCCCGACGGCGTGGAGGTTCCGGCCTCCGGGTAGGTCGATCCCACCCGGAGGGTCGGTCAGGATTCCAGTTCGCGGGCCACAGCCCGGACAACCTCTGAAATACGTTGCGAGGTCTTGCGATCGGGGTAGCGCCCCTTGCGCAGATCCGGCTGGACCTTGCCCTCGAGCAGCGTGATCAGGTCGGCGACCATGCCGTGGAGTTCGTCGGGGGTGTGCCGCTTGGGCTGCTCTTTCCGGGCTTCCCGGGTGTTCTTGGCGATACTCGGCGCCGGGTCGAGGATCTTGACGGTCAGGGCCTGCGGACCACGGCGACCCGCGGCCATGCCGAACTCGACCTTCTGGCCGGGCTTGAGTGCCTCGGTTCCAGCGGGGAGCGCTGACGAACGTACGTATACGTCTTCGCCATCATCTTGCGAGAGAAAGCCGAAGCCCTTCTCCGCGTCGTACCACTTCACCTTGCCGGTAGGCACTGCGCTCACCCTCATCTGTTTGCATCGACCAAAACGAAAGCGCCCGCTGTGACGGATCGGTCCAGCAGACGCGTTCGTCAGTCTAGCGCTTCGGTCATACCGCTGACACCGGGGCTTTTTCGGGCCGAGCGGCACTGCACTACCGTTGATCACATGCGCAAAGGCGAAGGCACCCTGCTACTACAGGTCGCGGTGGGATTGTTTGTGATCGGGATCATAGCCCTGATCGCGCTGTTCCTCGCCGAACCGATCACCGGCGAGACCGCGCCTCTCTTTGTCTATCTGCTGATCATGTGTGCACCTCTGGGCTTTTTGTGCGGGCTGATTTTTGCCCTGCGATCAGGGCGCCGGGCGCGACGCGACGTCCATGGAACCGGCGGCGACGACACCGCGCCGATAAGGTGACGCTCGAGATGAACCATCACATTGACGGAGCCCTGACACCGACCAGCGATGGTTCGGCCCTGCGGCGTGCCTACAGTTGTTTTCCCACCGGCGTGGTCGCCGTATGCCACCAGAACGGCGGCGATCCGATCGGCATCGCGGCAAGCTCGTTTGCCACCGTGTCCCTCGATCCGCCTCTGGTCTCGCTCTGCGTGCAGAACGAGTCGACCACGTGGCCCAAACTGCATTCGGCGCCCGTTCTCGGGGTATCGGTGTTCGCACACGATCAGGACGCGGAGTGCAAGCAGCTCGCAGGCCCGGCCGAGGAGCGTTTCACCGGGCTCGATCTCGAAACCAGCAGCGACGGCGCGTTGTTCATCGGCGGCGCGGTCGCTCAGCTCGCCTGCGAGATCTACAACGAGATCCCGGCGGGCGACCACAGCCTCGTGCTGCTCAAAGTGCTGGCCCTGCGTGCCGACACCGATCACGAGCCACTGGTGTTCCACGCCAGCACCTTCCGTGCACTGCAACGTCGCGCCTGACTTTTTCACCTCGGGACGCTCAGCTCGAGCTACTCGGGTCACCGCGACCCGGCGATGAACCGTAGGCTGGAGACTGTGACAGCCATCGCACTCGGCATGCCCACCGGCCCCAAAGGGCGACCGGAGACGAACACCGATGCCGCCATGCCCACATCCGGGCCGATGATCGACACCTTCGGACGGGCGGTACGCGACCTCCGGGTATCGGTGACCGACCGGTGCAACCTGCGGTGCACCTACTGCATGCCCGCCGAAGGCCTCGACTGGCTCGACCGGTCAGAGGTGCTCACCGCCGCGGAGATCGTCCGGCTGGTCGGAATCTCGGTGCGCGAGCTCGGCGTCCGCGCGGTGCGTTTCACCGGGGGCGAACCGTTGCTGCGCAAGGATCTGACCGAGATCATCAGTGCTGTCGCCGCTTTGGATCCCCGACCCGAGATCGCTCTGACCACCAACGCCCTGGGCCTCGCCCGCAGCGCCGAGGCGCTCGCCGAAGCCGGACTCGATCGGGTCAACGTCTCCCTCGACACGGTGAACGCGGCACATTTCGCCGCCATCACCCGGCGTGATCGACTGCCCGACGTGCTGGCCGGACTGTCTGCGGCCCGTGCGGCCGGCCTGCGGCCCGTCAAGGTGAACGCCGTGCTCGATCCGGACTCCGGACTGTCTGACGCCACCGAACTCCTGCGGTTCTGTTTGGCCGAAGGGTACGAACTGCGGATCATCGAACAAATGCCACTCGATGCCGAGCATCACTGGTCCCGGACCAAGATGATCACCGCCGATCAGATCCTCGAAACGCTGCGCGCTGAGTTCGATCTGCGGCCCGACCCCGCACCCCGTGGCGCGGCACCGGCCCAACGGTGGCTTGTGGACGGCTACCGCACACCCGAGGGCGAGCCGGCCCGCGTCGGCATCATCGCCTCGGTGACGCGACCGTTCTGCGGCGACTGCGACCGCACCCGTCTGACTGCCGACGGGCAGCTCCGCAATTGCCTGTTCGCCGCCTCGGAGACCGACATCCGAACTTTACTACGATCAACTTCGCATTCAGATCAGGACATCGCCTTGCGCTGGCGGCAGGCGACCTGGAGCAAGCTCCCCGGCCACGGCGTCAACGAACCCGGGTTCCTCCAGCCCTCGCGGCCGATGTCGGCGATCGGGGGCTGAGGTGGAGATCTGCGTGCGATTCTTCGCCGCGGCGCAAGCGGCCGCCGGCGTCGAGCAGATGGTGATTCACCTCACTGACAAAGCGACGCTGGCCGATCTGGAAAATGAATTGAGTCAATCGAATCCGCGATTGGCTGAAGTGTTGCAACGATGCTCATACCTGCATGAATCGATCGCGGTCCGAGACCGGTCCCGCGAGCTCTCCGGCGGCGACGTCGTCGACGTTCTCCCGCCGTTCGCCGGCGGTTGATCCCCCGGATCACCGTCCGCAATGCTGGTCAAATGACCCACTTTGATCGATCATCCCTTCGAATGACGCTGTGATGTTACTCACATAACGTTTGGATCACGGAACGGACACAGGACGACACTCATAGCGATGAGCAGCAGAAATGCCAAATCGGGGCAAAAGCTTGCTCAGGACACGCAGTTGGGGCGTCTACCGCAGGTGTGTGCTCAGCGTGGATTTGCACGTACCGTCTGACTCGGTCGAACTCATCGGCCACATTGCAACTGAATATTCCCGGATCGCCGCGCCCAACCTCGTCCCGCGTTCCGGAAACTCCAAACGTATTTCAGGGACGAGGGCGGGGGACCCAAACATCTCCTGGAGATCACCGGATTCCCGCGGTCGATGGCGGTCAACGCCTGCGACCGAGGAAGTCCTTGGGGTGTAGTTCCGCCCAGCGGAACCGAGCAACCTCTCGCTCGAACCCGACAGCTGACTTCGTAGGCGCGTGGAGAGAGGAAGTAAACCTTATGTCCGGACGTCATCGTCAGTCGACCACCACTGGTCGCACCTTCGCCAAAATCGCTCTCACCTCTGCCGTCATCGGCGGCGGCGCCGGCCTCGCCTTTGCGGGCGGCGGCAACGCCGGAGCAGCCACCGACGCCGAGTGGGACCAGGTCGCACAGTGCGAGTCGGGTGGCAACTGGGCCATCAACACCGGCAACGGCTACCAGGGCGGCCTGCAGTTCTCCCCGAGCACCTGGACCGGCCACGGCGGCGGCGAGTTCGCCCCGTCCGCAGACCAGGCCACCAAGGAGCAGCAGATCGCTGTTGCCGAGCGTGTTCTCGCCTCGCAGGGCAAGGGCGCATGGCCCAGCTGTGGCACCGGCCTGAGCGGCGCCACCCAGCGTGAGGCCCCGGCTCCGTCCGCAGCCCCGAGCCTGGAGATCCCGGCCGTGCCCGAGCTCCCGAACCTGGCCCAGGCAACCGACGACGCCGTCAACCAGATCAAGGCCTCGATCGCCGATCCCGCGCTCCACGATCTCCTCGATCAGGCGAACGCACAGGGCGACCTGACCGCTGATCAGCTCGCGCTGTTCAACCAGTACAAGGGTTACCTCCCCGCTTCCTGATCAACGATCGGGAGCCACCAGACGAAGGACCCCACACGCGACGCAAAGTCCGTGTGGGGTCCTTTTCCAAATTTGTGGCGGTTTGCGGCCGCCACCGCCCCTGCTAACCCGTCGTCGGCGCCGGGAACAACGTCTTGTCCAGGGTGATGGCACCGTCCGCCTCGTCGACGAATTCGCCCGCGCACTCTCCGGACAGGGCTCCGGACACCGCATCGATCACCCGGGCGTCGGCAGGTTCGACAGCATGGACGAGGTCCTTGATCGGTGCGAGCCGGCACTGCCCGCCGTCGAGACGCCCATCGGCCAGTTCCTCGTCGCTGCGGATCGACACGTAGCCGGTGTCGCCCGGGGTGTCGTCCCCGGCGTTGAGGTCGGCGATGAACGGGGTGATGGGACATCCGTCGAAACCGAAGCCAGGCAGTTGCACACAACCGCCCGGGGAGCCGTACTGGGGTGTCCCGATCGCGATGTAGGTATCGACGATGTCGGAGCCGCCCAGCGTCTTGAGATAGCTGCGCGATGACAGCCCACCGTAGCTGTGGGCCACGATCGCCAGGGATTCCACCTCGACACCCGCGGTGGCCCGGTCTACCGCGTCGGCGATCTCAGATGAGTCGGCGATCAGATCCAGCCCGTTGACGCCAACCGGGTGTACCACGTAGCCCTCCCCCGCCAGTTGTGCTGCCATGTCATCGAATTGATCGAGACTGGACGTACCCGGAGACGGTTGCTGTCCCGGGATCAACATGACGATGCGCTGACCGGGCTGCGCGGGTTCTGACGCTGAATCCGCTGCCGCCGCAGGAGCTGTCACGGCCAGGAAGGTCCCGAGCGCCACCGCCACGGACACACAAGCAAGGTAACCCTTAGTTTTCATGCCCACAGAGTAGCCACTCCACGTGTGGAACTGTCAACGTCTACCGCGACGCCGAGAGCGATTCCACGAGTTCGCCGGAGCGGATCGCCAGGTTCGACAGCAACGTCGAGGTGAGGCCGTGAGTGTGCTCGGTGTTGCCCTGAAGGTAGATCGCGCCGGTGACCCGATCGCTCGTCTGCACGCGGTAGTCCCGCGACACCAGCGGACGGCCCTGATCATCGGCTTCGCATTCCTCGCTCAGCGGCCCGAGCAGATCTACGAGGCCGGTGGGGCGGAATCCGGTGGCGAAGATGATTGCGTCGCAATCGATGTCCTCGAACACCTGACTCGGCCGGTGACAGATCCGCACCGAGACGCCCGAATCGGAGTCGAGAATCTTGCTGACCTCGGAGGCACCCCGGACGAACAGCCGCCGGCTGCCGCTGACCCGTTCCTGGTACTCCCGCCGATACAGTTCCTCGATCAACGGAAGGTCGACGGCGGAGTAGTTGGTTCCCCGGTGGTAGTCGAGAAGTTGTTGCCGGAGGTCGGTCGAGGACCGGTGGAAGTCGACCACCGCTTCCGGATCGAAGATGCGATTGGCGTACGGGCTGTCATCGGCCGGGGTGTAGCCGTACTTGCCGAAGACGGCATGGATCTCGGACCGCGGGTATGTGTCGTGTAGGTGCGCGGTGACCTCTGCGGCGCTCTGTCCGGCGCCGACGACCACAAACCTGTGGTGCCTCTGCTCAGGCAGGGCGTGCAGGTGGTCGAGCAGCCGGTGGTTGTGGAACACGCGGTCACTGCGCTCCACGCCGACGGGCAGGTTGGCGGTGAATCCCGCGGCGACAACAAGATTCCGTCCCCGGACGGGCGATCTCCCGGCGACCTGCACCTCGAAGAACTCACCGTCCCAGCTCACCCCGCACGCCTCCGTGCCGTAGAGAACGTCGGCGGCGACCTTGTCGGCCGCCCATTCCAGGTAGTCGTGGAACTCGACCCGGGACGGGAAGAAACTCTGGTGATTGATGAAGTGGGACAACCTGTCCCGCTGCGAAAGGTAGTTGAGGAAGGAGTACTCGCTGCACGCGTTGCGCTGCGTGACGAGGTCCTTGAGGAACGAGATCTGCATCGTCGTGCCGGGCAGCAACATTCCGCGGTGCCAACCGAAACGAGTCTGCTTCTCCACGAAGCGAGCCACGATCCGTCGCTCTGGATCCACCGATCGATTGTGTTCTTCGATCGCGATCGCCAACGCGAGGTTGGATGGGCCGAAACCCACGCCGACCACGTCCACGGCCGAACCATCCCTGATGGTCATGTGAATCCCCTCCTCGTATTCACGCGGTGCGCAATTTCTCGCGCACCACCTCTTCGTCCGAATGGTCAACCCGGGCCATCGCAAGTTTCAGCAACGGCGGGGCCATCACCGACGTCACTATGGCCACCAGCACCACGATCGTGTAGGTCGCGGTGGTGAGTACGCCGATCCGCAGACCGACCATGGCGATGATGATCTCGACGGCGCCCCGGGCGTTGAGTCCGGCGCCGAGCGCAACTGCTTCCCACCGTGGTTGACGGACGATGCGGGCGCCGACATAAGCGCCGATGAACTTTCCGACAACGGCCAGGAGGAGAATCACCACCGCCGCCACGAGGACGTCGGTGTGCGCCAGTTCTGTCAGATCTACCCGCAACCCCGCGGTGGCGAGGAAGATCGGCGCCAGGATCGTGACCGTGACGGTCCGCAGCGGCGCCAGCAACTCGGGTTTGCGTTGTCCGACGATCAGGCCGGCGAGGAAGGCACCCAGGATGGCCTCCAAGTGCATGGCCTGCGTGGCACCTGCACACGCGAAGATCACCACCGCCACGACCACCGGAAGGTGGCTTCGCTGCTCGGATGCCTCGAACTTGTCGAAAAGCCTGTGCGCCACCGGACGAAGCACACACACCGCGACCACAACCGCGCCGAGGGTCGCGGCGACCGCTTGGGCCACCTCACCCGTCCGGACACCGGCTGTCGCCATCGACGACGTGATCGCCAGCAGAATCCAGCCCAGCGCGTCGTCGACGGTGCCCGACGCCAGGATCACCTGACCGAGGTTGCGGTGCAACAGCTTCATCTCGGTCAGGATCTTTGCGATCACCGGTATCGCGCTGACGGACAGTGCGGTACCGAGGAAGAGCGCGAACACCGTCGGCGAGGTGCCCTCCCCGATCAGGCTCGGGGGCATCAGCAGGCCGGCACCCACGCCCAACCCGAGTGGGACCAGGAATGCGAACGCGCTGACCGACGTGACCACCGCGGCCTTTCGCCGGATGAACGCCGTGTCGAGTTCGGTGGCGGCCAGGCCCACCAGCAGGATGACCCCGAACATCCCCACCGCATCGAGGAGGTTCTGCTGGCCGGCGTCGGCCGGGAACAACCATGCCTGCAGGTCTGGAAGGCCGAGACCGAGTATCGACGGCCCCAGCACCACACCCGCAAGCAACTCTCCGACAATCGTGGGCAATCCCACTTTCCTTGCCGCCCAGCCCATCACGACGGCAACGGCAAGCAGACACGCCAACTGCAACAGCAGCACCAGGAGGGCGTGCTGGTCGATGAAAGGCGCAGGCGCCGAGGCGATCGGCATGGTCAGGCGATGACCGGTGCCGGTTCTGCCCAGGCCAGACCATCAGCCGAAGGGACCAGACCGCCGTCGAGAAGCGGCGGCTCGATCAATCCGCCGGCGCCGCGAGCCTGGAAGGCATTCATCTCCTCCATGACGTCACGCACGACGGGTGTGTTGAACATGTGCTTCATCCGCTGCCCCGAGTCGGTGTCCATTCCACCGGTCTTCTCGGCGGCCTCGGTCAAGGCCTGGGTCGACGCGCTGAACTTCGCGATGACTGCGTCCGGGTCGGTCAGTGCGTCCTCTTGCGAGAATCCACCGGCGACCAGTGAGACGAAGGCGGCCATGTCGTCACGATCGAAGTTGGTGACCTTACGGGCTTTCCAGAAGTACGAATCCTCGCTCTGTTCCATGTCATAGAACGCTGAGAGGAACTCGTAGAAGACCGCGTACTCACGGCGGTAGCGGCCCTCGAACTCTCCGAACGCGCGTTCCTCGGAGAGTTCGCCGCGCAGCACACTGTTGATCGACCGTGCGGCGAGCACAGCCGAGTACGTCGCGAGGTGCACCCCGGTCGAGAATACCGGGTCGATGAAGCATGCGGCATCGCCGACCAGGACCATGCCGTTGCCCCAGAAGCGCGTGTTCGCGTAGGAGTAATCCTGCCGAACCCGAACCTCTCCATAGGTGCCCTCGGTGACGCGGGTGGCGTCACTGAGCATGTCCTTCACGATGGTGCAGCGATCGATGAATCCGTGCAGGGATGCTTCGGTGTCCCCCAATGCCTTCGCCGCATGGCTTTTCGCGATCACCGCTCCGACGCTGGTCAGTGTGTCCGAGAGCGGGATGTACCACATCCAGCCCTCGTCGAAGGCCGCGCAGAGGATGTTCCCGGTGTCAGGTGCGTCAAATCGCTTGCCGCCCTCGAAATACCCAAAGATCGCCACGTTCTGGAAGTGCTCCGAGTAGACCCGGTCGGCACCGGCATGGCGGGACAGGCGTGTCTTGTTGCCTGATGCGTCGACCACGAACTTGGCGGTGATCTCGTGCTCGCCACCATCGGCATCGACGTACTGCACGCGGTCCACGCGCCCGTCGGCGTTCTTCGCAACTCCGGTCACCCGCGAACGCTGTCGGACATCGACACCGCATTCGGCGGAGTGTTCGAGCAGGATGTTGTCGAACTTCATCCGCTCCACCTGGTACGCGTACGAGGCGTCGCCGGCGAACTCCGGCGAAATCGCGAACAGGAAGTTCCACGGCACCGGGTTCTTACCCCACCGAAAGCTTCCGCCGCGCTTGTGCATGAACCCGGCCTCGTGCAGCTTCTTGTCGACGCCGAGCAGGCGGCACACGCCGTGAATCGTTGACGGCAACAGTGATTCGCCGATCTGGTACCGCGGGAACTGCTCCTGCTCGAGTTGGATCACCCGACTGCCGCTCTTGGCCAGCAAGGTGGCCGCCGACGAGCCTCCGGGGCCGCCACCGACAACAACAACGTCCACTTCTTCGCGTACCACCGTCATCGGTTGGCTCCTCTGTCCTGTTCTTCCCCAACGTTTTCCGGCCCGACCGCCACCGCGTCGAGCCATACCCCGACCACCGGTTCGGAGGCCAGATTCACAAAATCGGCCCCGGGCGATCCGGCTGCGCGCCACTTCTCGACCAGCGACATCAGACGAATCGAATCGAGCCCGGCGTCAAGCAGATTCGTCTCGACGGTCAGCTCTTCCGGTGCCACCTCGAGCAGACCGGCGATGTCGGCGACGATCTGTTCCCTCGACAGTGCGGCGGTAACACTCACTTCACTCACCCTCGTTCATTTCTGTTGTTGGTCCTTCGCATACGTCGACGGTTCGTCATCGAACCGCCTGCGGTGGCGCGCTCCGTTGGTCGTTCTTCGATATCTTGCCCACCGATGTCCGTGGGAACTCGGTGACGAACTCGACGACGTCTGGGATCTTGTAGGCGGCGAGGCCCCGTTCCCGCAGAAATCGCCGGATCGCCAGTGCCCCGGGCGGATCGGCCAGGTATTCGGCCCTCAGCACGACGTACGCCTTGGTGCGCTCGCCGAGGTGCTCATCCGGTATGCCGACAACCGATGCGTCATGCACTCGCTCGTGCGCGAGGAGATGGTTCTCGACCTCTTCGGGTGCGACCTTCTCGCCGCCGCGGTTGATCTGATCCTTCGCCCGGCCGACCACTGTGAGGTAGCCGCGCTCGTCGCTCGTCACGATGTCACCGGTGCGGTAGAAGCCGTCAGCAGTAAAGGATTTCGCGTTGTGCTCGGGAGCGCGGTAATAACCGCGGATCGTGTATGGACCTCGGGTCAACAGATGACCGGCCGAGCCCGATGGAACATCCCGGTCGTTGTCATCGACCACGCGCACCTCGTCGGCCGGCGAGATCGGACGCCCCTGGGTGGTGGTGACGGTGGTGGTGTCGTCATCGAGGCGGGTGTAGTTCACCAGACCCTCCGCCATCCCGAACACCTGCTGCAGCCGGGCGCCGAGGTCTGTTGCGACTCGCTGCGCAGCACTCTGGCTGAACTTGGCCCCGCCGACCTGAATCGTGTCCAGGCTCGACAGGTCACGGGTGTCACGCAAGGAAGAGTTCATCCAGGCCAGTGCCACCGGCGGGACGACCGAGACCATTGTGACCCTGTGTTTCTCGATCAAGGCGAATGCGGTGTCGGGGCTGGGGTTCGGTGCCAGCACCACGGTCGCGCCGACGTGGAGTGCGCCGAGGATCCCCGGCGAACTCATCGTGAAATTGTGGGACACCGGCAGTACCACCAGCAGCACCGTGTCGGAGGTGACTCCGCAAATGTTGTTGCTCTCACGCACCGAATACAGGTAGTCGTCGTGGGTGCGTGGGATCAGTTTCGAACGACCCGTTGTCCCACCTGAAAGCTGCAGGAACGCAACGTCCGACGGCAATGCGTCGCACCGGTATGGTCCGCGGGTCGGCGACGGCGGCACCTCGGCCGCCAGTGGCAGCACCACGGTGAGCAGTCCGTCGAACTCGCTTCTCATCTCGGCGGCAAGACGCCCATAGTCGAAGCCGGCCGCCTCGTCGACGGTCACATACGCTGTGGCGTCGGCGAATTCGATGAAGTAACGGATCTCGCTGGCGCGGTGGGCCGGTAGCGCGAAGATCGGCAATGCCCCGAACGCGAACAGCGCAAAGGTGGTCTCGACGAACTCGACGACGTTCGGGAAATGGACAACCACCCGATCGCCTCGCCCGATTCCCATCGTGGACAACGAGTCCGCGCTTGCCAGGGCGTGATTCCGCAGATCGCGGTACGACAGCGTCCTGCGCTCATCACACACGGCAATGGCGTCGGGATTCCGGGCCACCGAAGCCTCGAACGCGCTCCAGTGGGTTTCACCGGTCCAGTATCCGAGTTCACGGTAGGAACGCGCCACATCGGCCGGGTACGGCACCACGCCGTCCAGTTCGAGGGGCGCGACGGCGGCGCTTTTCTCAGGCCGCGGCGGCATGGCGAAAGATCTGCGTCACATCATCGGTGGTGGTGACCACGGCACATCGCTTGGCAACGTAACCCAGCGCCATCTCGTGCTCGTCCCGGCTGAAGTCGGCGGTTGCGTCCGCGATGAAGAACGGCTGGATGTCGGTCATGAACGCCTCGGCCGCCGAGAGCATGCAGCCCATGTGCGCGTAGACCCCGGTCACCAGCAGCTGATCGCGTCCGTGGTGTGCCAGCAGCGCCCGCAGATCTGTGCGCTGAAACGCCGAGTATCGCCATTTGGTCACCTGGATGTCCGACTCGACCGGCGCCAGTTCGGACACCACCTCGGTATCGCGCCCCACGGTCAATCCCGGCCCCCACAGATCGGCCAGCAGTCCCCGGCGCGACGGATGCTGATCACCCGGTTGCATCGTGAAGATCACCGGGATGTTGAGCCGGCTGCACCACTGCCTGATCAGAGCGATGTTCGGCAGGACGGTTGCCATCGGTTCGGCGTCGACCTGGTATGCGTCGATGAAGTAGTTCTGCATGTCGTGAATGAGCAGTGCCGCACGCTCGGGAACCAGTTCCCAGGGGGCCTTGTTCTCCGGGATCGTCGACAGAGTCGGTAGGTCGTATGGGTCTATCGCCGGAATCGCCACGGATGGCCCTTCACTTTCTGCACCTTGTCACTGAAAAAATCGCCCCGGGAAGTTAGTTTAGGCACAACTAACTAATTTTCATATCTGGAACCCTGATCGGTTATTGGTCAAGTGTCGCTCCCCCATCGACGCGCAGGTCGTGCAAGGTGATGTGCTGCGCGGCAGTCGACGCGAGAAACACAGCGCACCCTGCGACATCGTCGGCGGCCGCGAGCCTGCCGAGCGGAATTCCGAGGCGAAAACTCTCCGGTGCCCCGGCGATCGTCGCAGCCGTCCCATTCCCGTCATCCCACATCCCACGAAGCATCGTGGTGTCGGTCGAACCCGGCGAGATCACGTTGCAGCGGATCCCGAGCGGCGCCAACTCCAGTCCGAGTGACCGGACGAACGCCGTCGCCGCGGCCTTGGATGCCGCGTACGCCGCCATCCCCGCCCGAGGTGTTGCCCCGGCGTTGGACGAGACCACCGTGATCGATGCGGGTCCCCGCAGGACGCGCGCCGCCGCCCTGGTCACAACCATCGTTCCGGTCGCATTGACGGTCAGCACCCGGGCCCAGTCGGAATCGGTCAGCTCCGACACCGGGCCGGTCGCCAAGACGCCGGCTGCATGAACCACGGCATCCACGCGACCGTGGATCCGCTGCGCCTGCTCGAAGACGTCCGAAACGGCGTCCGGATCGGTGACGTCGGCCGGGATGAACGTATTCGCGAAATCCCGGGGCGGATCCGTCGACTGCGGATCCAGATCGGTCAGTACCACGTGCGCGCCGGCCCGCGCGAACGCACGAGCCGTCGCCGATCCGATTCCGCCGGCGGCACCGGTGATCACGACGGTTGTGCCACTGACACCCGGAACAGCGATCTCAGGTTCTTTCATCTCGGAACGCCTTTCATCTCGGAATCCCTTCGCCTGGGAACCCTTCGCCTGGGAACCACTGGCTCACCACGTCCGGAGTGAGTAGGTGCTCGTGCATCGCCGGTACCGTCACCACCCGGACATCACTGCGGCAGTGCTCTCGCCACAGGGCAGCGGTCTGGTCCTCGGTACCGAAGTGCAGGTAGCCGAGAACCAGGTCGATGGGTACGGCGAGCTCGCCACGTGTGGGTTCCTGCTTCATCAGCTTCAGGCAGCGGGCGTACGACACCATGAAGGCCTGCGACTCATCAAGACCGAAGTCGGCCATCGGTCCGCCCGAACGGGCATTCCGCTGCGCGATCTCGACTCGGGCGTCATCCCACGACAATGCGGACACCGCATCGACATCGGATGACGGCAACGACGCGAAGTGCGCGAACATCCGGATCGCCTCGCGTTCGCGTTCGGCAGGTTCCGGATCGATGTCCAGCGAATCGGCGGTGATGGGCGGGGTGTCGAGGATCGTGAGCCCACTGACCTCCTCACCGGCACGTTCCAACTCGCGCGCGATGCCGAAGGTGATGTGCCCGCCGTACGACCAGCCGACGAGCTCGTAGGGGCCCTCGGGCTGATGGGTACGGACCACGTCGGTGTATGTCGTGATCAGATCGTCGAAGCGGTCGAAGTCGAGGGACGAACCGCCGTGCGAGGGATCCTGGAGCGCGATCAACCCGGTGCCGTCCGCCAGGTGCGGCAGCAACGACGAATACATGGTCCCGACACCGGAACTGGCGTGCACGCAGAAGATGTACCGGCCGGTGGTCGACGGCGCCAGTTCCACCGCGATCGGATCGGCCGCCGGTGCCTCGTGGTCGGCGTTGTCGATCGCGTCGGCGATCCCGGCGACGGTGCGCCGATCGAAGATCACCCGCAATGCGAGCGGTTCACCGGTCCGGTCTCGCAATGCCGACACAAGCCTTGTCGCCGACAATGATTGACCACCGAGCCCGAAGAAGTCATCGTTCGACGAGATGGCCACGTCGTCCGGGATCTCCAGGACTTCGCGGAGGGCTGCGGCAACCAGGATCTCGGTGGCGGTCCCGGGTTCGCGATGATCGATGGCCGAGAACGGGACCGGCTCCGGCAGCGCCCCGGCGTCGAACTTGCCGTTGACGGTGACCGGAAGCTCCTCGAGTTCGGCAAATGCACTGGGCACCATGTAGTCCGGAAGACGCTGCGCCGAGAACTCCCGCAATCGGGCGATCAGACCGTCGTCTCCGTCCGCGTCGGAACCGGTGCGGGTGACATACGCCGCCAGGTAGGGCTCACCCAACAAACCCCGTTGCCGGACGACAACGGCAGCCGATCGCACCGACGGGTGCGACTCCAGCACGAACCGGATCTCCTCGGTCTCGACCCGGAATCCGCGGATCTTCACCTGATCATCGATCCGGCCCAGGTACTGGATCGAACCACCGTCGGTCCAGCGGACGAGGTCGCCTGTGCGATAGAGCCGTTCGCCTATCGCGCCGAACGGATCAGCGACAAAACGGGTGGCGGTCAGGCCCGGCTGTCCGTGGTATCCGAGCGCCACCTGCCGGCCACCGAGATACAGTTCGCCCACCACTCCCACCGCGACCGGCCGCAAAGATCCGTCCAGCACCCGCGCCGCCGAGTTGAACGCCGGGCGCCCGATCGAGAGCCCCGCACCCGATCCCTGGGCGCCGGCAACGATCTCCTCTGTCACCAGTTCGCCGGTGATGCCCACCGTGGTCTCTGTTGGCCCGTACAGGTTGTACAGGTCGGCATCGAAACGCGACAACGCCTCCGCGGCGGTCGCGGCCGAGAGTGCCTCACCACCACAGAACACGCGTCGCACCGTCGCGGTGGACTCGGCCGGAAAGTTATGCTGCAAAAGAGCATTGAGCATCGACGGCACGAATTCGACTGTGGTCAGCCGCGCGCGCTCGATCTCCGCGAACAGATACTCCGGGTCACGATGCCCACCCGGCTGCGCCATCACAACCGTTCCGCCGATCATCAACGGGACGAAGAACTCCCACACCGAGGCGTCGAACGAGAACGGCGTCTTCTGCAAAATCCGGTCCGTCGCATCGATTCCGGTGGTCTGTTGCTTCCAGATGAGGAAGTTGACCAGACCGCGGTGGTCGATCACGACGCCCTTCGGACGACCGGTGGAACCCGAGGTGTAGATCGTGTAGGCGGCGTCGCCGAGCCGGATCGCCCGGCCCCGCTCGCCGTCCGTGACCGGCTCGCTCGACAGGTCCGCCAATTCGGCGAGCAGTTGCGCATCGTCGAGCATCATCACGCCCGTGGCATCGCCGAGCGCCGACACCGTCGTCGAATCGGCGATGGTCAATGCCACCGAACTGTTTTCACGGATGTACTCGATGCGATCAAGTGGATAGTCCGAATCGATCGGCACGTAGGCGGCACCGGTTCTCATGATCGCGGTCAGCACCGCGGGTAGTTCCAGACTGCGTGGCAGGGCCACCGCAACCCGGTCGCCGGGACGGACACCGCGGCGCAGCATCAACCGGGTCAACGCGTTGGTGTGCGCGTCGAACTGCGCGTAGCTCATGGATCGGTCCCCGAAGGTGACCGCCTCGGCGTCGGCGTGCTGCCCTGCAGCGGCGACCAGCAGGTCGTCGATCGTTCCGCTCGGCATGTCCACCAGCGGTCCGTTCGACCACGCCGAGACGTTGTCTGCCTCGACGGCCGAGCGCACGTCGATCTCGCGCAACGGAATGTCCGCGCGTCCGACGACCGTGCGCAACACCGCGATCAGCCGCTCGGCGAGGGCCTCGACTGTGGACCGCTCGAAGAGATCGCTGCTGTACTGCAACGCACAGCCGACCACTCCGGTTGCCTGGTCCTCGGTGAAATCGAAGGACAACTCGAACTTCGCCGTTCCGTTGCCGGAAAGCTGTTCCGGTGCACCGGCACCGAGCGACGACGTATCCGCCAGCGCGCCGGTCACGTAGACGATCATCACCTGGAACAGCGGATGGATCGCCGGCGACCGGTTCGGCGCCACCGCTTCGACCACGTGTTCAAACGGAACATCGCGGTGGTCGAAGGCGGCCAGATCGGTTGCCCGGACCCGCCCCAACAACTCCGTGAAGGTCGGTTGCCCGGACAGGTCGGTACGCAGGACCACCGTGTTGAGGAAGTAGCCGACCATGTCGTCGAGTCGCGAGTCGCTGCGGCCGGAGATCGGCGATCCGATCGCGATGTCGGTGCCGGCACCCATGCGGTGCAACATCGTTGCGACAGCAGCCTGCATGACCATGAACATGCTGGCGCCTGCCTGAGCTCCGAGTTCTCGGAGAGGCTGCGTGATCTCGGGGTCGATCCGCCGGTAGACGGTACCGCCGCGGTTGCTCATCCGGTCCGGTCGTGGATGGTCGTAGGGCAACGCCAACTCTTCGGGCACCCCGGCCAGCCGCGACCGCCAATAGTCGAGGGACTGGGCGCCCCGGGACGTGGGATCCGTCGGATCGCCGAGCAGATCTTGTTGCCACAGAACGTAATCGACGTATTGCAACGGAAGTGGAGTCCAGTCCGGCCACCGACCGACCGCCCGGGCGCGGTACGCCTCGGTCAGATCACGTTGCAGCGGCGCCGCCGACCACTCGTCGGTGGCGATGTGGTGCAGCAGGAGCAGCACCCCATCCGTTCCGGCGTCACTCTTGAGAACGGTCGCGCGGATCGGCACCTCGCGATCGAGTTCGAACGCGTAGGACACCGCCGACATCACGGTGGCGACGACCTCGGTGCCGGCGACCTCGACCGAAGTGACCGGTACCGTGACCGATCCGGCCGGTTTGATGAGCTGGACCGGCTCTCCGTCGACCTCGGGATAGACGGTCCGCAGGACTTCATGCCGGTCGACAACGTCGGCGAGGGCCTGCGCCAGCACCACGTCGTCGATCGGTTCGGGGTGGCTCCAGAACAGCGGGACGTTGTAGGTGGGGTCGGCTCCGCCGACGGCGTACATCGTCCACATCTGAGCCTGACCGGACGACAGCGGCAACCGGTCGGGACGCTCCCGCCGCAGCAGCTGCGGGCGCGGACTCGTCGTCCGGCTGGTCTCCAGGTGAACAGCCAACCGGGCGACCGTGGGATTCTCGAAGAGGTCTCGCATCCCCACCGACATACCCAGTCGTTCACCGAGCACGTTGGAGACCCGGATCGCGAGCAGTGAGTGTCCGCCGAGTGCAAAGAAGTCGTCGTCTGCACCCACCGGGCCTTGCGCCGCATCCCATCCGAGGACTTCGGCGAAGGCCTCTCCGAGTACCGTCTCGAGTTCTCCTTCGGGCGCTCGTGACGTGCGCTGGGCGCCGGCCGGGGCCGGCAGGGCTCGCCGATCGAGTTTGCCGCTGGGACTCAGTGGTAGCGCATCGAGTTCGATCAGCTGCACGGGAATCATGTAGTCCGGCAGGCTGGAGGCGATGGCACCGAGAATCGTCTCGGCTCCCGGAGGATCCGTCGCAGTCGGGTCGAGGACGTAGTAGGCCACCAGTTCATCGGTATGAACCGTCGCCGCCGCGACTGTCACTCCCCTGCATTCACCGATCGCGGTCTCGATCTCGCCGAGTTCGATACGCAAGCCCCGGAGTTTGATCTGCTGATCGGACCGGCCCCGGTAGTCGAGCCCGATCCGGCCGTTTCCGTCCCGGCGCACACACACCAGATCACCGGTGCGATAGAGACGCGCTCCGGCGGCAAACGGATGCGCCACAAAACGTTCGGCCGTGCGACGCGGGTCCGCGTGGTAGCCGCGCGCCAACTGGTCGCCGCCGAGGAACAGCTCACCGATCACGCCCTCGGGTACCTGCGCAAGGAACTCGTCGAGGACATAGAGGTCGGTGCCCCAGACCGGGCCGCCCAGTGACAGTGCGGAACTCACCGCGTCGGGGTCTTCGAACGTCCCGTCGCCCACCCCGATTGCCGCGGTGACATCCACAGCCGCCTCGGTGGGACCGTAGAGGTTGTCCAACCGCACGCCCGGCAGTTTCGTGCGCAACGTCTGCGCCACGTCCGCCCGCAACGCTTCCCCGCTGGCGATGATCGCCTCGAGACCGCGCCCCGCCAGATTCGGTGGCCCCGCCAGTGCCGAGGACCCCGACAATGCCGGCGACATCAGGAAGACCTCGAGCATCGACGGAACGAAGTGCACATACCGGATCCGGTGCTGGTCGATGGTTTTCACCAGATACGCGGGGTCGCGATGTCCGTCCGGCTCGGCGACCACGAGGGTCGAACCATATGCCAACGGCCAGAACAGCTCCCAGACCGAGACATCGAAGGTGATCGGGGTCTTGTGTAGTACCCGATCGTCGGGGCCGACCTGGTAGACGCTCTGCATCCACACCAGTCGGTTGACGATTGCGCGGTGCGAGACCACAACGGCCTTCGGCCGGCCGGTTGATCCCGAGGTGAACAGGACATACGCGGGATGGTCCGGCAGCAACCTGCCTGTGCGCTCCGCGTCGGCGATCGGATCTGCCGACAGGTCGGCGACCTGTTCGCCCATGGCCGAGTCGTCGAGCACGATGACGGGCAGGCCATCCGGAATGTTGCCGACCCACGCAGAAACCGTGATCGCGGCAGTCGGCTTCGTGGCAGAGACCATGTACTGCAGCCGGTCTGCCGGATGGTCCACGTCGAGCGGTAGGTACGCCCCGCCGGCCATGACGACCGCGTGGATGGCGGTCAGAAGCTCCTCCGAGCGCGGAATCGCCACGGCAACAACCGACTCCGGTCCGACGCCAACGCTGATGAGGTGCCGGGCCAGACGTGCGACGGCGGCGCGGAAGTCGCTGTGCGACATCGACCTGTCACCTGGGGTCAGCAGGGCGGGCAGTGGCTGCGGCTCTCGTGCGGTCAGCAAGTCGGCCAGCGTCGCCGGCAGCATCTCCAGCGCCTTCTCACCGCGGAGTTCGGAGAGTACTTCGGCGTCGGCGGTGTCGATCACGGTCAGGTCGCCGATCCTGACGCCCGGACGCGTTGCGACCTGCTCGAAGACACTGACCAGTCGGCGCGCGAACCCCTCTGCGGTGCTGCGGTCGAACTGTTCGGTCGAGTACTCCACGCCGATGGTCATCGACGTAGCGGTGTCGACAAACGTGAACGCGAGGTCGAACTTCGCGTGCTTTGCCTGCAGGTTCTCGAATTCGGTTGGCAGTCCCAGGAAATCCGGATTCGCGCCACCGATCTGCAGGTAACTGATCATCACCTGGAAGAGCGGATTGCGTCCGGCGACACGCGACGGGCCCAGCGCCTCCACGATCTGTTGGAAGGGCAGATCCTGATTCTCGAACGCGGCCAGGTCGACCTCACGTGCCCGCTCCAGCAGATCGGTGAACGTCGGGTTGCCCGATGCATCCATCCGCAAGATCTGTGTCGAGACGAAGAAGCCCACCAGATCGGCCAGCGCCGGATCGCCCCGACCCGAGATCGGAGAGCCGAATGCCAGATCGGTCCCGGCGCCGAGGCGGCTCAGCAGCGCGGCGACCGCGGCCTGGGTGACCATGAACATGCTGGCATTGACCGTGCGGCCCACCGCCAGGAGCGCATCGCGGACCTCCTGGCCGACCTCGACGGTGATCGTGTCGCCAGCACCGGTCGGAACCCCGGGCCGCCGACGATCGCGCGGCAGCTCGATCTCATCAGGCAGGCCGGCCAAAGTCTTCTTCCAGTAGTTCAGTTGGCGGGCCGACCTCGATTCGGGATCCGACGGCGACCCGAGCCGTTCGAGTTGCCAGAGGGTGTAGTCCGCGTATTGGGCGGGAAGGTCCGCGAACTCGGGTGCGGTTCCGGACAGTCGCGCCAGGTAGGCGATGGTCAGATCCGTCAGGAACGGCCGGTCCGACCACTCGTCGGTGACCATGTGGTGCAGCGCCAGCGCGATCACCGAGTGCTCGCCGGTGTCGCCGACGCGGACCAGCGCGGGCCGCAGAACCGGGCCCAGTTCCAGGTCGAATCGTCGCGTCAGGTGTTCGGCGACGCCGTCACGAATCGCGGTGTCATCGAAGCCGCGCATGTCGAGAACATCGAGAGCCAGTGCATCAGCAGCGTTCTGAACATGTTGGGTGGGTTGTCCGTCGACGATACGGACCACCGTGCGCAACGCCTCGTGCCGCTCCAACACATCCAGAAGTGCTGTGCGCAAGGCATTTTCGTCGACCACTCCGTCGACGCGCGCGACGTGCGCGTAGTGATATGAGAGGTCCTCGCTGTCGAGTCCGTGCAGCAGCCACAGCCGTTCCTGGGCGGGAGACAGCGGAACCAGCGCGGGCCGGGGCGTGTTCGCCACGGTGACCAGTGACACGGTCTCCGGCTGCACCTGGGTGTCGGCACCTTCCAGACGAGCCGCGAGGGCAGCCGGGGTCCGGGCCTCGAACAGATCACGGATCGCCGGCTTGCGGCCGCCGATCTCGATCTTGCCCACCAGCTGCATCGCGGACATCGAATGCCCGCCGAGCGAGAAGAAGTCATCGTCGATGCCCACCTCGTCGACATCGAGGATCGACGCGAACGCCTCGCACAGTGCGCGTTCGGTGTCGGTACGCGGTGCCCGCCGGGCGCCACCGATGGCCAGTTCCGGCGCGGGCAGCGCCGCGATGTCCAGCTTGCCGTTGACGGTCATCGGCAGACAGTCCACGGCCGAGAACAACGGCGGCACCATGTAATCGGGCAACAGGCCGCCGAGGTACTCGCGCAACCCGGCCAGGTCCCCGTCGAATCCGGTAGCGGGAACCACATAGGCAACCAGCCGTTTGGTCCCGGGCAGTGATGGATCCGCTACCGCGATCACCGCTGCGCGGACGATGTCGGGATGGGCGTCGAGGACCGCCTCGACCTCTCCGGTTTCCACGCGGTAGCCGCGGATCTTGACCTGATCGTCAGTGCGTCCGAGGAACTCCAGATTCCCGTCGGCCCGCGACCGCATCAGGTCGCCGGTGCGGTACATCCGCTGCCCCGGCTCCGCGAACGGATCGGCGACAAACCGTTCCGCGGTCAGCGAGGCCCGGTTCAGGTAGCCGCGCGCGAGACCTGCTCCGGTGACGTACAACTCACCGACCACACCGCCCGGCACCGGACGGAGCCACGGATCGAGGAGGTGGCCCTCGGTCCGGCTGATCGGATGTCCAACGGTGGGTTTGTCGCTTTCGTCGGTACCCGCACCGAGGGTGTTGATCGTGTACTCGGTGGGTCCGTACAAGTTGTAACCCAGCATATCCGGGGTGTCGCGTAGCTGCTGCCAGATGTTCTCGGGGACCGCTTCTCCACCGAGGAGGACCAGCGGCGGTCGATGCCCGGGGTACGGGGACATGATGTCCTGCGGACCTGCCAGTAGTCCGGCCTCGAACAGGTGATGGGCGTAGGTCGGGGTCACGTTGACAACGTCGATGAGGTGCTGTCGGCAATAGTCGACGAGCCCGGCGGCATCGCGCCTGAGTTCCTCGTCGCAGACATGCACCTCATGGCCCTCGACAAGCCACAACAACTCTTCCCACGACATGTCGAAAGCAAACGACACCGTGTGCGCGATCCGGAGCCGAGCGGACCCACGCGATTCGGCGACGGCGCGGACGGTCGGATCGAAGATCGCGCTGCGGTGGTTGAGCTGCATGTTCGTCAGCCCGAGATACGGGGTCAGCACACCCTTGGGCAGACCGGTGGAACCCGAGGTGAAGATGACATAGGCCGGATGCCGCAGGCGCCCCGGCGTCCCGGGGGCAAAGATTCCGAGTTCTGCTGCGGTCAAGGATGATTCAGGTAGATCGGCCATCTTCTGGAAGGTCTCGGTGTCGTCGAGTACCAGCAGATTCCGGCCGGAGCCGAGCCGGGACGCGGTGGCCCCTACGGTCAGGACCGCCATCGGCCCACCCTGTCCGAGGATGGCCTCGAGCCGGTCATCGGGATGGTCGAGCTCCAGGGGTAGATAGGCTGCGCCGCAACGGAGTACAGCGAACAGTGCCACCACGGTGTCGATGCTGCGGGGAAGCGCGATGGCAACGATGGACTCCGGCCCCGCACCCTCCCCGAGCAGCAGCCGGGCCAACCGGTTGATCCGCGCGTCGAGCTCGGCGTAGGTGACCCGTTCGCCGCCGAACACCAGGGCGGTGTCCGTCGGGATCAGGGCCGCTCGCTCGGCGAGCATCTCGGAGATCGTCACGTCGGGCACGTCGTCGAGCGATTCCGCGGGTGCCGCCGGAAGTGCGATCGGCAGCGCTGCGGCGGCCACGGTGTCCGGGGCATCAACGAATGTCACCAGAGCGGAACGGAACTCGTCGGCCAGGGTCGCGGCGAGGTTGTCGCCGATCAGGTCGGCGCGGTATTCGATCCGGAACCGGATGTCGTCGCTCGGTGTCACCACGATGGTGACCGGGTAGTGCGTGTGGTCCAGGCTGCCTTCGCCGAGCAGTCCATGGCGCCTGGACTGCTCAGCCTCTTCGGCCTCGGTGCGGAAGTTCTGCAGTACGTACAGAACGTCGAACAGCGTGGAGACACCGGCAGCGCGCTGGATACCGGCCAGACCGAGGTGGTCGTAGGCCATCGAATCGACCCGATCGGTCTGCACGCGTCGGGTGAGTTCGGTCAGGGTCTCCCCCGGCCGCAGTCCCACCCGGACCGGAACGGTGTTGAGGAACAACCCGATCACCGAATCCAGTCCCGGAACCTCTGTCGGGCGACCCGACACGGTGGATCCGAAGATCACATCGGCGCGACCGAGGTGACGCGAGAGCACCAGCGCCAGCGCCGCATTGAGTGCGGCGTTGAGCGTGACACCCGCGCGGCGAGCAGCACCACGCAGGTCCGTCGACAAGTCGCTGCCGAGCGTGCGTTCGATCCGCACCGGTACCGCGGTCGCCATCCCCGGGGCACGGGGTGCGAGCAGCGATGGTTCTTCGACGCCGGCGAGGATCTGCGCCCACGCATCCTGCGCGACCTGCTGGTCCTGAGTTCCCAGCCAGGCGAGGTAATCACCGAACGTGGCCGCGGGCGCGTCCACCGAACCGAAATCCGTGGTGGCATAGAGCGCCAGCAGCTGCGAGACGAAGGGGCCACCCGACCAGCCGTCCCACAACATGAACTGCCGGTTGATCACCAGGCGGTCATGGCCCGGATCCAGATGGATGAGCGTCATCCGCCACAGCGGAGGCGCATCGAGCCGGAACGGTGTGCGCCGGTCGCGAACCAGTTCGGCCTCGAGCATCTCCTGCCTGTCGGACTCCGGATACCCGGACAGGTCGACCTCGGTGAGTGCGGGTTCGAGATCGTCGACGACAAACTGGACCGGCGTATCAAATCCGTCGACCGTGAATCCCGCCCGGATCGCAGGGTTTCGCTTCATCAGTTCGGTGGCGGCAACCCGCAGGCGGTCGGCATCGAGGCGATGATCGACGTCGAGCCAGAACTGTGCCGTGTAGATGTCATTGTCGCGCTCGACCTGCGCCTGATAGAACAGACCTTCCTGCAGCGGCGAGAGTGGCCACACGTCGGAGATGTGCTCTCCGCCCAGCGCGATGAGGGCCTCGTCCTGCTCCGGCGTCACCCGGACCAGATACCGCGAGGTGCGCGCCGCCGCCGTCGGCAACAGCGCGGTCAGGGTTTGCGCCCAGATCTCGGAGAGCTGTTCGAACTCGAGATCACCTGCCGCGCAATACTTTCCTTCTACGCGTGCCGTCCAGCCAGCAGTGCTGCGCCGCACTGTCAGACGGATCGCCGTCGAGGCCGGCATCGGTTCGTCGACGTCGAGCCTCTCGACCCGAAGATCCACCGGTGGCAGCGCCGCCAACGCAGCGCCCGCCTGCGGTTGCAGGTGGCGCAGAACTTCGTAACGCCCACCCGCGGCACCGGTCCAGAACCGGCGGGCAATCTCGATGAGCTGCACCGGATCCTGCTCGGCCTCGGTGGCCAGCGGCAGCCGGATCGGGGCCACCGATCGCAGCGGGCCGACGGTCCCCGACAGATCCAGACCGAAGGGCGCCTGATGTTGGGTGTCCTGACCGACCTCGAAGGTGATCTCGGTCCTGGCGATACCGCGCACGGCATCCCAGCGATGAATCGTCAGCGCGGCGGCAGCGGACAGCACCGCAGTCAGCTCTTCTGCCGCCAGGTCATCCGGTGCCGCGACAGGCATTTCGGAGTTGTACCCGATGGGCACCGTGGTATCGGGCGTCGGCCGTTCGGCTGTTCCGGCTGCCAGGCGTCCACCGGGCGCCAGGATTCCCATCCAATGGGGCAATTCCGCGAGTAGTCGAGGTGACCTGGATCGGGCCGAGAGTTCCTGTGCCACAGTACCGATGTGCGTAGCCGGCGGATCGATCCGGATCGCTCGCCCGGCCAGTGCGTCGAGCACGGCCTGGGTCAGTTCTGCCGCCAGTACCGACAGGGACGCCTCGTCGACGAACAATGCGGCAACCGTCAATTGCGCACCCGGTCGCTCGGGGTGCCACCGGACACCCAGGATCCGGCCGGCACGGGTATCGATCTCGTCCGGCGAATCGGCGGGCTCGGGGTCGACCGGTTCCAGCGACCACAATCCGGCAGCGGGTTCGGACAGTCGTGTGCGCAGGATCTGGTGAGCGCCCACCAGAGCCCGCGCCGCGTCGTGGACGTGTTCGGCGGTGGACCCGGCGGGCAGATCGACCATCCGGGTCCTTCGCGCGGCGACCGAGTCGGGCTGCTGCCGCGCCCGGTGCAGTGCCGGAAGCAACGGCAGGGCTTGCGAATCGCCGTCCGGCACCGCGGCGCCGTTCGAACCCAGCGTCTGCAATCGGGCGGTCGGGTCGACAAAGAGATTGTCGAAGAACGCTTCCAGCTCGCCCGCGACCCCGACGACGTCGTCCTTCGCCTCGGCAACGCCGCGCAATGCGATGCGTATCGGTTCGGCGCTCCTCTGGATCACCGCGAGGAACTCGATGTCCCCCACCGGTCCGGAAGCCAGCGGGATGAACTGCGCCGGCAATCCACCCACGGTGGCGTTCGACGAGGCGGTCAGGACGTTGACTCCGGCACCGAACATGCGATAGCCGGAATCACGACCCCGCAGTTCCCGTCCGAGGTCCTCACCACGGAACCGGCCGTGCTTCATCATGTCCCCGAGCCGATCCGCCACGCGCGCGGCGATGTCGACCAGACTGTCCCGACCGTCGATCGCCACCCGCAAGGGCAGAACGCTCGACACCATCGCCGGAATGGATCGCAGCTCGCTCACGCCCCGCGCTGTCATCGGCAACGCGAAAACGATGTCGGACAGACCGGTCTTACGGGAGGTGAACGCCCCCAATGCCGCGATCAACACCTGTGCCAGCGACAACCCGTGCTGTTTGCCCAGGTCCTGCAGGATCTTGGTGCGGTCGGAGTCGAGGATCACCGCAGCGTGTTCGGTGCCCTGGGCAGGTGGGACAAACCGCGTCAGGAGTCGCGGTGCCGGTGGCAGATCGGCCATACGCTCAACCCAGTACGCGCGGTCGAGGTCGAACTGTGCAGACTGCCGGTACTCGCGATCGGCCCGGACGAAGCTCTCGACCGACCAGCGGGCTCCCGGATCGAAGTCGGCCGGCGCCGGGTAGGCACGGCGCACCGAGAGGCCGAGCTGCATGAGTCCCACACCATCGCAGACGATGTGGTGGGCGTACAGGAACCAGATCGTCTCCTCGTCGGCCACCCGCAGGACCGCGGTTCCGAACAGATGCTCACTGGTGACATCGCGGGGCCGGTCGAGTTCAGCTCGCATCCACGCCATCGCGGCACCCCGCGGATCCGACTCGGAGCGGAGATCGATCACTTCGGGGGCACCCGAGGGCGGCGGTGTGACCACTTGCAGGAGTTCACCATCGGGGGCCAACCGGAAGCGCACATGCAGGGTGGGCGCCTTGGCGACCACCCTGCCGATGGCGGTTGCGAGCCGATCGATATCGAGCTGGCCCGATGTGACCACACCGTAGAGACCGGTGTTGTACAGAGTCGCGTCCATCGCGGTCTGCGAACCGAGGAAGATGTCACGCTGCGCGGCCGTCGCCGGAAGTTCGACAGCCGACTCGATCGACGCGTCTTCCACCTCGTCATAGGACTCTCTGACGTCGGTCACCGGGCCACCTCCACCATGTTCACGACGGAAGCCGCCAATTGTCTACCGGCCGAGAGCCATTGCTCGGCCAGGCTCGTCACGGTCTCCTCGGAGAGAAGACTCGGGAGGTACGCGAACCTGCCACGCAACACCGGGCCATCGGGCCCGTCGAGGGATACGAGTTCGATCTCCAGTGCATACGGGACACCAAGATCCGGATCCGGCGGAGTGTTCAGAGCCGCAGTCTCCGGCGTCGGTAGCCAATCGCCACCCTTGCCGACCGGAATCCGGCCGAGGTAATTGAAGAGCACCTGGGCGCCACCGGTTCGAGCCAGGATCTCGCTGGTCTGCGGATCGAGGTAGCGCAGCATCCCGTATCCCAGACCGGATCCGGGCACCTGCGCCAGGGCGGCCGCAGTCTGCGCCACGGCGTCGTCGACGGAGGTGAACGCGGACAACCGAACCGGCGCCATCGCGGTGAACCAGCCGAGCGTGCGGGTCAGTTCCACCGCCGGTCCGGAATCGGGATCCTCGCGGCCGTGCCGTTCCACATCGACAACCACATCACGCGTGGAATCCCCGAGCGCCGATCGGACCGATCCGAGCAGTACCGCGGTGACCTCGAACCCGGTCTCCGCCGGCACCGAGGTGAGAAGTGCACCGCTGGTTGCGGTATCGAGCTCGACTTCCACCACGCGCTGCTCTCCCACCGATCCGGACACCGGACCCGCCACCAACTCACCGCCCGGCGCCAGCACGGTCTGCCAATGGGCGAGTTCGCGCTGCCGGCCGGAGTCGAGTGCAGCGGCGGACACCCGGTCGGCGAACTGCGACAGGGTGGTTCGCGGCGGAAGCAGGTCGATCGGGCGCCCGGCCTGCAGATCGCTCCAGGCCTGTTCGAGGTCTTCGAGGATGATGCGGCGCGACACCCCGTCGACGGCGAGGTGATGAAACACCAGGATCAGTCGACCCGGGGCGTTGTGACGGTCGAGGTGGACTGCGGCCAGCATCCGTCCGGCTTCGGGATCGAGGCGATCGCGGGCAGCTTCCGACCAACGTGCCACCTCGGCGGCGAGGTCGGCGCCCTCGGACACCGAGACGACGTCGAGAACATCTGTCGCGGGAGCCGCTCCGCGAGGCCTGATCTCGAGCGACCAGAGGATGCCCGCGATGTCGGTGAGCTGCAGTCGCAGAGCGTCGTGGTGATCCACCAGCGCCGACAGAATCGTCGACATGGCTGCGGCGTCCACCGCTGCGGGGACCTGCACCACCATCGACTGGTTGATGTGCGTGCTCGATCCACCGAGCTCCCGAAGACGGGACATGATGGGCAGCAGCGCAACCGGACCCTCCGACTCATCAGCTCCCGGCTGGTTCTGATCTTCGGTTGTTGCGACCGCCGCGAGTGCGGCCACGGTCCGGTGGGTGAAGATGTCCCGGGTTGCCAAGGTCAGACCACGACGTTGGGCCCGGTTGACCAACTGGATCGACACGATGCTGTCGCCGCCGAATGCAAAGAAGTCGTCGTCGACCGAAACCTGTTCAAGACCAAGGGTCTCGGCGAACACCTCACACAGGATCCGCTCGTTGTCCGTCGCGGGCTTCCTCGCCCTCACACTCGCGGCGAAGTCCGGTGCGGGCAACGCCGCGCGGTCGAGTTTCCCGTGCTGTGTCATCGGGAACTCGGACAGGAACACCAGCGACGTCGGGACCATGTGGTCGGGAAGCCGACGGCTCAGTGCAGCGAGTATGCGATCCCGCAGTGCCTGGCCCTCCGCCGATGACGCATTCGCCGAAACGGAGCCTTCCGCAGCGACCACATAGCCAACCAAAATGGTTGCACCCGAAGGACCCTCACGGTCGATCACAACTGCGTCCCGGACGCCGGCGACGTCGCGGATCGCCGCGCCGATCTCGCCGGGTTCGATGCGGAATCCACGGATCTTGACCTGCTGGTCGGCGCGACCGACGTAGTCGAGAACTCCTCGACCGGTCCACCGGACGACATCGCCGGTGCGATACATCCGCTCGCCGGCATCACTCCAGGGGTCGGCGACAAACCGAACGCTGCTCAGACCGCCGCGCCGAAGGTATCCGGCGGCGACCTGAGGGCCCGTGAGGTACAACTCACCGCTGACCCCGACCCCCACGGGCCGGAGTAGGTGGTCCAGTACCCGCGCCCGGAATCCGGCCAGTGGCGCGCCGATCAGACTCGACGGCACCCGGGTGTCTTCTTCCTCGATCTGGAGCAGGCTGGCGTGCACCGTGGTCTCGGTGATGCCGTACATGTTGATCAACGCCGTCCCGGCCTGACGATCACCTGAAGGTGCGCGGTGGCGCGCAAACCATCCCGCCAGGGCGGGCAGTTCGAGGGCCTCGCCGCCGAAGATGATGTACCGCAACGATTCGACCGAACCGGGGGTCGCGGCGTCGGCCGCGTCGAACTGCCGGAAAGCGGTCGGCGTCTGATTCAGGACGGTGACACCGGCACGCTTGATCGTCTTGAGCAACGCACCGGGCGACCGGACCTCGTCATGACCGAGAACGTGAACGCGACCGCCGTGGGCAAGAGCGCCCCACACTTCCCACACCGAGAAGTCGAACGCGTACGAGTGGAACAGCGTCCACACGTCGTCCGGGCCGAACTCGAACCGGTTGGCCGTAGCGTCCAGGAGGGCACACACGTTGCCGTGGGAGACCACCACGCCCTTGGGCCTGCCCGTACTCCCCGACGTGTAGATCACATAGGCAGGATCGTGTTCGGTCAGGATGACAGGCGTCGCCGGATCATCTGAATCGACTGCCTGACATGCCGTTTCGAGGGTCACCACCGTGGCGTTCGGGGGCAGACCGGCGGGTGGAACTACGCCACCTGCGACCACCACCACCGCAGGGGCGCAATCGGAGACGATCATCCGGATGCGGTCGTCCGGATACTCCGGATCGATCGGCACGTAGGCCGCACCCGCGCGCAAGGTCGCCAGCACCGCGACCACCAGATCGCTTGTCCGCGGGACCATCAGGGCGACAAAGGACCCGCGGCCGGCTCCGGCCGCCGCCAGGGCCGCCGCGAGCGCGCGCGACCCCTGATCGAGCTCGGTGTACGTCAACGACCCGTTTGCGTCCTGCACCGCCACCGACGTCGGATGGCTACGCACCGACTCGGCGAACACGTCCGTCAGCGAGGTCGCCGCCCGCCCCGCGGGCCGTGCATCGGACAGCACCACCTGCTCTTCGTCGGCGGTGAGCAGCTGCAGCTGCGAGAGTCGGGTGGTCAGGTCAGTGGAAAGCGCGGTGAGGACACCCCGAATCCGTCCCGCGATCGACGCCACGGTTGCGGAGTCGTAGAGGTCGGTTGCGTACTCCAGAGTCGCGGTCAGCCCGAAATCCTCGGCAGATTCCCGGAACTCACAGGTGAGGTCGAACTTGGCGGTCCGGGAGCCGGCGAAGACGGGTTCACTGACCGCGCCGCGGACGTTCGGCGTGACGATCGCGTTGCGGTATTGGACCAGGGTCTGGAACAGCGGTTGGCGAGCGAGCGAGCGTTCCGGGTCCAGTGCTTCGACGATCCGCTCGAACGGGACATCTTGGTGCACATACGCGTCGAGGTCGGTGGTGCGCACGGCTGCGAGCACATCACCCACTGTCGGATCACCGCCGAGATCGGTGCGCAACACCAGGGTGTTGACAAAGAACCCGACCAGTTCGTCGAGCGCGGTGTCGGTGCGGCCTGCCACCGGCGTCCCGACCACGATGTCGGTGCCGGCACCGGACGCCGACAGCGCGATCACCGTCGCCGCGTGCACCACCATGAACATCGACGACCCGGTGGTGCGCGCGACCTGGCGCAGCGATGCCAGTTCTGCTGCACTGACACCGAACTCGACGGTGGCACCGCGGTATGACGCCTCGGTCGGCCGCTGACGGTCGTAGGGCAACGGCAATTCGAGGGGTATACCCGCGAGCTGACCTCGCCAATAGTCGAGCTGCCGCCGGGTGAGGTCGGTCGGCTGCTCCGGTTCGCCGAGAACACGGCGTTGCCAGAGCGCATAGTCCGCGTACTGCACCGGCAGAGCCGGTAGCGATTCGCCCTGGTAGGCCCGGGCCAGATCATTCATCAACGCCGATGCCGACCACTCGTCGGCGGCGATGTGATGGACCAGCACGACCAGCACGCTCCGCCCGTGCCCGATGTCGATCAGCTCGCCGCGGATCGGGAGCTCGGTGGTGAGGTCGAAGGTCCGCTCACCGAGCGACTGCAGGACGGTCGTCAGAGTCGCAGCACTGCAGGAACTCTCGTTCCATGCGACGCCGGTGCCGATCGGCAGGATCACCTGCGTCGACTGACCCGTCTCCGGGTCTTCCGGGAAGATCGTCCGCAGGGCCTCGTGCCGATCCACCACCGCGGACAGGGCCCGCCGCAGCGCTGCGCGGTCCGGGAGTCCGTCCAACCGCAGTGCGAAACGTAGGGTGTAGGCCGACCGCGTTTCGGGGATCCGGTGCAGAAACCGAAGCCGTTGCTGCGCATACGACAACGGCAGCTGTGCCGGCCGGTCCTGCGCCACAAGCGGTTCGATGGCGGTACCGGCGTCGGCCTCTATGAGCTCGGCGAGTTCGGCGGGTGTCTGATGTTCGAAGATGTCTGCGACGGTCGGCGATGCTCCGAGCACGGCACGGACCCGGGTGATCAAACGGGTGGCCGACAACGAGTGCCCGCCGAGATCGAAGAAGTTCTCCTCGGGTCCGATCAGCGCCACACCCAGGACCTCAGCAAAGAGGGCGCACAGTTGCGCCTCGGCGGCCGTACGAGGTTCGTTGCGGCCGCTGACTTCATGTGTCACAACCGGTTCCGGCAGGTTCGTGCGATCGCGCTTGCCGTTCGGGAGCACAGGGAGTTCCGCGACCAGAGTCCACGCGGTCGGGATCAGATGTCGCGGCAGGTGCCGGGCCATCGCCTGGCGCAGCGTCTGCCCGGTCACGCCACCATGTTCGGGCACAACGTAGCCCACCAGCAGATTGTCGCCGTGTGCATCGGTGCGTACCGCCACGGCGCCCGAAACGACTTCCGGCAACGCCGACAGAACCGTCTCGACCTCCGCCAACTCGACACGATGTCCCCGGATGGTCACCTGACTGTCGCTGCGGCCCAGCAGTTCCAACCTGCCGGTGTCATCGACCCGGCCCAGATCGCCGGTGCGGTAGAGCCTGGTCCCTTGCCCGTTCGGGTCGGCGACAAACGCGAGGGCGGTGGCTCCCGGGTTCCCCCGGTACCCACGCGCCAGCTGCGCACCCCGCACGTAGACGTCACCGACCGCCCCCGGTGCGGCCGGCTGCAAGAACATGTCGAGCACACAGATCCCGGTGCCCGGCACAGCGGCACCAACCAAAACGCGATCTCCGGGTGTCACCACGGTGGTGGTCACGTCACCGGCAACCTCGGATGAGCCATACGAGTTGATCAGCTCGGCTTCGGGAGTGGCGCGGCTGATCCGATTCACCGCGTCGACGGTCAACGGTTCACCACTCAGAATCCACCGGCGCACCGACTGCACGGGTGCGGTGTCCGCCAGCGCAGCGGACAGACCCGGGATGGCGGTGAGTTGGCTGATCGCATGCTCATCGATCAGCCGGCCCAGTTCGTGTGGGTCGGCGGCCGTCTCGGGATCGGCGAGGACAACCTGCGCGCCGGCGGCCAGCGCACCCAGCAACTCGGTGGATCCGTCGATGAAGCTCAGCGAGCTCTTCGCCAGTCGGACGTCGGCGGTCGGCAAGGACCACGCCCACGCCGCCCACGCGATCCGGTTGGCTAGCGCGCCCGCGGTTCCCAGCACGGCCTTGGGTGTGCCGGTGGATCCCGAGGTGTAGACGACGTACGCGATCGACTCCGGAATGAAGAGGTCGCCGGACCGCGGGCGTCCGCTTCCGGCGCCGATGGACGCAGGATCGATGGCGGGGCAATCGGCGTGCGCCCGGACCCGCGGATCGTCGGTGATCACCAGCGCGGGTGCCCCATCGGAAACCATGTAGGAGATGCGCTCGTCCGGATACGTCAGATCAATGGGCAGGTACGCAGCACCGACGTCGAGTGCTGCGAGCATCGACACCACCGCATCGATCCCCCTCGGCACCGCGATCGCGACCACACTCTCGAGGCCGATCCCACGGGAAGAGAACTCGTGTGCGAAGTCGTCGACGCGTGCGATCAGGTCCGCATAGGTGATCGCGGTGGACGCGGTCACGAGCGCGATCGCATCCGGAGTTGCACTCGCACGCGCACGGATCTGCCGGGTCACCGGCAACGTGGGTTCGGTGTCGGAGATTTCCGACGAGGCCGCCAACGCTTTCCGTTCCGTCGGTGTGGCCAGGTCGACTCTCCCGAGGACAGTTTCGGGTGCGGCGGCAAAGGTGTTCAGCCCCATGGACATCCGGTCGACCAAGGACCGAACCGACGATTCGGCGATCTGGGATGGCTGATATTTGGCCAGAATCCGGATCCCGGAGGAAGACGGGACAATGGTGAGCGACAGCGGGAACTCGGTGGCGTCTTCGATCACCGGCTCACCGACCTCGAACCCGGCTCGGCGCTGCGCCTGCCCGAACTCCGCCGAGTTGATCATGAAGTTCTCGACCACCAGCAAGGTGTCGAAGAGCTCTCCGACCCCGGCCGCACGTTGGATTGCACCGAGTCCCACATGGGGCGCCGACATCAACTGAATCTGCTTACGCTGCAGTGTGAGTGCGTTGTCGATCAGGCTGGCGGCCGGGTCCAGGCGCACCCGCACCGGGATCGTGTCGACAAAAGCACCGATCGCGGTTTCGATGTCGGCGATCTCCGGCGGCCGCCCCGAGATCGTCGCACCGAACACCACGTCAGTGCGCCCGAGGTGCTTGCCGAGCGCCAACGCCCAGGCAAGCGACAATGCGGTGTTGAGCGTGAGACCGGCGGCCCCGAGTGATTCGCGAAGCCTGTTGCCCACCTCTGGCCCCACCGCGACCTCGATCTCGGCGGGTAGTTCTGACCGGGTGGCAGACGAT